>NZ_JBFRXN010000004.1:0-600000 GCF_040947875.1 Pseudomonas sp. MYb118 | reverse complement strand
ACGCTGCAGAACACGCTGGAAGCCCAGGGTTGGCTGAGTCTCGCGGTCCTCGTCATGAACGGGGATCAATGGCGTGGTGGAGTCGATGAACTCCTGCAGGTCATGCTTGAGTTTGTCGAGGTTTGCGCCGCAGGCACGCAAAACGGTGGCGGCAGCCTCATTATCCAATAGGGCCAGCAGGAGATGCTCGACGGTCATGAACTCATGACGCTTCGAACGGGCCTCCTTGAAGGCTAGATTGAGGGTGACTTCGAGCTCGCGGTTTAACATAGCTTCACCTCATACCCAAGTGGTCGGCGATTAACCGTCCTTCTCGATTTCACAGAGTAGCGGATGCTGGCTTTCCCTGGCGTACTGGTTGACCTGCATGGCCTTGGTCTCGGCAATGTCGCGGGTAAACACTCCACATACTGCCCGTCCTTCCGTATGGACGGCCAGCATGACCTTGGTCGCCAGCTCGCGATTCAGGTTAAAAAACACCTCGAGCACTTCGACGACGAAATCCATCGGTGTGTAGTCATCATTGAACAAAACCACCTTGTACATCGGCGGCGCCTGTAAAGCAGGCTTGGCCTCCTGAACAGCAATGCCTGCGGAATCGTCGTCGTGTTCCTCCGGGCGATCATTCTGGAGAGTCGGACGATCCTGATTGAATGTTAGTCGAATCTGGCTGATTGCATGCATGGAAAGAAAGGTTCGTCAGTTGTGCGAATACAGTAGTGGGGGCGGTTTTCAGCGATTTCAACACCGATCGCCGGGTCACCTTGACTATCGGCAAAACGGTGTTACAACCAATAGAACCCACAATGGGTTAAAAAGATCCGCGGAGTCCACTTCTTTTAAGAAAAGCGACTGCGGATGAACTGGATGATACTCCAGTGATGGGGTCTGTTGCAGAGGGATATGAGCATGGCGTTCGGCAAGGTCAAATGGTTCAACAATGCCAAGGGATACGGCTTCATCATCGAAAATGGCAAGACAGAAGACCTGTTTGCCCACTACTCCGCCATCAAGATGGATGGCTACAAGACCTTGAAGGCGGGACAGGCAGTCTCCTTCGAGATCATCCAGGGCCCCAAGGGCCTGCACGCGGTCGATATTCGTGACGCAGCGGTCAAGACAGCTGACGCAACGACAGTCACGGCGTCCAGCATCGCGCATGATACTGCGCTGAGCTGACCGACCCCGTCATCATCCAGTCAAAAAAAACCGCCCGGCTCAATCACTTGAGCCGGGCGGTTCGTTTGTTGCCGACTTACATGTGCTTGATCAGTGCCTCACCGAAGCCGGAAGACGACACCAGCGTGGCGCCGTCCATCAGGCGTTCGAAGTCGTAGGTCACGGTCTTGGCCTTGATCGCGCCGTTGGTGCCCTTGATGATCAGGTCCGCCGCCTCGGTCCAGCCCAGGTGACGCAACATCATCTCGGCCGAAAGGATCACCGAACCCGGGTTGACCTGGTCCTTGCCGGCGTACTTCGGCGCGGTGCCGTGGGTGGCTTCGAACATGGCCACGGTGTCGGACAGGTTGGCGCCCGGCGCGATACCGATACCGCCCACTTCCGCCGCCAGGGCGTCGGAGAGGTAGTCACCGTTGAGGTTCAGGGTGGCGATCACGTCGTATTCGGCCGGACGCAGCAGGATCTGCTGGAGCATGGCGTCGGCGATGGCGTCCTTGACGATGACTTCGCGGCCGGTTTTCGGGTTCTTGAACTTCATCCACGGGCCGCCATCGAGCAGTTCGGCGCCGAATTCATTCTTGGCCACCTCATAACCCCAGTCCTTGAAGGCACCTTCGGTGAACTTCATGATGTTGCCCTTGTGCACGATGGTCAGCGACTTGCGGTCGTTGTCCACCACGTACTGCAAGGCCTTGCGCACCAGGCGCTGGGTGCCCTCCTTCGAGACCGGCTTGATGCCGATACCGCAATCCTGGTCGAAACGGATCTTGGTGACGCCCATTTCTTCCTTGAGGAACTTGATGACCTTGTTGGCCTCGGGCGAGCCGGCCTTCCACTCGATACCGGCATAGATGTCTTCGGAGTTCTCGCGGAAGATCACCATGTCGACGTCGCCTGGTTTTTTCACCGGGCTGGGTACGCCGTCGAACCACACCACCGGACGCAGGCACACGTACAGGTCCAGTTGCTGGCGCAGGGCAACGTTGAGGGAACGGATACCGCCACCGACCGGGGTGGTCAGCGGCCCCTTGATGGAGACGACGTAATCTTTAACGGCGTCCAGGGTTTCCTGGGGCAGCCAGGTGTCCTGGTCGTAGACCTGGGTGGCTTTCTCGCCAGCGTAGACTTCCATCCAGGAAATCTTGCGCTTGCCGCCATAGGCCTTATCCACTGCAGCATCAACCACTTTGATCATTACGGGGCTGACATCGACGCCAATACCGTCGCCTTCGATGAACGGAATGATCGGATTGTCAGGAACATTGAGAGAATGGTCTGCATTGACGGTGATTTTGTCACCGACGGCTGGAACCTGAATCTTCTTGTAACCCATGCTGAACTCCATTGTTTGGATTGAACATCTGGCTTGGTTCGAACATACCCCAGTTGAATCCGCGCGCAAACCCCGGCGGCCACCCATCTGCCGCAAAGCCGCGCAGTTCCTGCCCTACAAGCCTGAAAACCAAGGGAAAAGCGCCAAACTCAAGCACTTTCCCCGACTGTACGCCCCAGGGCCGCCTGCGACCTTTAGACCAATGGACGACAATCGTTGCATATGAACCATCGGCAGATTGCCAGCTACCTATGTATAATGCCGCCCGCTGACCACAGAGTCACGACGGCCGACCTCTCCTGCCACTGTATAAGTAGCCGAGACTTCGGGCCTGAAAAAGCAGGATTGTTATCGCAATCCACACGCTTGCCGCTCGACTGATGCACCCAACATCATCGCGCACAAATCTCGACATTCGGCTCATGGATGACTTTGAACGAACGCGCTTTACCCGGCGCACTCGAGTTTCTGCGCACGCTTTAGCATAGAAGAGAGAGTTAATCCGAATATGCCCACCCGCTCGAAGATCATCTATACCTTCACCGACGAAGCTCCAGCCCTCGCCACCTATTCTCTGTTGCCTATCGTAGAGGCGTTCACCGCCTCGGCCGATATCGCCGTCGAAACCCGCGATATCTCGCTTGCAGGGCGCATCCTGGCCAGCTTCCCCGAGCAATTGGGCGACAAAGCCGTAGCCGACCACCTCGCCGAACTGGGCGCCCTGGCCGTTACGCCTGAAGCCAACATCATCAAGCTGCCGAACATCAGTGCCTCGGTTCCGCAACTGCAAGCCGCGATCAAGGAACTGCAAGCCCAGGGCTACGCCCTGCCGGACTACCCGGAAACCGTGACCAACGACGCCGAAAAAGAAGCCAAGGCGCGTTACGACAAGGTCAAGGGCAGCGCCGTGAACCCGGTCCTGCGTGAAGGCAACTCCGATCGTCGTGCACCTCTGTCGGTCAAGAACTACGCGCGCAAGCACCCGCACAAAATGGGCGCCTGGGCCAAGGACTCCAAGTCCCACGTCGCGCACATGAGCACCGGCGATTTCTACGGCAGCGAAAAGGCCGCCCTGATCGACGCCGCTGGCGCCGTTAAAATCGAACTGATCGCCCAGGACGGCACCACTACCGTCCTGAAAGAGAAGACCACCGTACAAGCCGGTGAGATCCTCGATTGCGCCGTGATGAGCAAAAACGCCCTGCGCGCGTTCATCGCAGCCGAAATCGACAGCGCCAAGCAACAAGGCGTGCTGCTGTCGGTTCACCTCAAAGCCACCATGATGAAGGTTTCCGACCCGATCATGTTCGGCCAGATCGTTGCCGAGTTCTACAAGGACGCCCTGGCCAAGCACGCTGACGTGCTGGCCCAGATCGGCTTCAACCTGAACAACGGCATCGGCGACCTGTACGCTCGTATCAAGACCCTGCCAGCCGAACAGCAAGCCGCTATCGAAGCCGACATCCAGGCGGTCTACGCCGTTCGTCCGGCACTGGCGATGGTCAACTCCGACAAGGGCATCACCAACCTGCACGTGCCGAGCGACGTCATCGTCGACGCCTCGATGCCAGCCATGATCCGTGACTCCGGCAAGATGTGGGGCACCGACGGCCAGCTGCACGACACCAAGGCCGTGATCCCGGACCGTTGCTACGCCACCATCTACCAGGCCGTGATCGAAGATTGCAAGGCCAACGGTGCGTTCGATCCGACCACCATGGGCAGCGTGCCGAACGTTGGCCTGATGGCCAAGAAAGCCGAAGAGTACGGCTCGCACGACAAGACCTTCCAGATCAAGAGCAACGGCGTTGTCCGCGTAACGGACAGCAACGGCGCCCTGCTGCTGGAGCAGTCGGTTGAAGCCGGCGACATCTTCCGCATGTGCCAGACCAAAGACGCGCCGATCCAGGACTGGGTCAAACTGGCCGTCAACCGTGCTCGCGCCAGCAGCACCCCGGCCATCTTCTGGCTGGACCCGATGCGCGCCCACGACGGCGTGGTGATCGAGAAAGTTCAGGCCTACCTGAAGGATCACGACACCGCTGGCCTGGACATCCAGATCATGGCTCCGGTCGACGCGATGAAGCACACCCTGCAGCGCACCCGCGACGGCAAGGACACCATTTCGGTGACCGGCAACGTACTGCGCGACTACCTGACCGACTTGTTCCCGATCATGGAACTGGGCACCAGCGCCAAGATGCTGTCGATCGTGCCGCTGATGAATGGCGGTGGCCTGTTCGAAACCGGCGCCGGCGGTTCGGCTCCGAAACACGTTCAGCAGCTGCTGGAAGAGAACTTCCTGCGCTGGGATTCCCTGGGCGAGTTCCTGGCCCTGGCCGCTTCCCTGGAGCACCTGGGCGTCAACTACAACAACCCCAAGGCGCTGGTTCTGGCCAAGACCCTGGACCAGGCGACCGGCCTGTTCCTGGACAACAACAAGTCGCCATCGCGTAAAGTCGGCAACATCGACAACCGCGGCAGCCACTTCTACCTGGCGCTGTACTGGGCCCAGGCCCTGGCCGCCCAGACCGAAGACGCTGCACTGCAAGCGCAGTTCGCGACCCTGGCCAAGACCCTGACCGAGAACGAAGCAACCATCGTTGCCGAGCTCAACGCCGTCCAGGGCAAGCCAGTGGACATCGGTGGCTACTACCACGCCAGCGCCGAGCTGATCAGCAAGGCCATGCGTCCGAGCGCCACGCTCAACGCGGCGATCGCTGCCCTGGTGTAAGGTTGTAAAGCTGCAAGCAAACCCCGGCCCCGTGCCGGGGTTTGTGTTTCTGGCCCTCACCACAACTCCCCCTGTAGGAGCTGGCTTGCCAGCGATGGCGATTCAACTGTCACCCTTGATGCAGGCTGACCCACCGCTATCGCTGGCAAGCCAGCTCCTACAGGGGTTAGTGTGATGACATTTACACATCGAGGACTCCCATGGACTGGCAACCCCACATCACCGTCGCCACGATCGTCGAGGACAACGGCCGTTTCCTGATGGTCGAAGAGACCAAGCACGGGCGCAACGTACTCAACCAGCCCGCTGGCCACCTGGACCCAAACGAGACCCTGACCGAGGCCGCCGTGCGCGAAACCCTCGAGGAAACCGGCTGGGACGTCGAGCCAACCGGCGTGCTGGGTATCTACCTGTACACCGCCCCCAGCAACGGCGTGACCTATCAACGGGTGTGCTTCATCGCCAAAGCCCTGAAACACCACCCGGACTATCAACTGGACGACGGCATCGTCCGTGCCCGCTGGCTGACCCGCGATGAACTGATCGAGCAGCGCGAGCACTGGCGCAGCGAGCTGATCATGCGCTGCATCGACGATTATCTGGACGGCAAACACTTCGGTCTCGAACTGATCCGCCCTTCTCTTTAGCCTTGTGGGCCGCAGCCTGATAGAATCGCGTCCTTTTTCAAGACACTCATTGAATCCCTATGCGTGATCCAGCCCCTTCTGACACACAAAAGAAGCGCGTCATTGTCGGCATGTCCGGCGGCGTGGACTCTTCCGTTTCCGCCCTCCTGCTGATCGAGCAGGGTTATGAGGTGGAAGGCCTGTTCATGAAGAACTGGGAAGAAGACGATGGAACGGAATACTGCACCGCCATGGATGACCTGGCGGACGCCCAGGCCGTGTGCGACAAGATTGGCATCAAGCTGCACACCGCCAACTTCGCCGCCGAGTACTGGGACAACGTGTTCGAGCACTTCCTGGCCGAATACAAGGCCGGCCGCACGCCGAACCCGGACATCCTGTGCAACCGCGAAATCAAGTTCAAGGCGTTCCTCGACTACGCCATGATGCTCGGCGCCGACCTGATCGCCACCGGTCACTATGTGCGCCGCCGCGACATCGACGGCCGCACCGAACTGCTCAAGGGCCTGGACCCGAACAAGGACCAGAGCTACTTCCTGCACGCCGTCGGCGGTGAACAGATCGCCAAGACCCTGTTCCCGGTCGGCGAGCTGGAAAAACCGCAAGTGCGGGCGATTGCCGAGAAATACGAGCTGGCCACCGCCAAGAAGAAGGATTCCACCGGGATCTGCTTCATCGGCGAACGCCGCTTCAGCGACTTCCTCAAGCAGTACCTGCCGGCGCAGCCGGGCGAGATCAAGACCACCGAAGGCGAAGTCATCGGCCGCCACCATGGCCTGATGTACCACACCATCGGCCAGCGCCAGGGCCTGGGCATCGGCGGCCTGAAAGACGCTGGCGACGAGCCATGGTATGTCCTGATCAAGGACCTGGAGCACAACGAGCTGATCGTCGGCCAGGGCAATGACCACCCGTACCTGTTCTCCCGCGCCCTGCTCGCCTCGGACATCTATTGGGTCAACCCGATCGACCTCAGCCAGCCGCGCAAGCTGACCGCCAAGGTCCGTTATCGCCAGGGCGACCAGCCGTGCACGCTGGAAAAGACCGCCACCGGCTATCGCGCCACCTTCGATGACCCGCAGCGCGCAGTCACGCCGGGGCAATCGGTGGTGTTCTACGACGGTGAAGTCTGCCTGGGCGGCGGCGTCATCGAAGTGGCCGAGCCATGGACCAGCAAGAGCAACGCCTCATGAGCCCCATGCAGGAGCAACTGACGGCACTGGGCGGCGTGTTTCTCGCCGCCGTGCTGGTGGACAGGATCGCCAAGACCGGCCAGACCAGCGAAGCCGGCCTGACCTGCATGCTCGGCAGCCTGCTGATCCGCGACCCCAAGGACACCCTGGAAGTCTACGGTGGCGACGACCTCAACCTGCGTGAAGGTTATCGCGCCCTGATCGGCGCCCTGGAGCGCGATCCGAGCACGCTGCAACGCGAGCCACTGCGCTACGCCCTGGCGATGCTGGGCCTGGAGCGGCAACTGGCCAAGCGCGACGACATGCTGGAGGTGATCGGCAAGCGCCTGCCGCAGATCCAGTCCCAGGTCGAGCACTTCGGCCCGGCCCACGAAAACGTGATCGCCGCGTGCGGCGCCCTGTACCAGGACACCCTGAGCACTTTGCGCCAGCGGATTCAGGTACACGGCGACATGCGCAACCTGCAACAACCGAGCAACGCCTCGAAGATTCGTGCCCTGCTGCTGGCAGGCATCCGTTCGGCGCGCCTGTGGCGCCAGTTGGGCGGGCATCGCTGGCAACTGGTGATCAGCCGCAAGAAACTGCTCAAAGAGCTTTACCCGCTGATGCGCAGCAGCTGAAACGCACCTGCAAGACTTTGTTTGACGAGTAACGCGTAAGACGCTGGTCAGTTGGCAACGGACCGGCGGATTTTTTCATGTATGATACGCGCCCCATTTCGTTGCCCGACTGTCCGAGAACACCCCATGCAGCTCTCTTCGCTCACTGCGGTTTCCCCTGTTGACGGCCGCTACGCCGGCAAAACCCAGGCCCTGCGCCCAATTTTCAGCGAGTACGGCCTGATCCGTGCCCGCGTTCTGGTTGAAGTGCGCTGGCTCCAGCGCCTGGCCGCTCACCCGGGTATCGGCGAAGTGCCGGCGTTCTCCGCCGAAGCCAACGCCGTGCTGAACGCCCTGGCAGAAAACTTCTCCCTGGAGCACGCCGAGCGCGTCAAAGAGATCGAACGCACCACCAACCACGACGTCAAGGCGATCGAGTACCTGCTCAAGGAGCAAGCGGCCAAGTTGCCGGAACTGGCGGCCGTCAGCGAATTCATCCACTTTGCCTGCACCAGCGAGGACATCAACAACCTGTCCCACGCCCTGATGCTGCGCGAAGGCCGTGATGATGTGATGCTGCCGCTGATGCGCCAGACCGCCGAAGCCATCCGTGAACTGGCCATCCGCTTCGCCGACGTGCCGATGCTGTCGCGCACCCATGGCCAGGCCGCATCGCCGACCACCCTGGGCAAGGAACTGGCGAACGTGGTTTACCGCCTGGAGCGCCAGATCGCCCAGGTCGCAGCCGTTCCGCTGCTGGGCAAGATCAACGGTGCCGTGGGCAACTACAACGCCCACCTGTCGGCCTACCCGGAAATCGACTGGGAAGCCAACGCCCGCGCCTTCATCGAAGACGAGCTGGGCCTGAACTTCAACCCGTACACCACGCAGATCGAGCCGCACGACTACATCGCCGAGCTGTTCGACGCGATCGCCCGCTTCAACACCATCCTGATCGACTTCGACCGCGACATCTGGGGCTACATCTCCCTGGGCTACTTCAAGCAGCGCACCATCGCCGGCGAAATCGGTTCGTCGACCATGCCGCACAAGGTCAACCCGATCGACTTCGAAAACTCCGAAGGCAACCTGGGTATCGCCAACGCCCTGTTCCAGCACCTGGCGAGCAAGCTACCGATCTCCCGCTGGCAGCGCGACCTGACCGACTCCACCGTACTGCGCAACCTCGGTGTCGGCTTCGCCCACAGCGTGATCGCGTACGAAGCCAGCCTCAAGGGCATCAGCAAGCTGGAGCTCAACGCGCCGAAAATCGCCGCTGACCTGGACGCCTGCTGGGAAGTCCTGGCCGAGCCGATCCAGACGGTCATGCGTCGCTACAACATCGAAAACCCGTACGAGAAGCTCAAAGAGTTGACCCGTGGCAAGGGTATCAGCCCTGAAGCGCTGCAAACTTTCATCGACGGACTGGACATGCCTGCCGCCGCCAAGGCCGAGCTGAAACTGCTCACCCCGGCGAACTACATCGGCAACGCCGTGGCACAAGCCAAGCGCATCTGATCGAACGCTCTACCCGTTTAAGACGCCCGGCCGCGCCGGGCGTTTTTATTCCAGTCTGAAAAGTGCTTTTTTTCAATAGGTTACACATGAACTCTGATACTCCTCTTCAACTTCTGGGCGGCATCACGGCGCGCGAGTTCCTGCGCGACTACTGGCAGAAAAAACCGCTGCTGATCCGCCAGGCGATTCCCGATTTCGAAAGCCCGATCGAGCCGGACGAACTGGCTGGCCTGGCGCTGGAAGAAGAAGTCGAATCGCGCCTGGTGATCGAACACGGCGAGACCCCTTGGGAAATGCGCCGCGGCCCGTTCGCCGAAGACGAATTCAGCAAGCTGCCGGAACGCGACTGGACCCTGCTGGTCCAGGCTGTCGACCAGTTCGTGCCGGAAGTCGCCGAACTGCTCGAGCAATTCCGCTTCCTGCCGAGCTGGCGTATCGACGACGTGATGATGAGCTTCGCCGCCCCGGGTGGCAGCGTCGGCCCGCACTTCGACAACTACGACGTGTTCCTGCTGCAGGGCCACGGTAAGCGCAACTGGAAAATCGGCCAGATGTGCAACACCGAAAGCCCGCTGCTGCCACACGCCGACCTGCGCATCCTGTCCGACTTCGACACCACCGACGAGTGGGTCCTGGAGCCGGGCGACATGCTCTACCTGCCACCGCGCCTGGCCCACTGGGGCGTGGCCGTGGACGACTGCCTGACCTACTCGGTGGGCTTCCGTGCCCCGAGCGCCGCTGAAGTGCTGACCCACTTCACCGACTTCCTCAGCCAGTTCCTCTCCGACGAAGAGCGCTACACCGACGCCGACGCCCTGCCGGCGGCCGATCCGCACCAGATTCAGCACGATGCCCTGGATCGCCTCAAGGGCCTGTTGGCCGAGCACATGGGCGACGAGCGCCTGCTGCTGACCTGGTTCGGCCAGTTCATGACCGAGCCGCGTTATCCGGAGCTGGTGACCGGCCTGGAAGACCTTGAGGAAGACGACATGCTCGCCAGCCTGCAGGATGGCGCGGTGCTGATCCGCAACCCGAGCGCCCGCCTGGCCTGGTCCGAAGTCGACGAAGACCTGATGCTCTTCGCCAGCGGCCAGAGCCGTTACCTGCCGGGCAAGCTGCGCGAGCTGCTGAAAATGATTTGCGCCGCCGATGCGCTGCACATCGACAACCTCGGCAAATGGCTGAGCGACGAAGACGGTCGCGGCCTGCTGTGCGAACTGATCAAGCAAGGAAGCCTGGGATTTGCCGATGAATAAAATTCACGTACGTGTCGCAGACTGGCAAAAGGATAACGCCGAGATCCGGCGCATTCGTGAAACGGTGTTCATCGCCGAGCAAGCCGTTCCACCTGAACTGGAATGGGATGCCGACGATGCCACGGCCGTGCACTTCCTCGCCTTCGAAGGCGACTTCCCGATTGGCACCGCCCGCCTGCTGCCCGACGGGCATGTGGGCCGGGTTTCGGTGCTGAGGGACTGGCGCGGCCTGAAGGTCGGCGATGCACTGATGCAAGCGGTGATCGGTGAAGCCGAGAAACGCGGGCTCAAGCAGCAGATGCTCAGCGCCCAGGTGCAGGCCACGGCGTTCTATGAGCGCCTGGGGTTCTGCATGGTCAGCGAGGAGTTCCTGGAAGCCGGGATTCCGCATGTCGATATGGTTCGACATTCGGCCTGAGCCCGCGCCGCGAGCAACACCCAAGACGCCCCGCCATTGAACGATGCCGGGGCGTTTTGCCGTCTACGATTCAACTTGCCCCACAGGACGCCGACAAACTGGCAATATCGAAGCATTACTCTTTCCCTGTAGGAGCGAGCTTGCTCGCGATGAACGTCAACGATGACGCCGTACACCTGAATAACCGCGGCGACTGATAAACCATCGCGAGCAAGCTCGCTCCTACAGAAGACCGTTCACAGAAGCCGGAGATAACGGATATGTCCCTACGCACCCTGCTCACCACCCTGCTGCTCGGCTGCAGCTTTTCGGTGATGGCAGCCACAGAAGTCGTACCGCTCAACTACCACACCAGTGCCGACATGCTGCCTATGGCCCAGGACTTCATCGGTCAGGATGGCAAAGTGAGCGCCTATGGCAATCAGCTGATCGTCAACGCCGATCAACGCAAGATCGACGAACTCAAGGCCCTTATCGCCCAGCTCGACACCCAGCCCAAGCGCTTGCTGATCACCGTCGACACCAACGAAAACAACTTCCAGGGCGACCAGGGGTTTTCGGTGAACGGCGCCAAACCCAGCCAGACCCGGATCATCAACCGCAGCACCGACAGTCGCGACGGCGGCATTCAGCAAGTCCAGGCCAGCGAAGGCGCTCCGGCACTGATCCAGGTCGGCCAGAGCGTGCCGCTGACCAGCACGCAGACCGACTCCTACGGCGATCTGCGCAGCCAGACCGAATACCGCAACGTCACCCAGGGTTTTTATGTCACCGCCAACGTCACTGGCGAAATCGTCCACCTGTCGATCAGTACCAACCGTGACCGCATGAGCCAGGAACGTCCCGATGTAGTGAACGTGCAAAGTACCGACACAACCGTCACCGGACGCCTCGGCGAGTGGATCACCCTGGCCGGTGTCAACCGCCAGACCCAGGCCGACAAACAGGGCCTGACCCGCAGCTACTCGACTCAAGGGCGGGATGACATGACCCTGCGGGTGAAAGTCGATACTTTGGACTAAAGCACCGAAAACTGACTGATTAGTCGTATTAGACCAAAGATGTAGTGCTCGAAAAAAAGCACTACAAAACGTTTGACGACGCAAACAAGCGAAGGCATGATGGCCTCGCTCCCGCTAATCAGGGGCCCTGGCAAGGGCCTTCGAGGCGCAGTTTGCATCTACCCCGCGAACCGCTTCGTGTCTGTACCGCCCACAAGGTGTGTTTGACGAGATTGTCGACTGGAACGAAGTTGTCCCGAGGGACGGAAGCGTATTTAGGTAATCCGGCATCACACTGAAGCTCGCATCAAGGCCCACGACGCCCCGATGTGCCCGGCAGTTCGCCCTTACCTGCTCACTTCCCCTCGAGCCCATCGTTCACCCCGTCGCCAGTCCCGCCGAATCCGACTTGACCATCCAAGCTTCTGGTCAGCGAGCGCATGAATATTCCACCGCAGAACAACTTTTCATAAAGACGCGACGAGGTTTATCTCCATGGCACTGACACGCGAACAGCAAATTGCAGCCCTTGAAAAAGACTGGGCTGAAAACCCGCGCTGGAAAGGCGTGACACGCACCTACTCCGCTGCTGACGTCGTCCGCCTGCGTGGCTCGGTTCAACCAGAGCACACCTTTGCAAAAATGGGCGCCGAGAAGCTGTGGAACCTGGTCACCCAGGGTGCCAAGCCAGCCTTCCGTCCTGAGAAAGATTTCGTCAACTGCATGGGCGCCCTGACCGGCGGCCAGGCTGTGCAACAAGTCAAGGCCGGCATCCAGGCGATTTACCTGTCCGGCTGGCAGGTTGCCGCGGACAACAACTCCGCCGAGTCGATGTACCCTGACCAGTCGCTGTACCCGGTGGACTCGGTTCCAACCGTGGTCAAGCGCATCAACAACTCGTTCCGTCGCGCCGACCAGATCCAGTGGAAAGCCGGCAAGAACCCGGGCGATGAAGGCTACATCGACTACTTCGCGCCGATCGTGGCTGACGCCGAAGCCGGTTTCGGTGGCGTACTGAACGCCTACGAGCTGATGAAGAGCATGATCGAAGCAGGCGCCGCCGGCGTTCACTTCGAAGACCAACTGGCTTCCGTGAAAAAATGCGGTCACATGGGCGGCAAGGTACTGGTTCCGACCCAGGAAGCTGTGCAGAAACTGACCGCTGCCCGCCTGGCGGCTGACGTTGCCGGCACGCCGACCATCATCCTGGCCCGCACCGACGCCAACGCGGCTGACCTGCTGACCTCCGACTGCGACCCGTACGACCAGCCGTTCGTGACTGGCGAGCGCACCCAGGAAGGTTTCTACAAAGTCCGTGCCGGCCTGGACCAGGCCATCGCTCGCGGCCTGGCCTACGCGCCGTACGCCGACCTGATCTGGTGCGAAACCGCCAAGCCGGACCTGGACGAAGCCCGTCGCTTCGCCGAAGCGATCAAGAAGGAATACCCGGACCAACTGCTGTCGTACAACTGCTCGCCTTCCTTCAACTGGAAGAAAAACCTGGACGACGCGACCATCGCCAAGTTCCAGCGCGAACTGTCCGCCATGGGCTACAAGCACCAGTTCATCACCCTGGCCGGCATTCACAACATGTGGCACAGCATGTTCAACCTGGCGCACGACTACGCCCGCAACGACATGACCGCCTACGTGAAGCTGCAAGAGCAGGAATTCGCCGACGCCGCCAAAGGCTACACCTTCGTGGCTCACCAGCAGGAAGTGGGCACCGGCTACTTCGACGACATGACCACCGTGATCCAGGGCGGCTCGTCCTCGGTGACCGCGCTGACCGGTTCGACTGAAGAAGAGCAGTTCCACTGATACACCGCTCGCCTGAGCGAGGGCCCTTGCGGACCGAGTAAAAAGCAACCGCAAGGCCTGTGATCTGAAGCCCCGACGTGTTCGGGGCTTTTTTTCGCCTGTCGATTGCCCCAACAGCCACGGCGACGACCCTGTGGGAGCGAGCCTGCTCGCGATAGGCGTTAACGATGACGCGGGTCAGCCTGATGCCCCACGGTGCCTGCACCACCATCGCGAGCAAGCTCGCTCCTACAGAATCACACCGCCCCACTGTGGGAGCGAGCCTGCTCGCGATGCTCGTCAACGATGACGCGGGTCTGCCCGATGCTCCACGGTGCCTGCGCCACCATCGCGAGCAAGCTCGCTCCTACAGGGTCACACCGCCCCACTGTGGGAGCGGGCTTGCTCGCGATGGGCGTTAACGATGATGCGGGTGTGCCTGATGCCCCACGGTGTCTGTGCGGCCATCGCGAGCTTGCTCGCTCCTACAGGATCACATTGCTGGCTACCTTTCCCTGCAGTGGCAAAAAAATCACCACATCGCACACCCGCCCACATTGATCCGGATCACTGTCAGCTCAGGAAAAACCGGGTAAAACGTCGCAGCACAATACTTGCAATAACGAACATATAAGAAAGCGTGTGAAACCCAATCCGGATAACCAGTTTTAAAAACCGCCGCAAACAATATTGATTATCATTTAGCGGCAACTATGTTCGTTACATCTCTCACAAAACATAATTGATGAAAAGCTGGCTAATGCCCGCAACGCCTGGGCTGAAGGGGCTTTGGAGGTGTGCTATGTCCTTATTCCTATAAATAATTTCGCTATAGGAATTTTACTTGCACGGTGTTTAGCCATAAAATCAGCAGGATTGATTGCTGCGACATATCGTCACTGCTTTGTTCTTTCAAGCTCAGAGACCTTTGCTCTCTGTTAAGGATTACCAGCATGCCCGAAGCGACAGGACTCATGGCCCACAACTGGGGCTTTGCCATTTTCCTTCTAGGCGTCATCGGCCTCTGTGCCTTCATGCTGGGCGTTTCCAGCCTCCTCGGGTCAAAAGCCTGGGGCCGCAGCAAAAACGAACCGTTCGAGTCCGGCATGCTACCTACAGGTGGCGCCCGCTTGCGGCTCTCTGCCAAATTCTATCTGGTCGCGATGCTCTTCGTGATCTTCGATATCGAAGCCCTCTTTCTCTTTGCATGGTCTGTGTCCGTCCGCGAAAGCGGCTGGACCGGATTCGTCGAAGCTCTCGTTTTCATAGCAATTCTGTTGGCAGGTCTTGTCTACCTGTTCCGAGTGGGCGCCCTTGACTGGGCTCCGGAAGCTCGTCGCAAGCGGCAGGCGAAGCTGAAACAATGAGGCTTTGGCAATGCAATACAATCTCACCAGGATCGACCCTGATGCTCCTAACGAGCAGTACCCGATCGGCCAACGGGAAACCGTAGCCGATCCGTTAGAGGATCAAGTCCACAAAAACATTTTCATGGGCAAGCTGGAAGACGTGCTTAACGGCACGATCAACTGGGGGCGCAAGAATTCCCTGTGGCCGTACAACTTCGGCCTCTCCTGCTGCTACGTGGAAATGACCACCGCCTTCACGGCGCCCCACGACATCGCGCGCTTCGGCGCCGAAGTTATCCGGGCATCACCGCGTCAGGCCGACTTCATGGTTATCGCCGGTACCTGCTTCGTCAAGATGGCGCCGATCATCCAGCGTCTCTACGAGCAGATGCTCGAACCTAAATGGGTTATCTCCATGGGTTCGTGCGCCAACTCGGGTGGCATGTACGACATCTACTCTGTGGTTCAAGGGGTGGACAAGTTCCTGCCCGTGGATGTTTACGTGCCTGGCTGCCCGCCTCGCCCTGAAGCTTTCCTGCAAGGCTTGATGCTGTTGCAGGAGTCGATTGGCCAGGAGCGTCGCCCACTTTCCTGGGTCGTTGGTGATCAAGGCGTTTATCGCGCCGAGATGCCATCGGAAAAGGAAAAGCGCCGCGAACAGCGTATTCAGGTAACCAACCTGCGCAGCCCCGACGAAGTCTGATCCAGTTCTGCTGTTTCAAAGAAACGAAAAACTGGCTTCATTCTTTACGTTGACCGAAAGCGATAAATAACCATGACTACAGGCAGTGCTCTGTACATCCCGCCTTACAAGGCAGACGACCAGGATGTGGTCGTCGAACTGAACAACCGTTTTGGCCCGGAGGCGTTCACCGCCCAGCCCACCCGCACCGGCATGCCGGTGCTTTGGGTTGCCCGCGCCAAACTCGTCGAAGTCCTGACCTTCCTGCGCAACCTGCCCAAGCCGTACGTCATGCTCTATGACCTGCACGGCGTGGACGAGCGTCTGCGCACCAAGCGTCAAGGGCTGCCCGGCGGCGCCGACTTCACCGTGTTCTATCACCTGATGTCGATCGAACGTAACAGCGACGTGATGATCAAGGTCGCGTTGTCCGAAGGCGACCTCAGCCTGCCGAGCGTCACCAGCATCTGGCCGAACGCCAACTGGTACGAGCGCGAAGTCTGGGACATGTACGGCATCGACTTCAAAGGCCACCCTCACCTGTCGCGCATCATGATGCCGCCGACCTGGGAAGGTCACCCGCTGCGCAAGGACTTCCCGGCGCGCGCCACCGAGTTCGATCCGTTCACCCTGAACCTGGCCAAGCAGCAGCTCGAAGAAGAGTCCGCACGCTTCAAGCCGGAAGACTGGGGCATGAAACGCTCCGGCCCGAACGAGGACTACATGTTCCTCAACCTGGGTCCGAACCACCCTTCGGCGCACGGTGCGTTCCGCATCATCCTGCAGCTGGACGGTGAAGAGATCGTCGACTGCGTACCCGACATCGGCTACCACCACCGTGGTGCCGAGAAGATGGCCGAGCGTCAGTCCTGGCACAGCTTCATTCCGTACACCGACCGTATCGACTACCTCGGCGGCGTGATGAACAACCTGCCGTACGTGCTCTCGGTCGAGAAGCTGGCCGGCATCAAGGTTCCGGAAAAAGTCGACGTCATCCGCATCATGATGGCCGAGTTCTTCCGCATCACCAGCCACCTGCTGTTCCTGGGTACCTACATCCAGGACGTGGGCGCCATGACCCCGGTGTTCTTCACCTTCACCGACCGCCAGCGCGCGTACACGGTGATCGAAGCCATTACCGGTTTCCGTCTGCACCCGGCCTGGTACCGCATCGGCGGCGTCGCTCACGACCTGCCACGCGGCTGGGAAAAACTGGTGAAAGACTTCGTCGAGTGGATGCCAAAGCGTCTGGACGAGTACCAGAAAGCCGCCCTGGACAACAGCATCCTGCGTGGCCGGACCATCGGCGTCGCCGACTACAACACCAAGCAAGCCCTGGAATGGGGTGTCACCGGTGCCGGTCTGCGTTCCACCGGTTGCGACTTCGACCTGCGCAAGGCCCGTCCGTACTCGGGCTACGAAAACTTCGAATTCGAAGTGCCGCTGGCCGCCAATGGCGATGCCTATGACCGTTGCATCGTGCGCGTGGAAGAAATGCGCCAGAGCATCCGGATCATCGACCAGTGCCTGCGCAACATGCCGGAAGGCCCGTACAAGGCGGATCACCCGCTGACCACGCCGCCGCCGAAAGAGCGCACGCTGCAGCACATCGAAACCTTGATCACGCACTTCCTGCAAGTTTCGTGGGGCCCGGTCATGCCGGCCAACGAATCCTTCCAGATGATCGAAGCGACCAAGGGCATCAACAGTTATTACCTGACGAGCGATGGCGGCACCATGAGCTACCGCACCCGGATCCGCACCCCAAGCTTCGCCCACCTGCAACAGATCCCTTCGGTGATCAAAGGCAGCATGGTCGCGGACTTGATCGCGTACCTGGGTAGTATCGACTTCGTTATGGCCGACGTGGACCGCTAAGCATGAACAGCACGCTTATCCAGACAGACCGTTTCACCTTGAGTGAAACCGAGCGCTCGGCCATCGAGCACGAGCTGCATCACTACGAAGACCCGCGCGCGGCGTCCATCGAAGCCCTGAAGATCGTCCAGAAGGAACGCGGCTGGGTGCCGGACGGCGCCCTGTACGCCATCGGCGAAATCCTCGGCATCCCGGCCAGCGACGTTGAAGGCGTGGCGACGTTCTATAGTCAGATCTTCCGTCAACCGGTAGGTCGCCACATCATTCGCGTCTGCGACAGCATGGTCTGCTACATCGGCGGCCACGAGTCCGTGGTCAGCCAGATCCAGAACGAGCTGGGCATTGGCCTGGGCCAGACCACCAGCGACGGTCGCTTCACCTTGCTGCCGGTCTGCTGCCTCGGCAACTGCGACAAGGCACCGGCGCTGATGATCGACGACGACACGTTCGGTGATGTGCAACCGGCCGGCGTTGCCAAACTGCTCGAGGGCTACGTATGACCCTGACTTCCTTCGGTCCTGCCAACCGCATCAAGCGTTCGGCCGAGACCCATCCGCTCACCTGGCGTCTGCGTGACGACGGCGAAGCTGTCTGGCTCGACGAGTACCAGGCCAAGAACGGTTATGCCGCCGCGCGCAAGGCCTTCGCCGACATGGGCCAGGACGACATCGTCCAGACCGTGAAAGACGCCGGCCTCAAGGGCCGCGGCGGTGCGGGCTTCCCCACTGGCGTGAAGTGGGGCCTGATGCCGAAAGACGAATCCATCAACATCCGTTACCTGCTGTGCAACGCGGATGAAATGGAACCCAACACCTGGAAAGACCGCATGCTGATGGAGCAACTGCCCCATCTGCTGATCGAAGGCATGCTGATCAGTGCCCGCGCACTGAAAACCTACCGTGGCTACATCTTCCTGCGTGGCGAGTACACCACCGCCGCCAAGCACCTCAACCGTGCCGTGGAAGAAGCCAAGGCAGCGGGCCTTCTGGGCAAGAACATCCTGGGCAGCGGCTTCGACTTCGAACTGTTCGTCCACACCGGCGCCGGGCGTTACATCTGCGGTGAAGAAACTGCACTGATCAACTCCCTCGAAGGCCGCCGCGCCAACCCGCGCTCCAAGCCGCCCTTCCCTGCCGCCGTTGGCGTGTGGGGCAAGCCGACCTGCGTGAACAACGTCGAAACCCTGTGCAACGTGCCGGCGATCATCGCCGACGGCGTGGACTGGTACAAATCGTTGGCCCGCGAAGGCAGCGAAGACATGGGCACCAAGCTCATGGGCTTCTCCGGCAAGGTCAAGAACCCGGGCCTGTGGGAACTGCCTTTTGGCGTCACCGGTCGCGAGCTGTTCGAAGACTACGCCGGCGGCATGCGCGACGGTTACCAGCTCAAGGCCTGGCAGCCAGGCGGCGCCGGTACCGGCTTCCTGTTGCCGGAGCACCTGGATGCACAAATGTATGCCGGCGGCATCGCCAAGGTGGGCACCCGCATGGGTACCGGCCTGGCCATGGCGGTGGACGACAGCATCAACATGGTGTCCCTGCTGCGCAACATGGAGCAGTTCTTCGCCCGCGAATCCTGCGGTTTCTGCACCCCGTGCCGTGACGGCTTGCCATGGAGCGTCAAGCTTCTGATGGCGATCGAGAACGGTCAGGGCCAAGCCGGCGACATCGAGACCCTGCTGGGTCTGGTGAACTTCCTCGGCCCAGGCAAGACCTTCTGTGCTCACGCACCGGGCGCCGTGGAACCGTTGGGCAGCGCAATCAAATACTTCCGCCACGAGTTCGAAGCCGGCATCGCGCCTACCAGCGCCGCCGTCCCGCCTCTGGCAAAGCCGATCGTAGTCGGCGCGTAAACGCTTGAAAAAAGCGAAGGGTCCGTGCCCTTCGCTTTTCGTGCGATGACGCCTTTGCAGGCTGTGTTGATTCGCGCGAGTAACCAGATTCCATTAGCCACGCCCGCTGACAACGGGCCAACGAAGAACTTTGAACAATGGCCACTATCCACGTAGACGGCAAAGCGCTCGAAGTCGACGGGGCAGACAACCTGTTACAGGCATGTCTGTCGCTAGGCCTCGATATTCCGTATTTCTGCTGGCACCCTGCCCTGGGCAGCGTTGGCGCTTGCCGCCAGTGCGCGGTCAAGCAGTACACCGACGAGAACGACACCCGTGGTCGTATCGTCATGTCCTGCATGACCCCTGCCACCGACAACACCTGGATCTCCATCGACGATGAAGAATCCAAGGCCTTCCGCGCCAGTGTCGTCGAATGGCTGATGACCAACCACCCGCACGACTGCCCGGTCTGTGAGGAAGGCGGTCACTGCCACCTGCAAGACATGACCGTGATGACCGGCCACAACGAGCGCCGTTATCGCTTCAAGAAACGTACCCACCAGAACCAGCAGCTGGGCCCGTTCATTTCCCACGAGATGAACCGCTGCATCGCCTGCTACCGTTGCGTGCGTTTCTACAAGGACTACGCCGGCGGCACCGACCTGGGCGTCTATGGCGCCCACGACAACGTGTACTTCGGTCGCGTTGAAGACGGCACCCTGGAAAGCGAGTTCTCCGGCAACCTCACCGAGGTCTGCCCGACCGGTGTGTTCACCGACAAGACCCACTCCGAGCGCTACAACCGCAAGTGGGACATGCAGTTCGCCCCGAGCATCTGCCATGGCTGCTCCAGCGGTTGCAACATCTCCCCGGGCGAGCGTTACGGTGAACTGCGTCGTATCGAAAACCGCTTCAACGGTTCGGTCAACCAGTACTTCCTGTGCGACCGTGGCCGCTTCGGTTATGGCTACGTCAACCGCACCGACCGTCCACGTCAGCCGCTGCTGGCCAACGGCACCAAGCTGGGCCTGGACGAGGCGCTGGATAAAGCCGCCGACCTGCTGCGCGGTCGCAACATCGTCGGTATCGGTTCGCCCCGTGCCAGCCTCGAAAGCAACTACGCGTTGCGCGAACTGGTCGGCGCCGAGCACTTCTACTCGGGTATCGAAGCGGCTGAACTGGAGCGTATCCGCCTGGTTCTGCAAGTACTCAAAGACAGCCCGCTGCCTGTGCCGAACATGCGCGACATCGAAGACCACGACGCCGTGTTCGTCCTCGGTGAAGACCTGACCCAGACCGCTGCTCGCATGGCCCTGGCCCTGCGCCAATCGGTCAAGGGCAAGGCCGAGGACATGGCCGACGCCATGCGCGTCCAGCCTTGGCTCGACGCCGCCGTGAAGAACATCGGCCAGCACGAGCTGAACCCGCTGTTCATCGCGACCCTGGCTGAAACCAAGCTCGACGACATCGCCGAGGAGTGTGTACACGCCGCTCCTGACGATCTGGCGCGCATCGGTTTCGCCGTGGCCCACGCCCTCGATGCCAGCGCACCAGCCGTCGAAGGCCTGGACAGCGAAGCCCAGGAACTGGTCAAGCGCATCGCCGACGCCCTGCTGGCAGCCAAGCGTCCACTGATCATCGCTGGTACCTCGCTGGGTTCCAAGGCGCTGATCGAAGCGGCCGCCAACATCGCCAAGGCGCTGAAGCTGCGCGAGAAGAACGGCTCCATCAGCCTGGTCGTACCTGAGGCGAACAGCCTCGGCCTGGCCATGCTCGGTGGCGAGTCGGTCGATGCCGCGCTGCAAGCCGTCATCGACGGCCGTGCCGACGCCATCGTCGTGCTGGAAAACGATCTGTACACCCGTACCGACAAGGCGCGCGTCGATGCCGCCCTGACCGCGGCAAAAGTGGTGATCGTTGCCGACCACCAGAAAACCGCCACGGCCGACCGTGCGCACCTGGTCCTGCCCGCGGCGAGCTTCGCCGAAGGCGACGGTACCCTGGTCAGCCAGGAAGGTCGCGCCCAGCGCTTCTTCCAGGTCTTCGACCCGCAATACATGGACGCCAGCATCCTGGTTCACGAAGGCTGGCGCTGGCTGCACGCCCTGCGCGCCACCCTGCTGAACCAGCCGATCGACTGGACCCAGCTGGACCACGTCACCGCTGCCGTTGCCTCGAGCACGCCGCAACTGGCGCGCATCGTCGATGCCGCTCCGTCCGCCGCGTTCCGCATCAAGGGCCTGAAGCTGGCGCGTGAACCGCTGCGCTACTCCGGTCGTACCGCCATGCGCGCCGACATCAGCGTGCACGAGCCGCGTACTCCGCAAGACAAGGACACCGCGTTCGCCTTCTCCATGGAAGGTTATTCGGGTTCGGCCGAACCGCGTCAGCAAGTGCCGTTCGCCTGGTCGCCGGGCTGGAACTCGCCGCAAGCCTGGAACAAGTTCCAGGACGAAGTCGGTGGTCACATCCGCGCTGGCGACCCGGGCACCCGCCTGATCGAAAGCAGTGGTGATTCGCTGAACTGGTTCGCCAGTGTTCCGCGCGCCTTCAACCCGGCCCAGGGCACCTGGCAAGCCGTGCCATTCTTCCACCTGTTCGGCAGCGAAGAGAACTCTTCCAAAGCCGCGCCGGTGCAGGAACGCATCCCGGCCGCCTACGTCGCACTGGCCAAGTCCGAAGCCGATCGCCTGGGTGTCAACGACGGCGCCCTGCTGAGCTTGAACGTGGCCGGCCAGACCCTGCGTCTGCCGCTGCGCATCAACGAAGAGCTGGGTGCTGGCCTGGTGGCCTTGCCGGCCGGTATCGCAGGCATTCCGCCAGCGATCGCAGGCCTTTCCGTTGACGGTCTGCAGGAGGCAGCGCAATGACCTGGTTCACGCCTGAAGTGATTGACGTGATCATCGCGGTCCTCAAGGCCATCGTGATTCTGCTCGCCGTGGTGGTGTGCGGCGCGCTGCTCAGCTGGGTCGAGCGTCGCCTGCTCGCCCTCTGGCAGGACCGTTACGGTCCGAACCGCGTCGGCCCGTTCGGCGCGTTCCAGATCGCGGCCGACATGATCAAGATGTTTTTCAAGGAGGACTGGACCCCGCCGTTCGCCGACAAGATGATCTTCACCCTGGCACCGGTCGTGGCCATGAGCGCCCTGCTGATTGCCTTCGCGATCATCCCGGTCACCCCGACCTGGGGCGTGGCGGACCTGAACATCGGCATCCTGTTCTTCTTCGCCATGGCTGGCCTGTCGGTGTACGCGGTGTTGTTCGCCGGCTGGTCGAGCAACAACAAGTTCGCCCTGCTGGGCAGCCTGCGGGCCTCGGCCCAGACCGTGTCGTACGAAGTGTTCATGGGCCTGTCGCTGATGGGCATCGTGATCCAGGTCGGCTCGTTCAACATGCGCGACATCGTTGACTACCAGGCCCAGAACCTGTGGTTCATCATCCCGCAGATCTTCGGTTTCCTGACCTTCTTCATCGCCGGCGTCGCCGTGACTCACCGTCACCCGTTCGACCAGCCGGAAGCGGAACAGGAACTGGCCGACGGTTACCACATTGAATATGCCGGCATGAAATGGGGCATGTTCTTCGTCGGCGAGTACATCGGCATCGTGCTGATCTCGGCGCTGCTGGTGACCCTGTTCTTCGGTGGCTGGCACGGTCCGTTCAACATCCTGCCGCAGATCCCGTTCATCTGGTTCGCACTGAAAACCGCGTTCTTCATCATGATCTTCATCCTGCTGCGCGCCTCGATCCCGCGCCCACGGTATGACCAAGTGATGGATTTCAGCTGGAAGTTCTGCCTGCCGCTGACCCTCGTCAACATGCTGGTGACCGCTGCGATCGTGTTGCTCAACACGCCCGCCGTCGCGGCTCAGTGAGGATAGAGAATCATGAAGTACATTTTTGACATCGTGCATGGCCTCTACACCCAGCTTCGCAGCCTGGTGATGATTTTCGGCCACGCCTTCCGCAAGCGCGACACGCTGCAGTACCCGGAAGAACCGGTCTACCTGCCGCCGCGCTACCGTGGCCGTATCGTCCTGACCCGTGACCCCGATGGCGAAGAGCGTTGCGTAGCCTGCAACCTGTGCGCCGTGGCCTGCCCGGTCGGGTGCATCTCGCTGCAGAAAGCTGAAACCGAAGACGGTCGCTGGTACCCGGACTTCTTCCGCATCAACTTCTCACGCTGCATTTTCTGCGGCCTCTGCGAGGAAGCCTGCCCGACCACCGCGATCCAGCTGACCCCGGATTTCGAGATGGCCGAGTTCAAACGTCAGGACCTGGTTTACGAGAAAGAAGATCTGCTGATCTCCGGCCCCGGCAAAAACCCTGATTACAACTTCTATCGTGTTGCAGGTATGGCGATTGCGGGCAAGCCGAAAGGCGCCGCGCAGAACGAAGCCGAACCGATCAACGTGAAGAGCTTGCTGCCTTAAGGAAGAAAGATGGAATTCGCTTTCTATTTCGCATCGGGTATCGCTGTGGTGTCCACGCTTCGCGTGATCACCCACACCAACCCCGTGCACGCCCTGCTCTACCTGATCATTTCGCTGATCGCCGTGGCCATGACGTTCTTCGCCCTCGGCGCACCGTTTGCCGGTGTCCTGGAAGTGATCGCCTACGCTGGCGCCATCATGGTGCTGTTCGTGTTCGTGGTGATGATGCTGAACCTGGGCCCGGCCTCGGTCCAGCAGGAGCGCGTCTGGCTCAAGCCCGGAATCTGGGGCGGGCCGGCTGCACTCGCCGCCCTGCTGCTGGTTGAACTGCTGTACGTATTGTTCTCCCAGCAGACCGGCCAGGCCATCGGCCACACCACCGTAGACGCCAAGGCCGTGGGCATCAGCCTGTTCGGTCCGTACCTGCTGGTGGTCGAACTCGCCTCGATGCTGCTGCTTGCCGCAGCCGTCACGGCGTTCCACCTGGGCCGCAACGAAGCCAAGGAGCAATGACAATGGGTGCTATCCCCTTGGAGCATGGTCTGGCAGTCGCCGGCATCCTGTTCTGCCTCGGCCTCGTTGGCCTGATGGTGCGCCGCAACATTCTTTTCGTGCTGATGAGCCTGGAGGTCATGATGAATGCCTCCGCACTGGCGTTCATCGTTGCCGGTAGCCGCTGGGCACAGCCGGATGGACAGATCATGTTCATCCTGGTGATCAGCCTGGCAGCCGCCGAGGCCAGTATCGGCCTGGCGATTCTGTTGCAGCTGTATCGCCGCTTCCACACGCTCGATATCGACGCTGCCAGTGAGATGCGCGGATGAACCTACTCTTTCTGACTTTCGTATTCCCTCTGATCGGTTTCCTGCTGCTGTCGTTCTCCCGTGGACGCATCTCGGAAAACCTGGCGGCCCTGATCGGCGTCGGCTCCGTCGGCCTGTCGGCGATTGTCGCCGCCTACGTGATCTGGCAATTCAACGTCGCCCCGCCTGAAGGCGGTCACTACACCCAGGTGTTGTGGCAGTGGATGGCGGTGGAAGGCTTCACGCCGAACTTCGCCCTGTACCTGGACGGCCTGTCCGTGACCATGCTGGGTGTGGTCGTGGGCGTGGGCTTCCTGATCCACCTGTTCGCCTCGTGGTACATGCGCGGTGAAGCCGGTTACTCGCGCTTCTTCGCCTACACCAACCTGTTCATCGCCAGCATGCTGTTCCTGATACTGGGCGATAACCTGTTGTTCCTGTACTTCGGCTGGGAAGGCGTGGGCCTGTGCTCGTACCTGTTGATCGGTTTCTACTACAGCAACCGCAACAACGGTAACGCGGCACTCAAGGCGTTCATCGTCACCCGCATCGGCGACGTGTTCATGGCCATCGGCCTGTTCATCCTGTTCGTGCAACTGGGTACCCTCAACGTCCAGGAACTGCTGGTGCTGGCACCGCAGAAATTCCAGGCCGGCGATTTCTGGATGGTCCTGGCCACCCTGATGCTGCTGGGTGGCGCGGTCGGTAAATCGGCGCAACTGCCGCTGCAAACCTGGTTGGCGGATGCGATGGCCGGCCCTACCCCGGTTTCGGCACTGATCCACGCCGCGACCATGGTGACCGCCGGTGTCTACCTGATCGCCCGTACCCATGGCTTGTTCAGCCTGGCGCCGGAGATCCTGCACCTGGTTGGCCTGGTCGGTGGCGTGACGCTGGTACTGGCCGGTTTTGCCGCGCTGGTACAGACCGACATCAAGCGTATCCTCGCCTACTCGACCATGAGCCAGATCGGCTACATGTTCCTGGCGCTGGGTGTGGGTGCCTGGGATGGCGCGATTTTCCACCTGATGACCCACGCCTTCTTCAAGGCCCTGCTGTTCCTTGCTTCCGGTGCGGTGATCGTTGCCTGCCACCACGAGCAGAACATCTTCAAGATGGGCGGCCTGTGGAAGAAACTGCCACTGGCCTACGCCAGCTTCATCGTCGGCGGCGCGGCCCTGGCGGCCCTGCCACTGGTGACCGCAGGCTTCTACTCCAAGGACGAAATCCTCTGGGAAGCGTTCGCCAGCGGTAACCAGGGTCTGCTCTACGCAGGTCTGGTCGGCGCGTTCATGACCTCGCTGTACACCTTCCGCCTGATCTTCATCGCGTTCCACGGTGAAGCCAAGACCGAAGCCCACGCTGGCCACGGCATCGCCCACTGGCTGCCACTGTCGGTGCTGATCGTGCTGTCGACCTTCGTCGGCGCCATGATCGTTCCACCGCTGCATGGCGTACTGCCACAAAGCGTCGGCCACGCCGGCGGCGAAGCCAAGCACAGCCTGGAAATCGCCTCGGGCGCCATCGCCCTGGCCGGTATCCTGCTGGCTGCGCTGCTGTTCCTCGGCAAGCGTCGTTTCGTCACCGCCATCGCCAACAGCGGCATCGGCCGTCTCCTTTCGGCCTGGTGGTTCGCTGCCTGGGGCTTCGACTGGATCTACGACAAACTGTTCGTCAAGCCATACCTGGCGATCAGCCACATCCTGCGCAAAGACCCGCTGGACCAGACCATTGGCCTGATCCCGCGTATGGCCAAAGGCGGCCACACCGCCCTGAGCCGTACCGAAACCGGTCAACTGCGTTGGTACGCGGCCTCGATGGCAGCCGGCTCCGTGCTGGTCATCGGCGCCATTGTGCTGGTAGCGGTGTGAATATGAACCTTGCGAACTTGCGAAAGGAATTGAGCCCGTCATGATTCTGCCTTGGCTAATCCTGATCCCCTTCATCGGCGGCCTGCTGTGCTGGATGGGTGAGCGCTTCGGCGCCACCCTCCCCCGCTGGATTGCGCTGTTGACCATGACCCTGGAACTCGCCCTCGGCCTCTGGCTGTGGGCCCACGGTGATTATTCATTTGCTCCGGCACCGGGTGCCGATCCGACCTGGGTGATTGAGTTCAAACACGTCTGGATCCAGCGCTTCGGCATCAACGTGCACCTGGCCCTCGACGGCCTGTCGCTGCTGATGATCCTGCTGACCGGCCTGCTGGGTATCCTCTCGGTACTCTGCTCGTGGAAAGAGATCCAGCGTCACGTTGGCTTCTTCCACCTGAACCTGATGTGGATCCTGGGCGGTGTCGTCGGCGTGTTCCTCGCCCTCGACCTGTTCATGTTCTTCTTCTTCTGGGAAATGATGCTGGTGCCGATGTACTTCCTCATCGCGCTCTGGGGTCACAGTTCTTCGGACGGCAAGAAAACCCGGATCTACGCAGCAACCAAGTTCTTCATCTTCACCCAGGCTTCCGGCCTGATCATGCTGGTGGCGATCCTTGGTCTGGTGCTGGTCAACTTCAACAACACCGGCGTGATTACCTTCAACTACGCCGACCTGTTGAAGGTCAAGATGTCGACCACCACCGAGTACATCCTGATGCTCGGCTTCTTCATCGCCTTCGCGGTGAAACTGCCGGTGGTGCCGTTCCACTCCTGGTTGCCTGACGCTCACGCCCAGGCGCCGACCGCAGGTTCCGTCGACCTCGCCGGTATCCTGCTGAAAACCGCGGCCTACGGTCTGCTGCGTTTCGCCCTGCCGCTGTTCCCGAATGCCTCGGCCGAGTTCGCGCCGATCGCCATGACCCTGGGTCTGATCGGGATCTTCTACGGCGCGTTCCTGGCCTTCGCACAAACCGACATCAAGCGCCTGATCGCCTTCTCGTCCGTTTCCCACATGGGCTTCGTACTGATCGGCATCTACTCCGGCAGCCAACTGGCGCTGCAGGGCGCGGTGATCCAGATGCTGGCGCACGGTGTTTCCGCCGCGGCACTGTTTATCCTGAGTGGTCAGTTGTACGAACGCACCCACACCCGCGACATGCGTGAAATGGGTGGCCTGTGGTCGAAGATCGCCTACCTGCCGGCCATCAGCCTGTTCTTCGCTGCCGCGTCCCTGGGCTTGCCGGGTACCGGTAACTTCGTCGGTGAGTTCCTGATCCTGATCGGCACCTTCGCCTCTTCGCCGTGGATCACCGCAATCGCGACGTCCGGCCTGGTGTTCGGTTCGGTGTACTCGCTGATCATGATTCACCGTGCCTACTTCGGCCCGTCCAAATCGGACGCGGTCATGCATGGCATGGATGCTCGCGAACTGATCATGGTGGTCGGTCTGGCGGTGCTGCTGATCTACATCGGCGTCTACCCGCAACCGTTCCTCGACACCTCTGCTGCGACGATGCATGGCGTGCAGCAATGGCTCGGCACCGCCTTCACTCAACTCGCTTCGGCCCGGTAAGAGCGCTATGGAATTCACGATTCAACACTTTATTGCGCTTGCGCCACTGTTGATCACCAGCCTCACCATTATCGTGGTGATGCTGGCGATCGCCTGGCGTCGCAACCACTCGCAGACCTTCCTGATCTCCGTGGCGGGCCTGAACCTGGCGTTGCTGTCGATCCTGCCGGCACTGAAAGTCGCGCCCCTGGCCGTGACCCCGCTGCTGCAAATCGACACTTTCGCCTGCCTGTACATGGCGCTGATCCTGGTCGCCACCCTCGCCTGCGTCACCCTCGCCCACGCCTACCTCGGTGATGGCGGTTCGGGTTACCCGGGCAACCGCGAAGAACTGTACCTGCTGATCCTGATGGCCGCCGCCGGCGGCCTGGTCCTGGTCAGCGCGCAGCACCTGGCCGGCCTGTTCATCGGTCTGGAACTGCTGTCGGTACCGGTCTACGGCCTGGTGGCGTACGCCTTCTTCAACAAGCGTTCGCTGGAAGCCGGTATCAAGTACATGGTGCTGTCGGCAGCCGGTTCCGCGTTCCTGTTGTTCGGTATGGCCCTGCTCTACGCTGACGCCGGCTCGCTGAGCTTCGTCGGCATCGGCCAGGCCCTGGCGGCCACCGGCCTGCCAAGCGCGCTGGCGCAACTGGGCCTGGGCATGATGCTGATCGGCCTGGCCTTCAAGCTGTCGCTGGTACCGTTCCACCTGTGGACACCGGACGTGTACGAAGGGGCTCCGGCACCGGTCGCCGCGTTCCTCGCCACCGCTTCGAAAGTCGCCGTGTTCGCCGTGATGGTGCGTCTGTTCCAGCTCTCGCCGGCTGCCAGCAGCGGTGTCCTGAGCGACGTGCTGACCATCATCGCCATCGTCTCGATCCTGTTCGGTAACCTGTTGGCCCTGACCCAGAGCAACCTCAAGCGTCTGCTGGGTTACTCGTCCATCGCCCACTTCGGTTACCTGCTGATCGCCCTGGTGGCCAGCAAGGGCCTGGCGGTGGAAGCCATCGGCGTCTACCTGGTCACCTACGTGATCACCAGCCTCGGCGCCTTCGGCGTGATCACCCTGATGTCCTCGCCGTACAACGGTCGTGACGCAGACGCCCTGTACGAGTACCGCGGCCTGTTCTGGCGCCGTCCGTACCTGACCGCCGTACTGACCGTGATGATGCTGTCCCTGGCCGGTATCCCGCTGACCGCGGGCTTCATCGGCAAGTTCTACATCATCGCCACCGGTGTCGAGTCGCATCAATGGTGGCTGGTCGGTTCCCTGGTAATGGGCAGCGCCATCGGCGTCTTCTACTACCTGCGCGTCATGGTCACCCTGTACCTGATCGAGCCTAACCTGCGCCGTCACGACGCCCAGCTGCACTGGGAACAGAAGGCAGGCGGCGTGATGCTGCTGGCCATCGCCGTCCTGGCGTTCTTCCTCGGCCTGTACCCACAACCATTGCTGACCCTGGTTCAGCAGGCGGTACTGGCGGGTTGATCACTGGGTGAAACCTGCAACGAACAAAAACGGCACCTTCGGGTGCCGTTTTTGTTTTGTGGGATTTGTTACCGCTGCTCTCCCCTCCCCTCGCGATCTCCGAAAGCTCTCGCCGGATTACCCGCCCGGTCCTACAGGTAAAATTTGGCGAATGGGGTTACCTTGAACACTCAAAGGACGGAAACATCGAGGCAACCCATGAAACGTGACATCTTCAATGAATCGCAGGACGACCGCAGCGCCTTCCTCGCCGAACATCAGGCCCCCTACAACACCAGCTCCCCCCGTTTCTCTTTCAAGCGTGCGGAAAACACCCGCGGGCCCTTGCTCGTCATGGAACGATCTCGAGCGCGACGCATCGGCGCGATGAAGGGCAAGTTCATCGTCAGCGACGACTTCGATGCGCCCCTTCCAGACGATTTGCTGGATGCCTTCGAAGGACGGCATTTGTGAGGGTTCTGCTCGACACCCACATTCTTCTGTGGGCACTCACCGATGACCAGAAGTTATCCTATGCAGCCCGAGCACTCATCAACAACGCCACGCAAGTCCACGTCAGCGCGGCGACGTTCTGGGAAATGGCGATCAAGGTCGGCCTGGGCAAACTCAGCGTCGACCTGGAGGGAATACGGGAGTTCTGCACCGACAGCGGGTTCATCGAATTGCCGATCGAGGCAGAACATGCCATTGCGGTGAAAGACCTGGCGCCTCATCACCGCGATCCCTTCGACCGCCTCATCGTGGCGACCACCGTCATGGAACCGATGCAGCTGCTGACGGCCGATCCGATCATGACCCGGTACACGCCGTTGGCCATTCTGGTCTAAGGCGTACCGCTTGCAGGCACACAACACATGACGGCACCTTCGGGTGCCGTTTTTATTTGCTCGGCTGTTGATGCCCAGTAGCGTCTTTATCCTGCAAATTTGTATGAGTGCCCTTCAAACAACATAGGAAAAATCTCAATACTAAAATCGCAAATCATCACGAGTCACCCGGCCGCAATAGTTGGCTCACCCCACCATCTGAAATGTCCCACGTATTGCTGGCAAAAATCGCTGAACTTCAGTGCTCACCTATTCGGCAAAGGTCCTGATTCATGAACCGCAATCGTCAATCACCGATTGATGTGTACGTTTTTCCGTACACCGTAAACACCCACTTGGTAACTTCCTGTCATTTTTGACCGATCAATTTGCAGTTCATACAGTTGCTCCGTGCTTGAGCAAGCACACTCACTATCCAACAAAAAGAGAGCGTACAACTATGGGTTACATGGGAAGTATCAACGCCAACAAAATCATTGATCTCGAACTGCAGGATGTCCCTACGGAAGAACAGATCGAAGAGCTGCACCTGAGCGAATCCGAACAGGCCGAACTGGAAGCCGAATAAAACACCCCGCCCCCCTGTAGGAGCGAGCTTGCTCGCGATGGACGATGGAACACCGCGCAGTTTCAGGTTGCCCGCGTCATCGTTGACGACCATCGCGAGCGTGCTCGCTCCTACAGGGGGCGGGGTCGGGTGCTGTTTTTCGAGGGAATGAACAATGGACGGTTTTACCTGTGCGGAACGGGAACTGCCCCTGGAGCAGGCAACGCAGCGGATCGAGGCCGAGTGGCAGAGGCTCGGGCTCTGTGCGCAGTCGCAGCAGTGGGGTCAACGGGTCGTCGCGATACACGTCAGGGCCAGTGACCATGAGGGACGCATCATCGCCCGCGGATCGGGCAAGGGTTATCCGCCTTGTGCGCATGTCGGCGCACTGTATGAAACACTGGAACATCATTTAAGTGATCACGTCAGCCCCGATGATATCTGCTGGGTGACTTCATGTTACTTCGCCAACTCCCGACTGTTTATCGACGACAGCGTTTTATCACCACTGATCGAACAACCGCATGCATTGACAGCCTGTCGGACATATACCGACTACTTGAATCACACGACATTCCATTATCCGGTTGCATTGTGTTCACCCCATTACTCACTGGCACCGCTAAAACAAGACACCACCGATTACAACGTATTAAAACGTTACGCCTCCAACAGCGGAACGGCGATTGGCGCCACTTACCACGAAGCGGTGTTACATGCCGTCAATGAGTGCATCGAGCGCGACGCCGTCGCACTGTTTCTGCTCGATCACTTTTACTACCGCACCCCCTCCACGCTGCGTCGGGTCGCCCGACCGACAGCCGATGACGCACTGGGCAGACTCTGGCGCGACGCCGAAGTGGAGATCGGTGCCGACATCGTCGTGATCGACATCAGCAACGAATTCCTCCCACACACCTTTCTCGCATGTTCAACGCAGGCCGGCTCCCAGCCACGCGTGTTCGGCAGCGGATGCTCGCTCAGCGCCCGCCACGGCGCCTGGCGTGCCGTGACTGAACTGGTGCAATTGCATCACGGGTTGACGCAGCCCGAACAGCAATACCACCTGAGCAACGCGAAAAAGCACCTCAGCCCATTCCCACGCCTGCTGCGCTGCCTGCAATTCGATGTTCACGTCCTGTTGGCCCGCTGCGAGCAACTCACCGTGGAATTGCCCGATGAAGGTCCCACCCGCCCGCTGGCCGATCAAATCGACCGCCTGGCCGCAGACCTGCACCGACACGGGCGTACGCTGGGGATTACCCGGCTGCATGAAACGCCGCTGGGCACCACGCTGGTCAATGTGGTCATTCCCGGGCTGGAGCGGTTTTTCGTCGTCTCGAGCGGCAATGTCGTGGTGCCACAGGCCCGCGGCCGGCGCTTGCGAGTCTCCCAGGGAGTACCCGCATGACCCCGGCCCTGCATCGAGAGCGTCACCTCGCCCGATCCTTCAGCCGCCTGCAGACAGTGCCGGGCCAACTGGATCGCTTCATCGAGCCGTTCGGGCCAGGCCTGCATCATCTGTTCGTGCTGCGCCTCGATGGCATCGAATGGGTGGGCCGCAAGATCCTCCAGCACAACGAAAGCGCCGGCTGGCATCTCAGCAGCCTGCTCCAGCCATGGATGCTGCTCGGCCACCTGATCGAATGGCAATGGGGCAATCAAGGCGCGGTGGTGTACTTTCGCGCCGTCGACGAACAGGAAAAACACAGCGCATTCCACGCCGCTCTGACCCAACCGGAGAGCGAAGTACGCTTCCCGTTTCCGCTGATGGATAAGGCCGGCCGGGAAAGCATCTGCCGCGCCAATGACTGGCAGTGCGACGCCTCGCTCGCCGCCAGGCTGAACGCGGACGAAGCGCATTTTCGCGAGCATTGCGCAGCCCTGCTCAAAACCCTGTCGGCGCCGGGTGCAGTAATCCTCGACCCGGCGTGTTCGACCGGTGAGTTCATTGCCCACCTGGCGCACGCGCTGCCCGACCGCCAGTACCTGGGTTCGGACCGCTCGGCTTCGATGATCGAACATGCGCTCAGGCGGCATGGCCATGGCGCCGTCCGATTCAGCCTGGGCGATGCCCGCCTCGTCGCAGCGTCCGGCATCCGTTGCGATGTGCTGGTCCTGCGGTTTCTCAATGCCGAAGTCATGACGCGCAAAGACGCCCAGGGCCTGTTCACGGACCTGGTGGCCTGTGTCAAACCCGGCGGCACGATCCTGCTGTTCGGCCACACGCCGGTATTACTGGGTGTGCCCTATCTGGCGCAGGTATGGAAACTGGCGCTGATCAGCCGCGTTGCGGCCCGTCCCGGTCGTTCGGAACTGTTCCAGTTCTATCAATTGAGGATGCCCCTGCAATGGTGACCCGAGGCTATTACCCCACCGACGACGGTCACCAACTCTATTGGGAGCGTTGGGGCACACCGGGTGGCGAACCCGTCTTTTTCCTGCATGGCGGACCTGGGGGCTGCAGCAATCGCCACCATCTCGAGTTTTTCGATGAGCAGCATTTCGAGATCATTCTGTTCGACCAGCGCGGCTGCGGGCGCTCCCTTCCCCATGGCGAGCGTCAACTCAATGATACCGGCCGTTGCGTGGAGGACATTGATGGCCTGCGACTGCACCTGGGCTTCGCGAGGATCAGCCTGCTCGGTGTCTCGTGGGGCAGTTGGCTGGCGATTCAATACCAGCAGCGCTATCCCGAAGCGGTGCTCAAGACCACACTGGCGTCGATCTTCGTGCCGTTTGCGGAAAACGTCAGCGCCTACGATGACAACTTCACCAAAGGCCTGTCGGCCATCCATGACGGCAACTGCGCCGGCAGCGCCGAGGCGATCTACGAGATCCTCGACAAGGGCTGCGCCCTGCGACAGCGGCAGGCTGCCCTGCACTGGCTACGCGCCAGCCTGTACCTGAGCGGACAGTCGATGTCCCCCGATGCCCTGGGCAATTTCGTCGACCAGGAAGCCGTGCGTGCGATCCGCCTGGAATTGCACTATCACGTTAACCGGTACTTCTTCACGCGCGCCCACGAACGGCTGTCACTCGATGCCAATACGCAGGTCATCCAAGGCACCCGGGACCTGTTCGGCATGTCCAGCGTGCGGTGGTTGCGGCGGCGCCTGCCGTTGCAGTTCCGCCTGTTCCAGGCCGGCCACAACGCATTTGAGCCGGCCATCCTGAAAGCCGTGCGCCAAGCGTTGAAACGCGCCATCGTGCACTGACAAAAACGGCACCCGAAGGTGCCGTTGAGTACGGTGGTGCGATGCTTACTTGCGGGCATCCGCCCAGGATTTCAGCAGCTCGTTGTAGTTCACGGTTTCGCCCTTGGGCTTTTCGTTCGCCAGTTTCGGTTTCGGTGCGCCCGGCTGGTCGAACCAGTACTGCGCGTCACGCTCGGGGTTCATCTTCGGCGCGCAGGTGGCTTGCGCCTTCGAACGTTCCAGACGGGTCATGATCGCGTCCTGGTCCTTGGCCAGGCCATCGAGCGCCTGTTGCGGGGTTTTCTCGCCGCTGGCCGCTTCGGCGATGTGGCTCCACCACAGTTGCGCCAGACGCGGATAGTCCGGCACGTTGGTCCCGGTCGGGGACCATTGCACGCGGGCCGGGCTGCGGTAGAACTCCACCAGGCCACCGAGTTTCGGTGCCAGGTCGGTCATCGCCTGGGAGTTGATGTCCGACTCGCGGATCGGCGTCAGGCCGACGATGGTTTTCTTCAGCGACACGGTTTTCGAGGTGACGAACTGCGCGTACAACCAGGCCGCGAGTTTCTGTTTCTCAGGCGTGGAGTTCATGAAAGTCCAGGAACCCACGTCCTGATAACCGAGCTTCATGCCCTCTTCCCAGTAAGGCCCCTTGGGTGAAGGCGCCATGCGCCATTTCGGCGTGCCGTCGGCGTTCATCACCGCCAGGCCCGGCTTGGTCATGTCGGCAGTGAAGGCTGTGTACCAGAAGATCTGCTGGGCGATGTTGCCCTGGGACGGCACCGGGCCGGACTCGGAGAAGGTCATGCCCGCGGCTTCCGGTGGCGCATATTTCTTCAGCCACTCCACGTATTTGGTGGTGGCGAACACGGCCGCCGGGCCGTTGGTGTCGCCGCCACGGGTCACGCTGGAACCTACCGGATGGCAGTCCTCGACGCGGATGCCCCACTCGTCCACCGGCAAGCCGTTGGGCAGGCCCTTGTCGCCGCCACCGGCCATGGAGAACCAGGCATCGGTGAAGCGCCAGCCCAGCGACGGGTCCTTCTTGCCGTAATCCATGTGCCCGTAGACGCGCTTGCCGTCGATTTCCTTGACGTCTTCGCTGAAGAACTTGGCGATGTCTTCATAGGCCGACCAGTTCACTGGCACGCCCAGTTCATAACCGTACTTTTCCTTGAACTTGGCTTTGAGGTCCGCACGTTCGAACCAGTCGGCACGGAACCAGTACAGGTTGGCGAACTGCTGGTCGGGCAATTGATAGATCTTGCCGTCCGGCGCGGTGGTGAACGAAATGCCGATGAAGTCCTTGAGGTCCAGGGTCGGCGAGGTGAAGTTCTTGCCCTCGTTGGCCATCAGGTCGGTGATCGACTGAGTCTTGCCGTAGCGAAAGTGCGTGCCGATCAGGTCCGAGTCGTTGACCCAGCCGTCATAGATGCTCTTGCCCGACTGCATCTCGGTCTGCAGCTTTTCCACCACGTCGCCTTCCTGCAGCAGGTCGTGGGTCAGCTTGATCCCGGTGATTTCGCTGAAGGCCTTGGCCAGCACCTTGGACTCGTATTCGTGGGTGGCGATGGTTTCCGAAACCACCTTGATGTTCATCCCGCGAAACGGCTCGGCGGCCTTGATGAACCATTTCAGTTCTTCCAGCTGTTGCTCGGCCGTCAGGGTGGACGGCTTGAACTCACTGCCGATCCATTTCTTCGCGGCATCTTCATAGGCATCGGCCCAGGCCGAAGCGCTCAAGCCGCTGAGTGCCAGTACTGCTGCCAATGAAATGCTATGTCGCAGCTTATTGTTTTTATCGAACATAGAAACCTCCTTATTGAGTTTCGGAGCGCCGAGCGATTCGACTAGCCCCAACGCATCACAGACAACAGCCACACCAGGGACAACGCGAACGCCACCCAGATGCTCCAGTCGGTTACGCCGATGACCAGCAAATGCAGGTAGGCGCTGCCGAGAAGACCGATAAACAAACGATCGCCACGGGTGGTGGCCATCGGTAAAAAGCCACGGCGAAGGACACTCGGCGAACGCAGCTCCCAGGTCGTCATGCCGATCAGGATCAAGGCGATCACGCCGAAGAACGCCGCCGTCGGGACGGTCCAGCTCATCCATTCCATCATCAGTTCCTCATACCCGGCCCAGGGCAAAGCCCTTGGCCACATGGTTGCGTACGAACCAGATCACCAGCATGCCGGGCAGGATGGTCAGCACCCCCGCCGCGGCCAGCACGCCCCAGTCGATGCCGGAAGCCGACACCGTGCGAGTCATCACCGCCGCGATCGGCTTGGCATTGACCGAGGTCAGGGTGCGCGCCAGCAGCAGTTCGACCCAGGAAAACATGAAGCAGAAAAACGCCGTCACGCCGATGCCGGAGCCAATCAGCGGGATGAAGATCTTCACGAAGAACTTGGGAAAGCTGTAGCCGTCGATGTAGGCGGTTTCGTCGATTTCCTTCGGCACCCCGGACATGAAACCTTCGAGAATCCACACCGCCAGCGGCACGTTGAACAGGCAGTGCGCCAGGGCCACGGCAATGTGGGTATCGAACAGGCCGATCGACGAATACAGCTGGAAGAACGGCAACAGGAACACCGCCGGTGGTGCCATGCGGTTGGTCAGCAGCCAGAAAAACAGATGCTTGTCGCCCAGGAAGCGGTAGCGGGAAAACGCGTACGCCGCGGGCAATGCCACGGCCAGGGAGATGACCGTGTTCAAGGTCACGTAGTAGGCCGAGTTGATATACCCGGTGTACCAGCTCGGGTCGGTGAAGATCACCTTGTAGTTGGCCAACGTGAAGTCCTGCGGGAACAGCGTCAGGCCGCCGAGGATTTCGGTGTTGCTCTTGAAGGACATGTTCAGCAGCCAATAGATCGGCACCAGCACGAACAGGATGTACAGCAGCAAGGGAATCAGCTTTCTTTTGCTCATGGCGCGGCCTCAACGGTTGGCGTCAGAGTGAGTCATGGCCGTATAGAACAGCCAGGACACCAACAGGATGATCAGGAAGTACACCAGCGAGAAAGCCGCCGCAGGTCCCAGGTCGAATTGCCCGACCGCCATTTGCGTCAACGTCTGGCTGAGGAAGGTCGTGGCATTGCCCGGCCCGCCGCCCGTGAGCACGAACGGTTCGGTGTAGATCATGAAGCTGTCCATGAAGCGCAGCATCACCGCGATCAGCAGCACGCTCTTGAGCTTGGGCAACTGGATGTGGCGGAACACCGCCCAGGCCGAGGCCCGGTCGATCCGCGCCGCCTGGTAGTACACGTCCGGAATGGCACGCAACCCCGAGAAACACAACAAGGCCACCAGCGAGGTCCAGTGCCACACGTCCATCACCAGTACGGTGACCCAGGCATCCATGGTGTTCGCCGCATAGTTGTAGCTGATACCCATGGCGTTGAGCGTCGAACCGAGCAGGCCGATGTCGGCCCGGCCGAAAATCTGCCAGATGGTGCCGACCACGTTCCACGGGATCAGCAGCGGAATCGCCAGGACAATCAACACCACCGACGACCAGCGGCCCTTGGTGGGCATGGTCAGGGCGATGGCGATGCCCAGCGGAATCTCGATCAGCAGCACACAGGCCGAGTAGATGAACTGACGCAGCAACGAGTCGTGCAGACGCGGGTCGAGCAGCACCTGCTTGTACCAGTCGGCACCGACGAAGTAGCGGCTGGACTGGTCGAAGATGTCCTGCACCGAGTAGTTGACCACGGTCATCATCGGGATCACCGCACTGAACGCCACCAGCAGGAACACCGGCAGCACCAGCCACCAGGCCTTGTTGTTCTGCACCTTGTTCATGGCTGCACCTCCCCGACCGCGTGTGGCTCCAGCAGGAAATCGTCGGCGTAGACCATCAGCCACTGGGCCGGGAAGCTGATATACGCCGTGCCTTCCGGCACCGGCTTGTCTTCGGCCAGGCGCACTTTGAGCGGCTGGCCATCGAGGTCCAGGGTCATGATCTTGTAGGTGCCGAGGTCTTCGACGTGGACGACTTTTGCCCTCAGGGCGTCGTCGAACGGCTCGTCCCAGACGTGGACGAATTCCGGGCGGATGCCGACCTTGAGGGTGTGCCAGGTGGATTCAGCGATGCGTTTCTGCATGGCGTCGGACAGCGGCAGATGGGTCGAGGCGAAACCGACACCCCCCGCTTGCGGCTGCACTTCGATCAGGTTCATGCCGGGGCTGCCAATGAAGTAGCCGACGAAGGTGTGGCTCGGGCGCTCGAACAACTCCCGTGGCGTGCCGAACTGCACGATCTGCCCGCCGTACATCACCGCGATCTTGTCGGCGAAGGTCGAGGCCTCCAGTTGATCGTGGGTGACGTAGACCATGGTGATGTTGAACTGCTCGTGGATCTGCTTGAGCTTGCGCCGCAGCTTCCACTTCAGGTGCGGGTCGATCACCGTCAGCGGTTCGTCGAAGAGGATCGCCGAAACGTCGTCGCGCACCAGTCCACGGCCCATGGAGACTTTCTGCTTTTCGTCGGCGGTGAGGTTGCGCGCCTTCTTGCTCAAGAGGTTCTGCAGGTCGAGGACCTCGGCGATTTCCTGCACCTTGCTGTGGATTTTCGCCTCGGCCATACCCTGGTTGCGCAAGGGGAACGCCAGGTTGTCGAACACCGTCATGGTGTCGTAGACCACCGGAAACTGGAACACCTGGGCGATGTTGCGCTTTTCCGGGGTCAGGTCGTTGACCGCGCGGCCGTCGAACAGCACATGGCCCTGGGACGGGCTGAGCAAGCCGGAAATGATGTTGAGCAAGGTCGATTTGCCGCAGCCCGAAGGCCCGAGCAAGGCAAACGCACCGCCCTGCTCCCAGATATGGTCCATCTGGCGGATCGCGTAATCCTCGGGGCCGGCGGGCGTCGCGGTGTAGCTGTGGGCGAGGTTCTGCAAGCGAATTTCGGCCATCAGGCAACCCTCGCGATACGCCGGCCCGGCGCCTGGACCAGGCGGCCCTGCGCATCGAACACGAACAGTTTATGGGTCGGGATATAGATACGGATCGGCGCATCGACGTCGTATTCGTGAACCCCGGGCAGGTGCAGCACCAGCAGGAAATGCTCGTTGCGCACGTGCAGGAAGGTTTCCGAACCGCTGATCTCGGCAACCTCGACGGTCACGGCCAGTTCGAGGTCGTCATCGTTGCTGGGCACCAGCGAGATGTGGCTGGGGCGCACGCCAAAGCGGAATTCGCCCTCGCCCACCGGGCGCAGGTCCACGTTCAGCGGAAAATGCACGAAATTGGCGAAGCTGACTTCGTTGCCAGCAATGCGCCCGGGCATCAGGTTGATCGGTGGCTCGGAGAACAGTTCGGCGGCGAGCACGGTCTGCGGCTGGTGGTAGACCTCGGCGGCCTTGCCGCTCTGGATCACCCGGCCCTCGTGCAGGATGGTGGTGGTGCCGCCCAGCGCCAATGCCTCGTTGGGCTCGGTGGTGGCGTACACCGCAATGGTGTGCCGCGCCTTGAACAGCTCGCGCATTTCCTGGCGCAGCTCTTCGCGTAGCTTGTAATCGAGGTTGACCAGGGGTTCGTCGAACAGGATCAGCTCGGCATCCTTGACCAGCGCCCGCGCCATCGCCGTGCGCTGCTGCTGACCGCCCGAGAGTTCCAGCGGGTAGCGCTTCAGGAATTTCTCGATGCGCAGCATCCTGGCGGTTTCCTGCACCTTGGCCTGGATGATCTCGTTGGCCACACCGGCCTGGCGCAAGGGCGAGGCGATGTTGTCGAAAACGGTCATGGTCGGGTAATTGATGAACTGCTGATAGACCATCGACACGTTGCGCAAACGCACCGGACGTTGAGTGACGTCGACGCCGTTCATCAGGATGCGCCCACTGTCGGGCTTGTCCAGGCCGGCCATCAGGCGCATGAGACTGGTTTTGCCGGACAGCGTACGGCCCAGCAGAACATTGAAGGATCCGGGTTCGAAATTCAGGCACGCATCGTCGATCCAGGTCTGGCCCTCGACGGTACGGCTGACGTGCTCCAGGGTGAGTGACATGGCTCGGCCTTTTTATTATTGGAGTCAAGCGACCGCAGCTACAGAGCGACTTTCGTGCCAGAAAATGCAAATGGTTGATCTGTTGGGAAAATCAGGAAAAAGCAGGACATACCGTGTTCGTTGCTGAACAAAAATGAACAACTCTGGTTGAACAATTGAACAGTTCAGCGATTGACAATGAACAAGGGTGAACAACACTCTACGGATTGTTCACACAGCCGATGGCCCCCGACTTCCCCTGTGAGAGCGAGCCTGCTCGCGATGGTAGACCAGACACCGCGAGGCACCAGCAAGCCAGCGTTATCGTTGACGACCATCGCGAGCAGGCTCGCTCCCACAGGGATTCCCTCCGGGGGATCCCCTCAGGGGTTTGTGTGATCTGCACCATAACAACAATAAAAAACACCCAGAGATCGACTGCCATGGCCGCACCCGCCTCGCCGCTCTCCCACGACGCCATCATTGCCGACTCATGGTCACGCTGCCGCGCGTTCGGCCTCGACCATCAAAGCACGCCCGCCTTCGACCAGTTGCCCGCCGAGGGCATTGCCCAGTTGCTCGAAAGCCAGCATTCACTGGTGCAGACCACCCACCAGGAAGTGCTGCCCTACTACGAAAACATCCTGAGCAATTCCAATTGCCTGATCATGCTGGCCGATAATCAGGGCCAGGTCCTGACCTCCTGGGGCACCCAGCGCTTCATCGAGCCGGGCCTGGCGCGTGGTTTCAGTGCCGGCGCCAGCTGGATGGAACGTTGCAGCGGCACCAACGCCATCGGCACCGCCCTGGCCTGTGAACAGGCGGTGCACATCGAGCACGACGAACACTTCCTCAAGGCCAACCGCTTCATGACCGGTTCCGCCGCGCCGATTTTCGATGCCGAACGCAAGGTGATCGCGGTGCTCGACGTGTCCAGCGACAGCTACCTGCCGCCCTCGCACACCCTCGGCATGGTCAAGATGATGAGCCAGACCGTGGAAAACCGGCTGATCCTCAACCTGTTCCATGGCCAGCATTTTCAACTGACGTTCAACACCGGCCTGAACAACCTCGACAGCCAATGGGCCGGGTTGCTGATCTTCGATGAAACCGGCCAAGTGCTCTCGGCCAATCGCCGGGCCGACAACCTGCTGGGCGTGCGCCTGTCGCGGATCAGTGTCGAAAGCCTGTTCAAGGTGTCGTTGCTGGAACTGCTCAACCAGCCTGATGGCCTGCCCTTTGCTCTGCAAGCCTCGGGGCGCAACCGTTTCCAGTGCGTGTTGCGCCGGCCGAAACAGGCGCCGATCCAGCCGCGCATCTTTACGCGAAAAGACAGCGCCCCCACCGAACGCGCCGAACCCGCCCCCGCCGCGATCAGCCTCGGCACCCTGCACTTCGGCGACAGCCGCGTGGAAAAGGCCGTACGCCAGGCCGAGCGCCTGCTGGAAAAGGACATTCCGTTGTTGATCCACGGCGAAACCGGTGTCGGCAAGGAGGTGTTCGTCAAGGCGCTGCACCAGGCCAGTTCGCGCAGCAAACAGCCGTTCATTGCCGTCAACTGTGCAGCGATCCCCGCCGAACTGGTGGAATCGGAGCTGTTCGGCTATGAGAAAGGCGCCTTCACCGGCGCCAACCAGAAAGGCAGCATCGGCCTGATTCGCAAGGCGGACAAAGGCACGCTGTTCCTCGACGAGATCGGCGACATGCCGTTGCCCACCCAGGCGCGTCTGTTGCGGGTATTGCAGGAGCGTTGCGTGCAACCGGTGGGCAGCAGCGAGTTATTCGCCGTGGACATCCGCATCATTTCGGCGACCAACCGTTCGCTACGCGAGCAGGTGCAACTGGGGCGCTTTCGCGAAGACCTGTATTACCGCATCGGCGGCCTGACCCTGGAGCTGCCGCCCCTGCGCGAACGCAGCGACAAGCAGGCACTGTTCAAGCGCTTGTGGGAACAGCATCGCGAGCCGTCGCAATGGGCAGGCCTGAGCCGCGAGGTGCTGGAGCTGTTCAGCCGTCATCCGTGGCCGGGCAACCTGCGCCAGGTCAGCAGCGTGATGCAGGTGGCGCTGGCCATGGCCGAGGAACAACCGGTGCGGCCGGAGCATTTGCCGGATGATTTTTTCGTCGACCTGGAGATGGAGCCGGTGGAGACACCCGAGCCGTTGGCGGTGGACCTGGATGATGCCGAAGACCTGAATCGGCAGTTGCGGGCGGTGGGGGGCAATATTTCCCATTTGGCGCGGCGGTTGGGGGTTAGTCGCAATACCTTGTACAAAAGGTTGCGGCAGACCGAGTGACCGCGGTGGGTGTGGACCCTATCGCGAGCAGGCTCGCTCCCACAGTTCAGGCCTCATCGCAACCCATTGTGGGAGCGAGCCTGCTCGCGATGAGGCCGGCCAGCACACCGCAATATCCAAAACCTGCAAACAAACAAAAACCCGCACAAGGCGGGTTTTTGTCTCAAACGGCTCAGCCAATCAATCAGCCAAACGCCAGGTCGTGCCGCCCTTGCCGTCTTCCAGCACCACGCCCATGGCGGTGAGCTGGTCGCGGATGCGGTCGGATTCGGCCCAGTCCTTGGCCGCGCGCGCCGCCAGGCGGGCTGCGATCAGGGCATCGACCTCGGCTGCATCCACACGCCCTTCGGCGCCGGCCTGCAGGAAGTCTTCGGCTTCGAGCTGCAACACACCCAGCACATCGGCCAGTTGCTTCAAGCGCGCCGCCAGACCGGCCGCCGCGTCGAGATCGCTCTCGCGCAGACGGTTGATCTCACGCACCATCTCGAACAGCACCGCACAGGCTTCCGGCGTGCCGAAGTCGTCGTTCATCACTTGGGTAAAGCGCTCGACGAACGCCTCGCCACCGGCTGGAGCGACCTTCGGCAGGCCTTTCAACGCATGGTAGAAACGCTCGAGGGCGCCTTTGGCGTCCTTGAGGTTGTCTTCCGAATAGTTGATCGCGCTGCGGTAGTGGCTCGACACCAGCAGGTAACGCACGACTTCCGGGTGGTACTTTTCCAGCACGTCGCGAATGGTGAAGAAGTTGTTCAAGGACTTGGACATCTTCTCGCCATTGATGCGGATCATGCCGCAATGCATCCACGCGTTGGCGTAGGTCTTGCCGGTGGCCGCTTCGCTCTGGGCGATTTCGTTCTCGTGGTGCGGGAACTCCAGGTCGCTGCCGCCGCCATGAATGTCGAAGGTCTCGCCCAGGCAGCAGGTCGACATCACCGAGCACTCGATGTGCCAGCCCGGACGACCGTCGCCCCAAGGCGATGGCCAGCTCGGCTCACCCGGCTTGGCGCCTTTCCACAGCACGAAGTCCAGCGGGTCCTGCTTGGACTCGTCGACTTCGATGCGCGCGCCGATGCGCAGGTCTTCGATCTTCTTGCGCGACAGCTTGCCGTAACCCATGAACTTGGCGACGCGGTAGTACACGTCGCCATTGCCCGGGGCGTAGGCGTAGCCCTTGTCGATCAGAGTCTGGATCATCGCGTGCATGCCGGGGATATGCCCGGTGGCGCGCGGCTCCATGTCCGGCTTCTTGATGTTCAGGCGCGCTTCGTCTTCGTGCATCGCCGCGATCATGCGTTCGGTCAGCGCTTCGAACGACTCGCCGTTCTCATTGGCCCGATTGATGATCTTGTCGTCAATGTCGGTGATGTTGCGCACATAGGTCAGGTCGTAGCCGCTGAACCGCAACCAGCGGGTCACCAGGTCGAAAGCGACCATGCTGCGGCCATGGCCCAGGTGGCAGTAGTCGTACACGGTCATCCCGCACACGTACATGCGCACCTTGTTGCCATCCAGCGGTTTGAAGACTTCTTTGCTCTTGGTGAGCGTGTTGTAGATCGTCAGCACGTCAGAGGTTTCCTTGAATCACTGGCCCCACGAATCACGCAAGGTCACGGTACGGTTGAAGACCGGAGCGCCCGGTTTCGAGTCCTTGATATCCGCGCAGAAGTAACCTTCGCGCTCGAACTGGAAACGGTCTTCCGGCTGTGCGTCGCCCAGCGAGGGTTCGGCACGACAACCAGTCAGTACTTGCAGGGAGTCAGGGTTGATATTGTCGAGGAAACTCGCGCTGTCTTCGGCCTTCTCCGGGTTCGGCGAACGGAACAGGCGATCGTACAGACGCACTTCGCACTCGATGCTGGCCGCTGCCGGCACCCAGTGGATCACGCCCTTGACCTTGCGGCCTTCAGGGTTCTTGCCCAGGGTGTCCGGATCGTACGAGCAACGCAGTTCGACGATGTTGCCATCGGCGTCCTTGATCGCTTCGTCGGCACGGATCACGTAGCTGCCGCGCAGGCGCACTTCGCCGTTTGGTTCCAGGCGCTTGTAGCCCTTCGGTGGCTCTTCCATGAAGTCATCGCGGTCGATGTAGATTTCACGGGCGAACGGCAGCTTGCGCACACCGAGTTCTTCTTTCTGTGGATGACGCGGCAGTTCGAGATTATCGACCTGGTCTTCCGGGTAGTTGGTGATCACCACTTTCAACGGACGCAGCACGCACATGGCGCGAGGGGCGTTCGCGTCGAGGTCCTGGCGGATGCTGAATTCGAGCATGCCGAAGTCGACCACGCCGTCAGAGCGGTTGGTGCCGACCATGTCGCAGAAGTTGCGGATCGAAGCCGGTGTGTAGCCACGGCGACGGAAGCCCGACAGCGTGGACATGCGCGGATCGTCCCAGCCGTTGACGTGCTTTTCATCGACCAGTTGCTTGAGCTTGCGCTTGCTGGTGATGGTGTAGTTCAGGTTCAGGCGGCTGAACTCGTACTGGCGCGGGTTGGCCGGCACCGGCAGGTTCTCCAGGAACCACTCGTACAGCGGACGATGGCTTTCGAACTCCAGGGTGCAGATCGAGTGGGTGATGCCTTCGATGGCATCCGACTGACCGTGGGTGAAGTCATAGTTGGGGTAGATGCACCACTTGTCGCCGGTCTGGTGGTGATGGGCGTGACGGATGCGGTACATGATCGGGTCGCGCAGGTTCATGTTCGGCGACGCCATGTCGATTTTCGCGCGCAGCACACGGGCGCCGTCCGGGAACTCGCCGGCACGCATGCGGGCGAACCAGTCGAGGTTCTCTTCCACCGAGCGATCACGGAACGGGCTGTTGCGGCCTGGTTCGGTCAGGGTGCCACGGTATTCCTTGGCCTGCTCCGGGCTCAGGTCGTCGACATAGGCCTTGCCGGCCTTGATCAGCTCGACGGCCCAGTCGTGCAACTGGTCGAAATACTGCGAGGCGTAGCGCACTTCGCCGGACCATTCGAAGCCCAGCCATTTGACGTCGCTTTCGATCGCGTCGATGTATTCCTGGTCTTCCTTGGCCGGGTTGGTGTCGTCGAAACGCAGGTGCGTGACGCCGCCGAACTCCTGGGCCAGGCCGAAGTTCACACAGATCGACTTGGCGTGACCGATGTGCAGGTAACCGTTGGGCTCAGGCGGGAAACGGGTGACGATCTGCGTGTGCTTACCCGAGTCCAGGTCCGCCTGGATGATCGGGCGCAGGAAATTGACCGGTACGGCAGGGCCGGTCTTGGAATTCGAGGTAGGGTCGACAGTGGGCTTGCTCATAGGATCCTTGAACGTACAAGTGCGCGGCCGGAAGACAGCCAGACAAAACAAAGCCGCTATCATAGCCGATGCCGTCAAGTACCTGACAGAGCGCACTCGGCAAACGGTCGCATTTAATCGGGCATAAAAGAAAAAACTGCCTCGAAATTCGCGCCTGTCACGCTAAACTGCGCTCCTTGGCCGACAAGGCTGAACCGGTAGCGGGACAAAATGTTCCAATACCCACGAATTCCCTAGAAAGAGTACCGATCATGACCCAAGTCAAACTGACGACCAACTTTGGCGACATCGTTCTGGAACTGAACGCCGAGAAAGCCCCGATCACCGTGGCCAACTTCGTTGAATACGTCAAAGCCGGTCACTACGAAAACACCATTTTTCACCGTGTCATCGGTAACTTCATGATCCAGGGCGGCGGTTTCGAGCCAGGCATGAAAGAGAAGAAAGACAAGCGCCCAAGCATCCAGAACGAAGCCGACAACGGTCTTTCCAACGACAAGTACACCATCGCCATGGCCCGTACCATGGAGCCGCATTCGGCGTCGGCGCAGTTCTTCATCAACGTCACCGACAACAGCTTCCTGAACCACAGCGGCAAGAACACCCAGGGCTGGGGCTACGCGGTATTCGGTAAAGTGACTGCCGGCACCGACGTCGTCGACAAGATCAAAGGCGTTTCCACCACCATGAAGGCCGGCCACCAGGACGTGCCAGCAGACGACGTGATCATCGAGAAAGCCGAGATCATTGAGTGATATTGCTGATTTCAGACTTGCATCTGGAAGAGGAGCGCCCGGACATCACCCGGGCGTTTCTGGATTTGCTCGCCGGACGTGCCCGTTCGGCGAGTGCGTTGTACATCCTCGGGGATTTTTTCGAGGCATGGATTGGCGATGACGCCATGACGCCCTTCCAACGCTCCATCTGCCAGGCCCTGCGTGATCTCAGCGACAGCGGCACGGCCATTTTCCTCATGCACGGCAATCGCGACTTCATGCTCGGCCAGGCCTTCTGTAAACAGGCCGGCTGCACCCTGCTGAAAGATCCGAGTGTCGTGCAGTTCTTCGATGAACCGGTGCTGCTGATGCACGGCGACAGCCTGTGCACCCGCGACGAAGCCTACATGAAGCTGCGTCGTTACCTGCGCAACCCCATCACCCTGTTCATCCTGCGCCACCTGCCCCTGCGGACCCGGCATAAGCTGGCACGCAAGCTGCGCAGCGAAAGCCGGGCGCAGACGCGGATGAAGGCCAACGACATTGTCGATGTCACCCCGGAAGAAATTCCGCGGATCATGCAGCAATATGGGGTGAAAACCCTGGTCCACGGCCACACCCACCGCCCCGCCATCCACAAGCTGCAACTGGGCGACCAGGCCGCCCGGCGCATCGTGCTGGGCGATTGGGATCGCCAGGGCTGGGCCTTGCAGGTGGACGAAAGCGGCTACGCCCTGACCCCGTTCGACTTCGCCCCGCCGCCGGCGCTGGCTGCGCCTACGGCCTGACGAGTCCCCCTGTAGGAGCGAGCTTGCTCGCGATGTCGGTGTGTCAGCCAATATGATGTTGGCTGACACTCCGTCATCGCGAGCAAGCTCGCTCCTACAGGGGGCGTGTGTGTTGGTTTAATGACCGGACGCCGCAGGCCCCGCCTTCGCCGCGAACGGCGGTTTGGCCAGCCAGACGATCACGATCAACGCCATGAACGCCCAGCCCAGCAGCGTGAAGTAATCCACCGTGGACAGCATGTAGGCCTGGCTGGTCAACACGTGATCGAGCTGCGCGTACGCCGGGCTGCCCGCCCCGCCGAGGTTTTGCAGGGCGTCGCGGGTGGCCGGGTCGTAGGTGGTGATGCTTTCGCTCAGGTACGCATGGTGCTGGTCGGCGCGGCGGATCCAGATCCAGGTGGTCAGCGACGCGGCAAAACTGCCGCCCAGGGTGCGCAGGAAGGTCGCCAGGCCGGCGCCATCGGCGATCTGGCTCGGTGGCAGGTCGGACATCAGGATGCTCAGGGTCGGCATGAAGAACAGCGCCACGCCGATGCCCATGAACAACTGCACCAGGGCGATGTGCTGGAAGTCCACTTCGTTGGTGAAGCCGGCACGCATGAAGCAACTCAGGCCAATGGCCAGGAACGCCAGCCCCGCCAGCAGGCGCAGGTCGAACTTGTGCGCGTACTTGCCGACGAACGGCGACATCAGCACCGGCAGGATGCCGATGGGCGCGACCGCCAGGCCGGCCCAGGTGGCCGTGTAGCCCATCTGGGTCTGCAGCCATTGCGGCAGAATCAGGTTGATGCCGAAGAACCCGGCGTAGCCGAGCACCAGCACCAGGGTGCCGATGCGGAAGTTACGGTAGGCGAACAGGCGCAGGTTGACCACCGGGTGCGCATCGGTCATTTCCCAGATCACGAACACCGCCAGGGCAATCACCGAAATGGCCGCGCCGATCAGGATGAAGTTCGATTCGAACCAGTCCAGGTCGTTGCCCTTGTCGAGGATCACCTGCAACGCACCGACGCCGATGATCAGCGAGATCAGGCCGACGTAGTCCATCGGCTGGCGGCTGGTTTCAACCGGACGCGCCTTGAGCTGCTGGCGCACCACCATCACCGCGAAAATGCCGATGGGCACGTTGATGAAGAAAATCCACGGCCAGCTGTAGCTGTCGGTGATCCAGCCGCCGAGAATCGGCCCGGCAATCGGCGCCACCACCGTGACCATCGCCAGCAACGCCAGGGCCATGCCGCGCCTGGCCGGCGGATAGACGGCGATCAGCAGCGTCTGGGTCATCGGGTACAAGGGCCCGGCCACCAGGCCCTGCAACACTCGAAAGCCGATCAGTTCGGGCATCGAGGTGGACACACCGCAAAGAAACGAAGCCAATACGAACAGCATCGTCGCCCACAGAAACAGCTTCACCTCGCCAAAGCGCCGGCTCAGCCAACCGGTCAGCGGCAGCGCGATGGCGTTGCTCACGGCGAACGAGGTGATCACCCAGGTGCCCTGCTCCGAACTCACGCCCAGGTTGCCGGAAATGGTCGGCAACGCCACGTTGGCGATGGTGGTGTCGAGCACCTGCATGAAAGTCGCCAGCGACAGGCCGATGGTGCTGAGCAGCAGGCTGGGCGGCGTGAAAGACGCGTTATTGCTCATCGCGAATCCTATGCAAACATGAGGACGGGCGCAGCCGCCCCACCCTGTTTCTGTGGGAGCGAGCCTGCTCGCGATGGTGTGTCAGTGACATGAGTGTTGACTGACACACCATCGCGAGCAGGCTCGCTCCCACACAGGAGATTTGTGTGGTATCAGCGCTGTGCGGTTTTGCTGGCGGCGGCGCTGTTGTCGTGGATCAACTGGGTGATCATCGCGTCGGCCTCGGCCAACTGGCGGTCGTAGACCGTGGTGCTGAACGACGCCTTTTGTGGCGGCTGCTGCGCCAGAACCGGGCCGCTCTGGTCACGCAGGTTGACATCGACCTGGGTCGACAGGCCCACACGCAACGGGTGCTTGGCCAGTTCTTCGGCGTTGATGTGAATACGCACCGGCACCCGCTGGACGATCTTGATCCAGTTACCGGTGGCGTTCTGCGCCGGCAGCAGGGCAAACGCGCTGCCAGTGCCGGCGCCCAGGCTGTCGATGGTGCCGCTGAACTTCACGTCGCTGCCGTAGAGGTCGGCCTCGATGTCCACCGGTTGGCCGATGCGCATGTCACGCAGTTGGGTTTCCTTGAAGTTGGCGTCGATCCACAACTGATCCAGCGGAATCACCGCCATCAGCGCGGTGCCCGGCTGGACCCGCTGGCCGAGCTGCACGGAACGCTTGGCGACGTAACCGGTGACCGGCGCGATCAGGGTGCTGCGGGCGTTGTTGAGGTAGGCCTGGCGCAGTTGCGCGGCAGCTTCCATCACATCCGGGTGCGACGAGACCACGGTGTCATCGACCAGCGCGCTGGTGGTTTTCAGTTGCTGTTTGGCATTGGCCAGGGCGTTTTGCGCCGAGGTCAGGTCGTCGCGGGCGTGGGACAGTTCTTCCTGGGAAATCGCCCCGCCGGCGGCGAGGTTTTTCCGACGGTTGAAGTTGTCCTGGGCCTTCTGCACTTCTGCCTGCTGGGCGTTGACCTGGGCCTTCATGCCATCGACGTTGCTGTACAGGCCGCGCACCTGGCGCACAGTACGGGCCAGCTTGGCCTGGGCACTTTGCAGGCCGACTTGCGCGTCGTTCGGGTCGAAGTTGACCAGCACCTGGCCTTCGTGGACCAGGTCACCATCATCGGCGCCGATGCTGACCACGGTGCCGGTGACCAGCGGCGTGATTTCCACCACGTTGCCGTTCACGTAGGCGTCGTCGGTGCTTTCGTTCCAGCGCCCGTAGAATTCGTGATAACCCCAGACGCCGGCACCGACGAGGAGCACCACCACGGCCAGCGCGAGCAGCATGACCTTGCGTTTGCGCGGGTTGCCGTTGTCGGTGGCTTCAGGGGTTTGAGTATTGGCAGTGGCCATGACAATTACCTTGAATTAGTGGGTCTGCGTGGCTGATGTTGTGTTGGCTGCGTTGGCCGCCAGGGAGTCGCCCTGAAAACCGCCGCCCAGGGCCTGCATCAATTGGATCGACAGGTCAATCTGCTCGGCATTCAGGTTGGCCAGCTGACGCTGGGCCTGGAGCAACTGCTGCTCGATGCTGAGCACGTCCAGGTAGTTGCCGATGCCGGAACCGTAGCGCTGGACCACGGTGTTGTAGGAGTCCTGGGCAATGTCGGTGGCGTGCTGCTGGGCACCGATCTGCCGGCCGATATCGCGCAACTGGTTGATGGTGTCGCTGACATCGCCCAGCGCTTTCACCAGGCTCTTGTTGTACTGCGCCACCGCGAGGTCGTAATCGGCATCGCGCGAATCGAGGTCGGCACGCAGGCGGCCGCCATCGAAAATTGGCACCGAAATGGTCGGGGCGATGTTGAAGAAACGACTGGCGGACCCGAACATCGCGTCGCCCAACAAGGATTCGGCACCGGCGGCGGCGCTAAGGTTCAAGTTGGGATAAAAGCGTGTCTTGCTCGCGTCGATGTCCTTGCTCGCCGCCTCGACCCGCCAGCGCGCGGCCACCAGGTCTGGCCGGCGACCGAGCAATTCGGCGGGCAACACCGACGGCAAGGCGACCGCGCCCGGTTGCAGGATTTTCGGCCGGGCGATCTCGTTGCCGCGGTCCGGACCTTTGCCGAGCAGCACCGCCAGGGCGATTTTCGCGCTTTGCAGGCGTTTTTCCGCGTCGATCAGGCTGGCCTGGGACGAGGCTTCCAGGCTTTCGGTCTGCTGGAACTGGTACTGGCTGTCGATGCCGGCGCTCAGGCGGCGCTGGCTGAGATCGAGCATCTGCCGGGTGCGCTTGAGGTCTTCGCTTGCCAGGTCGTGCACGATGTGCGCCTGGCCCAGATCGCTGTAGGCCCGGGCGACGTCGGCCGCCAGGGTCAGTTGCGCGGCCTGCTGATCGACTTCGGCGGCGCGGGCCTGGCCCAACGCGGCCTCCCAGGCGGCACGCTGACCGCCCCAGAGGTCGAAGTTGTAATTGAACGTGGCACTGATGTTGCGCACCGTGGAGTAGGCATCGCCCTGCCCCAGCGGGTCCTGATCACGGGCCAGGCGCGAGCGGCTGACGCCGGCGCTGGCATCCAGGGTCGGCATGCGCGTGGCATCGGCGGCATAGGCGGCGGCGCTGGCCTGATGGGCCCGGGCGTCGGCGATCTGCATGTCGGGGCTGTCTTTCAGCGCCTCGCGGATCAGCCCGTCGAGTTGCGGGTCGCCGAGGCTTTTCCACCAGTCGCTTTTCGGCCAGGCCGCAGGCGACAGGGTCACGCCACTCAAGGATTGCCCGGTTTGCAGGGTTTTCGCATCGAGACTTTTGCCCGAGGTGACCAGACCGCTGTAATTGGCACAACCGGCCAGCACCATGGCCGCGAGCACCAGGCTCAGGCCGGTCCGCAAGGTCTGGCCGTTCATTTGTCACCTACCCGCAGCAAGGTGATCGAGTCACCGGCTGCCACCAGGATTTTCTTCAGGATGTGTTCCAGGGTGACCAGCTCTTGCGGCGTGATCGCCCCCGCCAGTTCGTTCATCGCCTGGGCGCCAATGTGCGGCAGGCGGTCGGCGAGTGTCTGGCCTTCGGTGGTCAGCACCAACTGCACCTGCCGGCGATCCGCTTCGGAACGCTGGCGCTCGAGGAAACCTTTCTGCTCCAGGCGATCGAGCATGCGCGTCATCGAACCGCTGTCGAGCGACAGGTGGCGGCACAATTCGGCGGGGGTATCGACGCCGTACTGGGCCATGATGATCAGCACCTTGAACTGCGCGGCGGTGATGCCGTGGGGTTCCATGTGCGTGTCGATGATGCGGTCCTTGAGCAGCGCGGCGCGGCCGAGCAGGAGACCGAGGTGGCAGTTGTGGAAATTGTCGGGGGTGAAGTGAGTCATCTGATCACCAATTAGCTGCCTAGGCAGTGAATGTATGACGAGATGTTACTGCCTAGGCAGCAAATGGCCAAGCATTAGTTAGTTAGCTTTTTATTTAATTGACAGGCGGGGGGTGAAATTCTGTGGGCGCTGGATTGCCAGCGATGGCGGGTTTACGGTGTACATATCCGTTTTTTGCGGTCATGGCCGCCTAAGGTTCCGCCCTTACGGCGGGTTACTTTGTCGCGCCAAAGTAACCAAAACGCCACGCCCCTGACGTACGGCCCTTCGCTGGCGCTCCGGGTTCCCTCGCTCCGGTCCCGCTCCGAGGGCCCGCCGCCATCGGCCATCCTTGGCCGAGGGCGGCTAACCCGGCATCCATGCCGGGTTACCCACTACGCAGAACCTCCACTCGGCCTTCCGACGGGGCAATCTGTGGCGCCTGGTAGTCCTCGACCAGAAGATCAAAATCACAAGCGGAACGCGGTCCCTGTGGGAGCGAGCCTGCTCGCGATGGTGACTCAGACACCACAGGCATCCAGACAGCCCGCGTCATCGTTAACGACCTTCGCGAGCAGGCTCGCTCCCACAAAAGATCAAGATCAAAAGCCGAGCACGCCCCCCTGTAGGAGCGAGCTTGCTCGCGATGGTAGCCCAGACACCACAGGCATCCAGACAGCCCGCGTCATCGTTAACGACCATCGCGAGCAGGCTCGCTCCCACAAAAGATCAAGATCAAAAGCCGAGCACGCCCCCCTGTAGGAGCGAGCATGCTCGCGATGATAGCCCAGACACCACAGGCATCCAGACAGCCCGCGTCATCGTTAATGACCATCGCGAGCAGGCTCGCTCCCACAAAAGATCAAGATCAAAAACCGAGCACGACCCCCTCCCTGTAGGAGCGAGCTTGCTCGCGATGGTAGCCCAGACACCACAGGCATCCAGACAGCCCGCGTCATCGTTAACGACCATCGCGAGCAGGCTCGCTCCCACAAAAGATCAAGATCAAAAGCCGAGCACGCCCCCCTGTAGGAGCGAGCATGCTCGCGATGATAGCCCAGACACCACAGGCATCCAGACAGCCCGCGTCATCGTTAACGACCATCGCGAGCAGGCTCGCTCCCACAAAAGATCAAGATCAAAAACCGAGCACGACCCCCTCCCTGTAGGAGCGAGCTTGCTCGCGATGGCAGCCCAGACACCGCAGGCATCCAGACAGCCCGCGTCATCGTTAACGACCATCGCGAGCAGGCTCGCTCCCACAAAAGATCAAGATCAAAAGCCGAGCACGCCCCCCCTGTAGGAGCGAGCTTGCTCGCGATGGTAGCCCAGACACCACAGGCATCCAGACAGCCCGCGTCATCGTTAACGTCCATCGCGAGCAAGCCCGCTCCCACAGAAGATCAAGATCAAAAGCCGATCACCACACCCTGTAGGAGCGAGCATGCTCGCGATGGACGAGCGGACACCGAGGGGTGTCAGGCCGCCAACGTCACCGTTAACGACCATCGCGAGCATGCTCGCTCCTACAGAAATAGAAACAGAAACAAAGCCGCGATCCCACAGGCGACGCAGATTGCCCCGTCGGAAGGCCGAGTGGAGGTTCTGCGCAGTGGGTAACCCGGCATGGATGCCGGGTTAGCCGCCCTCGGCCAAGGATGGCCGATGGCGGCGCGCCCACGGAGCAGGACCGGAGCGAGGGAACCCGGAGCGCCAGCGAAGGGCCGTACGTCAGGGGCGTGGCGTTTTGGTTACTTTGGCGCGACAAAGTAACCCGCCGTAAGGGCGGAACCCTTAGGCAGCCGTTACCGCAGAAACGGATATGTACACCCGTAAGGCCGCCATCGCGGGCAAGCCAGCTCCTACAGAGCCCCAAAGTCACCCGCCGTAAGGGCGGAACCTTAGGCAGCCGTACCGCAGAACCGGATATGTACACCCGTAAGGACGCCATCGCGGGCAAGCCCGCTCCCACATAGTCACCCGCCGTAAGGGCGGAACCTTAGGCGGCCGTTGCCGCAGCAATGGATACGTACACCGTAAGACGCCATCGCTGGCAAGCCAGCTCCCACAGGTTTGGTAGTTACAACAACGGAATCGAGTAACTCACAAACACCCGATTCTGATCCTGGTCGCGAGCCACCTCGCTGCGGGAGACGCCGTTGCGCCAGCCAAAGCCCACGTTCTTCAACGGCCCGCTCTGAATCACATAATCCAGCGAGATATCGCGCTCCCACTCACTCGCGTCATGCCCGCTGGTGGTCTTGATGTTGTCACCCTTGAGGTACATGACCGACGCCTTCAACCCCGGAACACCCAACCCGGCAAAGTCATAGGCGTATTGCGCAAAAGCCGTGCGCTCGCCGGCCTGGATGAACGTCTGCACGGTCCGGTCGGTATACAGATAAAGGCTCGCCCCACCTTCGCCCTTGCCCACCAGCCCACCCTGATTGAGTTGGACAAAGTTACTGTCGTCGGAAACGCTCTGATAACCGGCGGTAATGGCATGGCTACCCAGGGAATAGATGAACGCCGCACTCCAGGTGTCGTTATCAATTTCCCCGCTGCCATCTTTGGTATAACCACTCAACTTGTAGCCACTGGCACGGCCGGCGGCGTTGCCGTTCTTGCCATCGGAGGTGGTCTTGAAATAACGCAGGTCGGTTTTCAGCGAGCCGTATTCACCCAGCGGCAATACATGCAACAACCCGGCGAAGTGTTGTTGGTAATAGTCTTCAAGATTGGCGTAGTAATACTGCGCCGTCAGGTCTTTGGTCAGTTTGTAGTCGCCACCGGCAAAGGTGAATTTATTGCTTTCCTGGGTGCCACCCGCCACCGCCAGGCCGGAGCGGTCGCTGGAACCACGGCCCGTGGCATGTTCCAGTTGGCCGGCGGTGAAGGTCAGGTTATCCAGTTCGTTGCTGGTGATCTGCCCACCCTCGAAGGTCTGCGGCAGCAGGCGGCCGTCGTTGGCCACCAGGATCGGCAACTTCGGCTGCAAGGTGCCGTAGCGCAACTCGGTCTTGGAGAAGCGCACCTTGCCCGTCGCGCCGAAACGGCTCCATTCGTCCGCCGCTTTGTCGCCATCGTTGGGGATCATCGAACTGCCGACATGCCGCCCTTCGCCACTGTCCAGCGTGATACCCAGCAAGCCGATGGCATCGACACCAAAACCAACGGTGCCTTCGGTAAAGCCCGACTGATAGTTGAGCATGAAGCCCTGGCCCCACTCTTCAGTCTTCGACGGCGCCGCCGTGCCATCACGGTTATCGTTATTGAAATAGAAGTTACGCAAGTTCAGGTTGGCCTTGCTGTCACTCAGAAAATCAGCGGACGCCAACGGGCTCAAGACCATGCCCAAACCGCCGGTCAATACACTCAATACTTGAAACGAGACTTTCATCAGGGCGAACTCCAGCGCAGAAGCCATGTTCTGTGCACAGTAAAAAAGACAGCAGGAAGCGCCCGGCCAACTAAGGATTTGGCCGGTGCGCGGATTCATCTTTGCGATAAACGTTGGATAACTGCTTTAAGTGCCTGTTGTTAAAACCTCCCGGTTTTCCAAGGTCAGTCGATCAATCCATCAGCGTCATAAAACGGATAAGGCCCGGCGAACTCGCCAAACACGGCGTTGTGGGTCACCAGGCCCTGTTGCGGGTGCCAGTGATGCAGCAGGTAGCCCGCTGGTTCCAGGTTGAAGTGGGCCGGGGCCGACTCCTGAAAATCCAGCACGATCTGGTGGGACGTGCCGGGGCACACGCAACTGATCGAGCCGCCGAAACGGCGCTGCATCGGCCGGTGCAAATGCCCGCACAGCAGGCGCTCGACCTGCGGATGGCGGGCGACGACGGATTTCAGCCCGGCGGCATTGATGAACGGCTCACGGTCCATGTGGCCAATACCGGTGATGAATGGCGGGTGATGCAGAATCAACAGCGTCGGCACGTCCGGGCGCCGCGACAGTTGCGCATCGAGCCAGAGCAACTGGCTGTCCAGCACCTGGCCACCGTGTTGCCCTGGAATGGTCGAGTCCAGCCCGATCAGGCGCACCGGGTGCTCTTCCACCACCCAGTCGAGCGGTGCGCGGGCGTTGATCGGCAGGTAAGCGTGCTGGGCGAACTCCGCCAGCAGATGCTCGCGCACGTCATGGTTGCCGGGCACCAGGTAGAACGGCATGTGCAGGCGCGCCAGTTCCATGCCGAGCACGGCGTACTCTTCCGGGCGACCAAAATCCACCAGGTCGCCACTGATCACCACGATGTCGGGGCGTGGCTGGCTGGCGTTCAGATGATCGACCGCACGGCGCAGCGCGCCCAGGCAATCGACCACGCCGTAGGTCAGCTTGTGATCGGCTTTCAGGTGCAGATCGCTGATCTGCGCAACAACAAACGGCTTGTTCAAGATAAGAGCTCTGGGCAAAGACATTACGAATGCAGGGTGAACAAAACTTGCGGCTCGACGGCCAGGGCGATCAGCGCGCCCGTGGCATGCACGACGTGCTCGGCGCTGTCGACCAGCAACGGCTGTGCGCCACCGACGTCGACCAGCAGGCGACTTTGCGCCCCCTGGAAAAACTGCCCGACCAGGCGCCCATGCAAATGCCCACCCTCGTCCATCACGCGCAAATGCTCGGGGCGGCAATACACGGTCGAAGGCGCCTGTGCGCCCTTCCACGGCAATTCGCCGCCGTTGACCTTCAAGCCATTGCTCGTCGATTCGAGCACCGGGAAGGCATTGAGGTTGCCGACAAAACCGGCGACGAAGGCGTTGGCCGGCTGCTGGTAGATGTCGCGGGGGGTGGCCAGTTGCGCGACGCGACCGCGCTCCATCACCAGGATCCGGTCCCCCAGCGCCATGGCCTCGCCCTGGTCGTGGGTGACGAACACCGAGGTGATGCGCAGGCTGCGCAGCAGTTGGTCGAGTTCGCTGCGCAGGCGTTCGCGCAGTTGCGCATCCAGCGCCGCCAGCGGTTCATCGAGCAGCAGCACCCGCGGCCTGGGCGCCAATGCCCGGGCCAGGGCGACCCGTTGGCGCTGGCCACCGGACAGTTCATGGATGCGCCGTTGGCCGTGGTCCTGCAACCCGACCAGTTCCAGCAGTTCGGCGCAACGCTTGTTGCGTTCGGCAGCTGACAGGCCGCGAATCTTCAGGCCGTAGACAATGTTGCCGGCCACATCCAGGTTGGGAAACAGCGCATAGTTCTGAAACACCATGCCCACGTCGCGGCGCTCGATGGGCAGGCGCGTGACGTCGTTGTCGCCGAAGAACACCTGCCCGCTGTCCGGGCGCTCGAGGCCGGCGATCATGCGCAGCGTGGTGGTTTTGCCACAGCCCGACGGGCCGAGGATTGCCAGGGTCTCCCCGGCTTCGATGGTCAGGTTGAGGTTTTCTACAGCAACGGTGCCGTCAGAGAATGCCTTACGGCAGCCCTGCAGGCGAATGGGGGTTCCACTCATCGACGCTCTCCACGGGAAAGTCGGGCACTGATGGCCTGCAACGCAATCAACAGCGGCACGATCATCAACAGGAATATCAGGGTGTAGGCACTGGCCACTTCCAGGCGCGCCGAGGCGTAGCTGTCGGCCAGGCCCACCGGCAGGGTCTTGGTCATGGGGGTGTGGAGCATCCAGGTCAGGTTGAACTCACCCAGCGACAGGGTGACGACCATCAGCACCCCGGCAAGGATCCCCGCCCGGCAATTGGGCACCACCACGCTGAAGAAACGCTTGATCGGCCCGGCGCCAAGGCTCGCCGCCGCTTCCTCCAGCGTCGGCAGTTGCTGGCGCTGCATCACGGCCATGACCGGGCGCACCAGGAACGGCAAGGTGAACAGCACATGCCCGACCAGGATGAACAGCCAGCTGCGGCGCAGTTCGCCGAACTGCCCGTAGGTCAGCAACAGGGCCAGGGCACTGGCGAGGCCGGGCATCGCCACCGGTAGCACCATCAGCTCTTCGAAGGCCCGGCTGAAGCGGTTGTTCATGCGCACCAGGGCATAGGCCGCCGGCACGCCGATCACGCAGACGCACACCGCACAGGCCACGGCCAATTGCAGCGACAGCCAGACCGTCGGCGAATAGGCCTGCCAGACCTGGATCAGCCAGTCGAACGTCAGGCCGCTGGAGACGCCGACAAAATAGTTGCGGGTCAGCCCGGCCAGCAACGACAGCAGCACCGGCACCAGCATGAAGGCGCAGACCAGCAGGGTAAAAAGCAGTTGGGCGAAAAACAGTGTCGAGCGCTTCACAGGACCGTCCCCGATTGCTTGGCCAGCTTGCGGGCCAGCAACAGCACCGCCCACGTCAACGCCCCTAGGATCACCGACAGCGCGGCGGCCACGGTGAAGTTGGCGTAGTTGGTGAACACGTTGTAGATCGCCACGGGCGTGACATTCAGTTGCGTGCCAAGGGTGAACGCGGTGCCAAAGGCGCCCATCGAGGTGGCGAAACAGATCGCCCCGCACGACACCAGCGCCGGCGCCAGCCCCGGCACGATCACGTCCCACACCACCCGCCAGGAACCGGCGCCCAGCGAGCGCGCGGCCTCCTCCAGGCTGGTGTCGAGGCTTTCACAGGCGGCCATCACCGTGAGGATCACCCGCGGGATCGAGAAGTACAGGTACCCCAGGAACAACCCCACCAGCGAGTAGGCGAACACCCAGCGTTCGCCGGCCAGCTGCATGCCCAAAGTGGCGAACAGGCCTTGGCGACCGGCCAGCAGGATCACCAGAAAACCCACCACTACTCCAGGAAAGGCCAGCGGAAAGGTCAGCAAGGCCACCAGCGCCGAGCGCCCGAAGAATTGCTGGCGCGCCAGGAACACCCCGCTGATGCCGCCCACCAGCAAGGCCGCGAACGTCACCACCAGCGCCAACACGCAGGTCTGCGCCAGGCTGCCCAGGTATTGCGCGCTGCCCAGCACTTGCCAGTAGCCGCTGGCGCTGCCTTCACGTGATTGCCCGCCGAGCACCATCAACTGCGCCAATGGCAGCAACCAGAACGCCAGCAACACTGCCGCCGCCGGGGCCAGCGCCCAGGCAGCGGTCGGACGCAGGCGCCGCCAGATATCACGGCCAGGCGAAACGCCCAGCGCGCTGAGCCGCACAGTCGTCACTTACTTGACCTCGCTCAGGTAAAGCGCGGCGAAGGCTTCCTGCACCGCGGCCATTTTTTCGTAGTCGACCACGCCAGCGCGGGCATAGTCGCTGTCCGGCAGGAACTGCGCGGCGACGTCAGCCGGCATCTTCATCTGCCGCACCGGGCGCAGGTAGGCCTTGGCCCACAACGCCTGGCCTTCATCGGACAGGACAAAATCCAGCACCTTCTCGGCGTTGCCCCGGTGCGGCGCGTTGCCCACCAGGCTCATCACGTAAGGCACGCTGACACTGCCTTCCTGGGGGATGACGAACGCGACGTTGGCCTTGTCCTTGTAGCGGGCGCGGTAAGCGTTGAAGTCGTAGTCGACCAGGATCGGCAGCTCGCCCGACAGCACCCGCGCATAAGCGGTCTGTTTCGGCACGATGGGCGCGTTTTTCGCCAGTTTGCGGAAGTAGTCGATGGCCGGCGCGAAGTTGTCCAGGTCGCCGCCCATGGCACGGTTGATCGCCACCGCCGACACGTAGCCGACGAAAGCGCTGGATGGATCGAGGTAACCGACCATGCCCTTGTACTCAGGCTTGAGCAGGTCAGCCCAGCTCTGCGGCACCGGCAAGCCACCCAGGGCATCGACGTTGACCATGATGCCAAGGGTGCCGGAATGAATCGCGAACCAGTGGCCCTGCGGGTCCTTCAGGCCAGTGGGAATCTGCTCCCAACCCTTGGGTTTGTAGGTGCCGACCACGCCGGCCTTCTGCGCCTGTAAACCGAAGGTCACGCCGTAATACACCACGTCCGCCACCGGAGCGGCCTGCTCGGCCACCAGTTGCGCCAGGGACTGGCCGGAGTTCTTGTTGTCCAGCGGCACTTGCACGCCGGTGCTGTCGGCGATCGCCTTGAGCTGCGTGCCCCAGTCCGCCCATTCCGGCGGGCAGTTGTAGCAGATCGCGGTTTCGGCAGCCTGGGCCAGGCTGGCCAAGGCGCACAGGCCTAAGGCCGCCAGGGTTTTAGTGAAGCGGATCATCGAGCGACTCCTTGTAGGGTTGAGTACTTTCACCCGGCCGGACATGGCAAGGCAGGCAATGGGAAACCGGGGCGGCACCGGCGATCTGCGCCAGCAATTGCTCGATCACGGTGCTGGCCAGGGTGGCGATCGGCTGCACCACCGTGCACAGCGTCGGGTGCATTTGCGTGCCCAGGGCAATGCCGTCGAAACCCACCACCGACAGTTGCTGCGGCACGTTCCAGCCATTGCGGCGCAGTTCGGCGATCAGGCTGATCGCCAGCAGGTCGTTGGAGCACACCAGTGCGCTGGGGGCCTGGGGCCCGGACAGGAACGGTTCGAGGGCGGCGAAATCGGCCTGGGTATGTGCCGGCATTTCGATCACCGGCAGGCTGCCCAGGCCCTGTTCGGCCATGGCATCGCAGTAACCGGCGTAACGCAGGCGTGCGCGGTCCGACTGCAACGCGGGGCCGGCGACCATGCCGATGCGCGTGTGTCCGGCGTCCAGCAGGTAACGTGTGGCCAGGGCCATGCCGTTACGGTTGTCCACCGACACCGCGCTGTACTCCGGGTTGCCCGGTTGGTGATAGGCCAGCACGAAGGGTGTGTCCTCACTGGCCAGGCTTTGCAGCACGCGATTGCTTTGCGCATCGGTAACGGTCAGCACCAGCCCGTCGACCCGCTGGCGCAGCAGTTCCTCGACCACCGCGCTTTCGCGCTCGCTGTCGTAGTCGGTGGTGGCCAGCAGCAGGTTGTAGCCACGCAGGCGCGCCGCCTGTTCCATGGCCTGGAACTGTTCGGCGAACACCGGGTTGAGCAGGTTGGGCACCACCACCCCGATCAGGTTGGTGGTTTGCAGGCGCAGTTGGCGGCCCAGACGATTGGGCCGGAAACCCAGTTCGCGGGCGGCGGCGAACACCTGCTCGCGGGTCGCCGGGCGCACCACTTCCGGGGAAGCGAAGGTGCGCGCAGCGGTCGCCCGGGACACCCCGGCCAGTCGTGCAACATCTTTCAAATCGGTCATTGTCACTCGCTTGAGATCGTTCTCATTGGCGAGGACCTTACTCAGCGAACATGGCGTTCACGCGATAGATGAATGACAGTTTGATGTCAGGCAGGACCGCGACGCCGCCAGCGGCGACGCGGTTTCCTTGGGAAAACGGGCCTAGAAATCCCGCTTGTAGAAGATGTCCAGCGAGCTGGCTACGCCGCCCGCCGCTTCGAGATAGACCTTCTTGCTCAGCTTGTAGCGCAGGGCGATGGTGTTGGCCGGCTCGAACACGCCGACGCCATAACGCAGGCTGAGTTTTTCCGAAAGGTTGCCGCTGGCCACCACGCTGGTGGTGTTACCGCTGCCTTCGGTGTCGAGCTGGAAGTCGTCGATGCCCAGGTCGCTGGCCAGCTTGCCGGTGACCCCGGAACTGCCCATCAGGCCCAGCCCCAGCGCCGCCTGCGCGAGCATGTTGTTGTCTTCGCCGGTGGTGCTCAGCGGACGCCCCAGTACCAGGTAGGACAGGGCCTGCTCCTGGCTCATCGCCGGTTCCGAGAAGATCTGCGTGGTCGGCTGCTCGGCGCTGCCGCTCAGGCGAATGCCGGCGATCACGTCATCGGTCTGGCGAATCGCTTCGATATCCAGGTACGGCTGGTCGATGGGCCCGGCAAACAACAGGCGTGCCCGGCGCACGCTCAGGCGCTGGCCGTAGGCGCGATAACGCCCGTCGTTGAGCCACAGTTCGCCACGGGTGTCGAGGTTGTCGCCGATGTGCACGTGGCCCTGCACGTTGGCGGTCAGGCCGAATCCGGCAAAGCTCAGCTTGTCCTCGCCGACCTGCACGTCAATGTCCATTTTCATGGCCACCGGCGGTTTGCCCTCTTCGGTCTGCTCGCCGATGATCACCGCATCATCCGACAGCTTGACCGTCGATGGCGGCAATTCGCGCACGGTGATTTCGCCGCGAGGCACACGGACCTTGCCGGCGACCGCCAGTTCTTCGCCCTTCATCGAGATTTTCAGGTCCGGCTCGACCTCGAGCTTGGCGTAGGGCTCGACCGTCACCGGCAACTGCGTGCCCTTGAGCGCCAGGTCCACTACCAGCGCCTGGCCCCAGGCAATGTCGCCGCTGAGGCTGCCCTGCCCGCTCTTGCCGCTTTTCCAGCCACCGTTCAGTTGCACGGTTTCGCCGGCGATGAGCGCTTGCACCCGCAGGTCTTGCAGTTCCATCGGCAACTCGGGACCAGAGACCTCGCCATCGCTGAGCAACAGATTGCCGTTGACCAGCGGCGCCATCAGCGTCCCGGCGAGGGTGCCGCTGCCGTTGAGGCGTCCGCCGATTTTCTCGACCATTGGCACGAACGGTCGCGCCACCGACAGATCGAGGCCACTGAGGCGGAACGAGCCATTGAGCGGTTTGTTCTTCGCCAGCGGATTGATCTGCGCCTGTACGTTCAGTTCGCCGAGCTTTTCACCGACGAAGTTCAGCTCGCTGTCGATGCGCTTGGGCGTGAGTTTGCTGTTGAGCCGCAGGGTCTGGTAGGGAAAGTCCAGCCACTGGTCCTTTTCCTTGATACGCAAGGTGCCGCCGCTGGCATCCAGGCTGATCACGCCATTCGGGCCGCTGGCCGGCAGGTCCAGTTGCACGTCAGCATTGAGCACGCCCTTCCAGGCGAAATCCTTGGGCAACCACTGCGCCAGACTCTCGATGGGGAATTGCTTGAGGTGATAACGCAGCTTCGGCTCCGGCATCAGACGCTGGTCCTCGCCGCACAGGCTGGCCGCGCCGGACATCCAGCAATGGGCGCCGAAGTTGATCTTGCCGTCGGCCAGCCGTTCGAGTTTCGCCGGGCCTTGCAGCCTCCAGTCCTGGCCACCGGCCTGGATGTCACCGCTGGCCAGGCGCCCGCGCCAGTTGCCCTTGTCCAGTGCGCCATCGAGGCCCAGGGCCAGTTTCAATTTCGGGCCTTGCAGGTCGAGGGTCAGCTGCTGTTTCCTGATATCGCCCTGGCCGCTGGCGGTCAGCGTGCCCAGCGCGGTGTCGCCGACCTGGATACCGCTGCCCTTGAGATCGACTTTGGCTCGCTGCGCATTGTCGAGGGTGGCGTCGAGGTTGAGGCTTTGCAGGCGGTTGTCCTGAAACGCCAGTTGCGTGCCCTGCAGCCCGAGTTTGCCCTGGGGCGCCTTGAGCGTGCCGGCGAGGTCGATCCGGCCATTGAGTTGCCCGCGCAGCTGTGGCCAGAGCTGGGCCAGGCGCGGCAGCTTGAGATCCACCTGCCCGGCGAGTCGCTGGTGCAGGCTGCCCTGGCCGCTGATGCTGTTATCGCCCAGGCGCACTTGCAGCGCGCTGAGGTTCCATTGCTCACCACCGCCATCGGCCTTGGCCTGGATCACCGCAGGCTGGCCCCGCAGTTTGCCCTTGAGGTCGAGATCGGCATTGAGGCTGAGCGTGTCGTTTTTCAGTTCACCTTTGCTGCGCAAGGGGCCGGCCAGCACGCCTGGCAACTCGGCGACCCAGTACGCCGGGTTGATGGCCGACAGGTCGAGCGCAGTGTCCCAGGCAATGCCATCGGCAAATTGCAGGTTCAGGTGACCTTCGGCCTTGCCCTGCCCGGCTTCGAGCTGGATCTGTTGCAGATGGATTGTCGTCAGGTCGCCGGCGAATGGGCTGCTCAGGCTGAATGCCCCGGCCGGGCCATCCAGGGCGGCCTTGAAATTGCCCAGGTACTGACCGTCGGTGTAGGAGACTTCGCCGTTGAAGCGGCGCAGGGTCACGTCCGGTTCGTCGATCAGCGGATACAGGCGATGCCAGGGGAAATCCAGCCAGTCGACGTTCGCCGTGGCGCTCAGGCCCTTGCTCCAGTCAACGACGCCCGTGAGCTTGAGGTGTTGCTGGTCGCTGGCTGTGAGGTCCAGCCCGGCGATTTGCGCACCGTTGGCGTCGACCTTGCCTTGCAATGCCAGCGCGACCGGGCCCTGTTCAGCCGGCAAAGTGGCATTGCCGCGCAACTGATAGCCGCTTTTCAGGTCGCCTTCGCCGGTCAGTTCCAGCTGGTTGAGTTGCAGGGTGTCGGGCAGATCGGCGCTGGGCTTGAAGCCATCCGCCGTGATGCGCACCTTGGCCGGCAGGTTTTCCACCAGCGGTTGCAGCTCGCCGCTCAACTGGCCTTCGAGGTAACCACTGCTGTCGGCGTTGAGTTTCAGGGTGTCCAGCAGGTCGCCGTCGACGTTCAGGTCCACGGTCCAGGGCGCCGGGGTGGCCAGGCGCAGTTGACCCGCTGCGCGCAACGGCCAGTTGCCAGTGGGTTGCAGCAGGCCGGACAGTTTCAGGCTGATGTCGTCCCGTTGCAACTGCACCGCGTCGATCTGCATGCCCTGAGCGGTCCAGTGCGCCGCCAGTTGCAGGCCCTTGAGTTCCTCGCTGCCGTTGAACAGCAGGCGACCGACCTGCACGTCGCCCAGTTCCAGGGCCAGTGGCAACTTCAGGTCCGGCAGGCTGATCGGGCCGCTGCCGCCCTCTTCCGGCCCCGGCGGGAATTGCAGGCTGACCTGATCGGTCTTCAACTGTTCGATGCACAGGGTCATGCGCGTCAGGCACAGGGGCGACCAGGCGAAAATCACCCGGTCCAGCTCAACCCGGCTGGCGTCCTGCTGCCACAGCAGATGATCCGCGCTCCACTGCCCACCCAGGCGGCCCTGGAAATTCTCCACCGACAAACCCGGCACCAAGCCCAGCGCCCAGCGGCTGCCCGTCGCCGTGCCCAGCACGGTGGTGACGGCCAGCAGCAACAGCATCAGCAGCGCCAGAATCGCCAGCAGGGAAATTTTCAAACCACGCTTCACAACTCGGGCCCCATGGAAAAGTGCAATCGAATGCCGCCGTCATCGTCCATTGCGTGGGCCAGGTCGAGGCGGATCGGCCCCACCGGCGAAACCCAGCGCACGCCGATACCGACCCCGGTCTTGAGGTTGGGCAGTTCGAGTTTGTTGAAGGAGTTGCCCTGGTCGATGAACGTCGCGACCCGCCATTTTTCGGCGATGGAATATTGATACTCGACGCTGGCGGCCACCATGTAGCGGCCACCGATGCGGTCGCCCTCGGAGTTTTCCGGCGACAGGCTCTGGTAGTCGTAGCCACGCACGCTCTGATCGCCACCGGCGAAGAAGCGCAGCGACGGCGGAACCGACTTGTAGCCATTGGTAGCGCTGCCGCCGACCTGCATCCGGCCCAGGAAGCGGTGTTTGTCGAAGACCGTGGTCAGGCCTTTGACCAGGGCGGTGCCATAAAGCAGGTTGTTGTCCGACCCCAGGCCCACTTTGGCGACCTTGGTGTCGAACTCCAGGCGATAGCCGTTGTGCGGGTCGATGCGGTTGTCGCTCTTGAGGTACGAATAGCTCACACCGGGCATCAGCAAAGTGCTGAGCCCGGAGTCGTCACCCAGGCGATATTCTTCGCGTTGCCATTTCAGCGACACCACCCGCTGCCAGCCGCTGGGCAACTTGCTGTGCCACTCGGGGCCCAGGGTCAGCAATTTGCTGAGGCTGTCCTTGTCGGCGATTTCTTCGTTCTGATAACCACCGGCGAAACGCAGCTTGTCGGTCAGCGGCGGGTCCAGTGGAATGTCGTAGAACACCCCGACGTTCTGCCGCGGTGCGGAAATTTCGGTTTCCCAGCCATAGCTGTGGCCCTGGGGGTTGACCCAGTGTCGGGTCCAGTTGGCCTTGACCCGCGGGCCGACGTCGGTCGAGTAACCCAGGCCGAGCCCCATGGTGCGCGGTTTGCGGGTCTCCAGTTTGACGTCCACCGGGATCACGTCTTCCTTGGACGCGGTCGGCGCCGCGTCAACGCGCACGCCTTCGAAATAGCCGCTTGATTGCAGGTTGCGGTTGAGTTCGGCGATCAGCTCGGAGTCGTACGGCGTGCCCGCCTTGAACGGCACCATGCGTTGCAACAGGTCTTCGTCGAACGGTGTGTCACCCTCGAAACTGACTTTGCCCAGGGCATAACGCGGGCCGCTGTCGTACACCAGTTCGATATCGGCGACACCCGCGCGCGGGTCGATGGCCAGTTTCTGCCGGGTTAAACGGCCGCTGAAGAAGCCATAACGCGACGCCTGGTTCTGGATCAGCCGCTTGGCGTCTTCGTAATGCCCATGGTTGAGCACCGCGCCGGTTTTCAGCGCCGCGCTTTTCGGGACCTTGAAGGCTTTCAGCGAGGCCGCCGGGCCGTCGATGCGCACCGTGACTTCGCGCAAGTGGATCGGCTCGCCGGGTTCGATATTAAGGATCAGGCGCGGATTCTTGCCGCCCTTCACGTCGCTGTCGATCTGCGGCTGGTAATAGCCCAGGGCCTGGGCAGCCTTGCGCGCCTGTTCCTCGGCGCCACGGCTGAAGCGCAGCAAGGCTTCTTCGTCGCGATCGCCGAGGCTGCCGATGTAGCCTTCGATATTGGCTTTCAGCTCGTCGTTGGACGGTTTGATCCGCACATCCAATTCACTTTGCGCCAACGCCGCGCAGCTGGTGAACAGCATCAGCACGGCGCTGGTGATTCTTCCTGGAAACGTCATAGGCGCGGATGCTAACACGAGCTTGGGAGCGTGATAGAACCTCGCGTGGCGCGAAAGTTCTACCGTTTATGCCGAGGCGCTTTGCAGCACCTGCGGATTGGCATGGAAAAACACATGCTCGCGGATCGGTCCGACGGCCACCTCACCGATTTCCTCATAGCCCTGGCGCTTGTAGAAATCCAGGTAACGCGGGTTGCCGGTATCGAGCACCACGCCCTGGGAATGTTCATCCACCGCGCACCAGTTGTGCACCGCTTGCAGCAGTTGTTCGCCGAAGTGCTGGCCCTGGAATTGCGGGTGAATGCCCAGCAGGGGCAGCAGATGCACCGAATCGGATGGCACGCAGGCCATCACCGCATCGTGGTACTCGAGGTAGCGCCGGGTGCAGCGAAAGCCGGTGCTGAGCACCATGCGCAGGCGCCAGGCCCAGCTTTCGGTGATGCCCAGGCGCCGTTGCGGCGGCGCGATCAATGCGATGCCGATCAACCGGTCGTTGACCAGCAGGCCGATGGCCGGCAGATCCTGGAGAAAATGCTGTTTGACCAGTTCGCGCACGGTGGCGCGCACCCGCTGCTCGTAACCCGGGCGTTCGGCTTCGAACAGATAACCGAAGGTCGGCTCGTGCCGGTACGCCTGGTACAGCAGCGAGCGGGCTTCGCGGGAATAGCCGCTGTCGAGCATGTGGATGGCGGCGGTTGAGGTTTCAGGCATGCGGTGGATCTCCCCGGCACAGTTTGGGTGGCTGTGTTCTTATTGGTACGAGCGTTTGGGTGGTGATGCAGTTCCGTTTTGCTCTTAGATCGGTGTGATGGCGTGGAAAAGCTCGCGAGCAGGGCTCGCTCCCACACAGGTATAGACCAACTTGTGGGAGCGAGCCTGCTCGCGATGAGGCCGTCACTTCCTATATAGATTAGACAGAACGCTCACCCCACACTGGCCCCAATCCCACAGGTCAGCTAGCATCGCCCTTTTGCCAGGACTGCCGACCATGAAGATCGTCTCCTTCAACATCAACGGGCTGCGCGCTCGCCCCCATCAGCTGGCGGCGCTGATCGAAAAGCATCAACCGGACGTGATCGGCCTGCAGGAAACCAAGGTGCACGACGACCAGTTCCCGCTGGACGAGATCCAGGCGCTGGGTTACCACGTGCATTTCCACGGGCAGAAGGGTCACTACGGCGTCGCCCTGCTCTCGCGCCTGGCCCCGCTGGCCCTGCACAAGGGTTTTGCCACCGATGAGGAAGACGCCCAGCGTCGTTTCATCTGGGGCACCTTCGCCGACGCCAATGGCGTGCCGGTGACCATCATGAACGGCTACTTCCCCCAGGGCGAAAGCCGCGACCACCCGACCAAGTTCCCGGCCAAGCAGCGCTTCTACAGCGACTTGCAGCAACTGCTGGAGAGCCAGTTCAAAAATGACCAGGCGCTGGTGGTGATGGGCGACGTGAACATTTCCCCGGAAGACTGCGACATCGGCATCGGCCCGGACAACATGAAGCGCTGGCTGAAAACCGGCAAATGCAGCTTCCTGCCGGAAGAGCGTGAGTGGATGGCGCGCTTGAAGAACTGGGGCCTGACCGACAGCTTCCGCCACCTGAACCCGGACATCGCCGACCGCTTCAGCTGGTTCGACTACCGCAGCCGCGGTTTCGAGGACGAACCCAAGCGCGGCCTGCGCATCGACCTGATCCTCGCCTCCCACGGCCTGCTGCCACGGGTGAAGGATGCCGGGGTGGACTACGAACTGCGCGGAATGGAAAAACCCTCGGACCATGCGCCGATCTGGTTGGAACTACTGTAGGAGCGAGCTTGCTCGCGATGCTCGTTAACGATGACGCGGGCTGTCTGATGCCCTGCGGTGTCCTTGCTACCATCGCGAGCAAGCTCGCTCCTACAGGGATCACGCCGTACCTGTGGGAGCGGGCTTGCCCGCGATGGCGGTGTTTCAGTTGATAGCTGTGCCAACTGACACTCCGCAATCGCGAGCAAGCCCGCTCCCACAGGTGCTGTGTAAACCCAACCGTCATCTGCCCGAAACATTACTGACTTAATCTCCCGGCTCTTTCCTTTTATCAAGGTGCCGGCATGTCGCTGCGCTTTTTTTGCCTGTTGATGCTCTGCGCGGTGACCGCGCAGGCTGCGGACTTGCCGATTCCCCCGCAAGGCCCGGCGCTGCGCATCCAGGGTTCCAATACCATCGGTGCGGCATTGGGCCCGGCGCTGGTTGAAGGGCTGATGCGCGAGCAAGGCTTGCTCAAGGTGCACAGCGAAGCACCGGACACCGCCAACGAACTGCGCGTGGTCGGCGAAACGCTGCAGGGGCAGCGGGTCGAGGTGGAAATTGCCGCACACGGTTCGAGCACCGGGTTCGCCGCGCTGAAAAACGCCACGGCGGACCTCGCCGCCTCATCACGCCCGATCAAGGACAGCGAAGTGCTGGCCCTCGCCTCCCGTGGCGACCTCAAGAGCCCCGGCGCCGAGCAGGTGATCGCCATCGACGGCCTGGCCATCATCCTTCATCCGCAAAACCCGCTGACGCAACTCAACACCGAGCAACTGGCGCGGATCTTCAGCGGCGAGGCAAAAACCTGGGAAGAACTCGGCGGCCACGGCGGACCGATCCACCTGTACGCCCGCGATGATCAGTCGGGCACCTACGACACCTTCAAGGAACTGGTGCTCAGCCGTCGCGGCAAGAGCCTGGGCGGCGCAGCCAAACGCTTCGAGTCCAGCGAGCAATTGTCCGACGCGGTCAGCCTCGACCCGCAGGGCATCGGTTTCATCGGCCTGCCGTACGTGCGCAAGGCCAAGGCTGTGGCCATTGTCGATGGCCAGTCCCAGGCCATGATGCCGCTCAGCAGCCTGATTGCCACCGAGGACTACCCCCTCTCGCGCCGGCTGTTCCTGTACCTGCCGCCCAACGGCAAGAACCCCTGGGCCGAAGCCCTGGTGACCTTCGCCCAGAGCGCCAAGGGCCAGGCGATCGTCGCCGACAACGGTTTCATTGCCCAGACCGTGCAGGCCATGAGCGTCGCACCGAACGCGCTGATGCCCGAGGGTTATCAGGCGATCAGCCGCCACGCCCAGCGCCTGAGCGTGAACTTTCGCTTCGAAGAAGGCAGCGCCAGCCTGGACAACAAGGCCTTGCAGGACCTGACGCGGGTGCTCGATTACCTGCGCCAGCACGGCAAGACCGAGCGCCTGGTCACGCTGGTAGGCTTTGGCGATGCCAAGAGCGACCCGGCCCGCGCCGACCTGCTGTCAAAACTGCGGGCCATGGCGGTGCGCCGCGAACTGGTGAAAAACGGCGTGGTGTTCCGCGAGATTCGCGGGTTCGGCGCCGAGATGCCGGTGGCGGCGAACAGCGCCGATGAAGGGCGGATCAAAAATCGGCGGGTTGAGGTTTGGGTTTACTGAGTCGTGGGGCTGAAGAACTGTGGGAGCGGGCTTGCTCGCGAAGGCGGTGTGTCAGTCAGCACATTTGTAAACTGACACACCGCCTTCGCGAGCAAGCCCGCTCCCACAAAAGTTGCTCACTGACTTTTAGAAACAGAATCAGCCCAACAACTTCTGCAATTGCGCCGTGGTATCGACCGCGCCCATGGTTTTCGCCGCGTCCAGCGCCGACACGCCGTTGGCGTCCTTGGCCTTGGGGTCAGCGCCTTTGCTGATCAGGTAGTCGACGATTGCCACGCGGTTGAACATCGCCGCCATCATCAGTGCCGTGCGGCCGTCGAACGACGAGCCTTCTACCTGCGCGCCCCCCTCCACCAGCGCCGTGACCACCGCCAGGTCACCCTTGAACGCGGCGCCGGCAATCGGGCTTTGGCCGTTGTCGTTGCGAATTTCCGGATCGGCCTTGTGTTCGAGCAACACTTTCACCGTGTCGACATGGCCATGGTAGGCGGCAAGCATCAGCAGGGTGTCGCCCTTGTGGTTGCGCAGGTTGGCGGGCAGGCCTTTGCTCAGCAGCGCGGCCATCATCGCCGCATCCCCTTCGCGTGCCTTGTTGAAGACCTGCTCGGCAAATTCGGCGGCTTCTTCCGGGGTCATCTGGCGGCCTTGGTCGGACATTGGAAACTCCATTCACAGTTATTCGCAAAGCCGACAGTTTCCCGAGAGCCCCCAGGCCTGTCACTTGTTTTTTCTCAAGTCGCGCCATAGCCGCCGTCAATAACGGAAGTGCCCGCCGTGAATCTGCGCCAGCAACTGTTCGGTGACCTGCACATAGGTGTCGCTGCCCGGCAGCCAGGCATAGATCGGGTCGTCGCCGGTTTTGCCCGGGTCGAAGGCTTCATCCTTGAGCCGGGTCTTCTGGTATTTGAACGTGCCGGTGGTTTCCATTTTCACCTTCACCCGCAGAAACAGCGGCACCGCGTAGGCCGGCATGCGTTCGCGGGTAAAGGCCAGCAGCTCGCTGAAATCCAGGGTCGCCAGGGACTCGGCGGGAGTGATCGCCGCCATGCCCGCGCGCCCGTTGGTGTTATGCACTTCCACGCCATAGGCCACGGCTTCGCAGATGTTCGGGTGTTGCAACAGAATGTTCTCGACCTCGGTGGTGGACACGTTTTCGCCCTTCCAGCGATAGGTATCGCCCAGGCGGTCGACGAACTGGGCATGGCCAAACCCGATGTTGCGCAACAGGTCGCCGGTGTTGAAGTAGCGGTCGCCCTTCTCGAACACGTCGTGCAGCACGACTTTCTCGGTCTTCTGCGGGTCGGTGTAACCGTCCAGCGGCGCCTTGTCGTCGATCTTCGCCAGCAACAGCCCGCGCTCACCCTTGGACACCTTGCGCATGAAACCCGTGGCATCGCGCAGCGGCAAGCCACTGTCGTGGTCATAGGCAGCCAGTTCCCAGGACATCAGCGAAAAACCCACGGTGTTGTCGAAGTTGAGCACGTTGGTGAAACCGATGTTGCCGTCGCTGGCAGCGTACAACTCGCAGATGTGCCGCACGCCAAAGCGCGTCTTGAACTCATGCCACGCGCCGGGGCGCAGGCCGTTGCCGATCATCCGCGTCACGCCGTGGCGATTGTCGTCGGCACAGGCCGGCTGGTCGACCAGGTAGCGACACAATTCGCCGACGTAGCCGATGGTGGTCGCCCGGTAGGCCCGCACGTCCCCCCAGAACTGGCTGGCGCTGAACTTGCGGCGGATGGCGAACCCCGACGCCCCGCTGACCGCCGAGCCCCAGCACACGCAAAGCCCGGTGGCGTGGTACAGCGGCAAGGTGCAATAGAGGATGTCGTCGGGGCGCATGTCCAGGGCGATCTGGCCGAAACTCGCGGAGCTGCGCATCCAGCGGCCATGCTTGAACACTCCGGCCTTGGGCAGGCCGGTGGTGCCCGAGGTGTAGATGTAAAAACAGGGATCGTCGAAAAACACCTGCTGGCTGCTGGCGGGGTTACCCTCTGGCTCGTCGAGCGCCGCACTCATGAGGTTGATGAAGCCGTCCGGGGCAATGCCGGGCTGGCGCGAAGTGTCCTGGTCGGCGACGAACCAGGTCCGTTGCGCCTCAATCGCCAGCTGCGGACGAACCGCCGAATACGCCGGCAGCAGTTCTTCGCCGACGATGATCGCCACCGGCGCCACCAGGTTCAGGCTGTGCAGCAGGGTGTCGCGGGTTTGCGCGGTGTTGAGCAAAGCACTGACCGCGCCGACCTTGGCCACCGCGAGGATCGTCACCAGCAATTCCGGGCGGTTGTCGATGAACACCGCCACCACATCGCCCTTGCCGATGCCCTGGGCGATCAGATGATGGGCAATGCGATTGGCCCACTGGTTGACCTGCCGGTAGCTGAGCACCACTTCCCCTTGCAGCAGGGCCGGGCCATCGGGGTTGCGCAGGGTTGCCTGCTCGAAACTCCAGCCCAGGCCACACGTCTGGGTCGGGTCCTTGACGTTCGCCGCCTGCATGCCCCTCACCACTCTGGGTATGGCTTTGGCAATCGCAGGCAGTTTGCGGAGCATCATGCTCCAGGTGATCGTGTCGTTCGTGGTGTCGCGCATGCAGGCTCCCGTTCGATCTTCTTATAGTCGGTCAACGGTGATTGAGCCCGAAAATACGTCAACGGTTCTGGCGCTGTACACGCGGTTTTTGCAATGTTTTGTATCCGCAAACGCGGGTGCCGCCGACGTGAACATCAAAGGTTCAAATGGTTCCGTGCAAGCGACGCTCATCACGCAAAATGCAGGATGCACGATGGCCGTTCATGCAGATTGCACGAAAGCAAAAATGGCTAAAAAAATTAAATAATTGATTTATAAGGAGAATTATAAATAGCGAATGCTGGCACAAACGCTGCAACTCCCTGGACATGCTTGCCAATCAAGAGCCAAGGAGCCAATAGACATGAGCCTGATCCAGGAAAAATTTTCGTCGCTGTTCTCCAACTTCGAAGTCACCACCCTGCCTCGTCCCGACGGTGGCATCCTGCTGACCTTGCGCAGCAGTGAAGGCCGGGTATTCAAGCGCTCGATCTCGTACCAGCAATTGCATGCCGGTGATCAACTGTCGTGGGTGATCAGCGCCATCCGCCGCGACTTGGCCGAACAGGCCAGCGAACTGCCGCAGATTTCCATGCTGCAGAGCCAGCAGCGGTTTGCGTTGCCGACTTATCATTCGGCTTGATCGCAACCCCGAGTTAACCTGTCACCTGTAGGAGCGAGCTTGCTCGCGATGGACGACCAGACGACGCGGGGATTCAGTCCGGCATGCGTTATCGTTCAAGTCCATCGCGAGCAAGCTCGCTCCTACAGGGGTTCTGGGTTAGGGGCCGAGGGTTAGAACGCCTCAGGCTCAATGTGAGCGAAACTCTCCACCGTCACATGCCCCTCCAGTTCACCACCCTCTCGCGCCAGGCCGCAGGTTTTCATGCCCGCCTGGTGTGCCGCTTCCAGCTCCTGGACGATGTCCGACAGGAACAGGATTTCCTCCGCGTGCAGGCCAATGGCCTGGGTGATGCGCTGATAGGACTGCGCCTCACGCTTGGGCCCTGACGTGGTGTCGAAGTAGCCGTTGAACAGCCCCGACAGATCCCCCGCCTCCGAGCAGCCGAAGATCAGCTTCTGCGCCTGGATCGACCCTGACGAATACACATACAACTGCAAGCCCTGGCGATGCCAATCCTGCAACGCCTGAACGGCATCCGGGTAGACGTGGCCTTTCAACTGCCCGGCCTGATAACCCTGCTCCCAGACCATGCCCTGCAACGCCTTGAGTGGTGTGGCCTTGCGGTCTTCGGCGATCCAGCCCAGCAGGATCTCGATGACCCGCTCGACATCCGCGCCCGGCTCGGCGCTGTCCAGGCGCACGGCGTCCAGTTGCTCGGCGACGTCGGCGCGCGTGGCGTGCTGACGGACGAACCCCGGCAGATGGCGGGCGGCGTAGGGAAACAGCACGTCGAAGACAAAACTCACCGCGCTGGTGGTGCCTTCGATGTCGGTGAGGATGGCTTTGATCGGCATCGACTCAGTCCTCGAGACGCGGGAAGTGGCTGGCGATGTCGTCGCCGGTGAAGTTGGCCACCCAGCCTTCGGGGTTGTTGAACAGGCGGATCGCCACGAAATGCGGGTTCTCGCCCATGTCGAACCAGTGCGGAGTGCCGGCCGGTACCGAGATCAGGTCGTTCTTTTCGCACAACACGGCGTACACGTAATCACCCAGATGCAGGGTGAACAGACCACGCCCGGCGACGAAAAACCTGACTTCGTCTTCGCCATGGCGGTGTTCGTCGAGAAACTTGGCGCGCAGTTCGGCCTTTTGCGGGTGATCGCTGTTGAGGCTGATCACATCGACGGTGATGTAACCGCGTTCGGTCATCAGCTTGTCGATCTGCTCTTTATAGGCGGCGATCACCTCTTCCTGGCTGGCGCCCGGCTGGATTTTCGCCGCGGCTTGCCAGCGGTCGAAACGCACGCCCTGCTCGGCCAGGGTCGAGGCGATGTCTTCGAAATGGGTCAGCACCTTGTTCGGAATGTCAGGGCTTGAGACGTGGTAAACGGACAGGCTGCTCATCAGGGCAACTCCTTAACGGTTCAGGCTTGGCGGTTTAGCACCGCTCGGGTTTTCAACTCGCACTCGAACAAAAATTCGAAGGCCTCGATCTGCCGCAGTGCATCGCTCATACGCGCGCCCCAGGTGTAGAGGCCGTGGCCGCGGATCAGGTAACCGGCGCAATCGGGGTGGGCGTCGAGCCAAGGCTGCACCTTGGCGGCCAGGCGCGCAATGTCCTGGTCGTTGTCGAAAATCGGCACGCGCACCCGCGATTCATGGGTGGTGACCCCACTGAAAGCCTTTTGCAGTTCGTAGTCTTCGAATTCGATGAAGTCCTGCGGCGTCAGGCGCGACAGCACCGTGGCGTTGACCGAATGGGTGTGCAGCACCGCGCCGATTTCCGCGCGCCAGCTGTAGAGCTGGGTATGCAGCAGGGTTTCGGCGGACGGTTTCTTGCCCGGCTCCAGGCTGTTGCCGGACAGGTCCGTGGCCAGCACATCGTCCGGGCCCAACTGGCCCTTGTGCTTGCCGGAGACGGTCAACAGCGCCTGGGTCGGCGACAGGCGCGCCGAATAATTGCTGCTGGTGGCCGGCGACCAGCCGCGGCCATACAGAAAACGCCCGGCATCGATGATTTCCTGGGCGAGGTGTTCACGGGTAAGGCTCATGGCCTGTCCTCTTGCATACGTGTGGCAATGATAACGGCAGCGGCGAACGCTGCGAGACTGGCAATACTAAAGGTCCATGCGGCGCCCAGGGCGTTCCAGCTGTAACCGGAATACAGGGCGCCCAATGCGCCGCCGGTACCGGCCAGGGCGGCATACAATGCCTGGCCCTGCCCTTGCTGGCGCGCGCCGAAACTACGTTGCACGAAGTGGATGGCAGCGGCGTGAAAGCTGCCGAACGTCGCCGCGTGCAGCACCTGGGCAAACAGCAGCACGCCGACGAACTCGGCCAGCGAACCCAGCAACAGCCAGCGCAGCGCCGCCAGCAGGAAACTGGCCAGCAGCACCCGGCGCACGGAAAACCGCGCCAGGATTTTGCTCATGGCCATGAACACCAGCACTTCGGCGACCACCCCCAGTGCCCAGAGCATACCGATCAGGCCTCGGCTGTAACCGAGCTGTTCCAGGTGCAGGGTAAGGAACGTGTAATACGGGCCGTGGCTCATCTGCATCAGCGCCACGCACGCGTAGAACGCCAACACGCCAGGGCTGCGCAACTGCTTGAGAAAACCGTCGCCGGCCAGGCGCTCGCCCTGGGCCGGCTGGGCATTGGGCACCCACAGGCTGCTGAGCACGATACCGGCCATGATGGTCACCAGCGCCACCGGGTAGATGTCCAGGCTCAGCCATTCGAACAGCCGCCCCAGCGCAACCACGGTGATGATGAAACCGATCGAGCCCCACAGGCGGATCTGGCTGTAGCGCTGGGCCTGGCCCTGCAAATGCGCCAGGGTGATGACTTCGAACTGTGGCAACACCGCGTGCCAGAAGAACGCGTGCAGGGCCATGACCATCGCCAGCCAGGCGTAGCTTTTGCTGACGAAGATCAGCGAAAACGTCAGCAGGGTACAGATCGCCCCGAAGCGTACGATGGCCAGGCGCCGACCGGTGTAGTCACCGAGCCAGCCCCAGAGGTTCGGCGCCACGCAACGCATCAGCATGGGAATGGCCACCAGCTCGCCAATGCGCGCGGCGCTGAATCCCAGGTGATGGAAGTACAGCGCCAGAAACGGCGCCGTCGAGCCAAGCAAGGCGAAATAGAACAGATAGAAACTGGAAAGCCGCCAGTACGGGAGCGCCACGGCCATCAGACCGTGGCGACTTGCAGGGCTTGGCTCAAAGCTGACCCAGCACCGGCGTGCTGACGCGTACGTCGGCGTTCTGCCCACGGTGGCGCAGCAGGTGATCCATCAGCACGATGGCCATCATCGCTTCGGCGATTGGCGTGGCGCGGATACCCACGCACGGATCGTGGCGACCCTTGGTGATCACGTCCACCGGGTTGCCATGGATGTCGATCGAACGGCCCGGGGTGGTGATGCTTGAGGTCGGCTTCAGGGCGATGTGCGCCACGATTGGCTGACCGGACGAGATGCCGCCGAGGATGCCGCCGGCGTTGTTGCTGAGGAAACCTTCCGGCGTCAGCTCATCGCGGTGCTCGGTGCCACGCTGGGCAACGCTGGCGAAACCGGCGCCGATTTCCACGCCCTTGACCGCGTTGATGCTCATCAGCGCATGGGCCAGCTCGGCGTCGAGACGGTCGAAGATCGGCTCGCCCAGGCCCGGCATCACGCCTTCGGCGACCACGGTGATCTTGGCGCCCACCGAATCCTGGTCGCGACGCAGTTGGTCCATATAGGCTTCCAGCTCCGGCACCTTGTCCGGGTCGGGGCTGAAGAAAGCGTTCTGCTCGACCGAGTCCCAGGTCTTGAACGGGATTTCGATCGGGCCGAGCTGGCTCATGTAGCCGCGAATGACGATGCCCTGGGACGCCAGGAATTTCTTGGCAATCGCCCCCGCCGCCACGCGCATGGCGGTTTCGCGCGCCGAGCTGCGTCCGCCGCCGCGATAATCGCGCTCGCCGTATTTGTGGTGGTAGGTGTAGTCGGCGTGGGCCGGGCGGAACAGGTCCTTGATCGCCGAGTAGTCCTTGGACTTCTGGTCGGTGTTGCGAATCAACAGGCCAATGGCGCACCCGGTGGTGCGGCCTTCGAACACGCCCGAGAGGATCTCGACTTCGTCGGCTTCTTGGCGCTGGGTGGTGTGACGGCTGGTGCCGGGCTTGCGGCGATCAAGGTCGCGCTGCAGATCCTCCAGGGAAATTTCAAGCCCCGGCGGGCAGCCGTCGACAATGGCGACCAACGCCGGCCCATGGCTCTCGCCTGCGGTGGTGACAGTGAACAGCTTGCCGTAGGTATTGCCGGACATCAGGACGCTCCGTGAAATCGAACCCAAATACGTAATGCGCGCCAGTATACGCAGGCTCCCCGAGTAGTTCATCCTCGAACCTTCTGCAGGCCCGCCAGTCCAACCGGGATCCTTGTGAATGATGGCGTCATGATGCTGCGAGCTTTAGTCTTGAGTCTTACCCTTTTCAGCGGTTTTGTGCAGGCCACCGTGCTGCAACGACCGATCAGCCTGGACACCGGCACCGGGGAACTGTTCGGCTCCCTGCTGCTGCCAAAATCCGACAAACCGGTGCCTGTTGTCCTGATCATTTCCGGCTCCGGTCCTACCGACCGCGACGGCAACAACCCCGACGGCGGGCGCAACGACAGCCTCAAGCGCCTGGCCTGGGTGCTGGCCAAACACAACATCGCCAGCGTGCGTTACGACAAGCGCGGCGTCGCGGCGAGCCTCGCGGCCACGCCCGACGAGCGCAACCTGTCGGTGGAGGCCTACGTGGCGGACGCCGAAGCCTGGGGACGCAAACTCAAGAGCGATCCGCGTTTCGGTCCGTTGATCCTGCTGGGGCACAGCGAAGGCGCGTTGATTGCCAGCCTCGCGGCGCCGAGCGTCGACGCCGCCGCGGTCATTTCCATGTCCGGCACCGCCCGCCCGGTCGATCAGCTGTTGCGCCAGCAACTGGCCCGCAGCCTGCCGCCGGCGCTGATGCAACGCAGCAATGAACTGATCGACAGCCTCAAGGCCGGGAAAACCGACGCCAACGTTCCCGCGCCGCTACAGGTGATTTTTCGCCCGAGCGTGCAGCCGTACCTGATTTCGCTGTTCCGCCAGGACCCGGCCGCCGCGTTCGCCCGACTGAAGATGCCGGCGCTGATCATCCAGGGTAGCAACGACATCCAGGTCAGTGTCGAGGATGCGCGGCAACTCAAGGCTGCCAAACCGGATGCCGAACTGGCGCTGATCGAGGGCATGAACCACGTCATGCGCATCGTGCCCAACGACGTCAAACGGCAATTGGCGTCCTACAAAGACCCGAATTTGCCCCTGGCCGCCGAACTCGGAACACGAATCCTTGGATTTATTGACGGACTTCGCACCCGTTAAGCGCTTTTTGCCCTCCAGTACTTGGGAAAACGGCCGATAAGCCTTTGTCGCCAGCGCACGTGCGGGCGACATGCTGAGCTTGGACAGGATCTCGCCGTTATGACCGATACCCAGACTTCACCCGACACCACCGCTGAAAAAGAAGCACCGCCAGCGGTCGAGCTGCCCTGGGCAGACGTCCACGTCGAGCACCACAAGATGCTCCGCCTGGCGCCGTTGCAGACCGACCGCAACACCGGCGGGCGGCCACTGCGCTTCGTCGAGTTCGGCTACGCCGAGCGCAATGACAAGAAGCACAGCCTGCTGCGCATGACCATCTCCCTGCCCGGCCAGCGTGTGCGCAAGGAACAGAATCATCTGGACGTGTGGGTCGATCACGCCGAAAAGCGCGTGCATTTCGAACCGGAGAGCCTGCAGATCGAGCCGATGAACCGGGGTATCGGCCGCTATCTGGCCGCCCAGGGCATCAGTTGGGCGAAAAAGCGCTGGCCGACGTACACCTTCGACGGCACCGACCTGAATAACAAGGACGCCCTCAACGAAGACACCCGCCTGCGCCGCGATCATTTTCTGCGCATGCATGGCTTTGACGTGGTGTATGCCGATGCCCAACATCTCAAGGGCAGCGTCAAGGCCGCGCGGATCGGCGACCTGCTGACGGACTGGAACACGGAAAAACTGCAACAGGTGGAAATCCTCGAAGCCGCGCAGATGCTCCAGCAGGCCGAGCAGAACCTGGCCGAGCAGGAAGTGAAGCTTCGCAAGCATGAGGAAAAGGTCAGCAAGTACAAGCGTGAGGACGCTGGGCTGCGTTTTACCATTACTTGCCTGGTGGCGTTTGCGGTGTTTCAGGCGGGGTTGTTGATCTGGATTGCTACGCATCGTTGAGGCTCGCGCTGGCGGCCTGCAGGTGTACATATCCATTCTTGCGGTAACGGCCGCCTAAGGTTCCGCCCTTACGGCGGATTACTCTGTAGGAGCGGGCTTGCCCGCGATGGCGTCTTTACGGATGTACATATCCATTCCTGCGGTAACCGCCGCTTAGGGTTCCGCCCTTACGGCGGGTGACTCTGTGGGAGCGGGCTTGCCCGCGATGGCGACCTTACGGGTGTACATATCCGTTTCTGCGGTAACGGCCACTCAAGGTTCCGCCCTTACGGCGGGTTACTTTGTCGCGCCAAAGTAACCAAAACGCCCGGCCCCTGACGTACGGCCCTTCGCTGACGCTCAGGGTTCCCTCGCTCCGGTCCCGCTCCGTGGGCCCGCCGCCATCGGCCATCCTTGGCCGAGGGCGGCTAACCCGGCATCCATGCCGGGTTGCCCACTACGCAGAACCTCCACTCGGCCTTCCGACGGGGCAATCTTCGTCGCCTGGTAATTCTCGGTCAGAAGCTCAAGATCAAAAGCACAACGCCCTTCCCCTGTGGGAGCGAGCCTGCTCGCGATGGTAGCCCAGACACCGCAGGCATCCAGACAGCCCGCGTCATCGTTAACGACCATCGCGAGCAAGCCCGCTCCCACAAAAGATCAAGATCAAAAGCCGAGCACGCCCCCCTGTAGGAGCGAGCTTGCTCGCGATGGTAGCCCAGACACCGCAGGCATCCAGACAGCCCGCGTCATCGTTAACGACCATCGCGAGCAAGCCCGCTCCCACAAAAGATCAAGATCAAAAGCCGAGCACGACCCCCTGTAGGAGCGAGCTTGCTCGCGATGGTAGCCCAGACACCGCAGGCTCCCAGACAGCCCGCGTCATCGTTCACGACCATCGCGAGCAGGCTCGCCCCCACAGAAGATCAAAATCAAAAGCCGAGCACGACCCCCTGTAGGAGCGAGCTTGCTCGCGATGGTAGCCCAGACACCGCAGGCATCCAGACAGCCCGCGTCACTGTTGACGACCATCGCGAGCAAGCTCGCCCCCACAGAAGATCAAAATCAAAAGCCGAGCACGACCCCCTGTAGGAGCGAGCTTGCTCGCGATGGTAGCCCAGACACCGCAGGCATCCAGACAGCCCGCGTCACTGTTGACGACCATCGCGAGCAAGCTCGCTCCTACAGAAAGAAAAGCCGCGATCCCACAGGCGACGCAGATTGCCCCGTCGGAAGGCCGAGTGGAGGTTCTGCGTAGTGGGCAATCCGGCATGGATGCCGGGTTAGCCGCCCTCGGCCAAGGATGGCCGATGGCGGCGGGCCCACGGAGCAGGGCCGGAACGAGGGAACCCTGAGCGTCAGCGAAGGGCCGTACGTCAGGGGCCAAGCGTTTTGGTTACTTTGTCGCCCCAAAGTCACCCGCCGTAAGGGCGGAACCATTAGCGGCCGTTACGGCAGAATGGATATGTACACCGACAGGCCGCCATCGCGAGCAGGCTCGCTCCCACAGAGGTCAAACGCGCGAAGCGAACAGGGCCTGATGCTCCCGGCACTGTTGTGCCGTCAACATGAACACGCCATGCCCGCCGCGCTGGAAATCGAGCCAGGCGAAGTCGACTTCCGGGTACAGCGCTTCGACGTGCACCTGGCTGTTGCCCACTTCGACAATCAGCAAGCCCTTCTCGGTCAGGTGTTCCCCGGCCTCGGCCAGCATGCGCCGCACCAGGTTCAGGCCGTCATCGCCACACGCCAGGCCCAGTGCCGGTTCGTGTTGGTATTCCTGGGGCATGTCGGCGAAATCTTCCGCATCGACGTAGGGCGGGTTCGACACGATCAGGTCGAAACGTTGCCCTGGCAAACCATCGAAGCCATCGCCCTGGACCGTGTACACCCGCTCCTCGACGCCATGGCGTTCGATGTTGCGGTTGGCCACTTCCAGCGCTTCGAACGACAGGTCGCCCAGCACCACTTCGGCGTCCTGGAACTCGTAGGCGCAGGCGATGCCGATGCAGCCGGAGCCGGTGCACAGGTCGAGGATGCGCGCAGGTTCCGCGCCCAGCCAGGGGCTGAACTGCTTTTCGATCAGCTCGCCGATCGGGGAACGCGGGATCAGCACGCGCTCGTCGACAATGAACGGCAGGCCGCAGAACCAGGCCTCGCCGAGCAGGTAAGCGGTAGGAATACGCTCTTCGATGCGGCGCTTGAGCATGCGTTGCAGGCGCACCAGCTCATCGTCCTCGAGATTGCAGTCGAGGTAGGCATCGGAAATTTCCCACGGCAGGTGCAAGGCCCCCAACACCAGTTGGCGCGCTTCGTCCCACGCGTTGTCGGTGCCATGGCCGAAAAACAGATCCTCCCCATGGAAGCGGCTGACGGCCCAACGGATATGGTCACGCAGGGTACGAAGTCGGGAAGTGATCACAGCGGCAAACTCCAGAAAAAACGACAGGCGATTCTAACAGCCAAAACGCGCGACGACGACGCAGGAAAAACTTCGGCATCGACGTAGGACTTCTCCATTTTTTGTGCTGGCTATTGAACAAAACGAGGATCTTGACAACGCTGTAAGCCAGCAACGACGGCCCCTGCGTTGGTAGCGATTCACAGAAACGCTCAGCCAGAGGACAATGTCGCAAAAGCCCCACCCGAAGGAGCCCCAGAATGTCCGTTCCAAAAACGATGTTTCAACTCAGTGGCCGCGGTTATGCCGCCGCCAATCTGAGTCATGCGACGCTTGTGATCATCGATGCCCAGAAAGAGTACCTCAGCGGCCCGCTGGCCCTGAGCGGCATGGATGCTGCCGTCGCGAACATCAAGCAACTGGTGACCGCGGCCCGCGCTGCCGGCCGCCCCATTGTGCATGTGCGCCACCTTGGCACCGTCGGCGGGCTGTTCGACCCGCAGGGCGAGCGCGGTGAGTTCATCCCCGGCCTGGAGCCGCAGGCCGACGAGACCATCATCGGCAAGTTGCTGCCGAGCGCATTCCACGGCACCGAACTGCTCGAACGCCTGCAGAACCTGGGTTCCCTCGACCTGATCGTGTGTGGATTCATGAGCCACTCCAGTGTCAGCACCACCGTGCGCGCCGCGAAGAACCTGGGTTTTCGCTGCACCCTGGTTGAAGACGCCTGTGCTACCCGCGATTTGCCCTACAAGGGCGGCGTGTTGAGCGCCGACCACGTTCAACAGACCGAAATGGCGATCATGGCCGACAACTTCGCCACCCTCGCCCTGACCCGCGATCTGATCTGATCGCCGCACGATGAGCGGTTTATGCCGCCGCTCATCCGCTAAAGCCGCCCGTTAGCCGTAATTGTCATAGCCTCAGGAACATCCCGGTCAACTTCCGGTCGAAGGGCCGATACCCATTGAGGAAGGTCGGAATGAAGCTATCCGATGGATTTGACGCTCGCCGCTTGCGGCCCAAAGGCCAAAGCAACTGGCGATTTAGAATAGGTGCAGCCTTCGCTGCACTGCTGGCAACCTGCGGGGTCCTGCTGGCCATGGCCGGGGCCGCCAGCCTGCTCGGGCGCCCGCCCGCACTGGGCGAACTGAATGCCAGCCCACTGGGCTCGGCCATCATCCTGGCCGTTGGCCTGTTCGTACTTTACCTGGGCGTGTGGCTGTGGCGTCGCTGCCGTCGCCGTGCGCGCCAGTCCCGCGAGCTGAACATGTCGCCGCACCTGATGAAAAAACACGATTGAAAATGACGGCCTGGCATTACGGCAGGCCGCAATTGTTATCGGTCATGTCTGGACTTGGGTAAACTGGCCGCCCTTCGCGGAGGCTGACATGCAAGACGACGATTTTTCCCTGTTCAAAAGTGCCATCCAAGGCGTCAAGCCGATCAAGCACGACCGCGCCGACACCGGCAAACCCAAGGCTGACCGCGCACAGATCGCCAAGCTGCGCCAGGCCGCCACCGTGCGCACCGATGCCACCCAGGTTGACGGCCTGTCCGACCAGTTCGTGATCGACGTCGGCCCGGAAGACGAGCTGATGTGGGCGCGCGACGGTGTGCAGGAAAGCCAGATGCGCAAGCTCAAGATCGGCCAGATCCCGTTCGAAGGCAGCCTCGACCTGCACGGCATGAGCGTGGAAAAAGCCCGGGAAACCCTCTGGGCATTCCTCGCCGAAGCGACCCAGCTGGAAGTCCGTTGCGTGCGCGTCACCCACGGCAAGGCCGTGCGCCTGGACGGCAAGCGGCCGATGATCAAAAGTCACGTCAACACCTGGCTGCGTCAGCATCCGCAGGTGCTTGGTTTCACCTCCTGCCAGGCGAAACATGGCGGTGCCGGAGCGCTGTACGTGATGCTCAAACGCACCATGATGGAGGGTCGCGACGAATAATCCCGTTGCGACACGCTTGCAGCGCCGTGTTTGCCGCCGTACCCTTGCCCTTTGCGTAAAATCCCACAGGTAGTTTCATGTCCCTGGAACAGAATTACACCGCGATCCTCGGCCAACTCGGCGAGGACGTCTCCCGCGAGGGCCTGCTCGACACACCGAAGCGTGCCGCCAAAGCCATGCAGTACCTCTGCCGCGGTTATGAGCAGACACTGGAAGAAGTCACCAACGGTGCCTTGTTCAGCTCCGACAACAGCGAAATGGTGCTGGTCAAAGACATCGAGCTGTACTCGTTGTGCGAACACCACTTGCTGCCCTTCATCGGCAAGGCCCACGTCGCCTACATCCCGAGTGGCAAGGTGCTGGGCCTGTCCAAGGTCGCGCGGATCGTCGACATGTACGCCCGCCGCCTGCAGATCCAGGAAAACCTCAGCCGCCAGATCGCCGATGCGGTCCAGCAGGTCACCGGCGCCCTGGGCGTTGCGGTGGTGATCGAGGCCAAGCACATGTGCATGATGATGCGCGGTGTCGAGAAGCAGAACTCGTCGATGATCACTTCGGTGATGCTCGGTGAGTTCCGCGAAAACGCGGCCACCCGCAGCGAATTCCTCAGCCTGATCAAGTAATTCGCCCGCACAGGAAAACCGGCGTTCATCGCCGGTTTTTTTTCGCCGCCGAAAAATCAGGTAAGCTGCGCGCCTTCTTTTGCCCTCGTGAGGCTTGTCTCGTGTTCGTCAAAGCACTTCGTGTCGGCCTCGGCCAACTGATCATCTTCATCGACTTCATCACCCGTCCCGGCAAGAAGCAGCGCCCTGCTGCCGCCCAAGCCCAGGTCGAAGCGGCCGCCAAGGACCTGACCCTGTACCAGTTCCACGCCTGCCCGTTCTGCGTGAAAACCCGCCGCACCCTGCGCCGCCTGAACGTGCCGGTGGCCCTGCGTGACGCGAAGAACAACGAACAGGATCGCCAGACGCTGCTGGAACAGGGCGGCAAGATCAAGGTGCCGTGCCTGCGCATCGAAGAGAACGGGCAGACCACCTGGATGTATGAGTCCAAGGTGATCATTGATTATCTGGATAAGCGGTTTGCTGCGGTCTGAGATTTTTGCAGTGAATTGAAGTCAGTCATCGCGAGCAGGCTCGCTCCCACAGGGGAACACCGTCCAAACTGTGGGAGCGAGCCTGCTCGCGATGAGGCCAACACAGCCGCTACAAATCCTCAGGCCGCCTCAGCCGCCTGCGCCTGCCGCACCACCGCTGCCAACCGCTTGAGCCCCTCCCCCAACCGCGCCGGTTCGATATGGCTGAAGTTCAGCCGCAAATACCCAAGATGCCGATCCGGCTCAGGGAAAAACGGTTCGCCCGGCATGAACGCCACATCCGCCGCCAGTGCCGCGTTGAGCAAGGTGCGCGTATCCAGCGGCTGCTTGAGCGTCAGCCAGAAAAACAGCCCGCCCTGGGGCACCTGCCACTCGGCCAGGTCAGCGAAATGCTCTTGCAGCGCCCTTTCGAACGTATCCCGCCGCACCCGGTAAAAATCCCGAAGCTCACTCAAGTGCTGCTGGTATTTTTCCGAGCCGATCCATTGCAGCGCCTGCCACTGGCCGAGGCGATTGGTGTGCAGGTCGGCCGATTGCTTGAGCTTGAGCAGGTGCGGTAACAGGTCCGGGCTGGCGATCAGGTAACCCACCCGCAGCCCCGGCAACAAGGTTTTCGACACGGTGCCAGTGTAGATCCAGCTGGCTTTGTGCAAGCGACTGACGATCGGTGTGGCGTTGCCACCATCGAAGGTCAGCTCGCGATACGGCTCGTCTTCGATCAGGGTCACGCCGAATTCATCCAGCAGCGCTGCGACCGCATCGCGCTTGGCCTCGCTGTAGCGCACCGCCGACGGGTTCTGGAACGTCGGGATCAGGTAGATGAACGCCGGCCGGTGTTTTTCCAGGCGACTGCGCAGGGCCGCCAGGTCCGGGCCATCCGCCTCTTGCGGCACAGTGATGCAGTCGGCGCCGAACAACTGGAAGATCTGCAACGCGGCCAGGTAGGTCGGCGCTTCGAGAAGAATCTCGGTGCCTTGGTCGATGTACAGCTTGGCCGCCAGGTCCAGGGTCTGCTGCGAACCGCTGACCACCAGAACCTGGCTGGCCTCGCACGGCACCCCCAGCGCCCGCGCCTGCGCCGCCAGGGCTTCGCGCAACGCCGGCTCGCCTTCGCTCATGCCGTACTGGCCGATGCTCGCGGGCATGTCGTCCCACTCGACCTTGGGCAGCATCGCCTCGGCCGGCAGGCCACCGGCGAACGACATCACCTCCGGACGCTGGGCCGCGGCCAGGATTTCACGGATGAGAGAACTTTTGAGGCGCGAGACACGTTCGGAAAATGCCATGGGAGTCACCGGTAGCGAGGCCGTGGGGAAATGAGTCAAACTGCTTGACCGAAATTACGACAACCCGAACGGATACGTCAACATGCTTGACCTTAAAAATCCCGCTTCCCAGCAGCAGGCCATGGAAGCGTTCTTCTTCGGCTACCAGGCGTTTACCGCCAAGGCCGATGAAATGCTCGAGCGTCGCGGCCTCAGCCGGGTGCACCAGCGCATCGTGTTTTTCATCGCCCGCTACCCCAACCTCAGCGTCAAGGAGTTGCTGGCGCTGCTGGGCGTGACCAAGCAGGCGTTGAACATTCCCCTGCGTCAGTTGGTGGAGATGAACCTGGTGAACAGCGTCGCCAGCGAGACCGACAAGCGTAAACGCCTGCTGGAGCTGACCGTGGAGGGGGCGAAGTTCGAACAGGCGCTGCGGCGTGAGCAGGTGAAGTTGCTGGAGAGGGTGTTTGCCGAGGCTGGGGAGGCGGCGGTGAATGGGTGGATGGCGGTGAATATGGGGTTGGGAAGGAGTCAGGGGGTGGCGGAGTAAGCGTTTTTACCGGGCCCCTTCTGCTGGCTGTCAGATCATCGCGAGCAGGCTCGCTCCCACAGTTGACCCCGTTCCTCCTGTGGGAGCGAGCCTGCTCGCGAGCTTTTATATCCCTATCGCCATAAATTTCGTCGACAAAACCAAAAACATTATTTGCTTTATTTGTATACAAAAGCATAATCCATTGCGTGCGAGTTCCTGACCAAGCAGTCAACAAATTCGCAGATACCTCAAAGGGCTGCTGCCACCCCATGGGTCCGGCCCTGGAAATAACAATAAAACTCTTGAGGAGTCACCGCTGTGGAAAGCCGCAAATCCGAAGCCCCGACGCTGGAACTCTCGCCGCCGTTACGCAATGGCTGGCTGGAGCGCATCTTCAAACTCTCCTTGCATGGCACCACGGTGAAGACCGAGCTGATCGCCGGCCTGACGACCTTCATCACCATGGCCTACATCATTTTCGTCAACCCCAACATCATGGCCGACGCCGGCATCGACCACGGCGCCGCCTTCGTCGCCACCTGCATCGCCGCCGCCCTGGGTTGCCTGTTGATGGGCCTGTACGCCAACTGGCCCGTCGGCCTGGCGCCAGGCATGGGCCTCAATGCGTTCTTCACCTACACCGTGGTCGGCACCATGGGCTACAACTGGGAAACGGCCCTGGGTGCGGTGTTCGTCTCCGGCGTGCTGTTCATGATCCTGACCTTTTCCAGGATCCGCGAATGGCTGCTCAACAGCATCCCGGTCAGCCTGCGGCACGCCATGGGCGCCGGTGTCGGTCTGTTCCTGGGGCTGATCGGCCTGAAAACCGCGGGCATCGTCGTCGATAGCCCGGCCACCCTGATCAAACTCGGCTCGTTCCACGAACCGGGCCCGCTGCTGGCGGCCATCTGCTTCTTGATGATCGCCGTGCTCAGCTACCACAAGGTGTTCGGCGCCATTCTCATCAGCATCATCACCGTGACGCTGGCCGGTTGGGGCCTGGGCGTGGTGCATTACGAAGGGATCATGTCGGCCCCGCCGAGCCTGGCCCCGACCTGGATGGCCATGAACGTCGCCGGCGTGTTCAACGTCAGCATGATCAGCGTGGTGCTGGCCTTCCTGTTCGTGCACATGTTCGACACCGCCGGCACCCTGATGGGCGTGGCCCAGCGTGCCAATCTGGTGAACGCGGAAGGTCGCATCGAAAACCTGTCCCGGGCGATGAAGGCCGACAGCGCCTCCAGCGTGTTCGGCGCGGTGGTCGGTGTGCCGCCGGTGACCAGCTACGTGGAAAGTGCCGCTGGCGTGGCCGCCGGTGGCCGCACCGGCCTGACCGCCGTGGTCGTCGGCCTGCTGTTCATCGCCGCCATGTTCTTCGCCCCGCTGGCCGGCATGATCCCCGCCTACGCCACCGCTGGCGCCTTGATCTACGTGGCGATGCTGATGATGGGCGGCATGGCGCACATCGAATGGGACGAAGCCACCGACAGCATTCCGGCCATCGTCACGGCAATCATGATGCCGCTGACCTTCTCGGTCGCCGACGGCATCGCCCTGGGCTTCATCACCTACGTGGCGCTGAAGGCGGGCACCGGCAAGTACAAGGAGATTTCCGTCAGCCTGTGGGTGCTCTGCGCGATCTTCATCGCCAAGTTCATCTTCCTGTAAGGCTTACAGGATCGAAAACAGCCTCACCCCGTCGGGTGAGGCTTTTGTGCATAAGGAGCAAAAGTAATGAGTCTGGAAACCTGGCTGTTGTTCAGCGGTGCTGCCCTGGTGGTGATCCTGATCCCGGGGCCGCTGTCGTTGCTGATGATCAGCAACAGCCTGAATTACGGCCTGCGCCGTTCATACCCGGCGTTTCTCGGTGGCGTCAGCGCCTCGATCTGCCTGCTCAGCGCCTCGGCCCTGGGGCTGGGCGCGTTGCTGCTGGCGTCGGAACAGCTGTTCAGCGCCCTGAAAATCGTCGGCGCGCTGTACCTGTTCTACCTCGCCTGGCAGAGCTGGCAGCAATCGCGCCAACCCTCCCACGGCGCCGAAGTGCCCCAGGCTGCCGCCGTGCCACGCTTTCGCGCGTTGTTCGGGCGGGCTTTCATGCTGGGCGCCAGCAACCCCAAGGACATTCTGTTTTTTGCCGCTTTCCTGCCGCAGTTCCTCAGTGCCGAACAACCATTCCTGCCCCAACTGCTGGTGATGATCGCCACCTGGACCGTGCTGGATTTGCTCTGCAAGCTCGCCTACGGGCTCGGCGCCCACGGCGCGGCGCGGTATTTGCGCTCGGGCAAGGGCCAGAGCTGGTTCAACCGTGTCAGCGCCGGTCTGTTCGGTGGCGCCGGTGCGGCCTCGTTGTTGAGCGGACACTGACCAACGCCCCACCCGGTCGCGGCGTCACGGGTGGGGCTTCATACCGTAATCAACCGAAACAGATGCACTACATAGTTATCGCTTGACCCTCCTCTCGCTTCCCTAAAGTCCGGGCCAGTGTTTTGTACCCACGCCCAACAAGGAAGCTTCCATGGCAAAAATCATTTCCCCGGCCGATGAACTCGGCTACGACGCGGTAAAAATCTCGGACGTCGAACCACCGAACCTTTCGACCACCGACCAGGAAGTCTACGACTTCATCCGCAGCAACGGCGCCTCTGCCGCGCAAGATCCGCCCCCTCGATCCGCGCAAAAGCGCGAACGGGCACTGCGCGCCCTCGACCAGTATTACGGACCGATCGCCCTCGGCCACTTCACCGTCAGCCGCCTGGAGTTGCACGAGCTCAACGCCACGGTCCACGGCGAAGCGCTGGACATCGGCAACTGCAATTTCCGTCACACGCCGCAATCGTTCATTGATGGCCTGCAACTCAACCCGGTCGATGTCGAGAGCCGGATGTGGGCGACCGGCAATGTCGGCAACTACACCATCCCCACGTTGCTGTTCGAGATCGCCACGCACCGTTCGGTCAGCGCCCCGCCGCTGCTCAACGAGTCATCGGGCACTCAGGCGCAGAAGCTCGACCGCCTGCTGCGCGCGGCGCAGAAACTGGATATGCACGATATCCGTCTGCCCGAGAATGTCCCGGGCTGGGTCGACAAGCAAAAGAGCAAAGTGGTCAACAGCATGGGCGTCGGCCTGCAGGCGTTCGGCATCTACAGCGGCCTGATGGGAATCAACGATGCCATCAAGCGCCGCGACGGCACGGAAGCGGCCATCAATGCCGGCGCGATTGTCACGGAAGTCGGCTCGCTGATCATCGAACGTGGCCTGGTGAAGACGGCGCAGACGCTGATCGAGCAGAGCGCGCAAATCTATCAAGGCTTCGCCAAAACCCAGTTCGGCCTGCACCTGTCGCGCTCGGCGGGCCTGATCGCGGGTGCCTTGACGCTGCCGTTCGACGTTTATTTTGCGGTCAAGGCGTTGAACGACGCGGCCCGGACCACCGGCAAGCAGGCACTGGATCATTACGTGGCCGCGGGGATGAACCTGACCAGCGCCGCCCTGACCCTGATCCTCGGCACCGCCGCCCTCGCCGGCTTCGCCCACGCGGGCCCTGCGGGCATCGCCGCGGCGGCAATTCTGATCGCCGGCTCGCAGATCTACAGCGCCGTGCGCCAGGTGGATGACATTGACGACTACATCGAGTTGAGCATTGATGAACGGTTGGTCACCGGGTTTCTGGCGTTCATCAACCAGACCCCGCCGCAACGTATCCAGGATCGCTACACCCTCGCCGTCGCCACCGACCAGTATTCGAAAAGTCTCACCCGCAGGGCCCGCAAATGGCTGAACGGCGAGATGAAGGACAGCATCGACGCCATCGTCAATGGCAAGTTCAAGGTCGACCTGCGGGCCACGCAAGTCTTCTGGTTCGAGCACGATGCCCAGGGGCGCGAAACCACGCCGTCCAAGGAAATCCGCTTGCCGACGGTGGAGGACACCAATGACACGATCGACGCGCGCGGGGGACTGCCCTCGGACCTGTCCGGCGTGGTCAAAGGCACGGCGGGCGATTCGAAGGCGACGCTGTGGCTGCTCGGCGGCGGCAAGGACACCATCATCGGCGTCGAAAAGAAGGCCAACCACTTCAGCTTCGGCACCGGCTCCAAACACCTGACCGGTGGGGAAAAGGATGACCGCTTCCTGTTCGAAGGCGCCAGCCAGGCGCTGAAGGGTGCCGCGCCCAAGGAGGTGCAGAACTTTCTCGTGGGCGAACAGGGCAACGATACGCTGGTGCTCCAGGGCCGGCTGGACAGCCGTGAACCTTCGATACACAGCGGTTTCGAGATCAATCTGCAAACCGGCCGCATCAACCTGCTGGACCAGGCCGGCACGCCCTCCGCCACGGCCCATACCACCCTGGAGAACATCGAAAACATCGAGACGCTGGCCGGGGCGAACAGCATTGTCACCGGCTCCAGCGAGGCCAACCGCATCGTCGCCCGGGGCCATGACCGGATCGACGCCGGCGCGGGTGACGACACGATCTACTTGATGGGCGGCTATGGCCAGGACTCGGGTGGCGCCGGCAAGGACCAGTATTACCTCGCGCACAAAAGCGGCACCGTCATCCTCACCGAAGACGCCCACGAAGAAAGCGTGATCATCATGGACTGGCCATTTGAAAACATTCAGAAATGGTCGATCAATGACACCTCGCTGGAGGTCACTTCGCTGTGCGGCAAGGACGGCGAATGGCCAGAGCAAAAGCTGATCATCAAAGACGTTTACCGGGTGGAGCACGGCAAACGCCTGTTCCAGGAGCAGAAACTGCGCTTCATCAGCGTGGACGGCTTTCAACTGACGCCGGACTTTCCCGCTGAAATCAGCGGCAGCGCCAATCAGAATCTGAACGTGTTGATCCTGGCCAAAGGCACGCGCCCGTCACCGACGATCATCACCGCGCCTGAACATGACATGGCATCCGGTAAAACTTCGCACTATTACATTGATCGCGACATCAGCCGGAGCCTCTTCAAGATCAACAAAAAGGATGACAAGACCCTCAGCACCGTTCATATCGACTGCAACAATGCGGAACTTACCCAGGCGCAGGCTACTTACACGGTTACGGTCGACAACCAGAATGGTAACCACTATTTAAACTACAGTAACTTCCACCTGAAGCTGCACTTCTCGGATAAAACCATCGAATTCGAAAACCTCGCCAGCACAGCGTCCAATACTTATACGGATGTCCATAACACTTCATACCGGGTCAAAGGCCTGGTGCTGAATCAAGCGATCAACCTGACACTGCGTGACGGCGTTTCTTATCGAATCAAACTTCCGTCGCCTCGTTATGCCGATGATGTGCAACTACCCGGGGTCAAACACCTCGATGGCCAGTTGATGCTGGATAAGCGCACTGGCGACTACCTGCTGCTCAAACCCGAAAACAGCCGGCCCATCGTCTTGCAAGCACGCCGCCAGCGCGTGGAATTCCCCGCGCAGGCGCAGAACACCGTGACGGTGCTGGAAGGCAAAGGCTCGACCTATGAGGTTCATCTTCACGCCGACACCATCCTGCGCATTGCCACACCCGATGCATTGAAGAAAACCTCCGACGCGTCCACATGGCGCTTCCATGTCAGCTTCCAGGACCCGGCCAACATCAAGTTGATGGACAACAAACTGCTGATTGGTCGCACGATTGTCCATCTGCCGGAAGATCAAAGTGGCGATACGCCTGTTGAACAAATCTACGTCATCACTTCATCCGGCGCCCAATATGTCGTCGACTTGCTCTTCCAGCAAGTTTACCGATACGCCGAATGAACGAGTCAGGCTTATTAACCGCACTTCAATAAATGGCGTGCGATACATAGTTACCGCTCAACTCCGTTAAATACCGGCGATATTAATTGGCGCCCTGTTCTGGAACTTTATCCGGAACAGGCACGCCTTGTTTATGCACTTATTATTTATGAATGGAATCAAACCATGAAACCGCCAAAAAAAGTTCCAAGACCCCTGACACCGGATGACGGCTCGACACCCCGTCGCGAACTGCCGGACTCCAGCCTGCCCGGACGTCTTCCCGATGTGCCGTCGATCGACGGTACAACCGGAAACAGACATGTAGAGGGCGGCGCGGACAACACCCCACAGCAACCACGCGTCGAGGTGTCGACGGTCGACGACGCCGTTACCAGCTCCACCACCCCACCCTCCGAGATCACCTTTCTGCCGTCCTTTCTGGTCAACGGTTTATCCGCGCCCCTGGCCGATGGATTACGTTACGGCAACCGACGCACGATCTACGCCGAAATCGAGAATGAGGGCATTACCCTGGTCCGACTCGATACGGACGGGCAATTGCGTGCCGCCTCGATCAACCAGTTGAACGCGACCGGGCCGCTGCTCGAACGAGTCGGTACAAGCGCTTTCTGGCGCCGAAAAATCACCGACGAGCAACCGGGGCCGAGCCGCAAGCGACCACGCCTTGACAGCGATTCGTCGGACGCCGATGCGCTGGCCGCGGATCTGCTGGTGGGCGATCCCCAGCCGCTGGATCTGTCTCCAAAGCCATGGCGCAACTGGGGAAGCTCGACCAGGCCGAGCGCGTCCGAATCCATTGAAGTCGATGGCCTGCACTATTCCGTGGTACCCCACGGCTCGCCCGAGCTGACCAACATCGCCTATCTGCAGAACCCGCGCTTTACGCCCTCCGGTTTTGACGCATTCGAGCAGATGCTGCGTGTCGACGCCACGCTGCAACCGCGCTGGGCACTGAAACGCAATGGCCGCTGGGAAGTGCTGGAAAGCCACCTGCCCTTCGAGAAAAGCCTGAAAGCGTATGTCACCGAATCGTACAAGGATTTGACCGATGCTTCGTCCACGGCAGTGGCCAGGACCGTCTTCAACCGGGCCAACCATGCCGAGGTGATCGACGCCTTTGGCCTGTCGACCATGAAACAGGCCTTTCGCAACTGGACGAACCCTCGTATACGCCTGCCCCGAACGGACCTGGCCGACCCGCTGCTGATGCTGCCGGCCATCCCGCGAAAACTGGGCAACGGCTGGGTCACGGTGCTGCCGGAGGCATCCAGCTCGGCGCTGCGGCGACTGGAACTCAACCCCGATCACTTCCCGGAGCAATGGCGTACGTTCGCCGACGATCCCTCCAACCTGAACCTCAAGCAATTGGTCAGTACGGTACTGGTGCGCAATGGCTATGAAGTCTTTCCACTGTCCAGCGATCACCAGGGGCCGACGCTGGTGTTTACCCGTCCCAATCATGACTGGGTGTTTTTCCTCAAGCTGGGGCGTGTCAATGGCGACGCTATCCGCCAGATCACCCCTTCCGGTGCAGAGCTTTCCGACCCGCAGTTGTCGCTGCGCATCGGCGAAGCCGCGCGGACCAGACTGCTCAGCGCCTATGACCAGAACAAAGTGGTGTGGCTGCTGGGTGGCACCCAGATCACGTCGGCGGATGTCCACTCCGTGTTCCTGATCAGGGAAGGCTGATTGTCCACGCGCCCCTCTCGCCGGCCCTGCCGGCGAGAACCGCACCCTCCGTTTTCACAAGAGTCCGTTTTCCATGAGACCCAAACATCCCCCTCGCCCCAAAGCCCCCGGTCCGTCGATCGAGGGGCCCGCCGGCACACGCGAGCTGGCCCCGGATTACCTGCCCACGCGCCCTGGCTATCTGCCGGGGCACGATGCCGACCCTCTGGCCGGGCATCGCCTGCCGGAACACACACAAATACCCGGCGCCCAGGCGACCGCTGTTGCAATCAGCGACCTGCCGCCGGAAACCCACGTCACCCGAATCAGCCTCGGTTACCCCATCAGCAACTACTACCTGCCGCCCAGACTGGTCGAGCGGCTGCCCGCCGCGGACCCGCAGACCGGACTGCGCACCCTCATTGCCGGGCGCCACTATGTCGATCTGGCAGACGGCGGCACGGTACTGCTGGGAGCGGATGCGCAAGGTCAACTGCGCGCCCGGCAACCTTCGGAACTGGTGCCGTCCGGGCCCCGGATCGAGCTCGTGCCGGGGTCACACCTTTGGCGGCAAGTGCTGACGCCTTCGCTTCCCTGGGAACACTGGGGAATCTCCCGACAACAACTGTCGCCCCAGGACATCATCATCGACGGCAAGTACTACAGGACCCTGCCGCGCGGTAACCCGGCCGATCACCCCATTGCCTACATCAAGAACCCCGACCATCCGCTCTACGATTTCGACCTGTTGCAGGGCATCCTGCGCCATGATGCGGACCAGCAGCCCCGGGGCGCCATCCGGATTCCACCCACGCAGCATTGGCAGATCGACCCGACGCTGCCTTTCGAGCGCCCGCTGGACGAACCGGTGGCCGGGTATTTTCCGTGGCTTTCGCAGGCTTCGGCACAGAATGTCGCGCGCCAGCAGTTTGTCCTCGCCAATGGTTCGGACACGGCCACCGAGGCCGGGATCACCACGTTGCGGCAAGTGTTCAACGACTGGAAAACCGGGACCCCGAGCCCCAAGCCGGAACTGGCCGACCCGCTGCTGATGCTGCCGATCACCCCCACCATTGCCGGCCATGGGGCCGCGCGAATACTGGAACTGCCGCACCCGGCCAACCTGGGGCCGCTGCGGCGATTGACCTTCGATCCAAGCAAATTCCACAGGGAATGGGATTACTTCACCAGCACCCAGTACGCCGGTGATCTCAAGCGTTTCATGCGCAACCTGCTGATCAGCCATGGCTATACGGTGTTCGAACCCACGTCCGCACAGACCTACGCTTCGCTGGTGTTCCAACGCAGCGGGCATGATTTTGTGTACCACATGACATTGCATCGCGCGCATGGCAAACGCGTGCACATTCAGGAAAATGCCAGGGATGGGCTCAACCCCCTGCGCCTGCCGGAACTGATCGGCGCGCCAGCGACGCAGGTCCTGCAGGCGGCCGATGCAGTGGACAAAGTGGTCTGGCTCAAGGGTGGCAGCCACATATCGCTGGACCACGAAAACTCGGTCTTCATCATGCGCACCGCTGATCCAAGGCAATAACGCTGAAACCTGACACCCCGCGGTGCCCGAGCGTCCATCGCGAGCAAGCCCGCTCCCACAGAGGATCCGCATGACCTGTAGGAGCGAGCTTGCTCGCGATGGGGCCGGCACATGCAACATCCTCAGCGCCTGACACACCGCCATCGCGAGCAGGCTCGCTCCCACAATGGATCCGCGCGACCTGTAGGAGCGAGCACGCTCGCGATGGGGCCGGCACATGCAACATCTTCAACGCCTGACACACCGTCATCGCGAGCACGCTCGCGATGGGGCCGGCACATGCAACATCTTCAGCGCCTGACACACCGTCATCGCGAGCAAGCTCGCTCCTACAGGGGGCTGCGTCGTTTTTTGGGGCAAAAAAAAGCCCGCAGTGTGGGCGGGCTAAAAACCAAGGAAGCTCTATGCGCAGTCGCTTCAAGGTAGAGGTAGCTGCTTGGGGGATCAGCTGCCTCGATACGTGGAATAGCTGTATGGGGAAATCAGTAAAGGCACGTGGTAGTGATCCTGCTCGGCAGAGATGCCGAACCGCAGCACCACCACATCCAGGAACGCCGGTTCCGGCAATTGCACGCCACGGGCGCGGTAGTAGTCGCCGGCATGGAACTGCACCTGGTAAACCCCGGTGCGGTAGTCATCGCCCTGCAGCAGCGGCGCATCGACACGGCCATCGCTGTTGGTGATCGCGCTGGCGACCAGCTCCAGTTGCGCACCTTCGACGCGGTACAGCTCGACCTTGATCGAGCTGCCTGGGCAACCGTGTGCAGCGTCCAAAACGTGTGTTGTCAAACGTCCCATTGATTCTGCGCGCCTGCCTGCCCGGAGCAGTCAGGTCACGCGCCTCCCGAAGTCAGTTGAAAGGAGCCCGACGCCATTCGGAGTACCAAAAGCGCCGGCGAGTGATTGATTAAGACATTTTTCAAAAAAATTGTACACAATAAAAACGACATTTTTCCAGCAAGCCGCGCCACCCGCTCATTTCACCAGTTTGCCAACGAGCCATACAGGCAGCGGACCTTTCATCCATAAGCTGACCAATCGGCCAGCTTTTTTGCTAATTTGTACTCAGGACAGCCAAAGAACCCGGTGGATGAAAAATGCGAAAATGTGGGCTTACAAAATGATTATAAAGTTGTATACAATCAGCCCATCGCAGTGACGCCGGCCTCAATCTCCTTGCGCAGGCCCGCCACGCCAACCACTAACAAGAAGGAAGACTGCAGTGAGCGCTGACTATCCTCGCGACCTGATCGGTTACGGCAGTAACCCTCCGCACCCGCACTGGCCGGGCAATGCCCGCATCGCCCTGTCGTTCGTGCTCAACTACGAGGAAGGCGGCGAACGCAACATCCTGCACGGTGACAAGGAGTCCGAAGCCTTCCTGTCCGAGATGGTCGCCGCCCAGCCGTTGCAGGGCGCGCGCAACATGAGCATGGAGTCGCTCTACGAGTATGGCAGCCGTACCGGCGTGTGGCGGATTCTCAACCTGTTCAAGCAGTTCGACATCCCGCTGACGATCTTCGCCGTGGCCATGGCCGCCCAGCGTCACCCGGATGTGATCCGCGCCATGGTCCAGGCCGGCCACGAGATCTGCAGCCACGGCTATCGCTGGATCGACTACCAGTACATGGACGAAGCCCAGGAGCGCGAGCACATGCTCGAAGCGATCCGCATCCTCACCGAGATCAGCGGCGAGCGTCCGCTGGGCTGGTACACCGGCCGCACCGGCCCGAATACCCGCCGGCTGGTGATGGAGGAAGGCGGCTTCCTCTACGACAGCGACACCTACGACGACGACCTGCCCTACTGGGAACCGAACACCCCGACCGGCAAGCCGCACCTGGTGATCCCGTACACCCTGGACACCAACGACATGCGCTTCACCCAGGTCCAGGGTTTCAACAAGGGCGACGATTTCTTCGAATACCTCAAGGACGCCTTCGACGTGCTCTACGCCGAGGGTGCCGAGGCGCCGAAAATGCTCTCGATCGGCCTGCACTGCCGCCTGATCGGCCGTCCGGCGCGCCTGGCCTCGCTCAAGCGCTTCATCGAATACGCCAAGAGTCATGAACAGGTGTGGTTCAGCCGCCGCGTCGACATTGCCCGCCACTGGCATCAAACCCACCCGTACAAAGGGGCTGCCCAATGAGCACCTTTCAAACCCTCCAACCATCGACCTTGAGCCGCGACGCCTTTGTCGCCGCTTTCGCCGACATCTACGAACACTCGCCATGGGTGGCCGAAAAGGCCTTCGACCTGGGCCAGGACGCTTCGATCGACCAGATCGAAACCCTGCACCAGCGCATGAGCGACATCCTGTTGAGCGCCGATCATGCCAGCCAACTGGCGCTGATCAACGCTCACCCGGACCTGGCTGGCAAAGCGGCCATCCAGGGCCAACTGACCGAAGCCAGCACCAACGAACAGGCTGGCGCCGGTATTCACCAATGCACGGCCGAAGAGTTCCAGCGCTTCACCGAGCTGAACGACGCCTACAAGGCCAAGTTCAAGTTTCCCTTCATCATGGCGGTAAAAGGCAGCAACCGGCATCAGATCCTCGCGGCGTTCGAAACGCGCATCCACAACCCGGTCGACATCGAGTTCAAGTGCGCGCTGGCAGAGATCAACAAGATTGCCCTGTTCCGATTACTGACCCTATAGCAAGCCTTGCCCGAGTGCCTAAAACGCACAGGTACCCAGGGCACCGCGAGCATCCCAAGCCAACTAATTAAAGGCAGACAAGAAGAATGAAAGCTTACGCCGTACCTTTCGAGAAGTTCGTCAACCTGGCCGACGCCCGCCTGGGCACCAAGATCATCTCGGTCACCGATGACTGGTTCGCCGACGCCAACCGCCTGTTCCAACCGACCCCGGCCGTCTGGAAGGAAGGCGTGTTCGACGACAACGGCAAGTGGATGGATGGCTGGGAGTCGCGCCGCAAGCGCTTCGAAGGCTACGACAGCGCGGTGATTCGCCTCGGCGTGCCGGGCTCGATCAAGGGCGTGGACATCGACACCTCATTCTTCACCGGCAACTTCCCGCCATCGGCGTCCCTGGAAGCCTGCTTCCTGGCCGAAGGCGAGCCGAACGAAAACACCCAGTGGGTTGAAGTGCTGTCGGCCGTCGAGCTGCAGGGCAACAGCCACCACTACCACGAGATCCACAACGACCAGGCGTTCAGCCACCTGCGCTTCAACATCTACCCCGATGGCGGCGTGGCTCGCCTGCGCGTGTACGGCGTACCGTTCCGCGACTGGTCGGCGATTGGCGACAACGAACAGGTCGACCTGGCCGCGGCCCTCAACGGTGGCCGTGCCCTGGCCTGCTCCGACGAGCACTTCGGCCGCATGAGCAACATCTTGAACCCTGGCCGTGGCATCAACATGGGCGATGGCTGGGAAACCGCCCGTCGTCGCACGCCAGGCAATGACTGGGTGATCGTCGCCCTGGGCCATGCCGGCGAAGTCGAGAAAGTCATCGTCGACACCCTGCACTTCAAGGGCAACTACCCGGACAGCTGCTCGATTCAGGGCGCTTTCGTCAAGGGCGGCACCGACAGCCAGATCGAAACCCAGTCGCTGTTCTGGCGCGAACTGCTGCCAAGCCAGAAGCTGGAAATGCACGCCGAACACACCTTCGCCGAGCAGATCAAGGCCCTGGGCCCGATCACCCACATCCGCCTGAACGTGTTCCCGGATGGTGGTGTGAGTCGCCTGCGGGTTTTGGGTAAGGTCGCCAAGTAAGCATTGAACCCAATCGCGAGCAGGCTCGCCCCCACAAGGGCCAGGTGCACACAACCCCTGTAGGAGCGGGCTTGCCCGCGATAGCAATAGAACCAACAACATAGAATTCGGAAAAGAACAGCATGCGCACACTGACGATTGAACCGCTGACCAAAGAAGCCTTCGCCCCTTTCGGTGACGTGATCGAAACCGACGGCAGCGACCACTTCATGATCAACAACGGTTCGACCATGCGCTTTCATAAACTGGCGACGGTCGAAACCGCCACGCCAGAAGACCACGCCATCATCAGCATCTTCCGCGCCGACGCGCAGGACATGCCGCTGACCGTGAGCATGCTGGAACGCCATCCGCTGGGCAGCCAGGCTTTCATTCCGCTGCTCGGCAACCCCTTTCTGATCGTGGTCGCGCCACTTGGCGATGTACCTGTATCAGGCTTGGTCCGCGCCTTCGTCACCAACGGCAGGCAGGGCATCAATTACCATCGCGGCGTCTGGCACCACCCGGTGCTGACGATCGAAAAGCGGGATGACTTCCTGGTGGTTGATCGCAGTGGCACAGGCAATAACTGCGATGAGCATTTCTTCAAAGAGGATGAGCGTTTGATCCTCGCCCCCCACCAATAAGAGAAGGTCTGATCACTCGACAACAAGAGTGACAGGCGAGAGGTAAAGACTGTGGAAGCACATCTGTTGGAATGGCTGAACCTGAGCATTCGCTGGGTTCATATGATTACCGGTGTGGCCTGGATCGGCGCGTCGTTCTATTTCGTCTGGCTGGAAAACAACCTCAACCGGGTCAACCCGAAAACCGGCCTGGCCGGCGACCTGTGGGCGATCCACGGCGGCGGCATCTATCACCTGGAAAAATACAAGCTGGCCCCTCCCTCCATGCCGGACAACCTGCACTGGTTCAAATGGGAAGCCTACTTCACCTGGATGTCGGGTATCGCGCTGCTGTGCGTGGTGTTCTACTCCAACCCGACGCTCTACCTGCTGGCCCCGGGCAGCACCCTGAGCGGCCCTGAAGGCGTGGCCATCGGTCTGGGCTCGCTGTTCATCGGCTGGTTCATCTACTCCTTCCTCTGCGACTCGGCCCTGGGCAAACGCCCTGCCCTGCTCGGCTTCATCCTGTTCGTGCTGATCATCGGCGCCGCCTACGGCTTCAGCAAGGTGTTCAGTGGTCGTGGTGCCTACCTGCATGTCGGCGCCCTGATCGGCACCATCATGGTCGGCAACGTGTTCCGCATCATCATGCCGGCGCAGCGCGCTCTGGTAGCGGCCATCGCCGAGAACCGCACGCCAGACCCGGCATTGCCGGCCAAGGGCCTGCTGCGTTCGCGCCACAACAACTACTTCACCCTGCCCGTGCTGTTCATCATGATCAGCAACCACTTCCCGAGCACTTACGGCAGCCAGTACAACTGGCTGATCCTGGCCGGGATCGCGATTTTCGCGGTGCTGGTGCGTCACTACTTCAACACCCGTCATGACAGCCACAAGTTCGCCTGGACCCTGCCGGTGGCAGCGGTGGGCATGATCTGCCTGGCCTACGTGACCGGTCCGAAGCCGATGTCCAGCGCCCCGGAAGTGGCCAAGGCACCCGCGGCCATCGAGTACCAGCCACTGCCGGAAACGGCGCTGGGCGGCGGCTTGAAGCCGGCTGAAGCGAAACCTGCCGAGGCACCGGCGCAAGCTCCTGCACAAGCGTCCAACGCCGGCCCCGGTTTCGACAAGGTCCACAGCGTGATCCAGGAACGTTGCGCGGTCTGCCACTCGGCCAAACCGACCAGCCCGCTGTTCAGCGCGGCCCCGGCCGGTGTGATGCTCGACACCCCCGAGCAGATCCGCCAGAACGCCGCACGGATCCAGGCCCAGGCCGTCGCCACCCAGATCATGCCATTGGGCAACATCACCCAGATGACGCAGCAGGAGCGCGACCTGATCGGGGCGTGGATTGTCCAGGGGGCGCAGACCAATTAAGCCGTAAAAGCATCGCGGGCAAGCCCGCTCCTACAGGACACGCAACAACCCTGTAGGAGCGAGCTTGCTCGCGATGAGGTCAATGGATTCAACATCACATTGCCTGACCTGACGCTTTCGCGAGCAAGCCCGCTCCCACCGGGGTCTGCTTGATGCAAAACACACAAGAATAAAAAAGATCCGAGGTGTTGCATGTCCGAGCTCTCCAAAGCACGCATCCCCGACGCACCCGCCATCCAGCGTTTGCCCCTTTTGCAGCTGATCCTGGTCGGCCTGCAACATGTCTTGCTCATGTACGGCGGCGCCATTGCGGTGCCGCTGATCATCGGACAGGCCGCCGGCCTGAGTCGTGACGAAATCGCCTTCCTGATCAACGCCGACCTGCTGGTGGCCGGTATCGCCACCATCGTGCAATCCCTCGGCATCGGCCCCATGGGCATCCGCATGCCGGTGATGATGGGCGCCAGTTTTGCCGCGGTCGGCAGCATGGTAGCCATGGCCGGCATGCCCGGGATCGGCCTGCAAGGAATCTTCGGCGCCACCATCGCCGCCGGTTTCTTTGGCGTGCTGATTGCCCCGTTCATGTCCAAGGTGGTGCGGTTCTTTCCGCCCCTGGTGACCGGTACTGTCATCACCTCGATCGGTTTGTCGCTGTTTCCCGTTGCCGTCAACTGGGCCGGTGGCGGCGCCCAGGCCGCGCAATTCGGCTCGCCCATCTACCTGGCCATTGCCGCACTGGTGCTGGCCACCATCCTGCTGGTGCATCGCTTCATGCGCGGGTTCTGGGTGAACATTTCCGTGCTGATCGGCATGTGCCTGGGCTACGCCGTTTGCGGCGTCATCGGCATGGTCGACCTGGGCGGCATGGCCCAGGCGCCCTGGCTGCAAATCGTCACCCCGCTGCATTTCGGCATGCCCAAATTCGAACTCGCACCGATCCTGTCGATGTGCCTGGTGGTGGTGATCATTTTCGTCGAGTCCACCGGGATGTTCCTCGCGCTGGGCAAGATCACCGGTCAGGAAGTCTGCCCACGGATGCTGCGGCGCGGCCTGTTGTGCGATGCCGGCGCGTCGTTCTTCGCCGGTTTCTTCAACACCTTCACCCATTCCTCGTTCGCCCAGAACATCGGCCTGGTGCAGATGACCGGCGTACGCTGCCGTTCGGTGACCATCGTCGCCGGCGGCCTGCTGATCGTCCTCAGCCTGCTGCCCAAGGCCGCGTTCCTGGTGGCCTCGATTCCGCCAGCGGTGCTCGGTGGCGCGGCGATCGCGATGTTCGGCATGGTCGCCGCCACGGGCATCAAGATTCTGCAGGAAGCCGACATTGCCGACCGCCGCAACCAGTTGCTGGTGGCCGTGAGCATCGGCATGGGCCTGATCCCGGTGGTGCGCCCGGAGTTTTTCGCCCACCTGCCGCTGTGGATGAGCCCGATCACCCATAGCGGCATCGCCATGGCCACGATCAGCGCCCTGGTGCTGAACCTGCTGTTCAACATCCTTGGCGGCAAGGAACGCGCCGCAGTCAACGACTGCCACGCCCACTCTCATTGATTGAACAGGCACCACCCCCATCCGGGGGTTGGGGCTGCTTTTGCCTGACAAAAACAACAACAAGAGGAGCAACGGATGATTCGGACACAGACAAGCCTGCTGTTGGCCGGTGGGTTGCTGGCGGCCAGCCAGGCCACGGCCGGGGATTTGCTGATGTGGCAGACCAACAGTCTCAGTTATCTGTACGGCAAGGATTTCAAGGTCAACCCGTCGATCCAGCAGACGGTGACCTTCGAGCACGCCGATCGCTGGAAGTACGGTGACAACTTCCTGTTCATCGACAGCACCTACTACAACGGCGCCAAAGACCGCAACAAAGGCTCCCACGCCTACTACGGCGAGTTCAGCCCGCGCCTGTCCCTGGGCAAGATCTTCGAGCGCAAATTCGAGTTCGGGCCGATCAAGGATGTGTTGCTCGCCATGACCTACGAAAGCGGCGAAGACGACACAGAGGCCTATCTGATCGGCCCAGGCTTTGATCTCAAGGTCCCGGGCTTCAATTTCGTCAGCCTCAACCTGTACCAGCGTTACACCGAAGGCGGGCGCCCCGGCGATGGCGTGTGGCAGATCACCCCGGCCTGGTCCTACACCCTGCCGCTGGGCAATTCGAACCTGTTGATCGACGGCTACATCGACTGGGTCACCGACAACGACCGCAATTCCCGCGGCACCTATCACGCCAACCTGCACCTCAACCCACAGGTCAAATATGACGTCGGCAAAGCCATGGGCTGGCGTGAGAAGCAGTTGTATGCCGGCATCGAATACAGCTACTGGAAGGACAAATACGGCATCGAGAACAACGGCCGCCTCGACACCAACGAAAACACCACCAGCCTGCTGGTGAAGGTGCATTTCTAGAATGATCGACAACCGCGCCCCCCGCCTGTCGTCAGCGCGCCGTTGCGCAGCACTTGAGACACGGGCAAGGAGTCAGTATTCTCCGCGCCCGCCTGAATCCGCTTTAAAAAAAAGCCCGGATTTAATTCCTGACCAGAAAGCCAACTTATCCCGGCGCTGGACGGTACCAAGGCACACCCAAAACTCTCTCGATCGACTGCTCCCGGGCAGCCGCGCGGGCGTTTTTTTGTTTTTCGAAAGCCTTGGCTCAGCCCTTGCTGACGGCACTGCCGCTGACCGAAAGGATGATTTTTTTACCGCTACAGAAAAAGGCGCCACACCAGAGCGTCGACTTGAAAAAAACAACGTGAAACACCTACTTTTTGGGAGCAACCGAATGAAACGTACGTGCACCAGCCTGATGCTGGCCGGATCCCTGCTGGCCGGCGGCCAGGCCATGGCCGGCGACCTGCTGCAATGGCAAAACAACAGCCTGACCTACCTGTATGGCAAGGACTTCCAGGTCAACCCGCGCATCCAGCAGACCGTGACGTTCGAACACGCCGACAGCTGGAAGTACGGCGATAACTTCTTCTTCATCGACAAGATCTTCTACAACGGCAAGGAAGACGCCTTCGCCGGCAAGAACACCCACTACGGCGAGTTCAGCCCACGCCTGTCGTTCGGCAAGATCTTCGATCAGAAACTGGAGTTCGGCCCGGTCAAGGACGTGCTGCTGGCCATGACGTACGAATTCGGCGAAGACGACACCGAGGCTTACCTGGTGGGTCCGGGCTTCGACCTGGCCATTCCAGGCTTCGATTACTTCCAGCTGAACTTCTACAACCGCCACACCGAAGGCAGCCGCCCGGGTGATGATATCTGGCAGATCACCCCGGCCTGGTCCTACACCATCCCGGTGGGCGATTCCGACATCCTGATCGACGGCTTCATCGACTGGGTAGTCGACAACGACGTCAACAAAAAAGGCGAATACCACGCCAACCTGCACGCCGTACCGCAGATCAAGTACGACCTGGGCAAGGCGCTGAACCTGGGCGAAAAACAGTTGTATGTCGGTGTCGAGTACGACTACTGGAAGAACAAGTACGGGATCGAAGACAGCTCGGGATTCAAGACCAACCAGAGCACGACCAGCTTCCTGGTCAAGGTTCACTTCTGACAATTTGAATCTCCCAACCTGTCTACCCGACAGGTTGGGAACACATCAAACCGACGCTCTTCGGCCCGGCCTGATTTTTGGCCAATTACCGATCGCGGCAACACCCGGTCTGATTCCGCGGTCAAGCAACGCGGATGCATGACCTTTGTCGTCAATGATGCCCCCTCCCCTGATTGAAGGCACCCGGTAGGAAACCATGTGCTGCGCTACAGACAATTGCTTATCGAGCACCGCCTCCATGATCAGGCCCGGGCCTGTCCAATAAAGCGTGTCCTCACTGCGCCAGAATTTATGATGGCGTTTTTTTGCCCAGCTCTCTTCATCGTGCTTGTCATAGCTACGAACGATTTCCGTCAAAAATACCTTCACCATCGAAGATCCAGCGGGCGCTGCGACGATTGCGTTCGAGACTTTCTGCTGATCTGTGACATAAGCCAGGAAACCGTCGGGAGCCTCTAAAACGCCAACACTCGAGCGAACTGCGACATCGACATCCATGTGCAACCCTCCATGCACGTATGTCGCCGTCAATTTCACCAGGTCACTCGCTGCAGCAGGATTGCGGTAAGGCCCGTTCAGCTCTCGATGAAACAATGCCTGCACTTTATGAGCCGGCGAAAATGTTGTTGCGAGCTCGTCGAACAATTCATCGGTGCCCCTGACCAGCAAGTCCCGCCCAAATTGTCGGGCGAGCCTTCGATGGACTGGATTATCCCCGTCTTCCATCAGCGATAACGTTTTGAAGATATGCGACGGCTTATCCACCCAGACATTCATTGTGTATTCGGGGTTATGCATCCTGAAAGTCAATACATTGCCAAGAGACACAGGATTGATGTGGCGCCCACCCCAAAAAAAATGCGCCACCGTGGGTACGGCTTCCAGACCTTCGGCATCCACCCAGTTAATCGGGTTGTTGACCAACATGGCATACAGGTTGATGCCATCCGCCAGGCCAGCAGGATCCGGACTCATCCAGCGCTGCAACCACGGTGCGTAGTACCGATACCCATAATGGTAGAGTCCGGTGGCATCACGCTCCCTGGCCGAATAACGAATCGTTTTATACGTTGCCTCAACCTCGCTGTTGCCGGCCCATAAGGCCGTTCCGCCAAAGGGGTAATACATTTCCCGAGTGAGAACCGCTCCCTGCTCATCCAGCTCCAGCGTGGAGGAGTTCAAATGATCACTCAGGCAATAGCGCAGCGGCTGATCACGAACACCGCGCGGTGCCTGCCTGACCCAATGCAAGACGCGAACGTGGGATCGACCCGCTGCAACACCGATGACATGGCGCACGTCCCCCGCCTCTGCATCACGGTGAATCTCCAGGCCCGGCAAATAGCGAACTTCAGCTTGCAATGTTCGATGAGCAGCGTGGGCTAGCCGCACTTTGCGCAACCGATGCCCCGGAGCGTCATAGCGATAACATTCGATATCGTCAGCCGCGTCTGCGCGATGGACCTGTGTCACGCTACTTAACTGATTGCGTACATCCCAACTCATCTGTTGCCCGCGCAACAGCTCCAACTGGTTACCGTTACCGTCAAAACCCTCTGCCAGACTGCCTTTCTCCACGACGCTGCGATTACTGTCGGACGCCGTGAACATCTCGAAGTTATCAGCCCCGCTGTGATGGCGAGTCTGTAAATTGCCGGCAGCGTCGTAAATGAACGTCTGCGTATAGTTGCGCAGTTGATTGGGGTCCAGCGGGGTGATTTGCCAAGCCGGTAATTGCGGGCCGTAGCACGGCTGACTGACTTCACTGCCCGTGGCCTCAATCAATTGATAAAGGCTGTCATAGCCATAACGGCTGACCGGATCAATCCGCTGATTACCCTGATAACGTGGCCGTTGAGCCTTGTCTTCAATGCGGGTGATGTTGCCGACCGGGTCATAGTGGTAATGAAAATCCTGAAGTGAAATCCGCTCCGCATCGACACACTGCAACTGCAACAAGCACCCGTCTTCTGCCGAGTATCGAGCCGTCGTGGTGACGCCATTGCCCGCACGCTCACTGATACTCCTGCCAACCGCGTCGTAATGGATTTCATCGACCAGACGTTGTGGTACGGCGCAGGATCCCCCCCGCTGCAGACGGACCTCACGGATCTGCCCTGCACGATCATGATCGAAGAACGTGACATTGGCCCTGGCATCGGTCTGACTGCACAACTGGCCCAATGGGCCGTGCTGCCGCGTTGTCTCGAACACTTCGTCTTCCAGCCAGGCGTCCGCCCCTGCATGCGACCAATCCGGCAGCTCCAGATCACGCGAGAAACGGGTCTGCTCGGATAGCAACCCGCCAGCCACCCCGAATTCGCAGAGACGACGGCTACCCGCCGGATGGTCGTGGCGAATCAATTGCCCACATTGATTGCGGGTCGAGAAGTCATCACTACCCCCAGCGTAAACAAACCGCTCCGACATACGGGGTGCCTGCTGCTCCAGCCATTCGATGACCGCGATCGGACGCAAACGCTCGTCGAATTCGGTGTGCCGCTGACTGCCACGCTGATCCCAGAATGAACGCGTGGCACCCGACTGTTCCAGCAAACTCAACTGCCAGCCGGCATCGACACTGTCAGTACTCAGGGGCTTGCCTTGCAATCCGTAGACGGTCGCGTGATTCGGCCTGGGAGCAGTCATCCATAATCGCGGATCCCGGCAAGCCACGAGTCGTCCCTGCGCATCGAAATGGTTACGTGTAATTCGGCGTTCAAAAGAGGGATTCTGCAGGTGACGACAGTAGGCGATACTTCGCACAGCCAAACCACGGGCATCTATCGCCGAAAGCGTTGGCGTGTGAGCATCATTGCATCGTGAAGCCGCCATTTTTCAGTCCTCTGCCTGAGGACTTCAATCTGCTCCAATTGCAGAGGCATATCTACTGACAGAACTGACAGTTCCAGCGTGCGGAAAAACGCCTGCGCGAGCGAGCCGTTGAATCGTCGCGATGGACGCGCCGCAAATATCAGGCCGATAGCACCGGCTCAGGCAGCCCAAGAAACCTGCACAATTCATCTTTCTTGGCCAACGCATCGCGCCGGCCCAGGTCGATCAACTCGCTGCAATACCCCGCCTCGAACAGCAAATAGCTCAACACCCCCGCCCCACTCGTCTTCGTGGCCCCCGGGCCGCGCAGGAACAGGCGCAGTGCCGCCGGCATTTCCTGGCGGTGGCGCGCGGCGATTTCGTCGATCGGCTGGCTTGGCGAAATCACCAGCACCTCCACTGGCGCCACGCCCAGCGACCGCACCGGCGTGCCATCGGGCATGAGGTGGCTGAACTGGTTCAAGCGCTGCAACAGCTCGATATCGCTTTCCAGGCTGTCAATGAACGTGCTGTTGAGCATGTGCCCGCCGATCTGCGCCAGGGTCGGTTGCTGGCCGGTATAGGTGCGCTGCAACGGTTGTTCGGGGTCAATGCCTCGGGGGTTGCCGCTCACCCCCACGACCAGCACGCGACTGGCGCCCAGGTGCAGCGCCGGGCTGATCGGGGCCGACTGGCGCACCGCGCCATCACCGAAAAACTCTTCGCCGATTTTCACCGGGGCGAACAGCAACGGAATCGCCGAACTGGCTAGCAGGTGTTCCACCGACAACTGGGTCGGCACGCCAATCCGCCGGTGACGCAGCCACGCATCAATGGTGCCGCCGCCCTGGTAGAAGGTCACGGCCTGACCGGACTCGTAACCGAACGCGGTGACCGCCACGGCGTGCAATTGCTTTTGGGCGATGGATTCGGCGATGCCACCCATGTGCAGCTTGTCGTTGAGCAGTTCGCGCAGCGGTGAGCTGTTGAGCAACGCCACCGGCACCTGGGAACCCAGGCCCAGCAGGCTGTGGCCGACGAAGCGGCTGGCCTGGCGGATCACCCCCGGCCAGTCGCTGCGCAGCACCAGATGGCTGCGAAAGCCTTGCCAGAACTCGGTGAGGCGCTCGATGGCGCTACGAAAATCCGTGGCACCACTGGCCAGACTGACGGCATTGATCGCCCCAGCGGACGTGCCGACGATCACCGGGAACGGGTTGTCCGCGCCCAGTGGCAGCAGTTCGGCGATGGCCGCCAGTACCCCGACCTGATAGGCCGCCCGGGAACCACCGCCGGAGAGGATCAGGCCTGTGACGGGTTCGACTGGGGTCATTCACAACGCTCCGTGTGGTGGGAATGGGTACGACTTGGTGTGCAGCCTGATGCCCATCAGTGCCCTTTCGTCCATCGCGAGCAAGCTCGCTCCTACAGGGAGCGGCGGCTTTAGCGGCGTTTGGCGTAGAGTTTGGGCTCGCCCGGTGGGCGGCTCTTGAAGCGGCGGTGGGCCCAGAGGTATTGCTCCGGGCATTCACGCAACACGCCTTCGACCCACTGGTTGATGCGCAGGCAGTCTTCTTCCTCGGTTTCGCCGGGGAAGCCTTCCAGCGGCGGGTGAATCACCAGGCGATAGCCGCTGCCGTCCGCCAGGCGCTCCTGGGTGAACGGCACCACCAGCGCCTTGCCCAGCCGGGCGAACTTGCTGGTAGCGGTCACGGTCGCGGCCTGGATGCCGAACAGCGGCACGAACACGCTCTGCTTGGCGCCGTAGTCCTGGTCCGGCGCGTACCAGATCGCGCGCCCCGCACGCAGCAACTTGAGCATGCCGCGTACGTCCTCACGCTCCACGGCCAGGGAATCGAGGTTGTGACGCTCGCGGCCGTTGCGCTGGATGTAATCGAACAGCGGGTTTTTGTGCTCGCGGTACATGCCGTCGATGGTGTGCTGCTGCCCCAGCAGCGCCGCACCGATTTCCAGGGTGGTGAAGTGCACGGCCATCAGGATCACGCCCTTGCCTTCGCGCTGGGCTTTTTGCAGATGTTCCAGGCCTTCGACATGGGCGAGTTTGGCCAGGCGTTCGCGCGACCACCACCAGCTCATGGCCATTTCAAAGAAAGCGATGCCGGTGGAGGCGAAGTTTTCCTTGAGCAGGCGCTTGCGCTCGGCGGCGGATTTTTCCGGGAAACACAGCTCCAGATTGCGCCGAGCGATGGCCTTGCGGTCACCCGCCAGGCGATACATGACGGCGCCCAGCGCGCGGCCGATGAACAGCAACGTCGGGTACGGCAATTGAACGATCAGCCACAACAGCCCCAGCCCACACCACAGTGGCCAGAAACGCGGCATCAGAAATTTTTTTTGAAAACTCGGGCGATCCATTAAATGTTCCGCAAAGACAGTGGCCGCGCATTCTACATCGTTCGCCCCGGCTTGCGGCTGGCGAGCGTTCTCGTTATAAGTCTCGGCACTTTCCGCGACAAGCCGTTGTATGCCGACCATGAGCCAAACCGAATCGCAAGACCAGGATCCCGTGTTCCAGTTGAAGGGCAGCATGCTCGCCATCACCGTGCTGGAGCTGGCCCGCAACGACCTCGACAGCCTCGATCGGCAACTGGCCGCCAAAGTGGCCCAGGCGCCCGGCTTCTTCAGTAACGCGCCCCTGGTCCTGGCGCTGGACAAACTGCCGGCCGGCGAAGGCACCGTCGACCTGCCAGGCCTGATGCGCATCTGCCGCCAGCACGGCCTGCGCACCCTGGCGATCCGCGCCAGCCGCATCGAGGACATCGCTGCCGCGATTGCCGTCGACCTGCCGGTCCTGCCGCCCTCCGGCGCCCGTGAGCGCGCGCTGGAACCCCAGGAAGTCGCCGTGGCGAAGAAACCGGAAAAACCGCCGGAACCTTCGATCAAACCGACCAAAGTCATCACTTCGCCAGTACGTGGCGGCCAGCAGATCTACGCCCAGGGCAGCGACCTGGTGGTGATCTCGTCGGTCAGTCCGGGGGCGGAACTTCTCGCCGATGGCAACATCCATGTATACGGCGCGATGCGCGGCCGGGTATTGGCCGGCGTGAAGGGCGATACCAAGGCCAGGATTTTCTGTCAGCAGATGACCGCTGAACTGGTCTCCATCGCCGGCCACTACAAGGTTTCGGAAGATCTGCGCCGCGATCCTTTATGGGGTTCGGGAGTTCAGGTCAGCCTGTCGGGCGACGTGTTGAACATCATTCGGCTTTAACGGATACTGCCGCATTTTCCAAGCATCTCTAAAACGTAGCGAAAACGGCTCAAACGAAGTAGGAAAATGGTCAAAACCGGTGTTTGCCAACGGCAGACGCGGTTCAGGGCCGAATTCCAGCCAAGGCTGTCCGACTGTAGTCGTTTTTTTCAAGAGATGTTTTTCAGGGACCAGAAGTCCTTTTTCCTTAGGGGTGAAACACCTTGGCCAAGATTCTCGTGGTTACATCCGGCAAGGGTGGTGTGGGTAAGACCACCACCAGTGCTGCTATCGGTACCGGCCTCGCACTGCGCGGCCACAAGACAGTGATCGTCGACTTCGACGTCGGCCTGCGTAACCTCGACCTGATCATGGGTTGCGAGCGTCGCGTGGTGTACGACTTCGTCAACGTGGTCAATGGCGAAGCCAACCTGCAACAGGCGCTGATCAAAGACAAGCGCCTGGAAAACCTCTACGTCCTGGCCGCCAGCCAGACCCGCGACAAAGACGCACTGACCGTCGAAGGCGTGGAAAAAGTCCTGATGCAACTCAAGGAAGACTTCGAGTTCGTGGTCTGCGACTCCCCGGCGGGCATCGAGAAAGGCGCCCACCTGGCCATGTACTTCGCTGACGAAGCGATCGTCGTGACCAACCCGGAAGTGTCCTCGGTCCGTGACTCCGACCGCATGCTCGGCCTGCTGGCCAGCAAGTCCCGTCGCGCCGAACGCGGCGAAGAGCAGATCAAGGAACACCTGCTGATCACCCGCTACCATCCGGAGCGCGTGAGCAAAGGCGAAATGCTCGGCGTCGAAGACGTCAAGGAAATCCTCTCGGTGAGCCTGCTCGGCGTGATCCCTGAATCCCAGGCAGTGCTCAAGGCCTCCAACCAGGGCGTGCCAGTGATCCTCGACGACCAGAGCGATGCCGGCCAGGCCTACAGCGATACCGTCGACCGCCTGCTGGGCAAGACCGTCGATCATCGATTCCTTGAAGTCCAGCGCAAGGGCTGGTTCGAGCGCCTGTTTGGAGGGAACTAAACAATGAACCTATTTGACTTCTTTCGTGCCAACAAAAAGCAAAGCACCGCGTCGGTAGCGAAAGAGCGTCTACAGATCATCGTGGCGCACGAACGCGGCCAACGCAGCACCCCGGACTACCTGCCCGCCTTGCAGAAGGAGCTGGTGGAGGTGATCCGCAAGTACGTCAATATCGGGTCCGATGACGTGCATGTCGCCTTGGAAAACCAGGGTAGCTGCTCGATTCTGGAACTCAATATCACCCTGCCAGATCGCTGAGTCGATCCGGCTGGAGCCACGGCGGCGCAGGCTTTTCGGGCTTTTCATGTGGGAGCGAGCCTGCTCGCTCCCACAAAGGAAGCTTCGAAAACCTGCGCCGCCGTTGGCGTTTGTTACGAGACTGTTTTAATGCCGCTGTCCAACATCCGCATCATCCATCAGGACGCCGCCGTATTGGTGGTGGATAAACCGACCCTGCTGCTTTCCGTGCCCGGCCGGGCCGATGACAACAAGGACTGCCTGATCACCCGCCTGCAGGAAAACGGTTACCCCGAAGCCCGCATCGTCCATCGCCTGGACTGGGAAACCTCGGGCATCATCCTGCTGGCCCGCGATGCGGACACCCATCGCGAGCTGTCCCGGCAGTTTCACGACCGCGAAACCGAAAAGGCCTACACCGCACTGTGCTGGGGCCAACCGGAACTGGACAGCGGCAGCATCGACCTGCCCCTGCGCTACGACCCACCGACCAAACCGCGCCACGTGGTGGACCACGAGCAGGGCAAACACGCCCTGACCTTCTGGCGGGTGCTGGAGCGCTGCGGCGACTGGTGTCGCGTCGAGCTGACCCCCATCACCGGGCGCTCGCACCAGCTGCGCGTGCACATGCTCTCCATCGGTCACCCACTGCTGGGGGACGGGCTGTACGCCCACGAACAGGCCCTGGCCGCCTGGCCACGGCTGTGCCTGCACGCCAGCATGCTCAGCTTCACCCACCCCCAGACCGGGGAGCGCCTGCGCTTCGAGTGCCCGGCACCGTTCTGACGCCTGAAGCAGGATCTGTGGGATACACATCCTGTGGGAGCGAGCCTGCTCGCGATGATTCTGCCGGTCGCTGAAGTGTCGCCTGACACACCGCCATCGCGAGCAGGCTCGCTCCCACAGTGAGGGGTCGCTGCGGACTCAAGATCGCGCCCATCCCCTTAGGCAATACGTTAAACTGGCGCCATTGCTGTCTGGAGCTACTTATGCGCGAAGAGTTGAACCAAGGCCTGATCGACTTCCTCAAGGCCTCCCCTACCCCCTTTCATGCCACTGCCAGCCTCGTGAAGCGCCTGGAGGCGGCGGGCTATCAGCGCCTCGACGAGCGCGAGCCCTGGAACACCGAAGCCAACGGCCGTTACTACGTCACCCGCAATGACTCCTCGATCGTTGCCATCAAGATGGGCCGTCATTCGGCGTTGCACGGCGGTATTCGCATGGTCGGCGCGCACACCGACAGCCCGTGCCTGCGGGTCAAGCCGCAGCCGGAGCTGCAACGCCAGGGTTTCTGGCAACTGGGCGTCGAAGTCTACGGCGGCGCGCTGCTGGCGCCGTGGTTCGACCGCGACCTGTCCCTGGCCGGCCGCGTGACCTTCCGCCGCGACGGCAAGGTCGAGAGCCAGTTGATCGACTTCAAGGCACCGATCGCGATCATTCCCAACCTGGCCATTCACCTCAACCGTGAAGCCAACATGGGCTGGGCCATCAACGCCCAGACCGAGCTGCCACCGGTGCTCGCGCAATTTGCCGGTGACGAGCGCGTGGACTTCCGCGCCGTGCTCACCAACCAGCTGGCGCTGGAGCACGGCCTGAACGCCGACGTGGTGCTCGACTACGAGCTGAGTTTCTACGACACCCAGAGCGCAGCGGTCATCGGCCTCAATGGCGACTTCATCGCCGGCGCGCGCCTGGACAACCTGCTGTCGTGCTACGCCGGCCTGCAGGCCCTGCTGAACGCCGACAGCGAAGAAACCTGCGTGCTGGTGTGCAACGACCACGAAGAGGTCGGTTCCTGCTCCGCCTGTGGCGCCGACGGGCCGATGCTCGAACAGACCCTGCGCCGCCTGCTGCCTGAAGGTGACGAATTCGTACGCACCATCCAGAAGTCGCTGCTGGTGTCGGCCGACAACGCCCACGGTGTGCACCCCAACTACGCCGACAAGCACGACGCCAACCACGGCCCGAAACTCAACGCCGGCCCGGTGATCAAGGTCAACAGCAACCAGCGCTACGCCACCAACAGCGAAACCGCCGGGTTCTTCCGCCACCTGTGCATGGCCGAGGAAGTGCCGGTACAAAGCTTCGTGGTGCGCAGCGACATGGGTTGCGGCTCGACCATCGGCCCGATCACCGCCAGCCACCTGGGCGTGCGCACCGTGGACATCGGCCTGCCGACGTTCGCCATGCACTCGATCCGCGAGCTGTGCGGCAGCCACGACCTGGCGCATCTGGTGAAGGTGTTGAGCGCGTTTTATGCGAGTCAGGAGTTGCCGTAACTCGGCAACCCCCTCCCCCCACCCTTGTGGGAGCGAGCCTGCTCGCGATGCAGTGTGTCAGTCAGCCCAGTGTTGGACGTGACAACGCAATCGCGAGCAGGCTCGCTCCCACAGGTTTCATGATCAGTGGCACGAAACCCGCCTAGACTTTTCATATCACCCACGACAAGGCAGTCCTCCATGATCTCGTTGTCCTCGTTCCACGCCATGCTGATTCCGATTCTCGCCGGGATGATCCTGCTGGCCGTCGGCTTCAACTTCCGTGACAAGAATGCCGGTGTGCTGGCCATGTGGATCGGCATGCTGACGATCCTCGCCACCGTGGTCTTCAAGATCCTCGCCAAACTCAACGAATAAATCCGCCCCCTGGCTCGCATTGACTTTGGCGGGCTCGTACACTCGGTCGATCTGCTTCTATCAAGGTTGACCGCCCCGTGTTCGCTCGCCTGCTTGCCCTGCCCTGCCTGTTTCTTGTCTGCCTGCTGGCATTGCTGCCGATCACGCCGGCCCAGGCTGTCGGCCTGCCGAGCCTGCTGAACAACTCGGCGAGCACCCAGCCCGAGGCGCAGGAGCCCCTCGGCCAGTCCCTGGACGAAGTCATCAAATCGCTGGAGAACGACCAGCAACGCAGCAAACTGCTGGCCGACCTGAAGAAGCTGCGCGATGCCACCAAAAAGGCCCAACCGGCCGCCGAAGAAGGCGTGCTCGGCCTGATCGGCGGCACGCTGAGCCGCTTCGAGAAGCAGTTTGCCGGCGCCGACAGCCCGATCACCCGCTGGACCCGTGAGTTCTCCCTGGCTCAGGACGAACTGGACAGCCTGATACTGCCGGCCAACGAATGGCTGCCGATCATCTTCGCCTTCGCCATGATCCTGGCGCTCTGGAGCCTGCTCGCCGCGGCGCTGATCTGGCTGAGCCACCGGGTACGCATGCGTTTCGGCCTGACCGAGGAGCTGCCGCAACACCCCAGGGCCTTCGACCTGCTGCGTTTTGCCCTGCGCAAACTCGGGCCCTGGCTGATCGCCCTGGTGATCACCGTATACATGAGTTACGCGCTGCCCTCGTCGCTGGGCAAAAGCCTGGCCATGGTGCTGGCTTACGCGCTGGTGGTCGGCACCTGCTTCTCAGCGATCTGCGTCATCGCCTTTTCCCTGCTGGACGGCCCCCACCGGCACCGCGCCCTGTACATCCTGCGCCACCAGGCCTTCCGTCCCTTGTGGCTGATCGGCAGTTTTGCCGCATTCGGCGAAGCCCTGAACGATCCGCGACTGGTCACCAGCCTCGGCAGCCACCTGGCGCATACCGCCGCCACCGTGGCCAATGTGCTGGCCGCCCTGTCCACCGGGCTGTTCATCCTGCGCTTCCGGCGCCCCATCGCCCACCTGATCCGCAACCAGCCGCTGTCCCGGCGCCTGACTCGTCGCGCCCTCAGCGACACCATTGAATATCCTCGGCACCTTCTGGTATGTACCCGCGCTGGTGCTGGTGGCCATCTCACTGTTCGCCACCTTCCTTTCCGCCGGCGACACCAGCACCGCCCTGCGCCAGTCGCTGATTTGCACCGTGCTGCTGGTGCTGTGCATGGTCATCAACGGGCTGGTGCGCCGTCACGCGCAGAAACCGCAACGGGGGGTGAAGCGTCACGCGCTGTACTCCGAGCGCTTGAAGGGGTTTTTCTACACCCTCGCGCATCTGCTGGTGTGGCTGGCGTTCATCGAACTCGGCCTGCGGGTCTGGGGCATGTCGCTGATCGCATTCACCGAGGGCGACGGCCATGAAGTCAGCGTCAAGCTATTCAGCCTCGGCGGCACGCTGATCTTTGCCTGGCTGATCTGGATCCTCAGCGACACCGCCGTGCACCACGCCCTGACTCGCTCGCGCAAGGGCCTGGCCAATGCCCGCGCGCAAACGATGATGCCGCTGATCCGCAACGTGCTGTTCGTGGCGATTTTCATCGTGGCGCTGATCGTCGCGCTGGCGAACATGGGCATGAACGTCACGCCACTGTTGGCCGGTGCCGGCGTGATCGGCCTGGCCATCGGTTTTGGCGCGCAGTCGCTGGTCGCCGACCTGATCACCGGGCTGTTCATCATCATCGAGGACTCCCTGGCCATCGACGACTACGTGGATGTCGGCGGCCACCTGGGCACCGTCGAAGGCCTGACCATCCGCACCGTGCGCCTGCGGGACATCGACGGCATCGTCCACACCATCCCGTTCAGCGAAATCAAGAGCATCAAGAACTACTCGCGCGAGTTCGGCTACGCGATCTTCCGCGTGGCGATCCCCGCCAACATGGACATCGACAACGCCATCAAGCTGATGCGCGACGTCGGCCAGAAGATGCGTACCGACCCGCTGCAACGGCGCAACATCTGGTCGCCGCTGGAGATCCAGGGCGTGGAGAGTTTCGAGTCGGGCAACGCGATCCTGCGGGCGCGCTTCAAGACCGCGCCGATCAAGCAATGGGAGGTGTCCCGCGCCTTCAACCTGTCGCTCAAGCGCCATCTGGACGAAGCCGGGCTCGACCTGGCGATGCCGCGCATGACTGTGCAGGTGGTGACGGCGGGGGGCGGTCAGGCCACCGAATAACACTAAACCTGTAGGAGCGAGCTTGCTCGCGATGGTCGTCAACGATGACGCTGTCGGCCTGACACCCAGCGGTGTCTGAGCCTCCATCGCGAGCAAGCTCGCTCCTACAGGGGATGGGTCAATCTCGAAATACAGGCAAAAAAAATCCCCGAACCAGTCGGGGATTTTTTTCGATCAATCAGTCCAGGGGCGGATCAATCTTCGCGGTAGCGACGCAGCTTCAACTGCTTGCCAGCCACGCGGGTGTCCTTCAGCTTGGTCAGCAACTTCTCCAGACCATCTTCCGGCAGCTCGACGAGGCTGAAGCTGTCACGCACCTGGATGCGACCGATGGCTTCACGCGCCAGGCCACCTTCGTTGAGGATGGCGCCCAGCAGGTTCTTCGCGGCGATACCGTCACGCGCGCCCAGCGCGGTACGGCAACGAGCACGACCTTCGGCCAGCGGCATCGGTGCGCGACGCTCGCGGTCACCACGCTCAGGACGGTCACCGGAACGCTCTGGACGATCACCACGCGGGGTGTTGTTCGGTACCAGCGGACGCTCTTTCTCGATAGCGGCCAGGTTCAGTGCTTGACCGTTGGTAGCCTTGCGCAGCAGGGCCGCGGCCAGGGCACGCGGGCTGCAACCGATGTCGGCGGTCAGGCGATCGAGCAGATCACCGTGGGTCGATTCGGCGTCAGCCACCAGCGGCGACAGGCTGTTGGTCAGTTTCTTGATGCGGGCATCGAGAACGGCTTGAGCGTCCGGCAGGCGAACCTCGGCAACCTTCTGACCGGTCACACGCTCGATCACTTGCAGCATGCGGCGCTCACGTGGAGTCACCAGCAGCAGCGCACGGCCTTCGCGACCGGCACGGCCGGTACGGCCGATACGGTGAACGTAGGATTCCGGATCGTACGGCATGTCCACGTTGAACACGTGGGTGATGCGCGGAACGTCCAGGCCACGAGCGGCAACGTCGGTCGCCACAACGATGTCCAGGCGGCCATCCTTGAGGGAGTCGATCACGCGCTCACGCTGGTTCTGGGCAATGTCACCGTTCAGCGCAGCGGCTTTGTAGCCTTTGGCTTCCAGCGCGCTGGCCAGGTCCAGGGTGGCTTGCTTGGTGCGCACGAACATGATCAGCGCGTCGAAGTCTTCCACTTCCAGCAGGCTGAGAACGGCAGAAGTCTTCTGGTCGGCGTGAACCAGCAGGTGAGCCTGTTCGATCGCGGTGACGGTCTGGGTCTTGCTCTGGATCTTCACGTGCTTCGGATCGCGCAGGTGACGCTCGGCGATGGCACGGATCGACTGCGGCAAAGTAGCCGAGAACAATACGGTCTGACGGGTTTCCGGCATGGCCTTGAAGATGACTTCCAGGTCGTCCATGAAGCCCAGCTTGAGCATTTCGTCTGCTTCGTCGAGGACCAGGTGGTTCACGGTCTGCAGCACTTTTTCGTCGCGACGCAGGTGGTCGCACAGACGGCCCGGAGTGGCGACAACGATCTGTGCGCCATTACGGATTGCTTTCAATTGTGGGCCCATCGGCGCGCCGCCGTAGACAGCCACAACAGTTACGCCCGGCATTTGCTTGGCGTAGGTTTCGAAAGCGGTTGCAACTTGCAGCGCCAACTCACGAGTTGGGGCCAGGATCAGAGCTTGCGGCTCGCGCTTGGACGGATCAATGCGGTGCAGGATAGGCAGGGCGAAAGCGGCGGTTTTACCGGTACCGGTTTGCGCCTGACCAATCATATCGTGACCGGCGAGGATGATCGGGATCGACTGCTGCTGAATGGCCGAAGGCTCTTCATAGCCGGTAGCGACTACTGCAGCGACAATATTGGGATGAAGTTCAAGAGCGGCGAAGCCGCCGATTTCCTGGGTCATGGGTCTGCCTCTAAGTGCATCCGCAAAGACCCATGCTCCAAAGCTGCGCATGCCGTGTTGAGACTCAAGAGTCGCCCTGGCAGCTTTGTCGGCGGGGATTTGCGAAAACGTATGAATGAAAAAAAGAAACGTCAGGGTAGAGCCCGCAGTGCGGACGTGCAGCCGAAGCTGGTTCGAGGTGCGCTACCAAAACGCGGCCCGGTTAAAGGCCGGCGCGCACTATACCGGAATTCGCCCGGAATGGGAGCATTATTTGTCGGAAAACTGACGGATTCGTCGTTATGCCAACGGCCTTTGCGCAGAATCGGACGAGCGTCTACTTTTCAAAGGCCCAGCACTGCTGGTGTTGGAGCTTAAACGTTTCACCCAGGCAATGCCGTCCCAGGGTTCCGGATCCCCCAGCGAGGAATGCGCCCCATGAATCAGCCCGCCCGCAGTCGCGTCACCCGTGAACGCCAAGGCCACATCCTGTTGATCGGTCTCGACCGGGTGGCCAAGCGCAACGCTTTCGACCTCGATCTGCTCAACGAACTGAGCCTGGCCTACGGCGAACTCGAGGCCGACCGCGAAGCGCGGGTGGCGGTGGTATTCGGCCATGGCGAGCACTTCACCGCCGGCCTCGACCTGCTCAGCGCCAGCGCCGAACTGGCCAAGGGCTGGCAGGCACCGCCCGGCGGCTGCGACCCGTGGGGCGTTTTCGCCGGGCCCCGGGTCAGCAAGCCGGTGATCGTCGCCGCGCAGGGCTACTGCCTGACCATCGGCATCGAGCTGATGCTGGCCGCCGACATCAACCTGTGCGCGAGCAACACCCGCTTTGCCCAGAAAGAAGTGCAGCGCGGGATCTTCCCGTTCGGCGGTGCCACCCTGCGTCTGCATCAGGTGGCGGGCTGGGGCAATGCCATGCGCTGGCTTTTGACCGGTGACGAGTTCGATGCGCACGAAGCATTGCACCTGGGGCTGGTGCAGGAAGTCATGGCCAGCGAAGACCTGTTGCCTCGCGCCATTGAATTGGCGCAACGCATTGCACGGCAGGCGCCGCTGGGGGTGCAGGCGACGTTGATGTCGGCGCGGCAGGCGCGTTATGAGGGTGAGACGGTGGCGGCGCAGGGGTTGCCGGCGTTGGCCAAGAAGCTGCTGGAAAGCGAGGATGCCCGGGAGGGGGTGCGGTCGATGGTGGAGCGGCGGGATGGGGTGTTCAAGGGGGTTTAGATTTTTAGGTGTTCTTCTGGGCCCCATCGCGAGCAGGCTCGCTCCCACATTGGGATTGTGAACACCTTCCCTGTGGGAGCGAGCCCGCTCGCGATAGGGCCAGAACTGACACCCACTTATGTAGCCGGCCGAATCGCCTTGATCAACGACTCCAACGAATACCCCAACCGCGGCGCCAACGCTTCGGCCCGGGCAACCAGGCCGTCCATGTCCAGCGCCTGGTCCAGCTCCGACGGTACGATCAGGATCACATTGCCCTCCTTCACCGGCAGCTCCCAGTAATGCCGGTGATACAGCCCGCGCAGCAGCGCCGCGCCCAGCGGCTTGCCATCGTCGGTGGCCCACTGGTTGATCACCAGCCAGCCGCCCGGATTGAGGCGTTTCTGGCAGTCACCGAGGAAACTCCAGGCCAGGTGCCCGACGCCCGGCCCGACGTCGGTATACAGGTCAACGAAAATCAGGTCCGCAGGCTCGGCGGTTTCCAGCAACTCCAGGGCATCGCCGACGCGGATGTACAGGCGCGGGTCGTCATCCAGCCCCAGGTATTCGATGGCCAGGCGCGGCACGTCCGGGCGCAGCTCGATGGCTTCGACGTCTTCCAGCGGCAGGAACTTCAGGCAGGCCTGGGTCAGGGTGCCGGCCCCAAGCCCGAGGAACAGCGCGCTTTCCGGTTGTTCATGGCACAACGCGCCGATCAGCATCGCCCGGGTGTAATCGTATTCGAGCCAGCTCGGGTCGGCGGTGAATACACAGCTCTGTTCGATGGCCTCACCGAACTCGAGAAAACGGTAATCGGCCACTTCCAGCACGCGAATCACGCCAAACTCGTCCTGTACCTCGGCGAGCAGATGCTCGACGCGCTCCTCAGTCATTTCGTCTCCCGATCGTCGCCCGGCCAGGCGACGCTATAAAACGGCAAAGGCGCGATTGTCGGCGAAGCGACGGGAACAGGTCACGCACTAATTTGCTGATACCATGAACGCCCGAGCGAATGACAACCGAGACCGTGATGAGCCAACCCTGGAGCCCTGACAGCTGGCGCGCCCTGCCGATCCAGCAACAACCCCTCTACCCCGACGCCGCGCACCTGCGCCAGGTCGAGCAGACCCTGGCCAGCTACCCGCCACTGGTGTTTGCCGGGGAAGCCCGGGAATTGCGTCGTCAGTTCGCCGAGGTGACCCAGGGTCGCGCCTTCCTGTTGCAGGGCGGCGACTGCGCCGAAAGCTTCGCCGAGTTCTCCGCCGCGAAAATCCGCGACACCTTCAAGGTGCTGCTGCAAATGGCCATCGTCATGACCTTCGCCGCCGGCTGCCCCGTGGTCAAGGTCGGACGCATGGCGGGCCAGTTCGCCAAGCCGCGTTCGGCCAATGACGAAACCATCGACGGCGTGACCCTGCCGGCCTACCGTGGCGACATCGTCAACGGCATCGGCTTCGACGAAAAAAGCCGCGTGCCGGACCCGGAGCGCCTGCTGCAGTCCTATCACCAGTCCACCGCCACCCTGAACCTGCTGCGCGCCTTCGCCCAAGGCGGTTTTGCCGACCTGCACCAGGTGCACAAGTGGAACCTGGACTTCATCGCCAACTCCGCGCTGGCCGAGAAGTACAGTCACCTGGCCGACCGCATCGACGAAACCCTGGCCTTCATGCGCGCCTGCGGCATGGACAGCTCGCCACAACTGCGTGAAACCAGTTTCTTCACCGCCCACGAAGCGTTGCTGCTGAACTACGAAGAAGCCTTCGTACGTCGCGACAGCCTGACCAACGACTACTACGATTGCTCGGCACACATGCTGTGGATCGGCGACCGCACCCGCCAGCTCGACGGTGCCCACGTCGAATTCCTGCGCGGGGTGAACAACCCGATCGGGGTCAAGGTCGGCCCGAGCATGAACCCCGACGACCTGGTCCGCCTGATCGACGTGCTCAACCCCGACAACGATCCCGGCCGCCTGAACCTGATCGCGCGGATGGGCGCGAACAAGGTCGGCGATCACCTGCCGGCACTGATCCGCGCGGTGCAGCGTGAAGGCAAGCAGGTGCTGTGGAGCTCGGACCCGATGCACGGCAACACCATCAAGGCCAGCAGCGGCTACAAGACCCGCGACTTTGCGCAGATCCTCGGTGAGGTGAAGCAGTTCTTCCAGGTGCACGAGGCTGAAGGCAGCTACGCCGGCGGGATTCACATCGAGATGACCGGGCAGAACGTCACAGAATGCATCGGTGGTGCGCGGCCGATTACCGAGGATGGTTTGTCGGACCGTTACCACACCCATTGCGATCCGCGGATGAATGCGGATCAGTCGCTGGAGTTGGCGTTTTTGATTGCCGAGACGTTGAAGCAGGTTCGGCGGTAGACCGAGTCGCGGCCATCGCGAGCAAGCTCGCTCCTACAGGTCACGCCCCTGTAGGAGCGGGCTTGGTCCGGGCGGCGTTCCGACGATGGGGCCCGCTCAAACACCTTCAACCCCAGCCAATGGCCCCCGCAACCGATCCGCACTCACCCGCACACAATTCAACTGCACCCGCTCCAACCCCAGCCAATCGGCCATGCGCCGCAAATTCACCGCCAGCGCCCACATCCCCTCCTCGTCCAGCCCCGGCTCTTCCTCGTGCACGGCATGTACCGCCAGACGCCCCTGGGCCCGCTCTGCGCGCAGATCCACCCGGGCGGCGATCCGTTCGTTGTGCAGGAACGGCAACACGTAATAGCCATAGACCCGCTTGTCCTGGGGCGTGTAGATCTCCAGCCGGTAACGGAAATCGAACAACCGCTCGGTGCGGCTGCGCTCCCAGATCAATGAGTCGAAGGGCGACAGCAAAGCGCTGGCTTCAACCTTGCGCGGCACTTTGGGCTCTGGCAGGCAATACGCCACCTGCTGCCATCCCTTCACCTGGCAAAGCTGCAACTGGCCCGCCTCCACCAGCTCGGCCAGGCGCGGGCGCGCATCGCCAGGGTTGAGGCGAAAGTAGTCGCGCAGGTCTTTCTCGGTCGCCACGCCCAGGGCATTGGCGGCATGCAGCAACAGCCCGCGTTGCGCCTCTTCTTCACTGAGCAGTGGTTGCCCAAGGATGGCCGCGGGGATCACTCGCTCGGGCAGATCGTACAGGCGCTCGAAACCGCGCCGCCCAGCCACAGTTACCTCGCCGGCAGCGAACAGCCATTCCAGCGCATGTTTTTCCGCGCTCCAGTCCCACCAGGGGCCGGCCCGCTCCTGGCGGGTCGACAGGCTGCCGGCGCCCAGTGCGCCAAGCTCCTGCACCGAGGCCATGACCCGACGAATCGTGTCCTGCTGCTCGCGCCCGAAACGCGCCAGTTGCTGATAGATGTCTTCGCCACGGCTCGCACGCTGCATGCGCCAGCGCATCAGCGGGTACATCGACAGCGGCAGCAGCGAGGCTTCGTGGCCCCAGTACTCGAACAACGTACGACGTCGTCCGGAACTCCAGGCAGCCTGGTCGAGCACGTCGGAAGAATAATGGCCAAGACGGGAAAACAGCGGAAGGTAGTGCGAACGCACCAGCGCATTGACCGAGTCGATCTGCAGCAGGCCCAGGCGTTCGATCAGGCGATTGACCTGAGCGGCCTTGACCACCGCCGGCGACTGGCGCCCGTTGAACCCTTGGGCGGCCAGCGCCAGGCGGCGAGCCTGTTTGATGGAAAAGGACAGCGTTGCGGGCATGGGCATCTCCTTGTCTGCTCGCACGCTACCTCACCCTGAGAGGTTTTGTGTAGGTGTGGGTGGCTCATTTGTGCATCGGGTCATCCCAGAACGGGCGGATGGCTTCATGCTCGACGTCCGCACGACTGAGCCCGATGTCCTTCAACGCTTCGTCGCTCATGCCGGCCAGCAACTCGCGTTCACGGTGCAACTCGTACCAGCGGCTGATCTTGTGCAGCAGGTCCGAGACGACGTGGATCGAATGTTTTTCGACTTCGGCGTAACCTTTTTGACCTTTCATCTTGTTGCCCTCCGTTTGGGATGGCTCAAGTGTCACGCCGGGGCTAAGATCAATCCAACGAATGTTTCTTATGCAACACATCTCGGAGATTGATGAATGTACCCGAGCATCGACACAGAAGTGCTGCGCACCTTTGTCGCCATCGCCGACCAGGGTGGTTTCACCCGCGCAGGCGAGCTGGTCAACCGCACGCAATCGGCGGTGAGCATGCAGATGAAGCGCCTTGAAGAAGATGTGTTGCAGCGCCAGCTGTTCCAGCGCGATGGCCGCCAGGTCAGGCTGACCGCTGAAGGCCAGGTGCTGCTGGGTTATGCCCGGCGCATCCTCAAGTTGCACAGCGAGGTGTTCAATACCTTGCGCGAGCCGCACATGGTCGGCACCGTGCGCATCGGCACGCCGGACGATTACGTGATGCGCTTTCTGCCGGGGATCCTGCGGCGTTTCGCCCAGTCCTACCCGCTGATCCAGATCGAGGTGCACTGCGAATCATCAAAACAATTGCTGCTGCGCCAGGACCTCGACCTGTCCATCGTCACCCGCGAGCCGGGCAACGAGATCGGCCAGTTGTTGCGCAAGGAACGCTTCGTCTGGGCCGAGGCGCAATGTTTCAGCGCCCATGAACAGACACCCCTGCCGCTGGCGATGTTCAACAGCGACTGCTTCTGCCGCCTGTGGGCCTGCAATGCGCTGGACGCCATGGGCCGCGATTACCGGGTGGCGTACAACAGCTCCAGCCTGTCGGCGATCATGGCAGTGGTCAGCGCCGGCCTGGCCATCACCGCGCAACTGGAAAGCCTGATCACCGAGGACATGCGTATTCTCGGTGAGGCCGAAGGGCTGCCGGAGTTGCCCGAAGCGAGCATCATGCTCCTGCGCAACCTGCATAACCCTTCGCCCATCACCGAATGCCTGGCCGAGCACATCGTCGAAGGCTTCAAACTTTAAAGGCGAGCATCACCGCACACAGCACCAGGAAGCCACAGAACAGCCCGCGCAACAGGCGCTCCGGCAGCGCGTGGGCGACTTTCACGCCCCAACTGATGCTCATCAGGCCACCGATGGCCAGGGGGATGCCGATCATCCAGTCCACCTCATGGTGCACCGCGTAGGTCACCAGGGTGACACCGGTACTCGGCAGCGCCAGGGCCAGCGACAAGCCCTGGGCAACCACCTGGGTGGTGCCGAACAGGCTGGTCAGCACTGGCGTGGCCACCACCGCGCCGCCGACGCCGAACAATCCGCCCATGGTGCCCGACGCCGCGCCCAGCACACCCAGCCACGGCCAGGCGTAATTCATCTGCGACGTGGCCGTCGGGCTGGCCGAGAACATGCGCAGCAGGTTGTAGGCCGACAGCGCGACCAGGAACGCGACGAAGCCGATCCGCATGGTCTGTGCATCAATGCCCACTGCCCAGATCGAACCGAGCCAGGCAAAACAGAACCCCATCGAGGCCAACGGCAACGCGTGGCGCAGTTCGATGCGGTTGCGCTGGTGATAACGCCACAGCGCCAGCATCACGTTGGGCACGACCATCACCAGCGCGGTGCCCTGGGCGATCTGCTGATCGAGACCGCACCACACACCCAGCAACGGAATGGCGATCAGTCCACCGCCAATGCCGAACAACCCACCCAGGGTACCCAGGGCAGCGCCAAAAACCACATACAGCAAAAACTCGATCACGGCGGGATTTCCTCTTTTCTCAGGCTAATCATCCTACGCAGTCAACGCTGGCGGGGAAACGCACAGCAACGCACAATGGCTGTGCCAAATTCGCATAAGCGCAGATCAATCCATGAATCCCAATCAACTGACCGAGCAACTGGGGCTGTTCCTCGATGTACTGGAAACCGGCAGTTTTTCTGCCGCTTCACGCCGACATCCACTGACCCCTTCGGCCGTGGCACGGCGCATCGACGGCCTGGAAACCGCCGTCGGCAGCCAATTGTTCGTGCGCAGCACCCATGCCGTGCGGGCGACGCCGGCCGGTCTGGCCTTCGCTGAACGGGCACGACGCATCGTCGCGGAGTTGCAACTGGCCCGTGCCGAAGCGGTATCCCTGAGCAGTGCGCCGGAAGGCCTGATTCGCATCGACGCCCCGGCCGCTTTCGGCCGCCGTCACCTGGCGCCGGTGATTGCCGATTTTCTGATGCTCTACCCCGGCCTGGATGTGCAATTGCACCTGATCGACAGCTTTGTCGACATGCAGGGCCTGAACCTGGGCAAGGTCGATCTGGTGCTGCGCGCCGGACAAATGGCTGATACCCGCCTGGTGGCTACGCCGCTGGCGAGCATGGTGCGCATTGCCTGCGCCAGCCCCGACTACCTGAAACGTCGCGGCGTGCCGAGCGAACCGGCGCAACTGAATGAACACGACGGACTCGACTGGGACGGCCTGGCGCCGCCCTTCGCCTGGCGCTTCGAGCGCGACGGGCAGTTGCATCTGCACCGCCCGGCGCGCATTCGCATGAGTGCCAACAATGCCGAGGCGCTGGTGTGCGGCGCGCTGGCCGGGCTCGGGATCGCCCACTTGCCCACCTGGCTGGCCAGTGAATACCTGCTGCGGGGGGAACTGCTGCCGCTGTTCTGCGAAAACGGCCTGCCGCCTGCGGAAACCACCGGCATCTATGCCCTGCGACTGGAACAGCAGTCCAATACCCGCAGTCGCTTGTTGCTGGAGTATCTGAAGACGCGATTCAGTCCGGTGCCACCCTGGGACCTGGCCTTGCAGCGTAACCTCGGCCGACATTAGGTCGGAATTATCTGGCGCATTAAACATTCGCCCGCTAGATTCATAGGACCACCGACCAAGGCTTCGAAATGAACACCGACCGCGACACCCAGGACAATTGCGACGACCTGCTGCTGGAAAACCAGGCCTGCTTCGCCCTGCACTCCACTTCGCTGCTGATGACCAAGGTCTACAAGCCCTTGCTCAAGGCCCTGGACCTGACCTATCCGCAGTACCTGGCCATGATGGTGCTGTGGGAAGAGGATGGCTTGACGGTCGGCGAGATCAGCACGCGATTGCTGACCGATCCCGGATCGCTCACGCCGCTGCTCAAGCGCCTGGAGGCCGAAGGCCTGCTCAGCCGCACGCGCAGCCGCGAGGATGAGCGGGTGGTCATTGTCGAACTGACCGAACAGGGCCGCGCCCTGCGAGACAAGGCCCGCAGCATCCCCCAATGTATCCTCGGCGCCAGCGGTATGACCCTCGAACGCCTGCAGAACCTGCAAAAGGAACTGCAGGTGCTACGTAGTAATTTGCAGGACAGTCTCTAAACCCGATCTTCCCGGCCCCGCCTCCCCCCCTGTGGGAGCGGGCTTGCTCGCGAAAGCGGTGCGTCATGCGCCCTCGATGGTGACTGACACACCGCTTTCGCGAGCAAGCCCGCTCCCACAGTTCGGTGCCCCTGCAAAAAAATAAATCCGCCAAAACCGCTCTAAATCAATCATTCCAGCCCATCTAACCGCTGCCGAGGACGGTGCATCGCAAATTTTTCAAAAATTTATCTTGCGCACTAACTATTGGCGCGCTACATTTACCTCGAACTTAGTTAACGCGCAAACATTTAGCGCAAATCAACCAAATTCCGAACGAGGCTTACATCATGCAAACTCTCTACACCGCAATCGCAACCTCCACTGGCGGCCGTGACGGTCGTGCGGTTTCCAGCGACAACATCCTCGACGTCAAACTCGCCACGCCAAAAGAACTCGGCGGTGCCGGTGGTGCAGCCACCAACCCTGAGCAACTGTTCGCTGCCGGCTACTCGGCCTGCTTCATCGGCGCGCTGAAGTTCGTTGCCAGCCAGACCAAACGCAGCATCCCAAGCGACGCGTCGATCACTGCCCACGTCGGCATCGGCCAGATTCCTGGTGGCTTCGGTCTGGACATCGACCTGCACATCAGCCTGCCAGGCCTGGAACAAGCCGACGCACAAGCACTGGTCGACGCAGCCCACCAGGTCTGCCCGTACTCCAACGCCACCCGTGGCAACGTTGATGTGCGTCTGCACGTGACCGTCTAACCCCTGACTCCCCAGGCCCGAACAGGAAACGAACATGAACACTTTCAGCAAAGTCTTGACCGGTACCCTTCTCGCTCTGTCCGTCCACAGCGCATTCGCTGGCGAGGTTGAACACAACACCCAGGCGTTTCTCGATGTGCTGAATGCTGGCACCGGCAAACCGATGGAGCAGATGACGCCCAAAGAAGCTCGCGCCGTGCTGGTGGGCGCGCAGTCCGGGGTGAAGCTGACGCTGCCCAAGGCCGATGTCAGCGAGAAGACCATTCAAGTCGACGGCCAAGCGATCAGCCTGACTATCGTCCGTCCGGCCGGGGTCAAGGGCGAGCTGCCGGTGTTCATGTTCTTCCACGGCGGTGGCTGGGTGCTGGGTGACTACCCGACGCACGAACGCCTGGTGCGTGACCTGGTGGCGGGTTCGGGGGCAGCGGCGGTGTTCGTCAACTACACGCCGTCACCGGAAGCGCATTACCCGGTGGCCATCAACCAGGCTTATGCCGCGACCCGCTGGGTAGCCGAGCATGGCAAGGAAATCAACGTCGACGGCAAGCGTCTGGCCGTGGCGGGTAACAGTGTCGGCGGGAACATGGCGGCAGTTGTTGCGCTGATGGCCAAAGACAAGGGCACGCCGGCGATCAAGTTCCAGGTGCTGCTGTGGCCGGTGACCGATGCCAACTTCGACACCGGGTCCTACAACCAGTATGCCGAGGGGCACTTCCTCACCCGCAACATGATGAAGTGGTTCTGGGACAACTACACCACCGACGCCAAACAGCGTAACGAGATCTACGCCTCGCCGCTGCGGGCCACCACCGCCCAGCTCAAGGGCTTGCCACCTGCCCTGGTGCAGACGGCCGGTGCCGATGTGCTGCGCGATGAAGGCGAAGCCTACGCCCGCAAGCTCGACGAAGCCGGCGTGCCGGTGACCTCGGTTCGCTACAACGGCCTGATCCACGATTACGGTTTGCTCAACGTGGTCAGCCAGGTGCCAGCGGTGCGTTCGGCGATGCTGCAAGCCTCGCAAGAGCTCAAGGAACACCTGAAATAACCAACGCTTCACCCTGTAGGAGCGAGCATGCTCGCGATGCAAGTCCAGACAACGCGGTCAGCCAGACAGTCCGCGTTATCGTTGACGACCATCGCGAGCAAGCTCGCTCCTACAGTGCTTTGTGCAAGCCGCAGCATTGCGGTTCGACACACATCCTGTATGCGGGGAACCAGACAGACTGCGTTATCGTTGACGATAATCGCGAGCAAGCCCGCTCCCACAGTGTTTTGTGCAAGGCGCAGCACATCGGTACGACACAAATCCTGTAGGAGCGAGCTTGCTCGCGATGGAGGCACAGGCACTGCGGGGGAACCAGACACCCCGCGTTTTCGTTGACGATCATCGCGAGCAGGCTCGCTCCCACAGGAAAAAGGCACAAAAAAGCCCGACTCAAAGGTCGGGCTTTTTCATTCCTCAAGCAGTGCTTATTTAGCACGGCCTTTGTAGGAACCGCCTTCGCGGGTATCGATCTCGATCATGTCGCCGATTTCGATGAAGTCAGCAACCGACAGCTCGGTACCGTTCTTCAGTTTGGCAGGCTTCATCACCTTGCCGGAAGTGTCACCGCGAGCGGAACCTTCGGTGTAGTCAACCTGACGCACGATGGTGGTCGGCAGTTCTACGGAAACCAGACGCTCTTCGAAGAACACGGCTTCGCAGACGTCGGTCATGCCTTCTTCCACGAATGGCAGAACGCTTTCGATGTCTTCGGCGTTCAGCTCGTACATGGTGTAGTCAGTGGTGTCCATGAACGTGTAGGTGTCACCGCTGATGAAGGACAGGGTCGCTTCTTTGCGATCCAGGATCACGTCGTCCAGTTTGTCGTCCGCACCGTAAACGGTTTCGGTCTTGTAACCGGTCAGCAGGTTCTTCAGCTTGGTCTTCATGATCGCGCTGTTACGGCCCGACTTGGTGAATTCAGCTTTCTGAACCAGCCAAGGATCGTTGTCGATACGGATCACGGTACCGGGTTTGAGTTCTTTACCAGTTTTCATTGCGAATATCCGAATTTGGATGGGAGTTACTAAAATCTAGGCCGCGTATCATAGCCAATTTAGGTAAAACTGTACCAGCGCTGCGGCAAGATCCGCCCGCGAGGCCTGTTCCAGACACCACGCGTCGGCGTGTTTTTGCAGTTCCGGCCAGTGTTTACGGGTCGTCAGCCACTGATCGGCTACTGTATCGCCAGCATTCCACGCCCGCCAAAAACCGCTGATCGCCTCACGAGCGGCAGCCGAAAGGTCTTTTGTGTACAGCGTCAGGAAGGCTTCGAGCTTGTCCAGGTGGATGTCTTCGTCCTGTCGATAAATGTGCCAGAGCAGCGGCCGACCCGCCCATTGCGCGCGAACGAAGGAGTCTTCGCCGCGCACGGCGTTGAAGTCGCAGCTCCACAACAAGCGGTCGTACTGGTCCTGAGGAACGAATGGCAGCACCTGCACGGTCAGGGCGTCGCGCACGTGCACGGCCCCCGCCGCCAGCCCCGGCACACCGAGCCAACGCTCGACGTCGCCGAGAATCCGCCCTTCCGGCACCAGCAAGTGCGTAGGCTGCGCGTGCGCCGCCAAGACGTCCAGCCAACTGCCCAGCCCTGCATTTTCGTAGGCAAACAGCGAGATCAACTGCGCACCCGCCGCCGGAACAATGCCTAACCCCCGCAGGAATGTTCGCTGAAGCTCCGGACTTTGCTGAAACTGCCGACGCTGCTCAAGCAACCCGCGCTCACGCAACAGCCCACCCGTGCCGGCCTGGAACCCCGGGAAGAAAAAGTATTTCTGCACGCTTTTGTATTTCACCGACGGCAGACCGTGGCAGCCAACGACCCAGTCTTCGGCGCTCAGATAGTCCAGGTTCATCCACAACGGCAGCTTGTCGCGCGAAGCCATGGCATCCATGTAGGCGCCTGGCAACTGGCAGGCAAAGGCAGCAATCACCACATCCGCAGCATCGGTGGACGCCCAGTCGGCTGGCCACTGGCGAACGTCGACACCCGCCTGCCACTGCTGCGCGGCATGGATGTCGATGTCCGGGCACAGGCGTTCGAACGCCCGCAGGTCATCGACCCACAGCCGCACCGCCAGGGAGTGCTCGGCGACCAGTTGCCGGGCCAGGCGCCAGGTCACACCGATGTCGCCAAAGTTGTCGACCACGGTGCAGAAAATATCCCAGCGGGTTTTCATTTCAGGCATTACAGGCTCCCGTTGGCAAAGGCGCCGATTGTCCGCATAAATTACTCCGCGCAGAAGAGCCGACGGCGATTAATCTTCATGCGACAATCGCCACTCGCCCGCGATCACCCGCCAGGAGGCAGTCATGCCCTATCGCCCCACCCCACGCCGGACTTTGCCAAGTCGGCTCAACGCCCTGCAACTGACCGGCAGCATCGCCCTTGGTGTGTGGCTGGGATTTCTTGCCGTGGCGCTGACTGTCTGGCTCGCCTCGCGCTTCGTGTTCAACGAACAACTGGCACCCGTGGCCCAGGCCGTGCAGCAACTGGCCAATCCGCCCGTGGTACAACCGGCACCCGATCTGCCGCCACCGAGCCCGCAGTTCGAACAGTACGAAGAAAACCTGCGCAAGAACGAACAGGCCCAGCGCCTCGACGAGGCGCGCAGCAGCAACCGCAACCTGTCGAACCCCAAATGCCAGTTCTGGCTGCAACAGGATCGCACGGCACCGAATGAAAAAAGCCGCGCCAACGTCCTGCAATTCTGCGATTGATCATGAACAAGACAAGCGTCCACCAACTGATCATCGACAAACTCAGGATCGACCTCAACGTCGCCGAGCGTGCCGCGCAGACCGCTTACGAAACCGCCACCCACGAAGAAAACATCGCCGAGAACAAGTACGACACCCTGGGGCTGGAAGCGTCTTATCTGGCAACCGGCCAGGCCCGGCGCATGGAAGAAATCCGCCAGTCACTGACGTTGTGCCAGAACATGTCCTTGCGCCCCTACGACGACCAGCGCGGCATCGAAGTCGGTGCGCTGCTGGGCCTGGAGGACGACAAGGGGCGTGAGCAATGGCTGTTTCTAGCCCCGGATGCGGCAGGTCTGAAAGTCGACCTGGTGGGGCAGTCGATTACCGTCATCACCCCTCGCTCACCGCTGGGCAAAGGCCTGCTGGGCAAGTTCGAGGGGGATGAGGTAGAGATCGTGGTGGCGGGCGCCCGGCAACAGTTTTCTGTCACCGAGGTCGTCTAGCAGGATCAGTGCACCGGCAGTTCGACACCGTCGAACAGTTCTTCCAGTTCCTGCTTGTTGTGGCACGCGATGGCCTTGGCCATGACTTCACGGGTCAGGTGCGGGGCGAATTTCTCGATGAAGTCGCACATGAAACCGCGCAGGAACGTGCCGCGACGGAAACCGATCTTGGTGATGCTGGATTCGAACAACTCACTGGCATCGAGCACCACCAGGTCGCCGTCGAGCTTGGTGTCGACCGCCATTTTCGCCACGATACCCACGCCCAGACCCAGGCGCACGTAGGTCTTGATCACGTCGGCGTCGGCGGCGGTGAACACCACTTTCGGCGTCAGACCGCGATGGCTGAACGCCTCATCGAGTTTTGAACGACCGGTGAAACCGAACACGTAGGTCACGATCGGGTATTCGGCGAGGGCTTCGAGGGTCAGCTTCGACAGTTTGGTCAGCGGATGGCCCTGGGGCACCACTACGCAGCGGTTCCAGCGGTAGCACGGCATCATCACCAGGTCGCCGAACAGCTCCAGGGCTTCGGTGGCGATCGCGAAATCGACCGTACCGTCAGCGGCCATTTCAGCGATCTGCATCGGCGAGCCCTGATGCATGTGCAGGGCGACTTCCGGGTATTGCTTGATGAAATTGCTGATCACCGGCGGCAAGGCATAACGGGCCTGGGTGTGCGTGGTGGCGATCGACAGGGTGCCTTTTTTCTCGTTGGAGAATTCCTGGGCGATCTGCTTGATGCTTTCGACCTTGCGCAGGATTTCGCCGGCGGTGGTAATGATGCGCTCGCCAGCCGGCGTGACGCGGGTCAGGTGCTTGCCACTGCGGGCGAAAACTTCCACGCCCAGTTCGTCTTCCAGCAGGCGGATCTGTTTACTGATGCCCGGTTGCGAGGTGTAGAGGCTTTGGGCGGTAGCCGAAACGTTGAGGTCGTGGTGCGCCACTTCCCAGATGTAGCGCAATTGTTGAAGCTTCATATCAATCCCTCAAAGCAGGTAGACGCCACGGGCATCAGCGACGGTATATAACTATATGAATGGCTTGACGAATAAATCTAGAACTTTTTTATCAAATTGCCATTATTCGTGTTCTAGCGATCCCCACGGCGCCGCCGTTCCACCAACGGCACCAGATAGACCGGGACCTGAGCCAACTGCAATACCCGCGCTGCGGTCCTGCCCAGAGGCGTTTCCGCGCCAGCACCATGGCTATGACTGCCTACGATCAACAAATCCACGGAAAGTTTTCGCGCCTGGTCGAGAATCACCTGCGACGGATCGCCCTGGAGCACCCGCACGGCCTTGATCCTCTCCAACTCCTGCTTTCCTTCATCCCCCAGTTCATCACGAAACCCCTCGAGCACGCGCTGCTCGATATTGGCAATGACTGTATTGAGCCCCTGACTGTGAAACTCGTTCAGTGCCCGCTCATCAAGGTAGCTCTGCAACACCGACTCGGCGAACAGCCCCATGGGCTCGACGGCGTGCACCACATACAAATCAGCCTCGAAGGTTCGAGCCAGCGCCAGGGCATGCTGCATCACCACAGGGGCGTACAGGCCAAGGTCGGTGGCGTACAACATCGAACGAATCATAGGATCTCCTCGCAAAGCCAACATGGCGGAGATTGATTCAGCTTAGCAGTGCGTTGGCGAGTGCGACGTCCCGCGTAACGCGTTGAACCACAGGCTTAAACCTTTTGCTCGTTGCTTATGCCATGGGGCACATGGCCGGTCGCGACCACCTCGCGGGCCAACTCGCAATGACCGGCCTGATCGTCGAAAAACACGTCGGCGGCAAAGGCTTCGAGAAACGCCGATTTGGTCAGGCCGCCGAGAAACAGCGACTCGTCCAGGCGGATGTCCCATTCGCGCAAGGTGCGGATCACCCGCTCATGGGCTGGCGCCGAACGGGCCGTCACCAGCGCGGTGCGAATCGGGCAGGCGTCGTCGGCGAACTCACGCTGGAGCAGATTCAGTGCCGCGAGGAAGCCCTTGAAAGGCCCGCCACGCAACGGTTGACGGGCGCTTTCGCGCTCACTGGCCTGGAACGCTTCAAGGCCACCGGCCTGATAGATGCGCTCCGACTCGTCGGAAAACAGCACCGCGTCACCGTCAAAGGCAATGCGCAGTTCATCACTGGCGGCACGGCTGGCACCGCCGGAGAGAATGGTCGCTGCCGCGAACCCGGCATCCAGGGCGCTGCGCACGTCTTCGGCATGGGTCGACAGAAACAGGTCGCAACCGAAGGCCTTGAGATAAGGGTACGGGCTGCGCCCACCGACGAACGCCGCGCGGGAAATCGCCAGGCCGTAATGATGAATCGAGTTGAACACTCGCAGCCCGGTGTCGGCACTGTTGCGCGACACCAGGACGACTTCGACCCGTGCGCGCCCCAGGCTGGCATTGAGGTTGAGCAGTTTTTGCACCAGCGGGAAGGCATCGCCGGGCTCGAGAATTTCGTCCTCGTGCTCGATCTGGTATTGCCGGTACGCCTCCACGCCACTGGACAGATACACCTTGTGGCTCTCGCTCAGGTCGAACAGCGCCCGCGAAGAAATCGCCAGCACCAGCTTGTCGTCAATCGTTTTGGCCATGCCCTTCCCCCTCGGGTGATCGACTCAAGCGTTGCGTCGATCAATAAAACTCAAGCTGCGGTACAGCGCTTCGATCCGGGGCATTTCACACCCTGCCGCCTTGGCCGCAGCCAGTGGCCGGGCATAGATCGCCGCCAGTTCCAGCGGGCGCTTGTGCAGGAAATCGTGATACATGCTCGGCCAGTAGTCGGGCATTTTTTCGGTCATCGCAAACAGATGCTCGGCATACCCGGGCGCAACTTCGTGACCGCAGGCGATGGCCCCCTGGACCACCTCGGCCATCACGGCCTTGATCAGTTCCCGACTGTCGGCATCGGCCATCAGCGGTGTGGTGCTGGCGCCCAGCAACACCGACAGACCGTTGTAAGGGATGTTCCAGACCAGCTTCTGCCAGCGCGCCTGATGCAGATTCGGCATGCTGTGGGAGTCGATACCGGCGGCCTGGAACAGGCGTGCGCCCTCCTCGGCAATTGCCGTACCCGCCTGCTCATCTGCTGCCGGGCCACTGTGATAGCCGACATGCACCATGCCCAGCGCCTGATGGGTGATCGCCCCCGGCCCGTCGCGATGGACACAGATGTAGCAGAGCCCGCCCAGCACGTGCAGCGAGTCGGGCAACAACTCGCGCAGACCGTCTTCAACGTCCAGGCCGTTCTGCAGCAACAGCACTTTGGCGTCGGGCGCGGCGGCCTGGAGAATGGCCGGCACCAGTTCGGCATTGCTGGTGGTTTTCGCGCCGATCAGCAACCAGTCACAGGGCGGCATGTCTTCGGCGCACGAATAGGCCTGCACCGGATTCAACGTCAGCTTGCCATGCACGGCGCTGTCGAGTCGCAACCCGTGTTCAGCCACCGCGCAAAACTCGCTGCGCAACAGAAAATGCACATCGAAACCGGCTCGCGCCAGCATCAATCCGTAGAAACCACCGATGGCGCCGGTGCCAATAATACCGATGGTCGGTTTTGCGACTGTTCCTGTCATGGCAAATCCTCTGCTGTTTTGCGCAGCGCCTGGGCCACGGCCCGGTTGAGCTCACTGGCGGTCAGGCGCGACTTCAATGCCCCGAAAAACTCACCGTCGCGCACCACGAACAGCGCCGGCAAATGAAAAACCTGATAACGCTCGACCACCCCGCCATTGTTCCCCGCATCAATCCAGCACAACCGGTCGACATCAAGGTCGAGCGCTGGCAATTGCTCGCGGGCGAAACGGCAACTGGAGCAACCCACACTGGTGAAAATCACCAGTGAAACGCCGCTCATCGCCAGCAACCGCTGGTCGGCGTCGAAATCGGTCAATTCTAATTCGGCCACTATACTGGGGAAAATAATGTCAGATGGCCGACACATGGAGTCTGTGCTCATGGGACGCTTTATTCCTCATCCTGACGATGTGCCCGTGGAATTGAAGTTACTCAGACCTGAGTGTATTTCGCGGCAACAACTGCACACTATCAGCCTCGGGGGCATGGCTTGCAATTACCACCGCGCCTGGCGCCACGGCACGGCGCTGGAAGTGCGCATGCCGAGCTTGAACCCTGACCTCTGCTACCTCGGTTATGTGGCCTGGTGCCTCAAGCGCAAACGCGGTTACCTGGTGGGCATTGCCTTCGTCGACGAGCAGATGATGTTCACCGCGCGAATGGGTGAGCAGGTGTGTCAGATCGAACGCTACTGCCGCCTGCACGACGCCCATGACGACCTGCAGGAAACCCAGGCGCTGGCGCTGGAATGGGTGCAGCAACATGCCGACGAGTTCTCCCACGACACCGTTCACAAGGCATTTGCCCAGGCGGTAACGGATTGAAGGGTCATCAATTGGTGGGCAATGCCCGTTAAACCGGCGTCTGCCCATTGTCGAGCCACGGTGTAACGCGCTAAGGTTCCGCTCCCCGACGCGCTTAATTTGCTGTGCTCCGCCGCGCGGGTTCGCTGGCGGCCGGCACCCGTGACCTGACGAGTAAACGATGGCTGATTTACCGATCAACGACCTGAACGTCTCTTCCAACGAGACGCTGATCACCCCTGATCAGCTCAAGCGTGACATCCCCCTGAGCGACGCCGCCCTGCGCACCGTCACCAAGGGCCGCGAAGTGATTCGCAACATTCTGGATGGCACCGACCATCGCCTGTTCGTGGTCATCGGGCCTTGCTCGATCCATGACATCAAGGCGGCCCACGAATACGCCGAACGCCTGAAGGTACTGGCAGCGGAAGTCTCCGACACCCTGTATCTGGTCATGCGCGTGTATTTCGAGAAGCCGCGCACCACCGTCGGCTGGAAAGGCTTGATCAACGACCCGTACCTGGACGACTCCTTCAAGATCCAGGATGGCCTGCACATCGGTCGTCAATTGCTGCTGGACCTGGCCGAGATGGGCCTGCCCACCGCCACCGAAGCCCTCGACCCGATCTCCCCGCAATACCTGCAGGACCTGATCAGCTGGTCGGCCATCGGCGCGCGCACCACCGAATCGCAGACTCACCGTGAGATGGCCTCCGGCCTGTCTTCGGCGGTCGGCTTCAAGAACGGCACCGACGGCGGCCTGACCGTGGCGATCAACGCCCTGCAGTCGGTGTCCAGCCCGCACCGGTTCCTGGGGATCAACCAGGAAGGTGGCGTGTCGATCGTCACCACCAAGGGTAACGCCTACGGCCACGTGGTATTGCGCGGCGGCAACGGCAAGCCCAACTACGACTCGGTCAGCGTCGCCCTGTGCGAACAGGCGCTGAACAAGGCGAAGATCAAGCCGAACATCATGGTCGATTGCAGCCACGCCAACTCCAACAAGGACCCGGCCCTGCAACCACTGGTCATGGAAAACGTTGCCAACCAGATCCTCGAAGGCAACCAGTCGATCATCGGCCTGATGGTCGAAAGTCACCTGAACTGGGGTTGCCAGGCCATCCCGAACGACCTCGCCGACCTGCAATACGGCGTGTCGATCACCGATGCCTGCATCGACTGGTCCGCGACCGAGACCACCCTGCGCAGCATGCACGCCAAGCTCAAGGATGTGCTGCCGAAACGCGAACGCAGCTGATCGTTTTCGCAGGGCAAAAAAAACGCCGGGCTCAGCCCGGCGTTTTTTTATGTGTTCGGTTTACTGGCTCAGCTTGGCCGCGTGGCGCTGATGGCGCTCCATGTAGCGTTCCACGTAGGAGCACGAAGGAATGACGGTGTAGCCCATCTGCTCGGCATACTCCAGCGCCTTCTCGGTCAGGGCCGCCGCAATGCCACGACCGCGCAGCGCGTTGGGCACGAAGGTGCGGTAGATATCCAGGGTCTGTTTCCCCAGATCCATATAGGTCAGGTAGGCACGATGACCGTCCACATTGGTCTCGAACTGATGACCAGCCTGGTCATGGTGGATGGACAACGCCTCACTCATCACTACTCCTCGTGGGTCTTTGTATGCTGACCCCTACCTTACCGATGTTTTTCCGGCGAAGGAACATCTACGCCACCCTGTGCCTCAATGGACACCGAGAAAAGCCGAACCGGGCACGTATCAAATAGTAGGCACCATTGGCGCAAATGCTCAAGGTGCGCTCGTCTTCACGCCAGGTTTGACCGCAGGTTTCGCAGGGCGGTTCGACGGAAAAATTCCCGGGATCGAACGCCTGTACATTGCCGGATGTTGAGACTTAAGACGAACGTCTCTCTATTAAGTCACCTCAACTAGGAGAAAGATATGAGAGGTGTCACGCAAACCCCCAACGAAAGTGTAGACGAATCCATATAGCCAGACTTTAGCCAAGGCGCTGAAACAGTCGCGCAAGCAGGGAACTTTTTCGTGCCAACTCGCTCTGCACGGGCCTTGCGGCTGGATATTTTTTAAGCAGGTGCAAGTAAAAGTTGCTCGAAAAAGAATCAACGCCTACAATTTTTTTGGCTTCTTGCTTTACGTCAGTTTACTTACGACAAGTAATGGGTAGTATGTACGCCGGCTCTTTCCTCACTCTGAGGAGACAGCTACTTAATGGAAAGTCCTTGAAGGGGAACACGATGAACAACGTTCTGAAATTCTCTGCTCTGGCTCTGGCCGCAGTTCTGGCTACCGGTTGCAGCAGCGTATCGAAAGAAACCGAAGCACGTCTGACTGCAACTGAAGACGCAGCAGCTCGCGCACAAGCTCGTGCAGACGAAGCTTACCGTAAAGCTGATGAAGCTCTGGCTGCTGCTCAAAAAGCACAACAGACTGCTGACGAAGCTAACGAGCGTGCTCTGCGCATGCTGGAAAAAGCTAGCCGCAAGTAATAATCCTTCGGGATTGTTATCAAGCCGACCCATTTTTTGGGTCGGCTTTTTTATTGCCCGGTGTTTTCCCCGGGCAATAAAAAACCCGCCGACGCGGTCTGCGTCGGCGGGCTCTTGTACCGCCCTACTGCAACGGGTCGAGCGGAGCGCTCGAGACCATCGGCGCCGACTCGTTGGGCACGGCGATTTCCACCGGCAGGCCGTCTTCGGCAGCCACCACGTCACGCACCACATCCCAGTTCATGCGCAGATTGTTGGTGATGTCTTCGCGCTTGAGCATCGCGTTGATCACGGCGGTGTGCTTGTCCACCACCGACGGGTTGCCCTTGTCGTCCAGCGGAGTGTGCGCTTCCAGGTAAACCTTGCCACCGCTGACACCGAACTTGTACGAGTCATTGATGATGCGCACCGAGGTGCCCACCGGCACCATGCCGGCCATTTCCAGCACGTTGTTGTTGAACATGCGGAAGCAGCCGTGGCTGGTGCGCATGCCGATGCCGAACTTCTTGTTGGAACCGTGGATCAGGTAGCCCGGGGTGCCCAGGGTGAACTTGAACGGCCCCAGCGGGTTATCGGGACCGGCAGGCACCACGTTCGGCAGCGGATCGCCATCGGCGGCGTGCTCGGCCTTGATCGACGCGGGCGGGGTCCAGGTCGGGTTCGGCGTCTTGGCAATGATGCTGGTATGGGCGATCGGCGACCCCCAGCCTTCACGGCCGATACCCAGCGGGAAGGTGTACACCACGTTCCGGCCTTTCGGGTAATAGTAGAGGCGGTACTCGGCCAGGTTGATGACGATGCCTTCACGCGGGCCCGGCGGCAGGATGAAGCGCGTCGGCAGGACGATCTCGGTGCCGGCGCCCGGCAGCCACGGATCGACGCCCGGGTTGGCGGCGACCATTTCCGTGTAGCCCAGGTCGTAGGTGGTGCCGAGGTCGGCGAAGGTGTCTTCGTATTTGGCCTTGATCACCTGCACCTGGCCGACGATGTCTTCACCGGGCGGTGGCAGGGGCAACTCCAATGCGGCTACGGGACCTGCGGCACACAGGGCGGCAAGTGTCAGGCAGCGGGTGACGGCAGGAAAGCGCGGCAACATCCGGAAAATCCTTCGCAAGATCGACAAGGGTAAAGAACGCGATTGTACACCGGCGCCCGCGAATGCGGGGAGATGGCCGATGGCGCGCTATGGCGAACGCCTCAGAGCTCGAAGCGCAGCTCTGGCCAGATCGGCGAGGTGCCGCGTTTTTGCGACTCCAGGATCGCCCGGCACAGGGAACACAGGCGCTGGTCCTGGAAGACCTTGCGGTCCACGCTCGACCAGCGTGGTTGCGCCGGCAGCAGGCTGCCGCACAGGGTGCGATCGGCCGAGCCGCCCAGCTCCAGTTGACGCGCCACCAGATGTACCCGCACTTCCTGACAGGCGAACAGATCCAGCTGCTCGTCTGGCTCGATCAGTTGATAGGCAAAAAGTGACCAGGCGGGACGCGGCATCGGGGGCTCCAGATCGGGGGCGCCACATTAGCCGAAACGTCGTCACTAGAAAAGCGTCAAAGCAGCGGTTTCAGTGTCGGCCAGACATTTTCCAGCAACTTGTCCTGGGCCCCTGCCGCCGGGTGCAGGCCATCGGCTTGCATCATGTCCGGATGCCCGCCCACGCCCTCGAGAAAAAACGGCACCAACGGGATTTTTTTCTGTTCGGCGACGTTGCTGTACACCTCGGCGAACGCCTTGGTGTAACGCGCACCGTAATTGGGTGGCAATTGCATGCCCAGCAACAGCACTTTGGCACCACTGGCGCGGGAGCTGTCGACCATCGCTGCAAGGTTTTGTTGCAATTGTGTTGGCAGCATGCCGCGCAGACCGTCGTTGCCACCCAACTCGAGAATCACCAGCTGCGGCTTATGCTCTGCAAGCAGCGCAGGCAGGCGGGCCTGGCCGCCGGCGCTGGTGTCGCCGCTGATGGACGCATTGATCACTTTATCGTCGAAACCTTCGCGCTTGAGCCGTTGCTCGAGCAGCGACACCCACCCCACGCGGGTATCCAGCCCGAAACCGGCGCTGATACTATCGCCAACGATCAGGACTGTACCCGCCGCTGCGTTCTGGGCCATGCACATCAGGGCCAGGCCAGCACTCAAAAACCACACTCGCATCGGATTCTCCATGGGCGCAAGCATTCTCACCGCGAAGAACCTCAGCAAAGTGGTTCCCAGCGCGGAAGGTGAACTGACTATCCTGCACGAACTCAGCCTGGAACTGAACAAGGGCGACAGCCTGGCCATCGTTGGCGCGTCCGGTTCCGGCAAATCCACCCTCCTGGGCCTGCTCGCCGGCCTCGACCTGCCCAGCAGCGGCGAAGTGACCCTCGCCGGCCAGGGCCTGAGCACACTGGACGAGGATCAACGGGCGCGCATCCGCGCCGAACACGTCGGTTTCGTGTTCCAGTCCTTTCAGTTGCTCGACAGCCTTAACGCCCTGGAAAACGTCATGCTGCCGCTGGAACTGGACGGCCGCAAAGACGCCCGCGAGCGTGCCACCGGGTTGTTGCAACGGGTGGGCCTGGGCCAGCGCCTGACGCACTCGCCGCGCCAGCTCTCGGGAGGCGAGCAGCAACGCGTGGCGATTGCCCGTGCGTTCGCCGCCGAACCCGATGTGCTGTTTGCCGACGAACCCACCGGCAACCTCGACAGCCACACCGGCGAGCGCATCAGCGACCTGCTGTTCGAACTGAACAAGGAGCGCGGCACCACCCTGGTGCTGGTGACTCACGATGAACGCCTGGCCCATCGCTGCCGGCGCCTGATCCGTCTTGAAGCCGGGCTGCTGGTCGCCCCTCTGGAGCCTTGATGGCACGTCTGCCGCTGTTGCGCCTGTTCAGCCTCGCCATCCGCCAATTGCTGCGCGACGCCCGCGCCGGCGAGCTGCGGGTGTTGTTCTTTGCATTGATGGTCGCGGTGGCGGCCAGTACCGCCATCGGTTACTTCGGCGCGCGCCTCAACGGCGCCATGATGTTGCGTGCCACCGAGTTTCTCGGCGCGGACCTGTTGCTCGAAGGCAGCTCGCCAGCGCGTACGGAACAGATCCGCAGTGGCACGGAACTGGGGCTCGACCATGCCCAGGTGGTGGAATTCTCCAGCGTGATTGCCACCGACAACGGCATTCAACTGTCCAGCATCAAGGCCGCCGACGACGTCTATCCGCTGCGTGGCGAACTGAAAAGCGCCGCTGCTCCCTATGCACCGGAAGAACCCGGTGGCCGGCCCAAGCCCGGCGAGGCCTGGGTCGAAGCACGGCTGTTGACCGCGCTCAACCTGAAGATCGGCGACAGCATCGACGTGGGCATGCGTACCCTGAAGCTGGCGCGGGTACTGACCTATGAACCGGACCGCGCCGGCAACTTCTACAGCCTGACGCCGCGGGTGCTGATCAACCTGCAAGACCTCGCCGCCACCGGCGTGGTGCAGCCCGGCAGCCGGGTCAGCTACCGCGAACTCTGGCGCGGCAAGGCCGAAGCGCTGGAAACCTATCGCCAACTGATCAAACCGGGCCTGGCCGCTAACCAGCGCATCCAGGATGCCCGCGACGGCAATCAGCAGATTGGCGGTGCGCTGGGCAAGGCTGAGCGTTACTTGAGCATGGCCAGCCTGGTCGCTGTGTTGCTGGCCGGTGTGGCGGTGGCGCTGTCGGCGACCCGCTTCGCCACTCGCCGCTTCGATGCCAGCGCACTGTTACGCTGCCTGGGATTGTCCCGCCGCGAAACGCTGGTGCTGTTCAGCCTGCAACTGACTGTACTCGGCCTGCTGGCCAGCATCAGCGGCGCCTTGATCGGCTGGCTGGCGCAACTGGGGTTGTTCGCCCTGCTGCATGACCTGCTGCCCAGCGACGTGCCTCCCGGCGGCCTGTTTCCGGCCATCGCCGGCATCGGCACCGGGCTGGTGGCGTTGGCTGGCTTTGCCTTGCCGCCCTTGGCAGCACTGGGTCGCGTGCCGCCACTGCGGGTACTGCGCCGTGACATGCTGCCGATTCCCTCCAGCACCTGGGTGGTCTACGGCGCGGCACTGGGCGCGCTGGGGCTGATCATGTGGCGCCTGAGTCTGGACCTGCTGCTGACCTTCGCCCTGCTCGGTGGCGGAGTGATTGCCGCGCTGGTGCTGGGTGGCCTGCTGTTGCTGCTGCTCAAAAGCCTGCGGCGCATGCTCGCCCGCGCGTCGTTGCCGTGGCGCCTGGGCCTGGGTCAATTGTTGCGTCATCCGCTGGCGGCGGCGGGCCAGTCGCTGGCCTTCGGCTTGATCCTGCTGTCCATGGCGTTGATCGCCCTGTTGCGCGGCGAATTGCTCGACACCTGGCAAAACCAGCTGCCGAAAAATGCGCCGAATTATTTCGCCCTGAACATCCTGCCGGCGGACAAGCAGGCCTTCACCGATCGCCTGATCGAACTGTCGGCGCAATCGGCGCCGCTGTACCCGGTGGTGCCGGGGCGGCTGATCAGCATCAATGGCGAAGCGGTGCAACAGATCGTCAGCAAGGATTCGGCCGGTGACCGGGCGATTCAGCGCGACCTGAGCCTGACCTGGGCCGCCGACCTGCCGGCCGGCAACCAGATCACCGCCGGCAACTGGTGGAGCGAGCAACCGTCGGGGGACATCCCCGGCGTATCGGTCGAAGGCAAGGTGGCCGAGAGCCTCAAGCTGAAACTGGGCGACCACATGGTGTTCAGCGTCGGCGGGGTCAATCGCGAAGCGAAGGTCACCAGCCTGCGGGAGATCAACTGGGACAACTTCCAGCCCAACTTCTTCATGATCTTCCAGCCGGGGACCTTGAAGGATTTGCCGGCGACCTACCTGACCAGTTTCTATCTGGCAGCGGGTCATGATCAGCAGATTGTCGACCTGTCCCGCGCCTTCCCGGCGGTGACCATCCTGCAAGTCGAAGCCCTGCTGGAACAACTGCGCAGCATCCTCGCCCAGGTCACCCTGGCGGTGGAATACGTGCTGTTGTTCGTGCTGGCGGCGGGCATGGCCGTGTTGTTCTCGGGCCTGCAAGCCACGCTCGACGAGCGCATCCGCCAGGGTGCACTGCTGCGGGCGCTGGGGGCCGAGCGGCAGTTGCTGGTCAAAGCCCGACGCATCGAGTTCGGCCTGCTGGGCGCGGTCAGCGGATTGCTCGCCGCACTGGGTTCGGAACTGGTCAGCCTGGTGCTCTATCGCTTTGCCTTCGACCTGCCATGGCACCCGCACCCCTGGTTGCTGGTGCTGCCGCTGATCGGCGCCATCCTGATCGGTGGGGCCGGCGTGTTCGGCACCCGTCGCGCCTTGAACGCCAGCCCGCTGACAGTGTTGCGCGAGGGTTGATAGACTCGGGGCTTGCCCACCACAAGAAGTTGCCATGAGCCGTTATCGCCCTCCCCGCACCGCCGGCACCGCGCTGATCACCCCCGAAGGTGAAGCGCGGATGCGTGCCGAGTTTCACGAACTCTGGCACGTGCGCCGCCCACAGGTGACCCAGGCGGTCAGCGAAGCGGCAGCCCAAGGCGATCGCTCGGAGAACGCCGAATACACCTATGGCAAGAAGATGCTGCGCGAGATCGACAGCCGCGTGCGCTTTTTGACCAAGCGCCTGGAAGCGCTCAAGGTGGTCAGCGAAAAGCCCAGCGATCCGAACAAGGTCTACTTCGGCGCCTGGGTCACCATCGAGGACGAGGATGGCAAAGAGTCGCGCTATCGCATCGTCGGCCCCGACGAACTGGATCTGAAACTGGGGCTGATCAGCATCGACTCACCGCTGGCCCGTGCCTTGATCGGCAAGGCACTGGACGCTGAAGTGCGCGTGCAGACGCCGACCGGCGAGCAGTACGTGTACATCATCGCGATCGACTATCCCTGACGCTCAGCGGCGGGTAATCAGCCCCTGGCGTGCAACGCGGGTCAACTGCTTGATCATTTCGTGCGCGTCTTCGGCGCTGGGCGACTGAATCACGGCCAGGTCGAAACTGTCGCTGGCAAAGCGGGCCAGCGATTCACCGTCTTCGACGAACTGGATCAGGAAGGCAGCGGGCCCACCGGTACGCCGTGGCCAGCCATCGAGGTAACGCAAAAGCGTCGGCTGATGTTTGCCGCCAAGCAGGATTTTGGGATTGCGCTGGGTGAGATGTGCCGTGATCGGCGCGGGGCGTACAACAGGGTTTAGTGCATTCATCGTGTCGTGTCTCTGCCTCAAAAGTCTGCATGGCAGGTGAGAGGCAACACCGAACCAGCGCTTTAGCGGTATTTCGAAGCCCATCTCAAGCTTCTATCGGTGACTGGATGAGTCACCTGGCGCCCCGCAAGTAGCTGTTTAAATCGGCGCATGGGGAACATCCTAGAGAAGCGGATGCGGGAGTGTCAAGAACCGGGCTCTGCCCGCGATGGCGGCCTTCCGGTGTACATATCCATTTCTGTGGGAGCGAGCCTGCTCGCGATGGGGGCATTACGGGTGTACATATCCATTTCTGCGGTAACGGCCTGCTTTTGGTTCCGCCCTTACGGCGGGTTACTCTGTGGGAGCGAGCCTGCTCGCGATGGCGGCCTTACGGGTGTACATATCCATTTCTGCTGTAACGGCCGCTTAAGGTTCCGCCCTTACGGCGGGTGACTCTGTGGGAGCGGGCTTGCCCGCGATGGCGTCTTTACGGGTGTACATATCCATTTCTGCGGTAACGGCCTGCTTTTGGTTCCGCCCTTACGGCGGGTTACTTTGTCGCGCCAAAGTAACCAAAACGCCCCGCCCCTGACGTACGGCCCTTCGCTGGCGCTCAGGGTTCCCTCGCTCCGGTCCTGCTCCGTGGGCCCGCCGCCATCGGCCATCCTTGGCCGAGGGCGGCTAACCCGGCATCCATGCCGGGTTGCCCACTGCGCAGAACCTCCACTCGGCCTTCCGACGGGGCAATCTGCGTCGCCTGTGGGATCGCGGGTTTGTTTCTATTTCTGTAGGAGCGGGCTTGCCCGCGATGGCGTCTTTACGGGTGTACATATCCATTTCTACGGTAACGGCCGCTTAAGGTTCCGCCCTTACGGCGGGTGACTCTGTGGGAGCGGGCTTGCCCGCGATGGCGTCTTTACGGGTGTACATATCCATTTCTGCGGTAACGGCCTGCTTTTGGTTCCGCCCTTACGGCGGGTTACTTTGTCGCGCCAAAGTAACCAAAACGCCCCGCCCCTGACGTACGGCCCTTCGCTGGCGCTCAGGGTTCCCTCGCTCCGGTCCTGCTCCGTGGGCCCGCCGCCATCGGCCATCCTTGGCCGAGGGCGGCTAACCCGGCATCCATGCCGGGTTGCCCACTGCGCAGAACCTCCACTCGGCCTTCCGACGGGGCAATCTGCGTCGCCTGTGGGATCGCGGGTTTGTTTCTATTTCTGTAGGAGCGAGCATGCTCGCGATGGAGGATTAGGCACCGCGGGGCGGCAGGTGCCCGGCGTTTTCGTTGGCTACCATCGCGAGCAAGCTCGCTCCTACAGAAAACGGCTCGCCTTAGATCGTGATTCACTGTAGGAGCGAGCTTGCTCGCGATGGTGGAACGGGCGTCGCGGGGTGGCAGGTGTTTGGTGGCGTCGTTGTCGAGCAATAAAAAAGGCCCGCGCAATGCGGGCCTTTTTTTGAGGCGGAGCGGTTAGCCGGCGATGGCGCGGTCTACCGAGAGTTTGCCGGCGCCTTCGATGAGTACTGCGATGCTGCCACCGAGCAGGGCCAGGGCGAACTCGTAACCGTTGTTGGCCATGAACAGGCCGTTGCTGATGTGCACGCTGAAGATCGCTACCAGCGACAGGAAGGTCAGGCCCAGCGCCGCTGGACGTACCAGCAGGCCGATGATCAGGGCCAGGCCGGCGAAGAACTCGGTACCGCCTGCCAGAGTCGCCATGACGTAGCCAGGGGTCAGGCCGATGCTTTCCATGTACTGCGCGGTGCCTGCCAGGCCGTAGCCACCAAAGGCGCCGAAGAGTTTCTGCGAACCGTGGGCAGCGAAGATGATGCCGACGAAAATCCGCAGGACAGTCAGGCCGTAGCCAGCGCGGGTAAACAGTACCTTGTTGATCAGCGTGCTCATGTTGTGTCATCCCTAATGGAGTTATGTGTGTTGGTTGGCCGCTATATTAATCGGTAAATCAAATGTTAAAAGCGCAAATTTTTCGCAATAACAATCAGTTTATTCGATCACTTCCTTGAGACCACTTTTTGCCCCTGGGGCTCCAACGACTCCCGCTCCCGATCGAACGCCAAGTAATACTTGTTCACGCTATTAACATAGCTGACAGGGCCCATTCCCACCTGCTCCATGGCGATGCGTTCAACCTGGAAGAACCATTGATTGGGATTCAGGCCGCGCCGCCGTGCTTCGGCGCGCATGCCCTGGACCCGCTCCGGCCCGATGTTGTAGGCCGCCAGCGTGAACGCCATGCGCTCACGCTCGTTGAGTTTGGGGCTGGCAAAAAACTTGCGGCGGATCATGGCCAGGTACTTGGCACCGGCCTGCACATTGCCGTCGACCTCTTGAATGTTGCTGACCCCGACTCGCTGCGCCGCCGATGGCGTGATCTGCATCAGCCCGGTAGGCGCACCGCCACTGCGGGCCTTGGGTTGCAGGCCGGACTCCTTGAACGCCAGCGCCGCCAGGTTCAGCCAGTCCATGCTCTGCGCGTCGGCGTGCTTTTGCAGCACCGGTCGCAGTTTTTCCAGGCGCTGGCGTTCAGCCTTGGCCAACGGATAATGCACCTGGTACAGGCGACGATAGATGCGCAGAAACGCCACGTCCTGGTCCGAGGGCTTTTTGTAGCCCGTCAGAAAACGATCAATGCTCGCCCGCAGCATGGTGGCGTCTCGACGCACGAACCAGAACTCGTCACCCGGTTCGCTGATCAGCACCTGTCGATCGAAACGCAACTTGGGCAGGATCTTGCCCCAGCGTTCGGCGATCGGTTGCTCGACGATGGTCAGGTGGAAGATCCCGCCCTGCACCATCTCCAGCACGTCTTCGACCGCCAGACTGGGATCGACCCACTCGATCTTCACCGGCGGCAGTTTATGCAGGGCCAGCTTCTGGTTGATCTGGCTGATCGCATCGGCCGCCGCACTGCCGGTGGGCAGCGCCAGGGTCTTGCCCGAGAGCTGTTCGAGACGCGTGTAGCGCTTTTCGCCCTTGATGCCGACCAGCACCAGCGGGATGTTGGTGGCCACCGGCTCGCTGGTGCTGACGGCGTAACCCGATTGCAGATCCAGCAGCTCGCCCGGTGCGACCAGGTCCCCTTCCCCGCGCTGCAATGCACCGAGCAACTGGTCCTTGGCTTTGGGGATGATCTTGAGGGTGATTTCCTGACCATCGCGGGCATGGCCATTGAGGTATTGCTCGAAGGCGCGCAGACGGTGGTACTCGACACCAATCGACTGGCCCTGGACTTCACCCGAACTGTTGCGACTCTGGTTGACCAGCACCTTCAACACGCGACTGCTGCGGATGTCCTGCAGGTCACGCACTTTGGTGGCGGGTACGGCTTGCAACGGGCCAGGCAAGCGCGCAACCGCCGGTATCGGCAGCAGCAACGAAGCACACAGCAGGAGCAAGATCGAGGGACGGGTCATCCATTCTCCGCAAGAATGACGGGGCCGACTTCAATGAAATGGGTGAAATCGGGCGACGAAAACAGAGCGCGCCGGGCGCTGGCAAGGTGCGAAAGACTGGCACAGTGATGGCATCGTGACCACCCCGGCGTGTCTCCCGGCCTCAAAAGACAGCTTTAACTCGTTGTAGTTCTTGGCTTTTCTTATAAATGTGGAGCTCTGATATGCTTTCCGGCCCTGGGTCCGAGGTAGCACCATGCAACTCATCAATATCGGCGTCAACCTGACCAACCCCAGTTTCGCCGACAAACACCGGGCGGTACTCGAGCGTGCCTATGCCGCCGGGGTCTGCCAACTGGTGTTGACCGGTACCAGTGTCGACGGCAGCGAACAGGCGTTGCAGTTGTGCCACGAGCTGGATGAGACAGCGCAGCGACTGTTCGCCACCGCCGGTATTCATCCCCACTCGGCCAGCGAGTGGAACGCCGACAGTGCGCAACGCCTGCGCGGTTTGCTCAAGGAGCCGAACGTGGTCGCCGTGGGGGAATGTGGACTGGACTTCAATCGCGACTTCTCGCCCCGCCCGCAGCAGGAAAAAGTCCTCGAGGAACACCTGGCGATGGCGGTCGAACTGCAACTGCCGGTGTTTCTCCACGAACGTGATGCCAACCAGCGCCTGCTGGACATCCTGCGCGACTACCGCGACCGCTTGCCGGCCGCCGTGGTGCATTGTTTTACCGGGGAAAAGCAGGCGCTGTTCAGCTACCTGGACCTCGACCTGCACATCGGCATCACCGGCTGGATCTGCGACGAGCGTCGTGGCACGCACCTGCATCCGCTGGTCAAGGAGATCAAGCGCGGGCGCCTGATGCTGGAAAGCGATGCGCCATACCTGCTGCCGCGCAGCTTGCGACCCAAACCGAAAAATGGTCGCAACGAGCCGGCCTTTCTGACCGAGGTGTTGCGCGAGGTGGCATTGCATCGGGGGGAAAGCGAGGAGGATCTGGCGGCCCACAGCACGGCGTGTGCGCGGGCGTTTTTCGGGCTGCCTGAGATCTCTGGCAAACCCTGAAACCCTGTGGGAGCGGGCTTGCTCGCGAAGGCGGTGGGTCAGTCAATACATGTGGCGACTGATACACCGCCTTCGCGAGCAAGCCCGCTCCCACAAGGGCAGGCCCCAATCAAACGCAGCTTAGTGGCTGCTACGCATCATTTCCCGCGGCACGTACTTGCCGATCTCGAACTTGCCGATCGCCGCGCGGTGCACTTCGTCCGGGCCATCGGCCAGGCGCAAGGTGCGCTGCATCGCATACATGTAGGCCAGCGGGAAGTCGTTGGACACCCCTGCCCCGCCATGGATCTGGATCGCCCGGTCGATGACCCGCAGCGCCACGTTCGGCGCGACCACCTTGATCTGCGCGATCTCGCTCTTGGCCACCTTGTTGCCGACGGTGTCCATCATGTACGCCGCCTTCAGGGTCAGCAGGCGCGCCATGTCGATCTCCATGCGCGAATCGGCGATCTTGTCGACGTTGCCACCCAGGCGCGCCAACGGCTTGCCGAAGGCGGTGCGTTCCACCGAGCGCTTGCACATCAGTTCCAGTGCGCGCTCGGCCATGCCGATCGAACGCATGCAGTGGTGAATCCGCCCCGGGCCCAGGCGACCCTGGGCGATTTCGAAGCCTCGGCCTTCGCCCAGCAGTACGTTTTCGTACGGCACCCGTACGTTTTCGAACAGCACTTCAGCGTGACCGTGCGGCGCGTCGTCGTAACCGAACACCGGCAGCGGACGGACGATCTTCACGCCGGGGGTGTCCACCGGCACCAGGATCATCGAGTGCTGGGCGTGACGTGGCGCATCGGGATTGCTCAAGCCCATGAACACCAGAATCTTGCAGCGCGGATCGCAGGCACCCGAGGTCCACCATTTCTTGCCGTTGATCACCCACTCGTCACCGTCACGCACGGCGCGGGCGGCCATGTTGGTGGCGTCGGACGACGCGACATCCGGCTCGGTCATGGCGAATGCCGAGCGAATCTCACCGCGCAGCAGCGGTTCGAGCCAGCGCTGTTTCTGTTCTTCGTTGGCGTAACGCACCAGCACTTCCATGTTGCCGGTGTCCGGTGCCGAGCAGTTGAACGGCTCGGGCCCCAACAGCGAGCGGCCCATGATTTCCGCCAGCGGCGCATATTCGAGGTTGGTCAGGCCGGCACCCAGCTCGGACTCAGGCAGAAACAAATTCCACAGGCCTTCTGCCTTGGCCTTGAGTTTGAGTTCTTCCATGATCGCCGTTGGCTGCCAGCGGTCGCCTTCGGCAACCTGGCGCTCGAACACGGCTTCTGCGGGGTAAACGTAGGTATCCATGAACGCGGTCACGCGCTCACGCAGTTCCTGAACCTTGGGCGAATAAGCGAAATCCATGGGGCAGCTACCTTCTTGAGGGAAGTTGTTCGGGGCATGCAAACGATGCTAGAGCAGCTACGAAAATTTACCTAGCCTATTCTCGGCGTGTATTAACATTCATCACCGATATATGATCGGCTGATTGCCAAGGCCTCCGTGCCCATCAAGAACGCCCCAACAATAAGAGTGACGCGCAATGAATCTGAGCAAGGTCGACCTCAACCTTTTCATCGTCTTCGACGCGATCTACACCGAAGCCAACCTGACCCGTGCCGGGCAGATCGTCGGCATCACTCAACCGGCGGTGTCCAATGCCCTGGCGCGTCTGCGCGAGACCTTCAACGACCCGTTGTTCGTGCGCACCGCCCAAGGCATGGTGCCCACGCCGATGGCACAGAACATCATCGGGCCGGTGCGCAATGCGCTGTCGCTGCTGCGTGTGTCGGTGCAGGAAAGCCGTATTTTCAACCCGTTGCAGGCGGTCAAGACCTATCGCATCAGCATGACCGACCTCACCGAGGCGGTGATCCTGCCACCGCTGTTCCAGCGCCTGCGACGCCTGGCGCCGACGGTGATCATCGAAAGCTTTCTGGCCAAGCGCCGCGAGACCACCAAGGAACTGGCAGCCGGGCGCCTGGACTTTGCCGTGGATGCGCCGCTCAACACCGACCCCCAGGTGCGCCACGTCAAGTTGATGGAAGACCGCTATGTCTGCGCGATGCGCAAGGGCCACCCGCTGGCGGGCAAGGACAAACTGTCCCTCGACGATTACCTGGGCATGACCCACGTGCATATTTCCAGCCGCCGCAGCGGCCTGGGGCATGTTGATCTGGCACTGGGCAAGATGGGCATCCAGCGCAAGATTGCCCTGCGCTCGCAGCATTACCAGATGGCCTCGCAGGTGTTGCAGCAGACCGACATGGTCATGACCGTGCCGGAACGCTTCGCGCGCCGTAACGACCTGCTGGCCTTCAGCGTGCCGGTCAACGACGTGCCACCGGTGGAAACCCACCTCTACTGGCACGAAAGCACCGACCAGGACCCGGCCAACCGCTGGATGCGCGAGCAGATGATCGAGTTGTGTCAGCAGGTGACGGCGCAGGAGAAGAAGCTGGAGAAGGTGTAGGACGTTGGACCGAGTTGTATTCATCGCGAGCAAGCTCGCTCCTACAGGGAATGTGTGGCATTGACGATCCACTGTAGGAGCGGGCTCGCCCGCGATGAGGCCAGCAGCTTCACCACCCATCCCACCCCTTGACGTAAACGTCAACCTACCTTTAGCTTAGCGCCATGACCTTCTTCGAGCGCTTCCATGAGCAGCCAGACCTACAGCATCTCCGACCTCGCCCGCGAACTCGACATCACCACACGGGCCATTCGCTTCTACGAAGAGCAAGGCCTGCTCAGCCCCGAGCGCCGTGGCCAGGAACGTATCTATTCGCCACGGGACAAGGTCAGCCTGAAGCTGATCCTGCGGGGTAAACGCATCGGCTTTTCCCTGGCCGAATGCCGCGAGCTGATCGAGCTGTACGACCCGTCCAGCGGTAACACCAAGCAGTTGCACAGCATGCTGGCGAAAATCAGCGAACGCCGCGAGCAGCTCGAACAGCAGTTGCTGGACATCGAGCAGATGAAACTGGAGCTCGATACCGCCGAAGAGCGCTGCGTGCAGGCACTGGAGCAAACCCTCAAGAGCCAGCAGGCCATCCAATAATCCCCCCACCTGTAGGAGCGAGCTTGCTCGCGATGGTCGTCAACGATGACGCGGTCTACCGGATAACCCGCGGTGCCTGGGCCACCATCGCGAGCAAGCTCGCTCCTACAGGAATGAACATAGGACTCAAGCCATGTCCCTACCCTCCCACGTACGCCTGGTCGAAGTCGGCCCCCGTGACGGTCTGCAGAACGAAGCCCAACCGATCAGCGTCGCCGACAAGGTGCAACTGGTCGATGCGCTGACGGCGGCAGGTCTTGGCTATATAGAAGTCGGCAGTTTCGTCTCGCCCAAGTGGGTGCCGCAGATGGCCGGTTCCGCCGACGTCTTCGCGCAGATCCAGCGCAAGCCCGGCGTCACCTACGGTGCGCTCGCACCGAACCTGCGCGGCTTTGAAGACGCCCTCGCCAGTGGGGTCAAGGAAGTCGCGGTATTCGCCGCTGCGTCCGAAGCGTTTTCCCAGCGCAACATCAATTGCTCGATCAGCGAAAGCCTGGAGCGTTTCGTACCGATCATGGACGCGGCCCGCCAGCACGGCGTTACCGTGCGCGGTTACGTGTCCTGTGTACTGGGCTGCCCTTATGAAGGTCACGTGGCCCCCGAGCAAGTGGCCGCCGTCGCCCGCGAACTCTACGCCATGGGCTGCTACGAGGTGTCCCTGGGCGACACCATCGGTACCGGCACCGCGGGCGCTACCCGCAAGATGTTCGAGGTGGTTTCGGCCGAGGTGCCACGGGACAAACTGGCCGGACATTTCCACGACACCTACGGCCAGGCCATGGCGAACATCTACGCCAGCCTGCTGGAAGGCATCGCGGTGTTCGACAGCTCCATCGCAGGCCTGGGCGGCTGCCCCTACGCCAAGGGCGCCAGCGGTAACGTCGCGACCGAAGACGTGGTGTACCTGCTCAATGGCCTGGGGATCGACACCGGAATCGACCTGGATGCACTGATCCGCGCAGGCCAACAAATCAGCAGCGTGCTGGGGCGCCCCAGCGGCTCGCGCGTGGCCAAGGCCCGCAGCGCACAGTGAGTGCGCGAAGGTGTTACCGCATCCTCTGGAATGTGGGGAAAAGCGAGTAACACGGAAACAAATTGTCAGGGTTTGCCTGAGAGAAAAATCCTACAAAATATTAAGTTGTTGATTTTAAAGGATTTTTAAAAGTTGGCACGGCTTCTGCTATCTCTATGGCATAACAAGAATAAAAAAGTAGCAAACCAATAAAAACAAGACGAAACGACTCTGACATAACAAAAACAACACGGCAGAGACGCAGCTAACAGATTTTTTTGGAGAAGGTGTGCTTTTCAGGGTGCTTCTCGAAGTCACCCGCAACCGGGCAGAGAACAATAAAACTACCTTCAGGTAGCTACCGAACGGTTGGATCGCTCAGCGAGAAAGTAGATCAGCGCTCAAAAAAATACGTTTGCTCTTGATCCCGGATGGGGATCGCCCAAAACAGCGGTAAAGGGTCACGGTTGCCAAAAACAAGAACAGACCGCCCCTCAATAATAAAAAAAGAGCACGCGCAACGAAAATTAAAGGGGAGCCTCGGCTCCCCTTTGTGCTGTCTGGTGTTCCGAAATTCCCTCAAGCGCCCCCCCCCCTGTGGGAGCGAGCCTGCTCGCGATAATCGTCAACGATAACGCGTGCACTCTGGTTGAATGCGGCGCCCTTGACTTCATCGCGAGCAGGCTCGCTCCCACAAAAGCAGGAGCAGCCTCCGTCAGCCCTGCTTACCAGCCAACTCCTCGATACTGATCTCACGCATACGAAATTTCTGGATCTTGCCCGTCACGGTCATCGGGAATTCCTCGACGAACTTGAAGTAGCGCGGCGTCTTGAAGTGGGCGATGCGCTCCTTGCACCAGGCTTGCAGTTCCTGCTCGGTGGCGCTGTGGCCGGGGTGGAACTTGATCCAGGCGACGATTTCTTCACCATAGCGCGAGCACGGGATACCGATGACCTGCACATCCGCCACCGCCGGGTGGGTGAAGAAGAACTCTTCCAGCTCGCGCGGGTAAATATTCTCACCGCCGCGGATGATCATGTCCTTGTTGCGCCCGGCAATGCACACGTAGCCTTCGTCGTTCATGCTCGCCAGGTCGCCGGTGTGCATCCAGCCCGCCTGGTCGATGGCCTGCGCGGTGCCTTCGGGGTTGTTCCAGTAGCCGAGCATCACGCTATAACCACGGGTACACAGCTCGCCGATCGTGCCGCGCGGCACCAGGTTACCGGCCTCGTCGATGATCTTGCTTTCCAGCTGTGGCTGCGTGCGGCCCACCGTGGTCACCCGCAGTTCCAGGTCGTCCGCCGGCCCCGTCTGCATCGACACCGGGCTAGTTTCCGTCATGCCGTAGGCAATCTGCACTTCACTCATGTGCATTTCGCTGATGACCCGGCGCATGACTTCGATCGGGCAGGTGGCGCCGGCCATGATCCCGGTGCGCAGGGTCGACAGGTCGAACTCGGGGCGCCGGGGCTGGTCGAGCATGGCGATGAACATGGTCGGCACGCCATACAGCGCGGTGGCCTTTTCTTCGGCGACGGTGCTCAGGGTCAACAGCGGGTCGAAGGCATCATTGGGGTAAATCATGGTGCTGCCGTGGGTGATGCAGCCGAGGTTGCCCATGACCATGCCGAAGCAGTGATACAGCGGCACCGGGATCACCAGGCGGTCATTGGCCGTCAAGCCGAGACTTTCGCCGACCATGTAGCCGTTGTTGAGGATGTTGTAGTGGCTGAGGGTCGCGCCCTTGGGAAAACCGGTGGTGCCGGAGGTGTACTGGATGTTCACCGGCTGATCGAAATGCAGGCTGTCCTCGCGCTCGCGCAGCTGTTGGATGGAGACCCCCGCCGCCAGGTCGGTCAGCTGCGACCACGGCAGGAAACCCGAAGGCGCCTGCGGATCCAGGCTGATCACGCCACGCAGGTCCGGCAGACGTTCGCTGCGCAACTGACCGATGGATTGCTCGGCCAGCTCAGGCACCAGGCCCTGGAGCATGCCGTGGTAGTTGGAGGTCTTGAACGAGCCCGCACACACCAGCCATTGGCAGCCAGACTGCTTTAATACGTATTCGAGTTCCGAGCTGCGGTAGGCCGGGTTGATGTTGACCAGGATCACGCCGATCTTCGCGCTGGCGAACTGGCTGATGCACCACTGCGCGCAATTGGGCGCCCAGATGCCGAGGCGGTCACCGGCCTGTAAACCCAACGCCAGCAGCGCCCGGGCATGCAGGTCCACGGTCTCGGCCAGTTGCCGCCAGGTGTAGCGCAACTGCTGATGGCGCACCACCAGTGCCTCGCCGTCCGGGTACTGTGCCACGGTGTTGTCGAACGCCTGGCCGATGGTCATCGCCAGCAAGGCTTTGTCCTGGGAACCACGGGTATAGCTGCGCTGCGGACCTGCACTGGGTTGAGCCATGACGACCCCTATTGTCTTTATTGTGGGTTGTTTTTGTATCTTGACCTAGCCCTACTGTCGCTCAAGTTGACGTTAACGTAAAGGGTGATTGACAGCCATTCGTCACAGGCTTACGTTAACGTAAAGGTGAGAGCCCGAGCACGGCCCTCCCTACCCTACAAAAAAGCCAAAAGGTGACCCATGCGCTATCCATCCCTGAACTTTGCCCTCGGTGAAACCATCGACATGTTGCGCGATCAGGTTCAAGCCTTTGTCGCCGACGAGATCGCCCCCCGCGCCGCTCAGATCGACAGTGACAACCTGTTCCCCGCCGACCTGTGGCGCAAATTCGGCGACATGGGCCTGCTGGGCATCACCGTGCCGGAAGAGTACGGCGGCGCCGGCCTGGGTTACCTGGCGCACGTGGTGGCCATGGAAGAAATCAGCCGTGGCTCGGCCTCGGTGGCCCTGTCCTACGGCGCGCACTCCAACCTGTGCGTCAACCAGATCAACCGCAACGGCAACCACGAGCAGAAAGCCAAGTACCTGCCCAAGCTGATCAGCGGCGAGCACATCGGCGCCCTGGCCATGAGCGAACCGAACGCCGGCTCCGACGTGGTCTCGATGAAACTGCGCGCCGACAAACGCGGCGACCACTACGTACTCAACGGCAGCAAGACGTGGATCACCAACGGCCCCGACGCCAACACCTACGTGATCTACACCAAGACCGACCTGGAAAAGGGCCCGCACGGCATCACCGCATTCATCGTCGAGCGCGACTGGAAAGGCTTCAGCCGCAGCAACAAGTTCGACAAGCTCGGTATGCGCGGCTCGAACACCTGCGAGCTGTTCTTCGATGACGTCGAAGTGCCCGCGGAAAACATCCTCGGCGTGCTCAACGGCGGCGTGAAGGTGCTGATGAGCGGCCTGGACTACGAGCGCGTCGTCCTCTCCGGCGGCCCGACCGGGATCATGCAGGCCTGCATGGACCTGATCGTGCCGTACATCCACGACCGCAAGCAGTTCGGCCAGAGCATCGGCGAGTTCCAGCTGATCCAGGGCAAGGTCGCCGACATGTACACCCAGCTCAATGCCAGCCGCGCCTACCTGTACGCCGTTGCGCAAGCCTGCGAGCGCGGCGAAACCACGCGCAAGGACGCCGCCGGCGTGATCCTCTACAGCGCCGAACGCGCCACGCAAATGGCCCTCGACGCGATCCAGATCCTCGGCGGTAACGGCTACATCAATGAATTCCCGGCAGGTCGCCTGCTGCGCGACGCCAAGCTGTACGAAATCGGCGCGGGCACCAGTGAGATCCGTCGCATGCTGATCGGTCGCGAACTGTTCAACGAAACCCGCTGAGACGGAGCTGCCCATGGCTATCCTGCATACCCAGCTCAACCCCCGCTCGGCGGAGTTCGCCAGCAACAGCGCGGCGATGCTCGAACAGGTCGACGCCCTGCACACCCTGCTCGCCCAGGTGCAGCAAGGGGGCGGCCCGAAGGCCCAGGAACGGCACACCTCGCGCGGCAAACTGCTGCCGCGCGAGCGCATCAACCGCCTGCTCGATCCGGGCTCGCCGTTCCTCGAGATCAGCCAGCTGGCGGCCTACGAGGTGTACGGTGAAGACGTGCCGGCCGCTGGCGTGATCGCCGGGATTGGCCGCGTGGAAGGCGTCGAATGCATGATCGTCGCCAACGATGCCACGGTCAAAGGCGGCTCGTACTACCCGCTGACCGTGAAGAAGCACCTGCGCGCCCAGACCATCGCCCAGCAGAACCGCCTGCCGTGCATCTACCTGGTGGACTCCGGCGGCGCCAACCTGCCGCGTCAGGACGAAGTGTTCCCGGACCGCGAGCATTTCGGGCGGATCTTCTTCAACCAGGCCAACATGAGCGCCATGGGCATCCCGCAGATCGCCGTGGTCATGGGCTCGTGCACCGCCGGTGGTGCCTATGTACCGGCGATGGCCGACGAAGCGATCATGGTCCGCGAGCAGGCGACGATTTTCCTAGCTGGTCCGCCGCTGGTGAAAGCCGCGACCGGTGAAGTGGTCAGCGCCGAAGATCTCGGTGGTGCCGACGTGCACTGCAAGGTGTCCGGTGTCGCCGACCACTACGCCGAAAGCGACGAACACGCCCTGGCCATTGCCCGGCGCAGCATCGCCAACCTCAACTGGCGCAAGCTTGGCGAAGTGCAGCAGCGCACGCCGATCGCTCCGCTGTACGCCAGCGACGAGCTGTACGGCGTGGTGTCGGCGGACGCCAAGCAACCGTTCGACGTGCGCGAAGTGATCGCGCGGCTGGTGGACGGCTCGGTGTTCGATGAGTTCAAGGCGCTGTTCGGCACCACGCTGGTGTGCGGCTTTGCCCACCTGCACGGCTACCCGATCGCGATCCTCGCCAACAACGGCATCCTCTTCGCGGAAGCGGCGCAGAAAGGCGCGCACTTCATCGAACTGGCCTGCCAGCGCGGTATTCCGTTGCTGTTTTTGCAGAACATCACCGGCTTCATGGTCGGCCAGAAGTACGAGGCCGGCGGCATCGCCAAGCACGGGGCAAAACTGGTGACGGCGGTGGCCTGCGCCAAGGTGCCGAAATTCACCGTGATCATCGGCGGCAGTTTCGGTGCCGGTAACTACGGCATGTGCGGCCGGGCCTACGACCCGCGCTTTTTGTGGATGTGGCCGAACGCGCGCATCGGCGTGATGGGCGCCGAACAGGCCGCCGGTGTGCTGGTGCAGGTCAAGCGCGAGCAGGCCGAGCGCAGTGGCCAGGGTTTCAGCGCCGAACAGGAAGCCGAGATCAAGCAGCCGATCCTCGACCAGTACGAAGAGCAGGGCCACCCGTATTACTCCAGTGCACGCCTGTGGGACGACGGGGTCATTGACCCGGCGCAGACCCGCGACGTGCTGGCCCTGGCCTTGTCCGCGTCGCTGAACGCGCCAATCGAACCGAGCCGCTTCGGCGTGTTCCGGATGTGATCCTCTCTGTAGGAGCGAGCTTGCTCGCGATGGCGGTGTATCAGAAATAGTTGGTTCGACTGACACGCCGCTTCGCGAGCAAGCTCGCTCCTACAGAATAAAGAGTGCAAGCCATGAGCGATTTCAACACCCTCGAACTGCTGAACGACCCAAGGGGTTTTGCCACCCTGTGGCTCAGCCGCGAAGAAAAGAATAATGCGTTCAACGCCGAGATGATCCGTGAACTGATCCTCGCCCTGGACCAGGTCTCGGCCGACCCTGCCCTGCGCTTCCTGCTGGTACGCGGGCGCGGCAAGCACTTCAGCGCCGGCGCGGACCTGGCCTGGATGCAGCAGTCTGCTGAACTCGATTACCACACCAACCTCGACGACGCCCGGGAACTGGCGGAGCTGATGTACAACCTGGCCAAGCTGAAAATCCCGACCCTGGCCGTGGTGCAAGGCGCGGCGTTCGGCGGCGCGCTGGGCCTGATCAGTTGCTGCGACATGGCCATCGGCACCGACGACGCGCAGTTCTGCCTGTCGGAAGTGCGCATCGGCCTGGCACCGGCGGTGATCAGCCCATTCGTGGTGCAGGCCATCGGCGAACGCGCGGCCCGTCGCTACGCCCTGACCGCCGAGCGCTTCGGCGGGCAACGGGCGCGGGAACTGGGCCTGGTGTCGGAAAGCTATCCATTAGAGGAGCTGGAAGCCAAGGTCGAGCAGTGGATCGACAACCTGCTGCTCAACAGCCCGGCCGCCATGCGCGTCAGCAAGGACCTGCTGCGCGAAGTCGGCAACGGTGCCCTGACCCCGGCGCTGCGCCGCTACACCGAAAACGCCATCGCCCGCATCCGCGTCAGCCCCGAAGGCCAGGAGGGCCTGCGTGCCTTCCTGCAAAAGCGCGCGCCAAGCTGGCAAGCACCCACCACCAAGGAGCCGCGTTGATGAGCGCACCTGTGATTACTTCTCTGCTGGTGGCCAACCGCGGCGAAATCGCCTGCCGGGTGATGCGCACCGCCAAGGCGCTGGGCCTGACCACCGTGGCCGTGCACAGCGCCACCGACCGTGACGCCCGGCACAGCCGCGAAGCGGACATTCGCGTTGACCTGGGCGGCAGCAAGGCCGCCGACAGCTACCTGCAGATCGACAAGCTGATCGCCGCCGCCAAGGCCAGCGGCGCCCAAGCCATTCACCCGGGCTATGGTTTCCTGTCAGAAAACGCCGGCTTCGCCCGTGCGATCGAGGCGGCCGGCCTGATCTTCCTCGGCCCGCCCGCCTCGGCCATTGACGCCATGGGCAGCAAGTCGGCGGCCAAGGCGCTGATGGAAACCGCCGGCGTGCCGCTGGTACCTGGTTACCACGGTGAAGCCCAGGACCTCGACACCTTCCGCGAAGCCTGCGAACGCATCGGTTACCCGGTGCTGCTCAAGGCCACCGCCGGCGGTGGCGGCAAAGGCATGAAAGTGGTCGAGGACGTCAGCCAACTGGCCGAAGCCCTGGCCTCGGCCCAGCGTGAGGCGCAATCCTCGTTCGGCGATTCGCGGATGCTGGTCGAGAAATACCTGCTCAAGCCGCGCCACGTGGAGATCCAGGTGTTCGCCGACCAGCACGGTCATTGCCTGTACCTCAACGAGCGCGATTGTTCGATCCAGCGCCGCCACCAGAAGGTCGTCGAGGAAGCCCCGGCGCCAGGCCTGAGCCCCGAGCTACGCCGGGCCATGGGCGAAGCGGCGGTGCGTTCGGCGCAGGCCATCGGTTACGTCGGCGCCGGCACCGTGGAATTCCTGCTGGATGCCCGCGGCGAGTTTTTCTTCATGGAGATGAACACGCGCCTGCAAGTCGAGCACCCGGTCACCGAAGCCATCACCGGCCTCGACCTGGTGGCCTGGCAGATCCGCGTCGCCCGTGGCGAAGCGCTGCCGATGACCCAGGACCAGGTGCCGCTCAACGGCCACGCTATCGAAGTGCGGCTGTACGCCGAAGACCCAGGCAATGACTTCCTGCCGGCCACCGGGCGCCTGGAACTGTACCGCGAGTCCGCCGCCGGGCCGGGTCGACGGGTCGACAGCGGCGTCGAGGAAGGTGACGAGATTTCCCCGTTCTACGACCCCATGCTCGGCAAGCTGATCGCCTGGGGTGAAGACCGTGAGCAGGCACGCCTGCGCCTGTTGAGCATGCTCGACGAATTCGCCATTGGCGGGCTCAAGACCAACATCAACTTCCTGCGCCGTATCATCGCGCACCCGGCCTTTGCCGGCGCCGAGCTGGATACCGGTTTCATCCCGCGTTACCAGGAGCAGTTGCTGCCGGCCCCGACCGGCCTTGGCGATGAGTTCTGGCAAGCCGCCGCGCAGGCCTTCGCGCAAAGCCAGCCGGGCACGCCACGCGCCGATGACGTCAATTCGCCCTGGGGCCACGGCAACGGTTTTCGCAGTGGGCTGCCAGCCGAGACGACCCTGCACTTGAGTTGCGAGGGCCAGGATCGGGCGCTGACGCTGGCCGACAACCCGTCGATGCAGCTCAAGGGCGAACAGCTGTCGACCGACCATCACGGCGTGCGTCGCCAGCACCGGGCGATCCGTCGCGACGGCGTTGTCTACCTGCAATGGGACGGTGAGCTGCGCCGGATCGAGGCCTATGACCCGATCAGCGCAGTGGAAGCCAGCCACAGCCATCAGGGCGGACTGACCGCGCCCATGAACGGCAGCATCGTGCGGGTGCTGGTGCAAGCCGGGCAATCGGTGGAAGCCGGCGCGCAGCTGGTGGTGCTCGAGGCCATGAAGATGGAGCACAGCATTCGTGCGCCCCACGCCGGGGTGATCAAGGCCTTGTATTGCCAGGAAGGCGAGATGGTCGGCGAAGGCAGCGCGCTGGTCGAACTGGAAGAAGCGTGAAAACAAGGGAGGTCCCGCGCCCGGCGCGGGATCAGAACCTGGCGGTGGCCTGAACCACCACGCCGATGATGCGGCAGGCGTCGGTGAACAGGGCCTTCGGATACGTCGGATTGAGCGGGACCAGGTAACGCTGCCCGCCCTCTTCGATCAGCTTGCGGAACGTCGCCTCGGTGCTGCCCGCCCATTGCGCGATCACCAGTTTTCCGGGCTCAGGCACGATGGCCGGGTCCACCAGAATCATCATGCCCTCGGCGATACTGACCCCACTGGGTGCCGTCATCGCGTCGCCCGCCACCCGCAACCAGAACGCCGCGCCCTGTGCGTGGTAGTCGGTCAGCTCGAATGCGGCCTTGTGGTATGTCGCCGGCTCGCCATCGCGCACCTCGCAGGTTTCTCGCCAGTCGCTGACCGGATAGCGGAAGTACGGGTTGTACTTTCGCACCAGGTCCTGGCTGTCCTCCCTCGATGCATCAGGCTCGCGGATGACCAGCGCCACTTCGAGAAAATCCATTCCCAGCGCCTGCAGCACCCGATTCATGTCGTCGATACCCGGCTGACGACGCTTGTTCAGCCAGTGGCCGATGCCACCCTGCGACATCCCGAGGCGTTCGGCGAGTATCTCCTGAGTGACGTTGAGTTCACTCATCTTGGCCTTGACCAATTCAATCCATTTATCCATGTGGCGCACGATACGTCGAGGACTCCGGCCATCAAAACACAAATTGTAGTATTAAAGCTTTGGTCACAAATACAATTCGTACTAGGATGAAATCACGGATCTGAACCTTTCACGGAGTTTGCCAGCGCCATGACCATCCCCAATAAAGAACTGCCCGATCTGCAAATAGATACCTCCCTCTCCTCTCCCCTGGGATCGGCGGCCGCGCGACGGGCGCTGGATTACTACTTGAAACCGGCTGTTTCGGAGGACGTGGTGGAAGATCGTTTTTTTGATGTGAACCAGAATGTCAGCAACGAAGAAGCCCTGGTGCGAGCCATCGAGCTGTTGTGCTGCGCCTCTGCCACGGCCAATGAGTCAGCGAGTCATCTGCAGGGTCCGCCGAGGGACCTGGCGATTTCGTCCGTGCACATGATTGAAATGGCCAAGGCATTGCTCGACCGATCACTGGACAGGATTCAATTGGGGGAGAGAGGAACGGTGGTGAGGGGCGCAGAAAAAATTTTCAATCGCGCAGATAAAATCGTTTGACTTGCAAACGAGAATGATTATTATTGCACTCAGCTGGTCGCGAGATCAGTCGATTGTCCAAGGGACCTTAGGTCGGTCTCCTGGACACTCTCCTCATCAGGCTAATCACGGTTTTTGACCCGGCTTTTTGCCGGGTCTTTTTTTTGGCCAGTTTTTCTGGCTTGACCTTCAGGCTAATGAAGTCTTTGGGTGTTGCGAATTCGATGGCGCGGATAATATCAAAAGAATATCTGTTGGCAAGGGAAGCCCGGCAACATTGGGTAAAACTAATGGCAAATAGCACTTGAGAATCAATCTCATAATCTCTAAGCTGCTGGCGCGTCAAGGAAGACGCCCCCTTCCTGCACCCCGTAATTTCTCCCGGTTTTTCCCCTCCCAAGGTGTAAAGTAGCGGCCATAAAAATCATATTCAGGAACCGATATGACCGTGGCCAAATCCTCCTTGAGCATCACTTCGAACTTCGACAGCGGCAACATCGACGTGCTGGACCTCAGCAATCCGCTGCAACCGCTATTGGCCATCCGGCCCGATACCCGCAGCCCGCACTTCCAGTGGTTTCACTTCAAGGCCAGCGGCCTGCATGTGGGCCAGGAGCATTGGTTCCGCCTGAGCAATGCGAGCAAATCCTCCTACAACAAAGCCTGGACCGGCTATCAGGCGGTGGCGTCCTACGATCACGTCAACTGGTTCCGCGTACCCACCATTTTCGAAGGCGATGCCCTGCGTTTCAGCCTTGAAGCCACCGCCACCCACGCCTGGTTCGCCTACTTCGAACCCTACAGCCGTGGCCGCCACGACTGGCTGATCGAGCAGGCACTGACCAAGGCCGGCACCGAACTGCTGGCCACCGGCAAGAGCGTTGAAGGTCGGGACATCCAGCTGCTGCGCAAAGGCACCGGCGCCGAAGGCCAGCGCAAGGTATGGATCATCGCCCAGCAACACCCTGGCGAACACATGGCCGAGTGGTTCATGGAAGGGGTGATCGAACGCCTCGAACACCACGACGATCCGGTGTTGAACAAACTGCTGGCCAGTGCCGATCTGTACCTGGTGCCGAACATGAACCCGGACGGTGCTTTTCACGGCCACCTGCGTACCAACGCCATGGGCCAGGACCTCAACCGCGCCTGGCAGAATGCGAGCCCGGAGATCAGCCCTGAAGTGTTCTTCGTCCAGCAACAAATGGAACAGTACGGCGTCGACCTGTTCATCGACGTGCACGGCGACGAGGAAATCCCCCACGTATTCACCGCCGCGTGCGAAGGCAATCCCGGTTACACACCGCGCATCGAACAGCTCGAAGAGCACTTCCGCAACCACCTCAAGCACACCACCAAGGACTTCCAGACCAAATACGGTTATGTGCGTGACGAACCGGGTCAAGCCAACATGACCCTGGCCTGCAACGCCGTTGGCCAGAAGTACGACTGCCTGTCCCTGACCCTGGAAATGCCATTCAAGGACCACGACGACCACCCGAACCCGCTCACCGGCTGGTCGGGCAAGCGGTCGAAGCAGTTGGGCAAGGATGTGCTGACGACGGTGGCGGAGATGGTCGACAAGTTGCGCTGATTTCTCTCTGGATCAAAATATCGAAGCCTTCGCCCGTTCTGCCGGCGAAGGCCTCGATCCCATCCAACGGTCACCGGCCTCTACTTTTTCGTCAGACTTTCATACGGCTTTGCATAAGCGATATTGCTCGGACCTGACTTCGAACCATCAGCGAACACCGCCACCACGTAGTACGGCATGCTCGCGCTCGCCACATTGTGCAGAACTGCATCCGGGGTCGTACTCTCCCCGAGTTTTTTATAGGGTTGCAGCACATTGTCCTTACCCATCACTTCATATTTGACGGCGCGTGGCGACTGCTGCCACCGGAAAGCGACACTGCCGTATGAAGACGACGTGAACGTGAAGCGGCCAGGCACCTTCGGCACGAAGTGCGCGTAAGCCGACATTCTCTCGGCGTTTTCACGCCAGACCCTGGCGGTATCGGCGGTCACCGCATTCCCTCGTGGCAGACCGAATTCATCTTTTACATCCGGATTGGAAAAGTAGAGTTTCCGATTCCAGCCGCACAACAGACTGCTCGATTTTCCATTGTCATAACCGAAGCGATAACTGGCCGTTCCATCGTTGCAATGATGACTTCCCGCGTTGTGGCCCAGCTCATGCGCGAAGGTCAAAGGAGCATCAGACACCCCAATGGCCAGTCTCCCCGGCATCTGACCGTAACCCACCCCTCCGCCAACGATCTGGGCAAAGTTTCCGTAAATCAGATCGGGTTCATACTTTGCAATGCCATCGGCAAACAAGCTGGCCAACTTGTTCACGGTCTCTGGCGTGATGGGGTGATCCTGAGGAATCACCTCAATCCCGACCAAACGAAAGGAGACGCCGGACACCAATGAGTTACGAAGCGCCAGGTTGACCAGTTCAACCTTCGCCAACGCGTCGGCGTTTACATCGCCCCCCATTCGATCGACACCTGCCTGGGAATACCCCATCAGTAAGTCGATGACTTTCGGCTCGGCGTTATCAAGCGTTGCGGCTGTACCGATCTTCTCATTCGGGTTGACGACGGCATCATCAATATTTGCGTCGAAATCCGGCTCTGGAACGAATCGAGCCGCCCCCTGGCTACTGACGAATAAAGTGCCTTGGCGGCCTTGCCTATCAACGATCGCGGTCAAACTGCCATCGGTGCCACGAACGGTTACCAGGGACCCATCGGATTTATCCGGCATGCTCAGGCTGCCGCTTTCAACGGTGTAACCGTTGACGACTTTCGAACTCGATCGCTGGAAAGTGCCCGGCGCAATCAAGTCCGCATACAACTCCGCCGTCGACTTAGCGCCAACACTCTGCACAGCCCATTGCTTCGCCTCCCCGTGATCTTGCGAAGGTGCATGCGCGCACGCACCCAGGCCCGCGCCGATCGAGACAATCGACAACGCGGAGCCCACCTGACGCCAACACAGAAAACCTGCAGTCTTGGACATGATCGTTCTCCCGAAAAAAACCCATCCATTGCTCTCGGACTGACCTTCTTCGGGGCCACTGCAGTCTTCGAGCATTGAACAGGCTTTTTTCGGGAGGCGTAACTGTCAAAGTTGACAGTTACGCGATGCTTGCCGTCAGACGATCAACCGCGATCCTTGCCCCGCAACATGCTGTCCAGCACGTCATCGCGCCGTACCCAGCCATGAAACAGCGCCGCCGCCAGGTGCAGCAGCACGGTCAGGAACAGCAGGTATGCCAGATAGCCGTGGGCCTTGCGCAGGAAGGCGAACAGCTGTGCATTGGCCGGTACGATCGAAGGCAATTGCAACGAGCTGCTGAGCATCACCGGCTCGCCCGAGGCCGAAATCATCGCCCAGCCCAGCAACGGCAACACCAGCATCAGGGCGTACAACAGGACATGCGAAGCCTTGGCCGCCAGCACTTGCCAACCGGGCAGGTCGGCCGGCAGTGGTGGTTGCCGGGTGGAGAAGCGCACGATCAGGCGCACGATCACCAACAGCAGGATGGCGACCCCCAGGGGCTTGTGCAGATGAATCAGCCACTCATGACGCTCGGACACGGACGCGACCATGCCGGCGCCGATAAACAGCATGGCGATGATCATCAGCGCCATCAGCCAGTGCAGCAGCCGCGCCAGCGGGGCGAAGTGGTTCGGTTGGGCGCTCATTGGTGAGCCTCCTGTTTGGCGGCGGGCAATTGGCTGACTTCACTGGTGCGGCGCAGGTAGGACGTGGCGTAGGCAGCGGAGCGCGCGGCCAGCAGCGGGTCGTCGGAACCCTCGATGCCGGCGGGCAGCACCAGCGGGTCGTAGTTGATGTCGCGGCATTCGCCATCGAGCTGCGGCTGGGTGCTTTCCAGGACCAGGGTGCCGGCGTTGATCACCTTGCGCCCTTCGGGCCAGGGCTTGCTGGCGTCGTTGGTGGGGTCACCGGGGTTGGCCAGGGTGATCAGCAACTGCCAACGCAACGGGCCGGTGGCGATGCGTTGCACCAGGTCCTTCTCGAGAAAATCACCGCCCTCGGGCGCCGTCGCGCCCGGCGCGTCCTTGGCCACCGGCACCATGTTCCAGCGCACCGCCTGCTTCTGCCCGCTGGCGTTGACCAGGTAAAACGCGTTGACGCTGTTGTAGGTTTCTGTCACGTAGCTGGCCGATGGCTTGGCGGTTTTCACCCAGGCCAGAAATGGCGCGGCTTCCGGGTGCGAGGCGAAGAATGCCGGCGCAGCGGCGGGGTCCGGTTTGCCGGTGGCGGGTAGCGGCGACAGCGCCTGCTGGAACTGGTAAAACGCTTCGGGCGTGCCCACCGGGAACACCGGCATGCTGTTCATCCCGGTGCGCCACTGCTGGCCGTTGGCCTGGGTGAAGCGCAACGCCAGGCTTCGAATCGGCACGGCGCTGTCCGGTGCGTAAGGGTTGCCGGGCGGCAAGGCGAAACGCCCGACCACCGGGGTGCGGGCGTCGTTGAACACCTGCGCGGTGGAGTAGCTGCGGGCCTCGCCGCTGCTTTCGAAATGGCCGATCACGCACACACCTTTGGCGTGGTTGCGACGAAACCCCGGGTGCATGCCGTTGTTGGTTTCCAGCACGTTGATCAGTTTCTTCGGCGTCAGGCGTTGTGGGTCGAAGGTGCCGTTGACGTAGGCAAAAGCCCCGGCGACGGCGCCAACCACCACGGCGATAGCGGCCAGGCGCAACACCCGGCTCGCGCCGCTCAAGGGCGGTGATGAGCGATCTACCATGAAAGACTCCAGGGCCTGCGGCCACAAGTGAGAAGAATCAGGCAGACGCACCGCCCACCGGTTTATTCCATCGCCCAGTATTTATTTTTCCAGGCGTGGAATAACCTCGGCTCCCAGGCGTCTCTCCAGTTCACAGCGTAGTAGTCCACAGCCTGGTGACTTGCGAAGACTTGATGAACGATCTCGACGAACAACTACGGGAAATCATTCCCCGATTGCGCCGCTTTGCCGTGTCGTTGACGCGCAACCCCAGCAGCGCTGACGACCTGGTGCAGTCGTGCCTGGAGCGCGCGTTGTCCAGTTGGGGCGACAAACGCCCCGAGGGCGACTTGCGGGCCTGGCTGTTTGCGATTCTGTACCGGCAGTTTCTCGACGCGCATCGCCGTTCGCACCGTTATGCGCGGATGCTCGAATTTTTCACCGGACGCGACGACAGCGAGCCGTCGGCGGAGCGTACGGTGCTGGCTCAATCGACGCTTGAAGCGTTCGACCAGCTCAGTACCGAACAGCGCGCCCTGCTGCTCTGGGTATCGGTCGAGGGCCTGAGCTACAAGGAAGTCGCCGAGATCCTCGACGTGCCCACCGGCACCGTCATGTCGCGCCTGTCCCGTGCCCGCCAGGCCTTGCGCCAGCTCAGCGACGGTGAAATCACCCGCCCTTCCCTGCGGAGACTCAAATGATCAGCATGCCCCCGAGCGAACGCGACCTGCACGCGTACATCGACCACCAGCTCGGTGAAGACGACCGCCGCCTGGTGGAGACCTTTCTCGCCGGCAACCCGGCCGTGGCCGCACAAGTACGCGCCTGGCAACAGGACGCCCAGCAACTGCGCGCCGCCCTCGGCGGGGCCTTGCAGCAACCGGCCAACCCGGCACTCGACCCGGCACTCATCCGCCAGCGCCTCAAGCGCCAGTCGCGGCGCTATCTGGCCAGCGCGGCGGTGCTGTTGATCGCCGTGAGCATCGGTGGTTTCAGCGGTTGGAAGGCCCGGGAGATCACCATCCTCAGCGCCGCCCAGCCGATGGGCGATGCGATGCAGGCTTACCGCCTGTTTGCCCAGCAAGGCATGCTGCCAGCGGACTACAAAGTCAGCGACACGGGCGACATACAGGGCTGGCTCGACCGCTATTTCATCCAGGCCAATCGCCTGCCCGACCTTTCGCACGCGGGGTTCAGCCCGGTCAGCGGGCGCCTGCTCAGCACCGAACAGGGGCCGGCGGCGATGGTGGTGTACGAGGATCGCGGCGGCAACAAGGTCAGCTTCTACGTGCGTCCGCCGGGGCCGAAGAATTTCATGTTGCCGCGGGGCAGCCGCACGGACGGCGAGTTGCAGGCCGAGTACTGGTCGGGGGGTGGCTACAACTACGCGATGGTCAGCCCGAACGATACGGAAGCGGCGCGGATGTTGAGGCAGACGGTGAACTTCTGAGTAACTTTCTGCCTACATTGGAAATTCACCCCTACCCCTGTGGGAGCGAGCCTGCTCGCGATGGCGGTGTATCAGTCACCGAATGTGGTAACTGACATACCGCCATCGCGAGCAGGCTCGCTCCCACAGGAGGGGGGGTAGATCGGTTCACCTTAAATCTCACCCCTGCCCAAACACCTGCGAAGGCCTTCGCAGCAACGGATCGAACGGATTGATCCGCGGCCCGATCAGCGCCGCTTCGCGCTTGAGCATCTCCACCACGGTGGGCAGGCGATCCGGGCCCAGGCGATCGGTGATGGTCGCGACACTCAGCGCCGCCACCGCCCGCCCCTCGCGATCGAGGATCGGCACCGCCAACCCGGCCATGCCTTGCAGCACGCCGGTGTTGCGCCCGGCGTAGCCCAAGGCCCGCACGTTCTCGACTTCGGCGCGCAGGAACACTTCGTCGTACAGATGAAAGTCCTTGAGCCGCGGCAGGTTGTAGCGGATCACCGTGTCGCGCTCTTCTTCCGGCAGGAACGCCAGGATCGCCAGGCTGCCCTGGCCAACACCCAACGCCACGCGCCCGCCGATGTCGCCGGTGAAGGTGCGGATCGGAAACGGCCCTTCACTGCGGTCCAGGCAGATCGCATCAAAACCACTGCGCGCCAGCAGAAACAACGAATCGCCCAACGAAGCGGAAAGCCTGAGCAACGAGGGCCGCACCAGCTCGCGCAGGTTGCCGGTATTGCCCGCTCGGGCGGCCAGCGCGAAGAACTCCAGGCTCAGGCGATAACGCTTGCTGCGCCCGTCCTGCTCGACCATGCCCTCGTCCATCAGGCTGCGCAGCAGGCGGTGGGTGGTCGGCTGCGACAGGCCGATGCGCTGGGCCAGTTGCGTCACACGCTCGCCGCCCTCGACGGTGTCACCGAGGGTACGCAGCACGGCAAACAATCTGGAGACCGCACCGACACCGACTTCATTTTTGATTTCATTCCGCTCAGTGGAATCAGTCATGGCGTTTCTCAATAATTAATTTATCCACTGAATGAAACCGAAAATAGTCATCTATCCAGTGAAATAGACCATTGAGCCCATCCTAGTCTTCGTCCTACTCTGCGTCCATACAGGGGCGATTCGAACAACAGCGGCAGCCGACTCCAGTCGAGCGCCAACGCACCCCGCAAGACCTTTCGTATCTGCCCATACAAAAAAGCGCGACTTCTGGCCGCGCATAACAATCACAGGTGGAGCGCACTGATGGCTTTCGTGCAACTTGAACGACTTGGCAAACGCTATGGCGACATCGACGCCGTGGTGGCCACCGATCTCTCGGTCGAAAAAGGCGAATTCGTGTCCCTGCTCGGCCCCTCCGGCTGCGGCAAGACAACGACCCTGCAAATGATCGCCGGCTTCGTCGAAGTCACCAGCGGGCGCATCCTGCTCGACGGTCGCGACATCACCCACGCCAAACCCGCCAGCCGTGGCCTGGGCGTGGTGTTCCAGAGTTACGCGCTGTTCCCGCACATGACCGTCAAGGACAACGTCGCCTTCGGCCTGCGCATGCGCAAGGTGGCCAACGGCGAGTTGCAGCAACGCGTCGAGCGGGTGCTCAAACTGGTGCGCCTGGACCAGCATGCCGAGCGTTACCCACGGGAATTGTCCGGCGGCCAGCGCCAGCGCGTGGCCCTGGCCCGGGCCCTGGTGATCGAGCCGCCGGTGCTGCTGCTCGACGAGCCGCTGTCCAACCTCGACGCCAACCTGCGCGAAGAGATGCAATTCGAAATCCGCCGTATCCAGCGTGAAGTCGGCATCACCACGCTGATGGTCACCCACGACCAGTCGGAAGCGCTGTCCATCAGCGACCGCGTGGTGGTGATGCAGGCCGGGCGCATCACCCAGATCGACGCGCCCTACACCCTCTACGAACACCCGCGCACCGAGTTCATTTCCGGCTTTGTCGGCAAGGCCAACCTGCTGCCCGGCACGCGTGACAGCGCCGGTGTGGTCGAGGTCCGCGCCGGTGGCGAGCTGACCCTGAGCCTGCGCCCGGAAAAGATCGACCTGTGCGAGGCCGGTGCCGGTCGTGTACAGGGCCGCATCAATAGCCGCTTCTTTCTCGGCAGCCAATGGCTGTACGGCGTCGGCACCGAGCTGGGCGACATCAGCGTAGTGCGTCGCAACGACGGCTCCGCGCCGCTGGGCGAAGGCACCGCGGTCGGCCTGGACTGGGACACAACGCTGCTGCGGGTGCTGAGCACCGACGAGGTGGTGGCATGAGTACGCTGGCCGCGCTGCGTCAGGGACGCCAGGGTTACCTGTTGTCGGCACCGGCACTGGCACTGTACGTGTGCCTGCTGGTGATCCCGCTGCTGCTGACCCTGGTGCTGTCGTTCAACGTGTTTGACTACGGCACCGGCATCGACAGCCAGGCCTACACCGTCGATCACTACAGCAGCCTGCTGGGTGATCCGTACTTCTACGAAATCTTCCTGCGCACGTTCTGGATCAGCGCCCTGACCACCCTGCTGTGCGTGCTGATCGGCGTGCCCGAGGCCTACATTCTCAGCCGCATGGGCGCGCCGTGGCGCTCGATCTTCCTGGTGCTGATCCTCACCCCGCTGCTGATTTCGGTGGTGGTGCGCGCCTTCGGCTGGAGCCTGTTGCTCGGTGCCGACGGCCTGGTCAACCAAGTCCTGCAAGCCCTCGGCGGCTCGCCGATGAAGCTGCTCTACACGCCCTTCGCGGTGGTCATCGCGCTGGTCCACGTGATGCTGCCGTTCATGATCATCCCGGTGTGGACCTCGCTGCAGAAGCTCGACCCCGCCGCCGAGCAGGCCGCGCTGTCGCTGGGGGCCAGCCACTTCACGGTGATTCGCAAGGTGGTGCTGCCGCAGATCATGCCTGGCGTGCTGTCCGGCACCCTGATCGTGTTCGGCCTGGCTGCCAGCTCGTTCGCGATTCCCGGCCTGCTCGGCGGGCGGCGGATCAAGATGGTCGCCACGCTGATCTACGACCAGTACCTGTCGGAACTCAACTGGCCGATGGGCGCGGCCATCGCCGTCGCGCTGCTGTTGCTCAACCTGCTGATCATGCTGTCGTGGAACCGCATGATCGAAGGCCGCTACAAGAAGTCACTGGGGTAATTCGTCATGTCCAAGAACGGTCCTTTCGCCCTGCTGTTCCATACCCTGGTGGTGCTGTTCATGCTCGCGCCGCTGGTGGTGGTGTGCCTCGTGGCCTTCACCCCGGAGAACACCCTGAGCCTGCCGACCACGGAGTTTTCCCTGCGCTGGTTCCGCGCGGTGTTCGAGCGTGCCGACTTCATCGACGCGTTCTACAACAGCCTGATCCTGGCGTTCAGCGCCGCGAGTCTGGCGACACTGATCGCGGTGCCGGCGGCGCTGGCGATCACCCGCTTCGAGTTCCCCGGCCGCGACTTCTTCAACGGCCTGTTCCTCTCGCCGATCATCATCCCGCACCTGGTGCTGGGTGTCGCCCTGCTGCGCCTGTTCGCCCTGATGGGGGTCAACGGCAGCTTTGCCTGGCTGATCTTCGCCCATGTGCTGGTGATCACCCCGTATGTGTTGCGCCTGGTGCTGGCCTCGGCCATCGGCCTGGACCGCAGCGCCGAACACGCCGCGCAATCGCTGGGAGCCGGGCGTTTCACGTTGTTCCGCCAGATCACCCTGCCGATGATCCTGCCGGGGGTCGCCGGGGGCTGGCTGCTGGCGTTTATCAACAGTTTCGACGAGGTGACGCTGTCGATCTTCGTCACCTCCCCGGCCACGCAAACCCTGCCGGTGCGCATGTACGTGTACGCCACCGAATCCATCGACCCGATGATGGCGGCGGTGTCGGCCCTGGTGATTGCGCTGACCGCGCTGACGATGATTCTGCTCGATCGGGTCTATGGCCTGGATCGGGTCCTGGTGGGTAAACAATGAGGGCGCCATGGCTCTGCTGAAACGACTGGCCGAGGGCGACCGCCCGGCCGTGCACTTTACCCTCGACGGCGAACCCGCCAGCGGCCTGCTCGGCGACACCGTGCTGACGGCGGTGCTGACGGTGAGCGAACACTTGCGCGGCAGCGACTTCAGCGCCGAACCCCGCGCCGGCTTCTGCCTGATGGGCGCCTGCCAGGACTGCTGGGTACGCCTGGGCGACGGCCGCCGCGTACGCGCCTGCTCGACAATGCTCGAAGCGGGCGAACACATCAGCCGCGAACCGGGGCGGTGCCTGTGAGTTTCTTCATGGATCGCTCTGGCCCCATCGCGAGCAGGCTCGCTCCCACAGGGGGGATGCGCCGGACAGCAAATGTGTGGTTTTCCCCTATCAACTGTGGGAGCGGGCTTGCTCGCGAAGGCGGCGTGCCTGTCACCACAGATGTTGCCTGTTCTACCGCCATCGCGAGCAAGCTCGCTCCTACAGGGGGGCTGAGTCGGGCACAAAAACTGTGGTTGTCCCCAATCAACTGTGGGAGCGAGCCTGCTCGCGATGGCGGTGTGCCTGTCGCCACAGATGTTGCCTGTTCTACCGCCATCGCGAGCATGCTCGCTCCTACAGGGGGGCTGAGTCGGGCACAAAAACTGTGGTTTTCCCCAATCAACTGTGGGAGCGAGCCTGCTCGCGATGAGGCCCGAACCGGCACCCCAAATCCCCCAGCCACACAGACGAGGTACCTATGAACCCGGTCGTCATCATCGGCGCCGGCCCTGCTGGCATTCGTGCCGCGCAGACGCTGGTGGCCCACGGCGTGCGTCCGGTGTTGCTGGATGAAGCGGCGCGTGGGGGCGGGCAGATCTATCGGCGCCAGCCGGCCAATTTCAAGCGCTCGGCAGTCAAGCTCTATGGCTTCGAAGCACGCAAGGCCAACGCCCTGCACCAGGCCCTCGACACCCTGCGCGATCAGCTCGACTACCGCCCCGACACCCTGGTGTGGAACGCCGAACACAACACCCTCGACACCCTGCACGCCGGTCGCACCGCCCGCCTGGCATTCTCCCGGATCATCGTCGCCACCGGCGCCACCGACCGCGTGTTGCCGGTACCCGGCTGGACGCTGCCCGGCGTGTACAGCCTGGGCGCCGCGCAGATTGCGCTGAAGTTCCAGGGCTGCGCCATCGGCGAACGGGTGGTGTTCGCCGGCAGTGGGCCATTGCTGTACCTGGTGGCCTATCAATACGCCAAGGCCGGGGCGAAGGTGGTCGCGGTGCTCGACAGCGCGCCCTTCAGCGCCCAGGCCCGCGCCGTGCCGGGGCTGCTCGCGCAACCGGCCACCCTGGCCAAGGGCATCTATTACCGCAGCTGGCTGACCGCCCACGGCATCCCGGTGCACCAGGGCGCCACCCTGCAAAATATCGACGGTGAGCAACGCGCGCAGTCGCTGCAGTGGTCCGACGCCCGCGGCACTCACCGCCTGGCTTGCGATGCCGTGGCGTTCGCCCACGGCCTGCGCAGCGAAACCCAATTGGCCGACCTGCTCGGCTGCGCCTTCGCCTGGAACCCGCTCAACCGCGCCTGGCTGCCACAACGCGACAACGCCGGGCGCAGCAGCGTCGGCGAGGTCTATCTGGCCGGTGACGGCGCCGGCATCATGGGCGCCGACGCCGCCGAAATGGCCGGCGAGCGCGCCGCCCTCGCCCTGCTGGAAGACAGCGGTTTTCTGATCCAGCCTCCACGCGGCGCGCAACTGGAACACCAACTCAGCCGCGTCGAGCGCTTCCGCCATGGCCTGGAACGCGCCTTCGTCTTTCCCGAAAACTGGGCCGCCGATACCGCCGACGACACCCTGATCTGCCGCTGCGAAGAAGTCCGTGCCGGCGACATCCGAGCGGTCGTGCGTGAGGGTCACTGGGAAATCAACCGGGTCAAGGCCCACTGCCGGGTCGGCATGGGTCGCTGCCAGGGGCGCATGTGTGGGGCCGCGGCGGCAGAAATCATCGCCTGCGAAAGCCAGCGCGAGGTATCCGAGATCGGCCGGCTGCGCGCACAGGCGCCGATCAAGCCATTGCCGTTTGGCCTGGAGGTCGAGCCATGATCGAAGTCGATGCAGTGATCATTGGTGGCGGCATCGTCGGTTCATCCGCGGCGCTGTTTCTCAGTCAGGCCGGCCGCCGCGTGGCGCTGCTCGAGCGGGACTTCTGCGGTTCGCATTCCAGCGGCGTGAACTACGGCGGCGTGCGCCGTCAGGGGCGGCCGCTGTCGCAACTGCCGCTGTCGCAACGCGCCCACGACATCTGGGGCCGCTTGCCGGCGTTGATCGGCATCGACGGCGAGTACCAGCGCAGCGGCCACTTGAAACTGGCGCGCAGCCTCGCTGACTTGCAGGCCTTGCACGATTACGCCGCCAGCAGCCAGGGCTATGGCCTGGACCTGCAATTGCTCGACCGGACGCAACTGCGCGCACGTTTCCCGTGGGTGGGCGACGTGGCCGTAGGCGCCTCTTTTTGTCCGGACGACGGCCACGCCAACCCGCGACTGGTCTCCCCCGCGTTTGCCCGCGCCGCTGCCAGGCACGGCGCGCAGGTGCATGAACAATGCGCGGTCAGCCACGTGGCGCACGACGGCCAGCGCTTTCACGTGCGCACGCAAAGCGGCCTGGAGCTGCGCGCACCCTGGCTGCTCAATTGTGCCGGTGCCTGGGCCGGCACTCTTGCCGAACAGTTCGGCGAAGCGGTGCCGATGCATTCCGGTCACCCGGCGATGCTGGTCACCGAACCCCTGCCGCTGGTGATGGACGCCAGCACCGGCGTCGAAGGCGGCGGCATTTATGCCCGCCAGGTGGCGCGCGGCAATTGCGTGCTGGGTGGCGGCCAGGGCTTTGCCCAAGACACCGCCCGCGCCCGCCCCGGCCAGCACGCAGTGATCGAGATCCTGCGCCAGGCCGTCGAGCTGTACCCGTTTCTGGAAGGCGCCCAGGCCATTCGCACCTGGAGCGGCACCGAAGGTTACCTGCCTGATCGCCAGCCGGTGATCGGCCACAGTGGCACCCAAACCGGTCTGCTGCATGCGTTCGGCTTTGCCGGCGCCGGCTTCCAGATCGGCCCTGCGGTGGGCCAGGCGCTCACCGAGATCATCTGCGGCGGCGCCTCAACCACGCCGCTGGATGCGTTTTCCATCACCCGGTTTCACTCCATCTCCGTTGCTTGATAGAGGAAGGTCGCGCTTATGAATAACGTCAAACGCACTGCACTGCTCGGCTCCTGCCTGGGCGCCCTGCTCGCCGTCGGCCAGGCCCAGGCCGAGCCGACGCTGTACCTGGGCATGAACGGCGGCACCATGGAACGGCTCTACGCCGACAAGGTGCTGCCGGCCTTCGAAAAGGCCAACAACGTCAAGGTGGTGATCGTGCCGGGCACCTCCGCCGACATCCTGGCCAAGGTCCAGGCCAGCAAAGGCAACCCGCAGATGCACGTGATGTTCCTCGACGACGGCATCATGTACCGCGCCATCGCCATGGGCCTGTGCGACAAGCTCGAAGACAACCCGACCCTGGCGCAGATCCCGGCCAAGGGCCGCATCAAGGACCAGGCCGTGGCGGTCAGCCTCGGCGTGACGGGGCTGGCGTACAACACGCGGCTGTTCAAGGAAAAAGGCTGGGCGGCGCCGACCTCGTGGATGGACCTGGCCGACCCGCGCTTCAAGGACAAAGTGGTGTTCCAGTCGATGGCCTCGTCGACCTTCGGCCTGCACGGCTTCCTGATGTTCAACCGGATCCAGGGCGGCAGCGAAACCAACGTCGAACCGGGCTTCAAGGCCTGGCCGAACACCGTCGGGCGTAACGTGCTGGAGTACATCCCGAGCTCGGCGAAGATTTCCGAAATGCTGCAGACCGACGAAGCAGCGCTGTTCCCGCTCACGCCCACCCAGGTCACGGCGCTGAAGCTCAAGGGCATGCAGGTCGAATACGCACAGCCCAAGGAAGGCTCGGTGGTGCTCAACGTCGCCGAATGCACCATCGCCAACAACACCCAGCCGGAACTGGCGCAGAAACTCGCCGCGTTTCTGCTGACCCCGGAGGCGCAAGCCATCGCCCTGGAAGACGGCGATCAGATCCCGTCCAACCCCAATACCCCGACCACCGACAAGACCCATGGCCAGGTGGAGGCGATGAAGCAGTACCTGGAAACGGCGATTGCGGTGGACTGGGACAAGGTCAACGAACTGCGCCCTGAGTGGAACGCGCGCTGGAACCGTAGCATCGAGCGATAGAGCCTGATTGTACAACCTGAGGGAACGATTAAACCTGTGGGAGCGGGCTTGCTCGCGAAAGCGGTGTGTCAGACCAGTATTCGGTGACTGACACACCGCTTTCGCGAGCAAGCCCGCTCCCACAGTTTCACATCACTCAAAACCCCACATCCAGCACCACATTGTCCAGGTAGGTCCCCGCTGGCGGTGTGGTCTGGTCGGTGTAGATCTTCGCGTTGTAGTTGAAGATCTGGCTGCCGGTGCCCTGCCCGTTGCCGGGGTTGACCTCGGCATCGGTGCCGGCCCGCCGCGCCGCGCCGACACTGCCCCAGCGTGTGGTGCCGCTGCCCTTGAAGATGTCATAGGCCAGGTAGTTGCTGCCGGAGATCATCCGCCGACGGCCGCCGGCACTGACGGGGTTCTGCCCATCACTCAGGCCCACGGTATAGGCGCTGTCCTTGGTGCACGCCAGGTTGATCGTCTGGCCGGTGACGGCTGCAAACCCGCTGACCACCGGTGCGCTGCCAAACGCGATGTTCGGCGCCGTGATGGTACAGTCGTTGGACACGGTCATGTTGACCGTCAAGGTGGTGTTGCCGCTGCTGGTGTCACGCCCCAGGCAGGCCCCGAGCGCGCCAATGCCGGCACAATAATCCCAAGTCCAGGCAATGCTCAGGGTTTCGGTATAGAGCCCTGCGGCCACGTTGCTGCCGACGATGGTGCCCAGATAGATCGGCGCGGTTTTCGGCACGACACTGCCCAGCAGTCCCAGCGCATCAATAATGCCGTTGCGGGCGAAATCGAAGTCCACACCACGGGTGATCGGGTAGTTGGTGCTGTTGTTGGCATACAGCGTGTAGCCGATCACATCACCTTTGGGCCCGAGCAGACCGGATTGGGTCGACGTGATTTTCGCGTAGAAATGGTCGTTGGTGGTCAGCAACGACAGCAACGACCCCGTGCAACGCAGGCCGGCATTGAGCGTCGAGCTGGGTTGCGACGCCGTGCGCACCGCAATCGAACTCACCGAACCAAACGACGCCGGTGTCGTAGGAACCGCCGAACACAACGCCCACACCGATCCCGGCAGGCAAAGCAGCACCAGCGCCAGCCACCTCATGGCCGGCACACCAGTGGGCCGATCAGCGGGATCTGCTCCTGCTGCACATCCACGGCGAATTGCACCTCACAGCTTTTGCCATCCGCCAGGCTCACCTTCAGGGTGTTCTGCGCCTTGAGGTCTTCCAGGTACACCAGCCCGTCCCAGCCCACCACCGTCTGCGTGCCACTCTGTTCATGCAGCACGCCGCTGCCCAGCGGCAGGTCCTGTTGCTGAGCGTCCACCAGCACGATGCTCGCGGCGACCACCCGGCTCAAGGGGAACTCCAGCAGGTAACCGCTACCCCGGCGCACGGCAATCCGTTGCTCGACATTCGGGCTGCGCACGTTGGCCGGCAGGTTCAGCGGGTCGATTTCGTACTTGCCACGGTAGTAGGCGCTGCTCCATGGCACCAGCAGGTGGCCGTTGCGATCGGTCTGGCCGACCTGCTGGTTTTCGTAACGCACCGGGATGTCGGCAAAACCGTCGGTGCTGACCACCACGAAGGCATCGTCGATACGATTGGCCGCGAACACCTGCTTGTCCATCCACACCAGCGAACCGCTGGCATCGGCCCAACGGGTTTCGGCGTCGTTGGTGCCGTAGACACCGGCCTGCAACTGCACCGATTGCAGGCGCCAGGTCAGGTCGGCCTGACGATACGAAGGCCCGTCACCCTGGCCGTAACCGAGGCTGAAGCCAACCCCGCCCTGGGTGGGCACGGCGCGGCTGTAGTTGACCCGCTGCTGGGTTTGCCCGGTATTGCTGCGCTCGCTGCTGATGGCCAGGCTGCCGTACAGGTCGAACGGAATGACCAGTTGCGCCTGCACCGCCCAGTTGCTGTCGCCGATTTCGCGGTTGGCCGACAGGTAGAAACTGCTGTTGTGCCACAGCGGTTTGTTCCATGTCAGGTTGAGCAACCGCGTGCGCGAATCGTCGGCCGCGCGGATGTCGAAATAACCCACGCCCAGGCTGCCCCAACGTTCGAGGTTGACGCTCAGGGTCGCCTGCTCACTGCGCCGGCTCAATGTGGTGAACGTGCTGTCGACCACCGTCAGGTCGGCATAACGGTCGCGGCGCTGCAAACGCTGGTAGGAAAAACTGTAGCGCTGGCTGCTGTACTGATAACCAACACTCAGTTGCTGACCGCTGTCACCGTCGAACCGGCTTTGGCTGACGGCGGTGTTCAGTACGCCAAAATTGCCCAGGCGCAGGTTGCCACCGATGCCGCCCAGGGTCAGCGAATCCGAGGCTTCGGCGTGGCTCTCCAGGGTGAAGCTGTCGCTGACGCCATAACGCAAACTGCCGGAGGTCACCCCCGGTCCGTAGGAGAAATCACGCAGGCCGTAGTCCCGCCGCAGGGAGCCGGCGGCCACGGAAAAATCACTCAGGCCCTTTTGCAGCAGACTGCTGGTGACGTAGAACGGCACCGTGGTCGAGACCTGTCGGCCCAATGCGTCGGTGGTGACCACCACCGCTTCACCGGCGCCATTGATGAACGGCACATTGGTCAGCGTGTAGGGGCCGGGCTGAAGACCGGCGCTGCTGGACTTGTAGCCATTGATGAACAGGTCGACCGACGACGGCACCGCCGCCTCCCCGGCGAACTGCGGCAACGGGTAGGTCACCAGGTCGGGCCGTACGCCAAAGTCCCTGGACAGTTGCACCCCGCCCATGCGCACCGAACTGCTCCAGGGCAAGGCACCGCTGACCAGGTCACCGCCCTCGTAGGTCAGCAGGCGCTCGTCATCGGAATAGCGCCAGGTGGTGTCGTAACGCAGGTAGCCGTTGTTCAACGCGCTGAGTGAATCCCCCGACAGCGTGCGCCGATACTGCCCGGTGTTGGACAGCGTGCCCCAACTGTCGAACAGCCGCACTTCGTTCCACGCGGCAAGATAAGTGCCGGCATCATCGGTGTCGTTCAGGTACAGGTCGTAGTTGAACAAGGCGCCGAAACTGCTCAGGGCCTGGGTACGCGGGTAGGTGTTGCGATTGCCGATGAACTGCTCCGGCAGCCAGTTTGGCGGTACATCGAGCAGCAAGCGCTGGCCGTTGCCGTCGTACTGACTGTGCAGACCCGGCAGACCATCGAGATCGACTTCGGCACCGAGGCCGTCCGGCAGCTTCATGCCGGTTTCCCGCAGCGCGCTGGCCGGCAGGAAAAACCGCCCGTTACGCTGCTCCACCGCGACGACGCGCCCGGTATTCATCTGATTGACCACCAATTCCAGGAACAACTGCGCATCAGCCACGGCCTCCATGCCGCTGGGTGGAGGCGGCAAGTCACCGGCTCCGGACGAGTGAACGAACATCAGGCAACCTACACAACCGATCACCCGCAACGGACACTGGAAACTGCGAGCCAGGCGCTGGCTCATTACCGCTGTACGTCCGTCAATGGACCTTGCCCTCCCTGCCCCTCACCCTTGCGTCAGCGTGCCGGCGCAATACTCTGCAGTTGCGGCGCACCGTTGACCCGGACCTGCAACGCCGGCTCGCCGGCCATCGGTCCCGGCGCCGGCCAGCGCATGATCGCCCCCGGCAGCACGTAGCCGAGCAGGCCGTCCACCATCGGCCGCGACTGGCCGCCCTGCTTGAGCGAGACATCGGTCAGGCGCGCATGCACCGCGCCGCGGTTGCGCACTTCGACATAGGGCTGGCCATCCACCGCCACCGAGCGCCAGCTCAGGTCCGGCAGGCCGGCGCTTTTCGGATCACGTTTGCGGCTGGCGTCCTCCTTGCTCCACAGACCCGCGCCGTAAGCGAACAACGGCACCGAGTAACGCATCTGGAAACGAATCGCCGCCGCCGTCTTGCCGTCCTCAGCGACGGGCGGTCTTGCCGAGGGGATTTCGTCGATGATGATGCGATAGGCCAGTTCCTGCCCCGGCGCAATGTCCCGGGTGCGGGTCAGGCGCACCAGTTGTTTCTGGCCCGGCTCGATCTTCGCCACGGGCGGGCTGCCGATGACATCGCGCTGATTCTGGTACTGGTCGCTGAAATCGCTCTGGCTCCAGGCGAACACACGAATCTGCAGATTCGCCGTTTCATCGCCACGGTTTTCCAGCCACAGGGCACTGGCCTGCTGATCGGCCTCCAGCACCGGATCAATCGGCCAGATCAGTACCGAACTGGCCGCCTGCGCCTTGATCGCCGCCAACAGCAGCAACGCCCCTACTGCATGACGCATATACCCGCTCCTTGTGTCTGCCCAACTCGTTCAAAACGACAGCTGCACTTGCAGCACATCGCTGTAAGTCCCCCCAGGCTGATTGCCCGGCAATTGCACCTGGCCGTAGATCGGCAGGCGGATGTTATTGGCGTCGGCATAGGCCACCGTCACGCTTTGACCGATGCCCAGGCTCTGGCTGTAGGCTGCATCGCGGAACAACTGATAGGCCACCCGATTGCTGCCGGTGCTCAACTGCATGTGCCGCCCGCTGTTGTTGTACTGGCCGCCATCGACGCTCATGGTCAGGGTCACACCCGGTGTGCATTGCAACTGCACCCCCGCCGTAAGGGCCACTCGCACGGTGCTGGTGGCCAACGCCGACTGGCTGCCGAAATTCAGGCTGCCGTAGTTCGACACCCCGCCCACCACCAGGCAGCCCGGCACCACCGTGGCGCTGACCTGGAAGCTCTGGCTGGTGGCCGCCGTCAGCGGCGCGGGCAGGCTGATCGTGCAGATCACCAGCAGCGCGGCCCATCCCTGGCGCTTCATCGCGTCAGAACGTCAGTTCGACGGAAATCGTGTCGGTGTAGGTGCCCGCCGGCAGCCCGGCCTTGCCCACCGCCTGGCCGTACAGGTTCACGGTTTGCGCCACCCCGGTACTCGGAGCCAGGCTGATCGTGCCGTCGATGGCCAGGGGCTGCGAATGCCCGGCATCGGTGTACAGGTCGTACGGCACATAGTTGGCGACGCCGTCGTACAACGCCCGCGTGCCACCCGCCGACTGGCCGTCGTGGGCACCGGCGCGCACCTTGACCACGGGCGTGGTGCCGGCGGAACAGAGAATCGACAACGCCCCGCCACCGCCGCCCAGGACTTGTCCCGAGGCCGTGGTGAACAGGCTGTTGGCGGTGCCGAAGTTCAGCGCGCCGAAATTCAGCCCGGTGCTGCCTCCTGAGCCATTGACCTGACAACTGCTGGTCAGGATCAGGCTGGAGGTGATCTGACCGGTCACGGTCGTGGCCGCGTGGACACTGACGGCCAGCACCAGGCCCAGCAGCGATAAACCTATCCTTGTCACGAGTTTGCGCATGGTCTCCATCCTCTTCGGGTTTACCAATCCAGCGTCACGGTGAGGGTGTCGGTATAGACACCGGCCGGTATCGCGCGGGTGTTCGCCACCACAGCACCGAACACCGGGATCGGTATCTGCGTGCCGTGGGTGACAGCGAAATTATGTTGCTGGCCGATGCTGTAGCTCTGGTTGCCAGAGGCATCGACAAACAGTTGATAAGGGAGGGTCTGGCGGCCATTGCTCAGGCGCCGGGTGGTGCCGTCGCCGTGGGTGCCGCCGTCGATGGTGACGGTGAAACCGTTGACCGACGGATCGCAGGCGACATTCAACCGACCGCCGCCGCCCTGACCGAGGCTGGCCCTGATCGGGTTACTCCAGGTCGGGCCTTGCTCACCGAAATCCAGGGTACCGAAATCACTGACCGGGCTGCCGGTGCTGCCACCATTGCTGACCTCGCAACCGGCAATGATGGTCAGGCGCGCATAAACCTGCCCGCTGACGGCCGCCTGCGCGCCAGCGCCCGGCCAGGCCAGCGCGGCCACGGTGATCAATGCCCATTGCCTGCTTGTCATCACGCCCATCCCAACTCCTTCAGGACCTACCAGAGCGTTCGATCAGGAACGCCCACTTCCCTGCACCCCCCGATTCCATCGGGGGCCTGAACCGCTACCAGGTGACCGTCACCTTCACCATGTCCGTGTAACGCCCGACGGGCACGATTTCCGCCAGCCGTTCAATACGCGCGTACAACGGCAGATCCACGCTGCCGGTGCTCGGCACCCGCCCGCTGACCGGCACATCGACCGGCAGCGGGATCTGCCGCGCGGGGTCCTGGTACAGCCGATAGGGGATGGGTTTGCTGCCGGAAGCACCGGCCATGTAGCGCACATCACCGACGCCACCGTGCTGGCCACCGTCGATGCGCAATTGATAAGGGGTATCGGGGTTGCATTCCAGACGGGGCAATCGCCCATTCGTCAGCGCCGCCCCCAGCGGCCCGCCAGCATCGTCCAGCCGCGCAGTCTGGCCGAAATCGAGCACACCCAGCGGCTCGACGCCCGCACTGCGTTGCTGCCCGACCAACTGACAGCCACGCTGCACGTCAACCCGCACCTGCACCTGCAGCTCGGCGGCCAAGACCTGTGCACTGAGCATAATGCTCGCGACTGCCACAACAACGATTCCGTTCACGCCCAATCCCTTCGGGTTGACTCCTGCAAATCAGGTTAGCAACGGGCCAAGAAATTTCCAGCCAGGCAAAACAATTGCCCCCTGTAGGAGCGAGCTCGCTCGCGATGATGGCCCAGACACCGCAGACATCCAGACAGCCCGCGTCATCGTTAACGACCATCGCGAGCAAGCTCGCTCCTACAGAGGGCGGGTACACCAGCAGATAATGGGGCGGCTGGCAGGCCGCCTTCGCGAGCAGGCTCGCTCCCACAGGGGGGGGGGGAGAACAGCAAGCTTTTGATCTTGATCCACCCGCCCCTTCGGCAGGCTGAGTGGAGGCATTCATCCGGGGAGAAGGCGCGCAGCGCCGTGCGGCGCAGCCGCACACATCGAGAGGAGGTGCAGCGCAGCAAACCGGAGGCGATGTCCCCGGATGGATGCCGGAGCGAAGGAACCCCGAGCGCCAGCGAGGGGCCGTACGCTGGGGCGAGCGTTTTTTTGCTTACTTTTTTTAGGCGCTTGTAAAAAAAGTGAGTCGCCGTAAGGGCGAAACCATAAGCGGCCGTTACCGCAACAATGGATATGTACACGACCAGAAACCGCCTCGCGAGCAAGCTCGCTCCTACGGGGGTACACTAGCCCGCCTGACGCATATGGGAAAAACCTCCGTGCCCGTTCGCCCCCCCAACCGCTCGCGCTTCAACCCCCGCTGGCCATCGCTACGCCGCCTGCTGGGAAAAACAGCGCCCGCCAGTCACGGGCAAAGCGCACGCATGGTCCACGACTACTTCCGCCACAAGGCCCACACCCAGGGTTACACCCTCAGCCACAGCCAACAACGGGTGATCGACTGCATGGCGCAGCACGCCTCCAGCCTGCTCGACACCACGGAAAAAACCATCCCCGGCCTGTACCTGCATGGCGCGGTCGGGCGTGGCAAAAGCTGGTTGCTCGACGGCTTCTTCCAGTCCCTGCCGATCGAGCAAAAGCAACGCCTGCATTTCCACGAATTCTTCGCCCGGCTGCATCAAGGCATGTTCACCCACCGCGATCAGCCTGACGCATTGGCGGCCACCCTCGATGAGTTGCTGCAAGACTGCCGCGTCCTGTGCTTCGACGAATTTCACGTGCACGACATCGGCGATGCCATGCTCATCACGCGGCTGTTCAAGGCGCTGTTCCGCCGTGGCATCCTGCTGCTGGTGACGTCGAACTACCCACCCGAAGGCTTGCTGCCCAACCCGCTCTACCACGCACGTTTCAAACCGGTGATCGAGCTGATCAACGCCCGCATGCAAGTGATGGAAGTTGGCGGCCCACACGACTATCGCAGCCAGGCCAGGACCCACGCCCAGCAGTTGTTCACCCAGGGCCAGTACGTCTGGCCGGCCAGTGCCGCGCAACGGCAGATGCTGAACCTGCCAAGTGTCGACGCCCCGGCCATCACCCTGACCGTCGGCACTCGCCAACTGCCAGCCCGCCACTGCGACGGGCGCACCGTCGGCTTCACCTTCGCCGACCTGTGCGAGCATCCGACGGCCGTGATGGATTACCTGGAACTGTGCCGGCGTTTCGATCACTGGATCATCGAACAAATGCCCAACCTGGCCGACTGCTCGATCGCCGCACAGCAGCGTTTCATCAACCTGGTGGACGTGTTGTACGACCAGGACAAGCACCTGATCCTGATGGGCCAGCGCTCGTTGTGCGAAACACTGGGCGGCGACGCCATCGACCTGGCGCGTACACGCAGCCGGTTAGGACAACTGATCGCCACACAATCCCCTCCCCTGTAGGCGCGCTTCATCCGCTATCATGGCGCCCCTTTTCAGGCCTCGGGCCATTCGATAGCGAATCTGTTCATGGACACCCTTGCCCAACTGCGCGCCGGCCTGCTGGCGGGCGCGACGCGCCTGGACCTGGCCGCCGGCCTGACCCAATTCCCCCGGGAAATCCTCGACCTGGCCGACACCCTGGAAGTCCTCAACCTCAGCGGCAACGCCCTGAGCAGCCTGCCGGACGACTTTCACCGCCTGCGCCGTTTGCGTGTGCTGTTCTGCGACCGCAACCAGTTCACCGAGCTGCCCGCCTGCCTGGGCCAGTGCCCCGCGCTGAGCATGGTCGGGTTCAAGGGCAATCGCATCGAAACCGTGCCGGGGGCTGCACTGCCGCCACTGTTGCGCTGGTTGATCCTGACCGACAACCGCGTCACTGAGCTGCCGACCGAACTGGGCGAGCGTCCGTTCCTGCAAAAACTCATGCTGGCCGGCAATCGCCTGACCCAGCTGCCGCCCAGCCTGCGCAACTGCCATCGGCTAGAGCTGACCCGCCTCGCCGCCAACCGCTTGAGTGAATTGCCCGACTGGCTGCTGACATTGCCGAGCCTGACCTGGCTGGCCTATGCCGGTAACCCGCTGGAAACCGAAGCCGACGCTACCGCCCTGGACGCCACACCCACCATTGCCTGGTCGCAACTGAGCCTTGGGGAAAAGCTGGGCGAAGGCGCCTCCGGCGTCATTCATCGGGCCGAGTGGCAGCACGCCAAAGCGGTGGCGATCAAGCTCTACAAGGGTGAAATGACCAGCGATGGCTCGCCGCTGCATGAAATGAACGCCTGCATCACCGCCGGACTGCACCCCAACCTGATTCGGGTCGAAGGGCGGATCGTCGAACACCCGCAACACCAGGCCGGGCTGGTCATGGAACTGGTCGACCCGAGTTACCGCAACCTCGCCGGGCTGCCGAGCCTGGAATCCTGCAGCCGCGATGTCTACGCCGATGACACGCGGTTCAACGCGGACGTGGCGCTGCGCATCGCCCGTGGCATCGCCTCGGTGGGCGAACACCTGCATCGCCAGGGCATCACCCACGGCGACCTCTATGGCCACAACATTCTGTTGAACGAGCACGGTGACTGCCTGCTCGGGGATTTCGGCGCGGCGTCGTTCCACGCCACGGACGACAGTTTCGAGAGCCGTGCCTTGCAGCGGATTGAGGTGCGTGCGTTCGGGGTGTTGCTGGGAGAGTTGCTGGAGCGGATCGACTCGGGCTTGAGTGATCACACGCATGAGCGGCTGGAGGACTTGCAGCGCCGTTGCTGTCAGGGCGACGTGCTGGCCAGGCCTGGGTTCAGCGAGATTGTGCTGGAGTTGGGTGGTTTTTGACCGCCTTGCGGTCAATCGCGGGCAAGCCCGCTCCTACAGGGGAATGCGATCAATTGTAGGAGCGGGCTTGCCCGCGAGGGTCTATCAGGCGAAACCGCCCGCAAGACTTGAATCAATCAACCGGCCAAGCCGACAAACAGATCCTGCACATCATCATGGTTATCGAGGCCTTCGAGGAACGCTTCGACTTCCGCCATCTGCTCATCACTCAAACCGCTGACCGGGTTCTTCGCCTTGTAGCCCAGCTTCGCCGACAACACGGTAAAACCCTGCTCCGGCAACGCTTTCTGTACCGAATCCAGATCGGTGGCTTCGGTGATGAACAGGGTCGCGCCCTCTTCACCCGGTTCGAAATCCTGGGCGCCGGCTTCGATGGCGGCCAGTTCAGGATCGGCATCCGGGGTGTCCGGGGCGGCTTCGATCAGGCCTACGTGGTCGAAGTCCCAGGCCACGGAACCGGAAGCACCCAACTGGCCCTTGCGGAACGCGACGCGGATTTCGGCGACGGTACGGTTGATGTTGTCGGTCACGCATTCAACGATCAGCGGCACCTGATGCGGAGCGAAACCTTCGTAGGTCACGCGATGGTATTGCACGGTTTCACCGAGCTGGCCGGAGCCTTTCTTGATCGCACGTTCCAGGGTTTCGCGGGGCATCGAGGCTTTCTTGGCCTGTTCAACCACCAGGCGCAGGTGTGCGTTGGTAGCAACATCGGCGCCGTTGCGCGCAGCAATGGTGATTTCCTTCACCAGTTTGCCGAAGATCTTGCCCTTGGCATTGGCTGCCGCTTCTTTGTGTTTAACCTTCCACTGTGCGCCCATCACTCACTCTCTTGGTCTGTGGCGCCGAGACATCTATTGGCCGACGCATGGCGCAAGTTTATACGGCCTAAAGTTGGCAATCGACCAAAAATTCCATCCGGCAGAATCGACATGTTCACTGGTGGTTGTAGGGCGATTCTGAAACAACGATTGCGATAACCCTTTAGGGTCACGGTTTCGTACCCTCTGCGCTGGTACTCCCTGGCAGAAGCGGATTCGATGCATAACGACAAGGAAAATCCCTACACCCTGACCCTGCTCAACGGTGACCTGAGCTGGCCTGTGGTGCAGTTCAAAGGTCATGAGGCGCTCAACCAGCCCTATCGGTTCGAAATCGACATGATTGGCCTGGCTCCGGCCATGAACCTTGAGCATTTGCTGCAACAGCCGGTGTACCTGAGTTTCGCCAATGGCCAGGGCGTACACGGCATCATTCACAGTGCCAGTCGCGAACACCGTGGCCCGCAGCGCATCGACTATCGGCTGGTGCTGGTGCCCTGGCTGCAGAACCTCGACCGCCAGCCTGCGCGTCGGGTCTTTTACCAGCTCGATGTGCCCGCCATCCTGCGTCTGCTGCTGGCAGAAAACGGCCTGCCTGAACACAGTTACCGCTTCGAACTGCCCGATGGTCGTTACCCCGCCAGGCCGTTCTGCATCCAGTTTGACGAAAGCGACCTGACCTTCCTGCAACGGTTGTGCGAAGAAGAAGGCATTCACTATCACTTCGAGCATCAACGCGATGGCCATGTGCTGGTGCTGGCGGACGACAGCCTGAGCTTCCCCGAAGAGCCGCTGTTGATGCACTTTCACGGCGATCCGCCGACGACCGGGCAGACACCGGTGATCAGCGAGCTGTTCCAGCGCCACACCTCGCCGCCATTGCCGGTGCGTCCTGCCTCGCCGGCACTCGATCACGACCGGCTCAGCCGCCGGACACTGGAACGCCTGCGGTGTCGGCACGGGCAGTTGCAGGGCCGCAGTAACCAGAGTGCGTTGCGCAGCGGACACATCCTGCAGGTGTCGGAACATCCCCTGCCGAATTTCAACGATCAATGGTTGTTGATCGAACTGCGCCATCAGGGCCAGCAGCCGTCGATCCTAGAACGCCCGACCACCGACAAGGCGCGGCGCTACAGCAATCAGTTCACGGCCATTGCCTGGTCGAGCGTGTTTCGCCCGGCACTCAGGCACCCCCGGCCGGCGATTCCCGGCTTTCAACCGGCGCGAGTCCTCGGCCCGCCCGGCGAACCGGCGCCCATGGATGATCAGGGTCGCATCCAGGTCCAACTGTGGCCGACGGCAAACGCCACTGACGAACCGTCCAGCGGGCTCTGGCTGCCGATGGTCGTCGCCACGCCCCATGGCCGGATCGAATCGTGGCGGATGCCGATGGCCGGCAGCGAGGTGCTCATCAGCTTTCTCGACAGCGACCCCGACCGCCCGGTGCTGTACGCCGCCGCGAGCAACCCGCCGACACCGCGACCGGCGCGGCAGCCGAGAGGGGATGATCGGTTGTTGCTGGATTGGTTGGTCAACCTTAGAAGCTGATCGCGAGCAGGCTCGCTCCCACATCGGATCTTCCATGTGGATGAGATCCCTGTGGGAGCGAGCCTGCTCGCGATAAAGGCGACTCGGTCTAACCGCCCGGCACCAACCCAAAAAACGCCTGAATCAACCGCAACTCCCGCCGCCGCTCCACACACGCCAGCAAGTGCCGATTGACCAGCCCCTCGCCAATGAGCGGCACCGCCACCACCCGCGGGTCATGTCCGACCTCCACCGACGACACCACCCCGACCCCCAACTGCGCCGCCACCGCCTCGGTCACCGCCTCGCGGCTGTCCAGCTCCAGCAACACCCGCGGCTGCACCGAGGCCTGGGCACACGCCGTATCGAAGGTGCGCCGGGTAATCGAGCCGGGCTCACGCAAGACCATGATCACCTGATCCAGCGCTGCGAGCGGCACGCCCCTGGCCTGTTGCGCCCACGCATGCCCCGCCGGCACCAGCGCGCAGATCCGTGACTCGCTCAGCGCCTGCAAATGCAGGCCCTTGCGTGGCTCGATCTCGGTCAGCACCGCCACGTCGGCGTGCTCGGACAACAGCGCCGCCAGGGTGTCCTGGGCATTGCCCAGGCGCAGGTTGACGGTGATCCCCGGATAGCGCGCCCGCAAGCTGGCGAGCATCGGCATGACCAGGTGCGGGCCGTCCGCCGCCACTTCCAGGCGCCCGGTGAGCAACTGCCGGTTGGCTTCGAGCAACACTTGCGCCTCTTGTGCCAGGCCGAACATCGCCCGGGTGATGGCCGCCAGCTTGCTGCCCTCCTCCGTCAACTCCACCCGTCGCGCCGTGCGTCGCAGCAAGGTGATCTGGTAGTGCTCCTCCAGCGCCTTGATGTGCCCGGTGACGGCAGGCTGACTGATGAACAACCGCGCAGCCGCACGGGTGAAGCTGCCTTCGCGGGCCACCGCATCGAAAGCGCGCAGCTGAAACAGGTTCATGGATAACTCTCACTGATGACAGGCATAACAACAAACAATTTGATTGATGCGTGCGCAAATTGCAATTTAACCCCGCTAGCGTCAGCCCATCGAAAGCGAGAACAGCCCCATGCGTCCTGCCGAACCCGTCCTGCTCACCCCCGGCCCATTGACCACCTCGGTCCGCACCCGTCAGGCAATGCTAGTCGACTGGGGTTCATGGGATGAGCGTTTCAACCAATTGACCGCCAGCGTCTGCGAACAATTGCTGGCGATCATCAACGGCAGCGCCAGCCATCACTGCGTACCCCTGCAAGGCAGCGGCACCTTCGCCGTCGAAGCGGCCATCGGCACCTTGGTGCCCCGTGACGGCAAGGTCCTGGTGCTGATCAATGGCGCCTACGGCAAGCGCCTGGCGACCATCTGCCAGGTGCTGGGCCGCGCCGTCAGCACCTTCGTCACCGCCGAAGACCAGCCGACCACCGCCGCCGATGTCGACCGCCTGCTGCACGCCGACGCCGGCATCAGCCACGTCGCGCTGATTCACTGCGAAACCAGCACCGGCATCCTCAACCCGCTGGCGGACATTGCCCAGGTGGTGGCCCGCCACGGCAAACGCCTGATCATCGACGCCATGAGTTCCTTCGGCGCGCTGCCGGTGGACGCGCAACAGGTGCCGTTCGACGCCCTGATCGCCGCCTCGGGCAAGTGCCTGGAAGGCGTGCCGGGCATGGGCTTCGTATTTGCCCGCAAGCAATCGCTGGCCGCGGCTGCCGGCAATGCACATTCTCTGGCACTGGACCTGCACGACCAGCACACCTACATGGCCAAGACCGGCCAATGGCGCTTCACCCCACCGACCCACGTGGTGGCGGCGCTGCACGAAGCCCTGCTGCAATACGTTGAAGAAGGCGGCCTGCCGGCACGGCACGCGCGTTATGCCGCCAACTGCCAGGCGCTGATGGAAGAAATGAATGCATTGGGCCTGCGCAGCTTCCTGCCCGCCGCGATCCAGGCACCGATCATCGCCACCTTCCACGCCCCGCAGGACCCGCGCTACCAGTTCAAGGACTTCTACGAACGGGTCAAAGCCAAGGGTTTCATCCTCTACCCCGGCAAACTGACCGAAGTCGAGACCTTCCGCGTCGGCTGCATCGGCCACGTCCAGCCCGCCGAAATGCGCGCCGCCGTGGCGGCGATTGGCGAGGTGTTGCGAGAGATGGAAGTGACACACATCTAAACCGCACCCCCTATCCCTTGTGGGAGCGAGCCTGCTCGCGATGAGACCTGCACAGTCGACGATGAATGTCAGACCGCTATCGCGAGCAGGCTCGCTCCCACAGAAAATCAGTTCACCGACAGTCAGTCACCACAGGATTTACATCACCATGAACTACACCCACCCCACCCAACTCCAGGCCGCCATCTTCGACTGGGCCGGCACCGTGGTCGATTTCGGCTCGTTCGCGCCCACGCAGATCTTCGTCGAGGCCTTCGCCGAGTTCGACGTGCAGGTGTCCATTGCAGAAGCCCGTGGCCCGATGGGCATGGGCAAGTGGGACCACATCCGCACGCTGTGCGATCAGCCTGCCGTGGCCGAGCGTTATCGCGCGGTGTTCGGGCGCACGCCGACCGACGACGACGTCACCGCCATCTACAACCGCTTCATGCCGTTGCAGATCGAGAAAATCGCCGAGCACTCCGCGCTGATTCCCGGCGCGCTGGACACCATCGCGCAGGTGCGTGCCCAAGGGATCAAAATCGGCTCCTGCTCCGGCTACCCGAAACAGGTCATGGACAAGGTGGTCGAACTGGCCGCCAGCAACGGCTACATCGCCGACCATGTGGTCGCCACCGACGAAGTGCCCAACGGCCGTCCATGGCCGGCCCAGGCCTTGGCCAATGTGATCGCGCTGGGCATCAACGATGTCGCCGCGTGTGTGAAGATCGACGACACGGTGCCGGGCATCCTCGAAGGTCGCCGCGCCGGCATGTGGACCGTCGCCCTGCTCTGCTCGGGCAACGCGCTGGGCCTGGACTACGACGGCTACCGCGCCCTGGACAGCGAGCAACTGGCCAGCGAGCGCAAGCGTATCCAGGCGCTGTTCGAAGGCTCGCGCCCGCACTACATGATCGACACCATCGTCGACCTGCCCGCGGTGATCGCCGACATCAACCGGCGCCTGGCCAATGGCGAGATGCCGCAGAGCATGTGATTCACTGCCCTCCCCCTGTAGGAGCGAGCTTGCTCGCGATGGTCGTCAACGATAACGCTGGGTACCTGACACCCCGCGGTGCTTGGACCTCCATCGCGAGCAAGCTCGCTCCTACAGGGGGGGGCGGGGTTCGTTGATTTAGCGCACAGGCAAACACGGTTAAACGGGATTACAGTTAAAGCACACCGTCGATCAAGAACGGTGGCTTGAACCGAACCGTGAGGAACGCCGCATGCCCTGGAAGAATTCCGAGTCACGCTACAGTACCGTCTCGATCACGCTGCACTGGTTGATGCTGGTCCTGTTGGCGCTGGTGTACGCCTGCATCGAACTGCGCGGGATGTTTCCCAAAGGCAGCGGCGGCCGCACGCTGATCGTCGAATCGCACTTCATGCTCGGGCTGACGGTGTTCGTGCTGGTCTGGCTCAGGCTGTTCGCCCGCACTTTCGGCCCGGCCCCGCAGATCTTCCCCGCCTCGCCGAAATGGCAGACCACCCTCGCCCGTCTGATGCACTGGGCGCTGTACCTATTCATGATCGCGATGCCGCTCCTTGGCTGGCTCGTCACCAGCGCCAAGGGCAACCAGGTGATGTTCTACGGCCTGGACCTGCCGCTGCTGGTGTCGGAAGACAAGGCGCTGGCCCGGCAGATCCAGGACTGGCATGAACTGGGCGGCACGATCGGCTACTGGTTGATCGGCCTGCACGCACTGGCCGGCCTGTATCACCACTACATCGTGCGTGATAACACCCTGCTGCGCATGATGCCCAAACGCAACTGAACGCCGATCAGGCAAACCCGCGGCGGCCCTGCAAGCCGCCGGTGTGGATGAAGATCAGGCGGGTGCCGGCCTTGAAGCGCCCGGCCTCGACCTGCTGCTTGAGCGCCAGCAATGCCTTGCCGGTGTACAGCGGCTCCAGGGCAATGCCGCTGGCGCGTTCGGTCTGCTCGATGAAGTCCAGCAATAGCGGGTCAACCTTGGCAAAACCGCCGCGACAGGCGTCGAACAGTTCATAGCCCGCTGCCGGGACCTGCGCCTCGCGGGCAATAGCCTCGATCTGCTGCGCCACGCCAAAATCATCCGGTACCGCCAGCGCACCGTAGACCGGGTGCTCGCCCGCCTCGGCCAGCACCAACCCGGCCAGCGTGGTGCCGGTGCCACACGCCAGCCACCAGCCGTCGTAGTCGCTCCAGCCGAGGTTGCCCAGTTGCGCCTCGACCATCGCCTTCAACGGCATGCAGCCGATGGCGCCGGGCAAGCCGCCACCGCCCTCGGGCACCGGCCACAGCTCGGGGTACTGCGCCTGCCACGGCGCCCAGAAATCCGCCTGGTGCCGCGCGCGGTAACCGGCGTAACCGAGCCAGTGCAGTTGCATGCCCAGCGCTTGCAGGTCGTTGACCGTCGGCGTGTCCTGCGCATGCCCGCGCATCAGCCCCACCGTGCGAAAGCCCAGGCGTTGACCGGCGGCGGCCAGTGCGTGCAGGTGATTGGAATGGGCACCGCCCAGACTGATGATGCCTTTTGCGCCAGCGCGGTCGGCGGCCTTGAGGTGTTCGGTGAGCTTGAACCATTTGTTGCCGCTGATCAGCGGGTCGATCTGGTCGAGGCGCAGGATGGCCAGTTCGAGGTGGGCGGGGGTGAGCCAGTCGAGGTGGAGGGGTTCCAGGGGGGGCGGGGGAAACATGAAGGAGGGCTCTGCTGTTAGAGCCGGCATATTAGCAGCCTTGAGGACGCCATCGCGGGCAAGCCCGCTCCTACAGGGTTCAGGTGATCCCTGTAGGAGCGGGCTTGCCCGCGATAGCCATTGGCAGGACGGGCCTGCCTGTTACAGCTCAGCCGCCAACCGCGACCCTTGATTGATCGCCCGCTTGGCATCCAGCTCCGCCGCCACGTCGGCGCCGCCGATCAGGTGCACGCTCTGCCCCGCCGCCAGCAGCCCTTCGTGCAATTCACGCAGCGGGTCCTGCCCGGCGCAGATGACGATGTTGTCCACCGCCAGCACCTGCGGTTCGCCGCTTTCGCCGATGCGGATGTGCAGGCCCTGGTCGTCGATCTTCAGGTATTCGACGCTGTTGAGCATCTGCACCTGCTTGTTCTTCAGGCCCGTGCGATGAATCCAGCCGGTGGTCTTGCCCAGGCCGTCGCCGACCTTGGATTTCTTGCGCTGCAACAGGAACACTTCGCGGGCAGGGGCATGGGGCTCGGCCTTGACGCCGGCGACGCCGCCGCGCGCTTCAAGGTGGGTGTCGATGCCCCACTCCTTCCAGAACGCTTCACGGTCCAGGCTGGTGGCCACGCCCGAATGCACCAGGAACTCCGAGACGTCGAAGCCGATGCCACCGGCACCGATCACCGCAACGCGCGGGCCCACCGGCTTGCGCGCCAGGAGCACGTCCAGGTAGCTGAGCACCTTGGCGTTGTCGACACCCTCGATGGCCGGCGTGCGCGGGGCGATGCCGGTGGCGAGGATGATTTCGTCATAGCCGCCGTCGACCAGTTGCGCCACGTCGACGCGGGTGTTCAGGCACACCTCGACGTTGCTGGTTTGCAGCTTGCGGTTGAAGTAGCGCAGGGTTTCATAGAACTCTTCCTTGCCCGGCACACGCTTGGCCACGTTGAACTGGCCGCCGATTTCGCTGGCCGAATCGAACAGCGTCACCTGATGGCCACGCTCGGCCGCCACAGTCGCCGCCGACAACCCCGCAGGGCCGGCGCCCACCACGGCGATCTTCTTCAGGGTTTGCACCGGCAGGTAATTGAGTTCGGTTTCGTGGCAGGCACGCGGGTTGACCAGGCAGGTGGTCAGCTTGCCGCCGAAGGTGTGGTCCAGGCACGCCTGGTTGCAACCGATGCAGGTGTTGATTTCATCGGCGCGGCCAGCGGCGGCCTTGTTGACGAAGTCCGGGTCGGCGAGGAACGGCCGCGCCATCGAGACCATGTCGGCATCGCCTTCGGCAAGGATTTGCTCGGCCACTTCCGGGGTGTTGATGCGGTTGGTGGTGATCAGCGGAATGCTCACCGAACCGCGCAGTTTGGCCGTGACCTTGCTGAATGCTGCACGTGGCACCTTGGTGGCGATGGTCGGAATGCGCGCTTCGTGCCAGCCGATACCGGTGTTGATGATGGTCGCGCCGGCCTGCTCGATGGCCTTGGCCAGGGTGACGATCTCTTCCCAGGTGCTGCCGCCCTCGACCAGGTCGAGCATCGACAGGCGGAAAATAATGATGAAATTCGGACCCACCGCCTCGCGCACCCGACGGACGATTTCCACCGGCAGGCGCATGCGGTTTTCGTAGCTGCCGCCCCAGCGGTCGGTGCGGTGGTTGGTGTGCGCGGCGAGGAACTGGTTAATGAAATAACCTTCCGAGCCCATGATCTCGACGCCGTCGTACTCGGCTTTCTGCGCCAGCACCGAGCAGGTGACAAAATCGCTGATCTGCTTCTCGATGCCGTCCTCGTCCAGCTCTTTTGGCTTGAACGGGTTGATCGGCGCCTGGATGGCGCTCGGCGCGACCTGCTTGGGGCTGTAGGCATATCGACCGGCGTGGAGGATCTGCATGCAGATCTTGCCGCCCGCGTCGTGCACCGCACGGGTGACGATCTGGTGCTTGAGCGCCTCTTCCTCGGTGGTCAGCTTGGCCGCACCGGAGTACACCCCGCCCTCGTCGTTCGGGCCGATACCGCCGGTCACCATCAGGCCGACGCCGCCAAGGGCGCGCTCGGCAAAATACGCCGCCATGCGCTCGAAGCCGCCGGGCTTTTCTTCGAGGCCGGTGTGCATCGAGCCCATCAGGGTGCGGTTGCGCAGCGTGGTGAATCCCAGGTCCAGCGGGGCCAGCAGGTGCGGGTAATGAGCGGCGGTCATCGGAAACTCCACATCGAGCGATCACGGAAAAGTGGGAGCGCTCTTAGGCGCCCCTCTGTCATGGGCAACAGATTATGAGCACTCGAGTGACCGCTCAATGACCGTAAGTGACAACTTGATGATCCAATTGTGCAGCTAACGGTCGCCTGCTCCGTCAGGCGCAGTGAGTTCCACGGGCAAATTCGTATACCATATATGCAAATCAGTCCGAACGATCGCCGCCGTGACCCTACCCAAATTCAACGCTCCAGACCTGGGCAATGCGCCCTCGACCTCGGAAATCATCACCCGCCACCTGCGTGACGCCATCGTCGCCGGGCATTTCGCCGAGGACGAACCGATTCGCCAGGACGACATCGCCCGCCAGTTCAACGTCAGCAAGATCCCCGTGCGCGAGGCGCTCAAGCGCCTGGAAGCCGAAGGCCTGGTGATGTTCCAGCGCAATCGCGGGGCGATGGTCACGCGGGTGTCCGACGCCGAACTGGCGCAGATGTTCGAAGTGCGCATGCTGCTCGAAGACAAGGTGCTGCGCCTGGCCATTCCCAACATGACCGAGGCCACCTTCGCCAGGGCCGAACGCATCTGCCAGGAGTTCGTCGGCGAGGATGACGTCGGCCGCTGGGCCGAGCTCAACTGGGAACTGCATGCCTGCCTGTATGAACCGGCGCAACGGCCGTTCCTGGTGAACCTGATCCGCTCGGTCAACGACAAGCTGGAGCGTTACCTGCGCATGCAGATGACCCTGTCATCGGGCAAGGAGCGCGCCGACCACGAACACCGCGAGATCATCGCCGCCTGCCGCGCAGGTGATGTCGATCGCGCGGTGAGCCTGCTCGACGAGCACATCGCCGGGGTGTGCAAGACCCTGTTCGAGCACCTGCCACACCATCACTGACCGCTACGCCGGCTGTGCCGATTTCGTCATTGGTGCAGAATAAAACCATCAAGCCGCCACGCCCCGCACACGCCACGCTTGCGTTCATCCATCCGAACGCGAGAGTGGCCCCTTCATGAAACGCATCAGCGTGATCGACTCCCACACCGGCGGCGAACCCACCCGCCTGGTAACCGCCGGTTTTCCTGACCTGGGCAACGGCAGCATGGCCGAGCGCCGCCAGATCCTTGCCGAGCAACACGATGACTGGCGCGCCGCCTGCGTGCTCGAACCACGGGGCAGCGATGTGCTGGTCGGCGCGCTGCTCTGCGAGCCGGTCGACCCCAGCGCCTGTGCCGGGGTGATCTTCTTCAACAACACCGGTTACCTGGGCATGTGCGGCCACGGCACCATCGGCCTGGTCGCCTCGCTGGCCCACCTGGGCAAGATCGGCCCGGGCGTGCACAGCATCGAGACGCCGGTGGGCACGGTGCAGGCCACCTTGCATGCCGACCACAGCGTCAGCGTGCGCAACGTGCCGGCCTACCGCTATCGCCAGGCGGTGGCGCTCGAAGTACCGGGCATCGGCCAGGTGGTCGGTGACATCGCCTGGGGCGGCAACTGGTTTTTCCTGATTGCCGAGCATGGCCTGCGGGTGGCCGGCGATAACCTCGAAGCCCTGACCGCCTACACCTACGCCGTGCAGCAGGCGCTGGACGTGCAAGGCATCCGCGGCGAAGACGGCGGCTTGATCGACCACGTCGAGTTGTTCGCCGACGATGCCCAGGCCGACAGCCGCAACTTCGTCCTGTGCCCCGGCAAGGCCTACGACCGCTCCCCCTGCGGCACCGGCACCAGCGCCAAACTGGCGTGCCTGGCCGCCGATGACAAATTGCAGCCGGGGCAGATCTGGCGCCAGGCCAGCGTGATCGGCAGCGAGTTCGAAGGCTCCTACGAGTGGCAAGGCGAGCGCATCGTCCCGACGATCCGTGGCCGCGCCTTCATCAGCGCCGAAGCCAGCCTGATCATCGAGCAGGACGACCCGTTCGCCTGGGGCATTCGCCCATGAGCCAAGGCCAGGTGGCCGATGTGATCGTGATCGGCGCCGGCATCATCGGCGCCGCTTGCGCCCAGGCGCTGGCCCGGCGCGGCCTGCGCGTGCTGGTGCTCGACGCCGGCCTGCACGGGGCCACGGCCGCCGGCATGGGCCACTTGCTGGTGCTGGACGACAACCCGGCCGAACTGGCCCTGAGCCAATACTCGCTGCAACGCTGGCGCGAACAGGCGCCGCAGTTGCCCGACGGCTGCGCCTACCGCAGCAACGGCACCTTGTGGCTGGCGGCCAACCCCGAAGAAATGGCCGTGGCCGAGAGCAAGTTCCTCAACCTGCAAGCCCAGGGCGTGGCCTGCGAACTGGTCGCGCGCCACGCCCTGCGCGAACGCGAACCGGCGTTGCGCGAAGGCCTGGAAGGCGGCTTGCTGATCAATGGCGACGGCATTCTCTACGCACCAGCCACCGCCCGCTGGATGCTCGATCACGCCAACATCGAACAACGACGGGCGCGGGTCAGCGAGGTGGACGGTAACCGCGTACGCCTCGAAGACGGCCAGTGGTTGCAGGCCGAGGCAGTCATCCTGGCCAATGGCATCCAGGCCAACGAGCTATGCCCGGAGCTGCCCATCGAGCCGAAAAAGGGCCACCTGCTGATCACCGACCGCTACCCCGGCACCGTCACCCACACGCTGGTGGAACTGGGTTATGTCACCAGCGCCCACAACGCCAAGGGCCCCTCGACCGCCTGCAACATCCAGCCACGGCCGACCGGGCAATTGTTCATCGGCGCCTCGCGGCAATTCGGCACCACCGATCCGCAGGTCGAGGGCTGGATGCTGGCGAAGATGCTCAAGCGCGCCACCGAATACATGCCGGACCTGGCCCACCTCAACGGCATCCGCGCCTGGACCGGCTTTCGCGCCGCCAGCCCCGACGGCCTGCCGCTGGTGGGCCAGCACCCGCAACGCAAAGGCCTGTGGCTGGCAGTCGGGCACGAAGGGCTGGGGGTGACCACGGCGCCCGGCACCGCCGACCTGCTGGTCGCGCAGCTGTTCAACGAAGCGTCGCCGCTGGCGGCGCAACCCTATCTGCCACAACGATTCCTCGGGGAGACCGTGCATGCCTGACATGATTGTGGATGGCCACGCCCTGCACGTGGCCGACGGCACCACGGTGGCCGCGGCCCTGGCCCAGGCCGGTGACGGCAGCACGCGCACCTCGGTGAGCGGCCAGCGCCGTGCACCGCTGTGCGGCATGGGCATCTGCCAGGAATGCCGGGTCACCATCAACGGCCGCCGCCGGCTGGCCTGCCAGACGTTGTGCCAGGACGACATGCAAGTGCAGACCCGACCATGAACGAATCCGCTGACCTGCTGATCATTGGCGCCGGCCCCGCCGGCATGAGCGCCGCCCTCGCCGCCGCCTCCAGTGGCGCACGCATCGTGCTGCTCGACGACAACCCGCTGTCCGGCGGCCAGATCTGGCGCGACGGCCCGCAGGCCAGCCTGCCGAAACAGGCACGACAACTGCGCGAGCGCCTGCACGCCTGCGCCAACGTCCGCCATCACCCCGGCACGCGGGTCATCGCCAACCCGGGGCACAAGCAATTGCTGGTGGAAGATGCCGAACGCGGCTGGCTGATCGACTACGACAAACTGATCCTGTGCACCGGCGCCCGCGAATTGCTGCTGCCCTTCCCCGGCTGGACCTTGCCGGGCGTCACCGGGGCGGGCGGCCTGCAGGCGCTGATCAAGGGCGGCCTGCCGGTGCAGGGCGAACACGTGGTGATCGCCGGCAGCGGCCCGCTGCTGCTCGCCAGCGCCGCCACCGCCAGACACAACGGCGCCCAGGTGGCGCGCATCGCCGAGCAGGCTGGGTTGGCAGCGGTCGCAGGATTTGCCGTGCAACTGCCGCGCTGGCCGCACAAGCTTGCACAGTCGCTGTTTCTGTTCGATCGCCAGTACCGTACCGACACCCACGTCGTGGCGGCATTGGGCAACGACCGCCTGGAAGGTGTACGCCTGAGCCAGCAGGGCAAGATCGTCGAACTGGCCTGTGATCGACTGGCCTGCGGTTTTGGCTTGATTCCCAACATCCAGTTGGGCCAGGCGTTGGGCTGCGCAGTGACGGGTTCCGCGCTGGCGGTGGATGCCTGGCAGGCGACGACCCTGGCCGATCATTATGCGGCGGGTGAATGCACCGGTTTTGGCGGCAGTGAACTGGCGTTGGTCGAGGGGGAAATTGCCGGGCATGCGGCGGTCGGCAACACCGCGGCGGCCCAACAATTGTGGCCACGCCGGGCGCGCTGGCAGGGGTTTGCCCAGACGCTGAACGACACTTTTCGGCTCGACGCGAAACTCAAATCGCTGGCGCAGGCCGACACCCTGGTGTGTCGTTGCGAGGACGTGCCTTATGCCGCCATCGCCGGACACCACGACTGGCGCGAAGCCAAACTGGCCAGCCGTTGCGGCATGGGCGCCTGCCAGGGCCGGGTGTGTGGTGGGGCGTTGCAATATCTGTTCGACTGGCAACCCTCGGCCCCGCGACCGCCCTTCAGCCCGGCGCGGATTGAAACGTTTTTATGCGTGGACGAGGCTCCGCCGGGTTGACGCCTGACGGTGTACATATCCGTTCCTGCGGTAACGGCTGCTGATGGTTCCGCTCTTACAGCGGGTCCCTTTTGTCAGACGCCACAAAAGGAACCAAAAAGTCTCGCCCCAGCGTACGGCCCCTCGCTGCCGCTCGGGGTTCCTTCGCTCCGGCATCCATCCGGGGACATCGCCTCCGGTTTGCTTCGCTGCACCTCCTCTCGATGTGTGCAGCTACGCCGCACGGCGCTACGCGCCTTCTCCCCGGATGAATGCCTCCGCTCAGCCTGCCGAAGGGGCGGGTGGATCAAGAGCAAGATCAAAAGCCAAATCAGCGCATCGCGCCAACTGTGGGAGCGAGCCTGCTCGCGATGGTCGTCAACGATGACGCTGGCTGTCTGACACCCAGCGTTGCCTGAACCACCATCGCGAGCAAGCTCGCTCCTACAGGGGATCTGTTCAACCTGCTGGGACGAGGTTGTCCAGCGCGCGATTCACCGCCAGGTCGGCCAGCATGATGATCTGCTGGATACCCAGCAACATGCTGCGCTGCGGCCCGTCCACGAACACCGAGAGATCACCGGCCAGGATGCTCGCCGAGGCCAGGGATTCACAGGCACTCGCCAGCAGGGCTTCGGTGTCGATGTCGGGGGCAATCTGGAACATGGTGCTGGGAGTGTGGGGAGATGCGGATTTCAGCTGCGCGGGGTCGAAACCGAGGTCGTCAACCGGGTCGGTTTGTGGGGAGGATTCAGGGGGATTTGGGGTTGGTTTTGGCATGATGAGAGCTCCGTCTACAGGTTAGAGCTGCACCTTTCGGTTCCAAGCGAAGGGTGGCAGCTGTACGCAGGTTGGAACCCGGGGTAAACGGAACCCGGCAGACCCAAAGGTCTCCCGCGCACAGCCGCCATAACGAAGCGCTGAAAAGCGCGCAAGCATACGTTATGACGAGCGCTTTTGCGCCGTTTACTCTTCGGGGTTCCACGCCCGGTCGCTGAATTGGCAGCGACAAGAAAAAGGTAAACATGACAGCCCAAGCGGACAAGCCAGCGGATTCTGGTGATGTTGTAGGCAAAAGCGAAGGCGAGGTAATCGTGGATTCGTCTGACAGAACCATCCCCTGTAGGAGCGAGCTTGCTCGCGATGGAGGCCCAGGCACCTCGGGCATTCAGGCTGCCAGCGCTATCGTTGACGACCATCGCGAGCAAGCTCGCTCCTACAGGGGATTTGTTCAACCTGCTGGGGCGAGGTTGTCCAGCGCCCGATTCACCGCCAGGTCGGCCAGCATGATGATCTGCTGAATACCCAGCAACATGCTGCGCTGCGGCCCGTCCACGAACACCGAGAGATCACCGGCCAGGATGCTCGCCGAGGCCAGGGATTCACAGGCGCTCGCCAGCAGTGCTTCGGTGTCGATGTCGGGGGCAATCTGGAACATGGTGCTGGGAGTGTGGGGAGATGCGGATTTCAGCAGCGCGGGGTCGAAGCCGAGGTCGTCAACCGGGTCGGTTTGTGGGGAGGATTCGGGGGGATTTGGGGTTGGTTTTGGCATGGCAGTCTCCTATGGATTTTCTTCGCCACCATGACCTATCGCTAAACAAGTAAGGGTGGCAGCTATGCGCGGGTTAGCGATCCGGGACATAGGAATCCCGGGTAGACCCGAAGGTCTCCCACGCACAGCCGCCATGACACGCCATTGCAGACACAAAAGCCTGAGTGTTTGGAGCGGTGTGATGCCTATGTAGAGTCGGATCGCTAAACCCGATCGCTGAATTGGCAGCGATACACAGACATTAGGGACCAGCGCCAAAGCACACAAGCCGGCGGATTCTGGCGGAGTTGTAGGCAAAGGCGCAAGGCGAGACAAATGTGGATTCGTCTGACAGAACCATCCCCTGTAGGAGCGAGCTTGCTCGCGATGGTGGACCAGACACCGCGGGCATTCAGGCTGCCAGCGTTATCGTTGACGACCATCGCGACGGTTCGACGCCTCGACATGCTCGCTCCTACAGGGGGCGGGTACACCAGCAGATAATGTGGCGGCTGGCAGGCCGCCTTCGCGAGCAGGCTCGCTCCCACAGGGGGGGCGGGGGGAGAACAGCAAGCTTTTGATCCTGCTTTTGATCTGCTTTTGATCTTGATCCACCCGCCCCTTCGGCAGGCTGAGTGGAGGCATTCATCCGGGGAGAAGGCGCGCAGCGCCGTGCGGCGTAGCCGCACACATCGAGAGGAGGTGCAGCGAAGCAAACCGGAGGCGATGTCCCCGGATGGATGCCGGAGCGAAGGAACCCCGAGCGGCAGCGAGGGGCCGTACGCTGGGGCGAGACTTTTTGGTTCCTTTTGTGGCGTCTGACAAAAGGGACCCGCTGTAAGAGCGGAACCATAAGCGGCCGTTACCGCAGGAACGGATATGTACACCGTAAGACCGCCATCGCGGGCAAGCCCGCTCCCACAGGGGCAGTGTCCGTCAGTAGAGATTGGGGTGACTGTAAGACCGCCATCGCGAGCAGGCTCGCTCCCACAAGGGGGGGGAACCGTGTACAGGAGGAGAAATCAGATCGACCAGAACGCCACCGAGCCTCTATGATCCAGGGTGTCGCCACCACCCCAAGCCCACCATGTTCCCCTCACTCAACAGCTTCAAACCCTGCGACCTGCCCACCCTCCTCAGCAGCCTGGACCCCATCGCCACGCTGCTCGATACCCTGTCGGACGTCGCCTTCTTCATCAAGGATTGTGAAGCCCGATACGTCTTCGTCAACCAGACCCTGGCCCTGCGCTGCGGCTTCAAACGCCGCGAAGACCTGCTCGGCCTCACCGCCGACCAAGTCTTCCCCGCCCGCTACGGACCGCTGTACACCGCCCAGGACCGCCGCGTGCTGTCCACCGGCCGCGAACTGGCCGACCAACTGGAACTGCACCTGTACCTGGGCAACCAACCCGTGTGGTGCCTGACCCACAAACTCGCCCTGCACAACGAACAAGGCCAGATCGTCGGCCTGGCCGGCATCTCCCGCGACCTGCAACTGCCGCAGTCCAACCACCCGGCGTTCCAGAAACTCGCCGCGGTGGACGCGCACATCCGCCGGCATTTCGCCCGCCCCATAAGCCTTGCCGAGCTGACCGCCATCGCCGGGTTTTCCGTGGCGCAGCTCGAACGTCACTGCAAGCGGGTGTTCCAGCTCACGCCCCGGCAGATGATCCACAAATCGCGCCTCGAAGAAGGCTCGCGACTGCTGCTCGAGACCGACCTGCCGATCACCGAGATCGCCCTGCGCTGCGGCTACACCGACCACAGCGCGTTCAGCCGCCAGTTCCGCGCACTGACCAGCCTCTCCCCCAGCCAGTACCGCGAAGGACGGCGCTGAAATGTTCCGTTAGGGGGCGCCGCACACCTATCGTGCTCCCTTCAGTAACACCCCCCGGTTGCACCCTCCCTCCGCCTTGCCCCACACCCTCACCCGCAACCGCGCTGATTCGCGGGCTGCTGGCATTTCGTCCGAATAGCGTCATTCCGGCACGCTGATTGCTAAAGGTTAATATCGTATACGAAATCCCCAATACGATATCTAACAGCACTTTCCGATCACGAGGCTTCTATGAAAAACCCTGCATTTGCCGTAGCCCTCAGCGCTGTTCTCAGTACCTCCTTCGTGGCTACCGCCCAGGCCGACAAGCTCGACGACATTATCGGCTCCGGCAAGCTGCGCTGCGCCGTGACCCTGGACTTCCCGCCGATGGGCTTTCGCGATGCCAGTAACAACCCGGCCGGTTTCGACGTGGACTACTGCAACGACCTGGCGAAGATCCTCGGGGTCGAGGCCGAAGTGGTCGAGACGCCGTTCCCGGATCGCATTCCAGCGCTGGTCTCGGGACGCGCCGATGTGATCGTCGCCTCCACCTCCGACACCCTGGAACGCGCCAAGACCGTGGGCCTGACCGTGCCGTACTTCGCCTTCCAGATGGTCGTGCTGACCCGCGACAACACCGGCATCAACAACTTCAACGACCTCAAGGGCAAGGCCCTGGGCAACACCAGCGGTACCTTCGAAGCCATCGCCCTGGAAGCCGACGTGAAGAAATGGGGCAGCGGCACCTTCCGCGCCTACCAGTCGCAGAACGACACGCTGCTGGCCGTCGCCCAGGGGCACATCGACGCCACCGTGGTCACCAACACCGTGGCAGCCGCGACCATCAAGTCGGGTAAATACAAAAACCTGAAGATCGCCGGCGACGCGCCGTACACCATCGACTACGTGTCCCTGGGTGCCAAGCGCAACGAGTACGGCCTGCTCAACTACCTCAACCTGTTCGTCAACCAGCAGGTGCGCAGCGGTCGCTACAAGGAGCTGTTCACCAAGTGGGTCGGCACCGAGATCCCGCCGACCGACCTGACCGTGCCGAAGGTCTACTACTAAGGTGCCCGGCATGCCTTTGCCACTGCTCGGGCGCAGCCTGATTGGCGGCTGCGCCGAGGGCCCGCTGCTGTTCGCCGATGTCGGCCTGAGTTTCTGGGGCGGGGTCGATCCCTTCAGCGGTGAGGTCATCGACCGTCATCACCCGCTCAGCGGCGAACAGCTGAGCGGTCGGGTGCTGGCCATCCCCAGCGGACGCGGCTCGTGCACCGGCAGCAGCGTGATGATGGAGCTGATCAGCAACGGTCATGCACCGGCGGCGCTGGTGCTGGCCGAAGCCGATGAGATCCTGACCCTGGGCGTGCTGGTGGCACAGGCGATTTTCGGGCGTTCCCTGCCGGTGCTGTGCATCGGCCGGGAGGCCTTCGCCGCTCTGCGCGGCAAGGCCTTTGCCCGTGTCGAAAACGCCGGGCTGAGCCTGTTCGAGCAGGCGCCCGGCGATGCCTGGCAAGCGCCGGACACGCCATTGCCCAGCCATGAAAGCGGCGGCCATATCGAACTCAGTGAGTTCGACCATGCCCTGCTCGATGGCAAGCACGGCAAAGCCGCGCAGATGGCCATGCGGATCGTCTTGCGCATGGCCGAGCTGCAAGGCGCACCGCGCCTGCTGGACGTGACCCAGGCGCACATCGACGGCTGCATCTACACGGGGCCGGCGAGCCTGCGCTTTGCCGAACAACTGGTGCAGTGGGGCGCGCAGGTGCGTGTGCCCACCACCCTCAATTCAATTTCCGTGGACCAGCGCCGCTGGCGCGAGCTGGGCATCGACAGGGCGCTCGGCGAGCCGGCCAGTGCTTTGGGCGATGCCTACATGGCGATGGGCGCCAGCCTGAGTTTCACCTGTGCGCCGTACCTGCTCGACACGGCCCCCAAGGCCGGCGAGCAGATCGTCTGGGCCGAATCCAATGCGGTGGTCTACGCCAACAGCGTGCTCGGTGCGCGCACCCTCAAGTACCCGGACTACCTCGACATCTGCATTGCCCTGACCGGCCGTGCGCCCATGATCGGCTGCCACCTGGAGGCCCAGCGTCAGGCGCAACTGCTGATCGAACTGCCGCCACTGGGCGAACTCGACGACGCGTTCTACCCCTTGCTCGGTTACCACGTCGGCGCCCTCGCCGGCACCCGCATCCCGCTGGTGCTGGGCCTGGAACGACAGGCGCCCAGCCTCGACGACCTGAAAGCCTTCGGCGCGGCCTTCGCCACCACGTCCGCCGCGCCGTTGTTCCACATCGCCGGGGTCACTCCCGAAGCGCTGGACCCGACCCAGGTGCTGGACGCCGACACGGTGCTGCCCGAGGAGCAGATCAGCTTGCCGGACCTGCTGCGCAGCTGGCGCGAACTCAACAGTGCCAGGGAGGCCCGCGTGGACATCGTGTCCCTGGGCAACCCGCATTTCTCTCTCGGCGAGTTCGCCCACCTGGCGCGCCTGTGCCGCGGCCGCGACAAGCACGCGGCAACGGTGCTGGCCATTACCTGCGGTCGTGCGGTACTGGAGCAAGCCCGCGCCGCCGGGCACCTGGCCGAGATCGAACGCTTTGGCGCCACCCTGGTGACCGACACCTGCTGGTGCATGCTCGGCGAGCCGGTGATCCCGCCGGACGCCACCACCCTGATGACCAACTCGGGCAAGTACGCCCACTACGCACCTGGCCTGGTGGGGCGCACGGTGCATTTCGCCAGCCTCGCCGAATGCGTCGACGCCGCTTGCACTGGCACCGCCAGCGGACGCCTGCCGACCTGGTTGCAACCTGCCCTGCCGATGGAGACCCCTGCGCATGTTTGACTACACCTTCCAATGGCGCGCCGCCTTGCGCGCCCTGCCGGACATGCTCGCCGGCGCCTGGGTCACGTTCGAGACCGCGGCGTTGTCGATGATCTTCGGTGTGTTGATCGCCCTGGCCCTGACGGTCATGCGCGAGACCAAGCAACCGCTGCTGCGTGGCATCGGTAACGGCTGGGTGTCGATCGCCCGTAACACGCCGTCGCTGTTCCAGATCTACATCCTGTATTTCGGCCTGGGCTCGATGGGCCTGCACGTCAGTTCGTGGATCGCCCTGCTGGCAGGGATCACCTTCAACAACGCCGGTTATCTCGCGGAGAATTTTCGCGGCGGCCTCAAGGCCGTGCCCGGCACCCAGGTGCGCGCCGCCCGCTCGCTGGGCATGAGCGCCTTCCAGGCCTACCGGCTGATCATCGTCCCGCAACTGCTGCGGATCGTGTTCTACCCGCTGAGCAACCAGATGGTCTGGGCGGTGCTGATGACCTCGCTGGGGGTGATCGTCGGGCTCAACAACGACCTCACCGGCGTGACCCAGGACTACAACGTCAAGACGTTCCGCACCTTCGAGTATTTCGCCATCGCGGCGGTGCTGTATTACCTGATCGCCAAGGCGATTGTCGCGACAGCCAGGCTGATGGCCTGGCGGTTGTTCCGCTACTGAGGACGTGACCATGTTTTCCACCAGCTTTACCTGGAACGATCTGCTGTTCCTGCTCAACGGCGCCTGGGTCACGCTGCAACTGACGTGCTGGGCGATCCTGCTCGGCACGTTCGCCGGGCTGATCTTCGGCTTGCTGCGCGCCATGCTGCCGCGCACCACCCTGCCGCTGGCGTGGGTGCTGGACGTGTTTCGCAGCGTGCCGCTGCTGATCCAGTTCGTGCTGTTCAACTCGCTCAAGAGCATCGCCGGCCTGAACATCAGCGCCTTCACCGTCGGTTGCGTGGTGCTGGGGATCTACGCCGCCGCGTACTTCACCGAGATCGTGCGCGGTGGCGTGCTGGCGGTGCCGCTGACCCTGCGCCGGGCCAGCCGTTCGCTGGGCATGAGCTTCTTCCAGGACCTGCGCTTCATCGTCCTGCCGATCGCCACGCGGGTGGCCTTCCCCGGCTGGCTCAACCTGGTGCTGGGGGTGATGAAAGACACCGCACTGGTGATGTGGATCGGCATCGTCGAACTGCTGCGCGCTTCGCAAACCATCGTGACCCGCATTCAGGAACCCCTGCTGGTGCTGTGCATCGCGGGCCTCATCTACTACGTCATGAGCCTGGTGGTCGCTCGCCTCGGCGCTCGTCTGGAAACAAGGTGGCAAGAAAATGATTGAGATCGAAAACGTACACAAATCCTTTGGCGACCTCGATGTGGTCAAGGGGGTCAGCCTGACCGTGGACAAGGGCGAAGTGGTCTCCATCATCGGCGGCTCGGGTTCGGGCAAGTCGACCCTGTTGATGTGCATCAACGGCCTGGAACCGATCCAGAAAGGCAGCATCCGCGTCGACGGCATCGAGGTGCACGACCGCGCCACCGACCTCAATCGCCTGCGGCAGAAGATCGGCATCGTGTTCCAGCAGTGGAACGCCTTCCCGCACCTGACCGTGCTGGAAAACGTGATGCTGGCGCCGCGCAAGGTGCTGGGCAAGAGCAAGGCCGAAGCCGAGGCGCTGGCGGTGCAGCAACTGACCCACGTGGGCCTGGGCGACAAGCTCAAGGTGTTCCCCGGCAAGCTCTCGGGCGGCCAGCAGCAACGCATGGCCATCGCCCGCGCCCTGGCCATGTCGCCGGACTACATGCTGTTCGACGAAGCCACCTCGGCCCTCGACCCGCAACTGGTCGGCGAAGTGCTGGACACCATGCGCATGCTCGCCGAGGACGGCATGACCATGGTGCTGGTGACCCACGAAATCCGCTTCGCCCGCGATGTGTCCGACCGCGTGGCGTTCTTCCGCAATGGCCTGGTGCATGAGATCGGCTCGCCGGACCAGGTGATCGGCAATCCCGTGCATGCGGAGACGGCGGCGTTTCTCAAGTCGGTGAAATAGGTGGTGGCCCTATCGCGGGCAAGCCCGCTCCTACAGGGGGTACGCCGCTAACCCTGTAGGAGCGGGCTTGCTCGCGATAGCGCCCGAACAGACAACCCAAGGAGCAACCCATGCGCTCATCGAAAGTCATCCACGTAGTCAGCTGCCACGCCGAAGGTGAAGTCGGCGACGTCATCGTCGGCGGCGTCGCCCCGCCACCCGGCGCCACGGTGTGGGAGCAATCGCGCTGGATCGCCCAGGACGATACCCTGCGCAACTTCGTGCTCAACGAACCCCGTGGCGGCGTGTTCCGGCACGTCAACCTGCTGGTGCCGGCCAAGGACCCGCGGGCGCAGATGGCCTGGATCATCATGGAACCGGCCGACACCCCGCCGATGTCCGGCTCCAACTCACTGTGCGTGGCCACCGTGCTGCTCGACACCGGCATCCTGCCGATGACCGAACCGCAGACCCGCCTGGTGCTCGAAGCCCCCGGCGGCCTGATCGAGGCCGTGGCCGATTGCCGTGACGGCAAGGTCGAGCGGGTCGAGGTAAAGAACGTGCCGTCCTTCGCCGACCGCCTCGATGCGTGGATCGAAGTCGAAGGGCTCGGCTCGCTCAAGGTCGACACCGCCTACGGCGGCGACAGCTTCGTCATCGCCGATGCCCAGGGCCTGGGCTTTGCCATCCGTCCCGATGAAGCGGCAGACCTGGTGGCCGTCGGCCTCAAGATCACCCGCGCCGCCAATGAGCAGCTGGGCTTCAGCCACCCGCTGAACCCCGAGTGGTCGCACATTTCCTTCTGCCAGCTCGCCGCCCCGCTGGTCCTGGCGCACGGCATTGCCACCGGCGCCAATGCGGTGGTGATTCAACCGGGCAAGATCGACCGCTCGCCCACCGGCACCGGTTGCTCGGCGCGCATGGCGGTGTTGCAGGCCAAGGGCCTGATGCAGGTCGGTGATCGCTTCATCGGTCGCTCGATCATCGGCTCCGAGTTCCACTGTCGCATCGACTCGCTGACCGAAGTGGCCGGCCGCCCAGCGATCTACCCGTGCATTTCCGGACGGGCCTGGGTCACCGGCACCCATCAACTGCTGCTCGACCCGGCCGACCCATGGCCGCAAGGCTACCGGCTCTCGGACACCTGGCCGGGAGCGTAAGCCGGGCCGGGTGAACACCCGGACCAACGGCAAAAAAAATCACTGAAAAACCCGAAACAGTACTAGCCGATTCGTTTCATTTTAAATATCGTATACGAAATACAATAAACAAACCGGAGGCAACAATGAGCAAGCGCATTAACTGGAGTGGCGTCTTCCCCGCCGTCACCACGCAATTCAACGATGACTTCACCATTAACCTGGACAAGACCCACGAAGTCATTTCCAACGTCATTCGTGACGGCGTATCGGGCCTGGTGGTGTGCGGTTCGGTGGGCGAGAACACTTCGCTGACCGCCGAAGAAAAAATCGCCGTGACCGAAGTCGCGGTCGATGCCTCCCGTGGCCGGGTGCCGGTGATCTGCGGCGTGGCCGAGTTCACCAGCGTGCAAGCGGCCAAGGTGGCCAACTCGGTGCGCAAGGTCGGCGTCGATGGCGTGATGCTGATGCCGGCGCTGGTCTACGGCTCCAAGCCGTTCGAGACCGCCGAGCACTACCGCTACGTGGCGAAAAACGCCGACGTACCGCTGATGGTCTACAACAACCCGCCGATCTACAAAAACGACGTGACCCCGGACATCCTGATTTCCCTGGCCGACTGCGACAACGTGGTGTGCTTCAAGGATTCCTCGGGCGACACCCGCCGCTTCATCGACGTGCGCAATGAAGTCGGTGACCGTTTCGTGCTGTTCGCCGGCCTCGACGACGTGGTTCTGGAAAGCATCGCCGTGGGCGCCGAAGGCTGGGTTTCGGGCATGTCCAACGTGTTCCCGAAAGAAGGCGAGACCATCTTCCGCCTGGCCAAGGCCGGTCGTTTTGCCGAAGCCATGCCGATCTACGAATGGCTGATGCCGATCCTGCACCTGGATGCCCGTGCCGACCTGGTGCAGTGCATCAAGCTGTGCGAAGCCATCGCCGGTCGCGGCAGCGCGCTGACCCGTCCACCGCGCCTGGCCCTGCCGGAAGCCGACCGCGTGTTTGTCGAGCAGATCATGCGCCACAGGCCCTGGCCGACCGTCCGCACCTGCCAGACGTCGGTCTCTGAGTGATTGCCGGGTGGGTCCGCGAGGACCCGGCCCGGTTGCCTGTTTTTTTGCGCCGCTACAGGAAACGCCAGCATGCCCAACACTCAACACACTCACAGCGCAACCCCACCTGCCGGACTCAAGCGTGTCGTAGCCGCCGCCATGGCCGGCACCGTCGCCGAATGGTATGAATTCTTTCTGTACGGCACCGCCTCGGCCCTGGTCTCGGCCAGTTGTTCTTCCGCCAGACCGGCAATGCCATCGACGGCATCATCGCCGCCTTCGCCCTGTATGCCGTCGGCTTTCTCGCCCGCCCCCTGGGTGGCCTGGTGTTCGGTCATTACGGCGATAAACTCGGGCGCAAACGCCTGCTGCAACTGAGCCTGGTGGCTGGTCGGCATCACCACCTTCCTGATGGGCTGCCTGCCCGGCTTCAACGAGATCGGCTACGCCGCGCCCGTGCTACTGGTGCTGCTGCGCCTGATCCAGGGCTTCGCCTTCGGCGGTGAATGGGGCGGCGCGATTTTGCTGGTGTCCGAACATTGCCCGGACAACCGCCGCGGCTTCTGGGCCAGTTGGCCGCAGGCCGGTGTGCCAGCCGGTAACCTGTTGGCGACCATTGCCCTGCTGGCGTTGTCGTCGACCCTGTCGGAAGAACAGTTCCTCGCCTGGGGCTGGCGTGTGGCGTTCTGGTTGTCTGCGCTCGTGGTGCTGATCGGCTACTGGATCCGTACCAGCGTCGATGACGCGGCGATTTTCAAGGAAGCCCAGGCCAAACAGGCACAGACCAAACAGCAGCAACTGGGCGTGGTCGAAGTGCTGCGTCACCACTGGCGCTCGGTGCTGGTCGGCATCGGCGCGCGGTTCGCCGAAAACATCCTCTACTACACCGTGGTGACGTTCTCGATCACCTACCTCAAACTGGTGGTGCACAAGGACACCACGCAGATCCTGCTGCTGATGTTCGGCGCCCACCTGCTGCACTTCTTCCTGATCCCGCTGATGGGTTACCTGTCTGACCTGGTCGGACGCAAACCGGTGTACCTGACCGGCGCGGTGCTCACGGCGTTCTGGGGTTTCGTCGGCTTCCCGATGATGGACACCGGCAACAACTGGCTGATCATGGCCGCGATCACCCTGGGCCTGGCCATCGAGTCGATGACCTACGCGCCCTACTCGGCCTTGATGGCGGAAATGTTCCCGACCCACGTGCGCTACACCGCGTTGTCGCTGTGCTACCAGGTGGCGCCGATCTTCGCCGGTTCGCTGGCACCGCTGATTGCCATCACCCTGCTCAACAAGTACCAGAGTTCGACCCCCATCGCGCTGTACCTGGTGGCTGCTGCGCTGATCTCCATCGTCGCCGTCGGCCTGACCCGGGAAACCCGTGGCAAGTCGCTGCACCTGGTCGACAGCGAGGCAGCCGCCCGTGTCGCCGCCACCGCAAACGCCGGCCAGGCAAGCGGCGCCCGCCGCAGCGATTCGCTGGCCTGACCTTCCCTCCCTGCGGGACACGCGTTGTCGTGTCCCGCAGTCCCCCGCTTTTTGCAAAAGGAGTTTCCATGTCCGAGATCATCGGCCACCAGTACATCGGCGGCGCACGCAGCGCTGCCGGCGACATCACCCTGCGCAGCTTTGACGCCAGCACCGGTGACGCCCTGCCCTACACCTTCCGCCAGGCCACCGGCGCAGAAGTCGATGCCGCCGCCGAAGCCGCCGCTGTGGCCTACCCGATCTTTCGCGCCCTGCCGGCCAGTCGCCGCGCCGAATTCCTCGAGGCCATCGCCACGCAGCTGGAAGCGCTGGACGCCGACTTCATCAGCCTGGTCAGCCGCGAAACCGCCCTGCCCGCCGCCCGCATCCAGGGCGAGCGCCTGCGCACCAGCAACCAGATGCGCCTGTTTGCTCAGGTGCTGCGCCGTGGGGATTTTTATGGCGCGCGCATCGACCGTGCGCTGCCCGAGCGCCAGCCGCTGCCACGGGTGGACCTGCGCCAGTACCGGATCGGCGTCGGCCCGGTAGCGGTGTTTGGCGCGAGCAACTTCCCCCTGGCCTTCTCCACCGCCGGCGGCGATACCGCGGCCGCCCTCGCCGCCGGTTGCCCGGTGGTGTTCAAGGCGCACAGCGGGCACATGGCGACCGCCGAGCACGTAGCCGATGCGATCATCCGCGCCGCCGAGCAGACCGGCATGCCCAAGGGTGTGTTCAACATGATCTATGGCGCCGGGGTCGGTGAAGCGCTGGTCAAGCACCCGGCGATCCAGGCCGTGGGCTTTACCGGTTCGCTCAAGGGCGGTCGCGCGTTGTGCGACATGGCCGCCGCCCGTGCGCAACCGATCCCGGTGTTTGCCGAAATGAGCAGCATCAATCCGGTGGTGATACTGCCCGAGGCCTTACATCTGCGCGGCGAGAAAATCGCCAGTGAACTGGCCGCCTCGGTGGTGCTCGGCTGCGGCCAGTTCTGCACCAACCCAGGCCTGGTGATCGGCATCCGCTCGCCGGCCTTCAGTGCCTTCACCGCCTCGCTGGTGGGGCTGATGGCCGAGCAACCGGCGCAGACCATGCTCAACCGCGGCACGCTCGCCAGCTACACCAAGGGGGTGCAGGCCCTGCGGGCGCAACCGGGCATCGAGCACCTGGCCGGTGGCGAACAACACGGCAGCCAAGCGCAGCCGCAACTGTTCAAGGCCGACGTCAGCCTGTTGCTCGACGGTAACCCGCTGTTGCAGGAAGAAGTGTTCGGCCCGGCGACGGTGCTGGTGGAAGTCGCCGATGCAGCCGAGCTGCAAGGCGCCTTGCACAGCCTGCACGGGCAACTGACGGCGACGCTGATTGCCGAGGCCGGTGACCTGCAACAACACGCCAGCCTGCTGCCGCTGCTGGAACAGAAAGTCGGCCGGGTGCTGTTCAACGGCTACCCGACCGGTGTCGAAGTTTGTGATGCCATGGTGCATGGCGGCCCTTACCCGGCCACTTCCGATGCCCGCGGCACCTCGGTCGGCAGCCTGGCCATCGAGCGTTTCCTGCGCCCGGTGTGCTACCAGAACTGCCCCGATGCGCTGTTGCCCGAACCCTTGCAGAACGCCAACCCGCTGGGCATCGCCCGACTGGTGGACGGTGCAAGTACGCGCGACGCGCTGTAAAAAAAGCGCCACCGAGGGTTCGGTGGCGCTTTGTCGTTATCCCAGCAACGCCCTCAGATCGTTGTACAGCGCCTCAGGAATCTGCACGCCCTCCTCCAGGCTGCGCGCCCGTGCTTCGTAGCGCCTTTGCGACGGCAAGCGGGCGCCCTGGCCCTGAATGCTGTCGAACAACACCTCGGCCCGCGCCAGATGCTGCTCGCTGCTGCCGCCAAGGAACCGCTGCGGATCGAAGGCGATGATCAGCTCGCCATGGTAAGGCGATGACTTGCTGCCCGCGTCATAAGCCAGGGACTCGGCACTGGTGAGGTCGCCAATCAGGGGACCGGCAATCAACTCGACCATCGCCGCCAACGCCGAGCCCTTGTGCCCACCGAAAGTCAGCATCGCACCGCTATCGAGCACCACGTTGGCATCGGTGCTCGGCTGGCCCTGTGCATCCACGCCCCAGCCTTCCGGGATGGCCTTGCCTGCCCGCCGATGCAACTCGATATCGCCCCGGGCAATCGCACTGGTGGCGAAGTCGAAGACAAACGGATCCTTGCCCGGCCGCGGCCAACCGAAGGCAATGGGGTTGGTACCAAACACCGGCTGATGCCCCCCCGCCGGCGCCACCCAGGCATGGCTGGGATTACACGCCAGCGCCACCAACCCGGCGGCGGTCAGCTGCTCGATCTCAACCCACAATGCCGAAAAATGCACACAACGATTGATCGCCAGCGCGGCAATGCCATTGGCCCGGGTCTTCTCCATCAACAACGGCAACCCCGCCTGAAACGCCAACTGCGAAAAACCACCGGCAGCATCGACCCGCACAATCGACGGCGCCTGATCAACCACCTGCGGCTGCGCATCCGCCGACACTTTCCCCGCACGCAGCGAATTCACACAGCCCAGCACCCGGTACAAACCATGCGACGCACAGCCATCACGCTCCCCGGCAATCACCGTAGCCGTCACCGCCTGGGCGTGGGCCAGATTGAAACCGTTGTGCAACAAAATTGATTCGGCCAGCTCACGAGCCTCGGCCAGGGTCAGTCGGATCATAATCCACTCCTTGAACAGACCGTTCAGCCTGGCGCAGAAGGAGGCCCAAGGCTTGATCCGTTTAGCCAGGAGCAATGACGAATTCGGCACATCCAACCCCCATGGCAATAGAACCACCGCCTTCGCGAGCAAGCCCGCTCCCACAAAGACCGCGGACTAACCTGTAGGAGCGAGCTTGCTCGCTATGGTGGACCAGACACCGCAGGCATCCAGACATCCCGCGTCATCGTTGACGACCATCGCGAGCATGCTCGCTCCTACAGGGGGGGAGAACAGGACAGCAAGCCTTTGATCTTGCTCTTGATCTGCTTTTGATCTTGATCCACCCGCCCCTTCGGCAGGCTGAGTGGAGGCATTCATCCGGGGAGAAGGCGCGCAGCGCCGTGCGGCGTAGCCGCACACATCGAGAGGAGGTGCAGCGAAGCAAACCGGAGGCGATGTCCCCGGATGGATGCCGGAGCGAAGGAACCCCTCGCCCTGGCGAGGGGCCGTACGCTGGGGCGAGCGTTTTTGGTTCCTTTTGGCGCGCTTGCCAAAAGGGACTCGCCGTAAGGGCGAAACCATAAGCAGCCGTGACCGCAGCAATGGACATGTACAAAGTCGAAGGCCGCCATCGCGAGCAAGCTCGCTCCTACAGGGGGCAGGTACACCAGCAGATAATGTGGCGGCTGGCCGACCGCCTTCGCGGGCAAGCCCGCTCCCACAGGGGCAGTGTCCGTCAGTTGATATTGGGGTGACTGTCAGATCGTTATCGCGAGCAGGCTCGCTCCCACAGGGGGCGGGGGAGAACAGCAAGCTTTTGATCCTGCTTTTGATCTTGATCTTGCTCTTGATCCACCCGCCCCTTCGGCAGGCTGAGTGGAGGCATTCATCCGGGGAGTGGGCGCGTAGCGCCGTGCGGCGCAGCCGCACACATCGAGAGGAGGTGCAGCGAAGCAAACCGGAGGCGATGTCCCCGGATGGATGCCGGAGCGAAGGAACCCCGAGCGCCAGCGAGGGGCCGTACGCTGGGGCGAGCGTTTTTGGTTCCTTTTGGGGCGCTTGCCAAAAGGGACCCGCCGTAAGGGCGGAACCATAAGCAGCCGTTACCGCAGCAACGGATATGTACAAAGTCGAAGGCCGCCATCGCGAGCAAGCTCGCTCCTACAGAAACAGTTGCCATCACCAGGACAACAAAAAAAACCAAAAAAACCCCGCTTCATTTCCCCCTGCCCGTTGTTTTGCCGTAGCCTCGAACCCACACTGACTCCAGACCCCAACCCTGCACAAGGCTGTCGACTGTTTTTCCATGCGCAAACTTCTGTACCTGACATTCTCCATGGCGTTGATCGCCGCCCTGACCACCTACGCCATGTGGGCCGCCGATCGACCGGCGGGGCATTACCTGTCGGACCTGCGGATCAACCTCACCGTCGATCAGGGCACACCTGCCAATCGCGGCAACCTGCTGGGCATCCAGCCCGAACTGTTCCCCACCGACTACCAAAGCCCCGACCGCCTGCACCGCAAACTGGCCGCGTACCTGCAAAAAGCCCAGCTGCAAGGCCTATTGAACGACAAGACCATCGTCGTACTGCCGGAACACATCGGCACCTGGCTGATGGTCAGCGGCGAAAAGGACGAGCTGTACCAGGCCAACACCATCGAGGAAGCCATGAACTGGCTGGCGGTGAGCAACCCCGTGCAGTTCCTGCGCGCCCTGATCAGCGCCAGGGGTGACAACCGCCTGGACGACGCGCACCTGCGCATGAAGGCCAAAGGCATGGCCCGGGATTACCAGGCACTGTTCGGTGGCCTGGCCAAGGAATTTCACGTAACCCTGGTGGCCGGTTCCATCGTGCTGCCCGAGCCGACGGTCATCGACGGCACCCTCAAGGTCGGGCACGGCGCGTTGTACAACAGCAGCATCGTGTTCGGCAGCGACGGCCTGCCGATTGGCCAGCCCCAGCGCCAAATGCACCCGACGTTCTCCCGGCAGGACGTGATCGAGGCCAATGACGGCCAGTCGCTGACCGTCGTCGATACACCCGCCGGGCGTCTGGGCGTGCTGATCGGTCGCGACAGCTGGTACCCGGAAAACTACCGCCGACTGGATGCCCAGGGCGCGCAACTGGTGGCCGTGCCGGCGTTCGTCAACGGGCGCGGCACGTGGGAACGGCCATGGCGCGGTTACCGGGGTTCGTCTGCGCCTGAGGTCGCCAGCCTCAAGCCCGGCGACGTCAGCGAAGGCCAGGCCTGGCATCGCCTGACCCTGACCGCGCAGCCACCCGGCAGCCAGGCCATCGCCGGCATGAGCGTGTTCCTGCGCGGCCAGTTCTGGGACCAGGGCAGCGCCGGACAAAGTTTCCTCAGCCGCGACGGACAGCACTTCGCCAGCGAAGAGGCACGTGGCGCGCACTTGCTGAACCTCTGGTTGTAGTCGATGAAACCCTTGCCGATGCGCCTGGGCGATCTGTCGGTGGGCTTCGTTCATAGCCTGGCCGACGCGGTGCGCAGCCATGACATCGACCCAGCCCCCTTGCTCGAACAATACGGCCTGGACCCCGCACGGCTGGGTGAAGCGTGCGCCCGCCTGTCGATTCCACGCTACATGCGCCTGGGCCACAGCGCGATCCAGCTCACCGGCAACCCGGCGCTGGGTTTGCGCATGGGCCAGCTCAGTCGCCTGAGCCAGGCCGGCCTTGCCGGGGTCACGGCGGCGCAGGCACCCACGGTGCGCGAGGCCGCGCGCTGCCTGATTCGTTTCGAAGCCCTCTACGGCTCCAACTATCGCGGCCAATCGAGCTTTCACGAGGACGCCCAGGGCGCGTGGCTGCGCTTCTACTCCATCAGCCCGTACAACGCCTACAACCGCTTCGTGGTGGACTCGATCATCGCCGGCTGGCTGCAGCAGTTGTCCAGCGTCAGCACCACAGCGCTGCGTGCCGAGCGCATCGACATCGAGTTCGACGCACCGGACTATCGGCAGGACTACGGGGTATTGGGCGACTGTGCGATCCAGTTCGTCGCCGAACAGAATCAACTGCGATTGAGCCTGGCCAGCCTCGCCCTGCGCAATCCGGTGCACTGCCCGAGCACCTGGCGGCACCTGCTGGAATTGTGTGAACGGGAACTGGAACAACTGACACGCACCCGCAGCCTGCGTGAACGCATCACTGCCCTCTTGGGTCCGTTGCTCAATGGTGGCCGGGAACCCGACCTGGAAGAAGTGGCGGCACGCCTGAAGCTGCCGACCTGGACCTTGCGTCGCCGACTCGCCGAGGAAGGTACGCAGTTTCGCGCAATCCTCAACGACACCCGTCGCGACCTGGCCATGACTTACATTCGCGATACCGAACTGGCATTCGGTGAAATCGCCTATCTGCTCGGCTTTGCCTCAGCCGAAGCCTTTCAACGCGCCTTCAAGCGCTGGAGCGGTCAGACACCCGGCGAATTTCGCCGCAGTCATCGTCAGTCCGCCTGATGCCTACAGCTCGGTAGCGTCTTCAGCCGGCTCGACCGGGTCGAGTTCAAAGGCCTGGAATTCGAGCAGTTCTTCCTGATATTCGTCCATGGTGATTCCTCTGTTTAAGTGGTCTGGATAACTGACCTGCAACTTGAGCCTAAAGTGCCAACGTGAAAGAAAAATGACTCGCGCACGACAGCTCGTCGCTACTGATAAAACGTAGCAGCGGGTCAGGAATTTATCACGGGATTTTTTGCTTCGTTGCGCACGCCCCCTCCCCTGTAGGAGCGAGCTTGCTCGCGATGGTAGCCAGAACACCGCGGGGTGTCAGATGCCCAGCGTTATCGTTGACGACCATCGCGAGCAAGCTCGCTCCTACAGGGGTGGGGGAGCGGCCGGTTACAGCGCCGGAATCGGCTCGCTCGGCGGTGGCAGATCCGACGGCGGCGGTGGCGTGATGGTTTCCGTTGCCGGTGCGGGCTCGGTGCTTTGTTCCGGCGTCACCGGGGCTGGCTCAGGCGGCGCCGCGACCGGTTGCGAAGCGGCGGGTTCGGCAGGCTCGGCGGCCGGTGTCGCGGGCTCCGCTACCGGCGCCGGCGCAGCAGCAGGCGCAGGTTCCGGCGCTGGCGGCGCGGCTGGCGTCACCGGGGCTTCAGGCACGCCCAGGTCGGCTTTCGGTTTCTCTTCGATGTGCGCAGCCTTCTTCGCTTCGGCCGGCAGGAACGATTCGACCAGGGCAAAGAAGCGCTCGTAGAACTTCGAGGACGAAACAGTCTCGCTGGCAACCTTGACCATCGAATCATCCGACGAACCGATCGGCATCGACACGGACCCCAGCACCCCGACCCCGAGGCTGGCGGAGTTGCTGCTCTTCTTCAGCGCATAGCTGTCCTGCAGCGCGTTGGCGAACATGGTTGCATGGTGCCCTTCGCTGCCGTCGTCGGCACAGACCACGTTGAAGCTGATCTCCATGTGCGTTTCGCCGGTCTGCTGGAAGCTCTTGTGACCGGAGATCAGTTTCGGATCACTGCTGGTGATGATGTAACCCTGGCTGAGCAACGCGCGGCGGGCGGCTTCGCAGCTCTGCTTGTCGGTCACCGGGTAATTGCGCGAAAACGTTCCGGAATCGTCAAAGTTCTCATGCTCGTAGATCGCGGCCTTTTTCGACGAGCAACCGGCTGCGACGGCCAGCACCAACGCCAGCCCGGCAACCCGTACGGGAAATGATTTAAACATTGAGCATCCTGAGGAAAACGGTCCGGCGCGTATTGTGCAACAGATCGTTGCTTAGCGTCGCATCGAATAGTGTCTTGTAACAGTTACAAGTGTACTGACCGGCATTTACCGGAAAAAGTCTTTCGCCAAACGCTTCAGCTGACAGACAGCATCAGCGCGAATTTTCCTGCGCCGACAAAAAACCCCGACCTTTCGGCCGGGGTTTTCGGAAAGCGCAACACTCAATCAGGCATCAGTAGCGCTCGATGTCCGCTTCGGCTTCCAGCTGCTTGCGATACGCCGCAAAGTCCTGCTGGCCGACACGCGAAGCGAGGAAGCGACGGTATTGCGACTTCTCTTCTTCGCTCGGCGCCGCGGCTTCGTTGACACCGTTGAGGCGCACGATCATCAGGCTGCCGTCGGACAGCGTCACACTGCTGAACGTCGGCTTGTCCTGGGCAGCCGGTTTCGGCATGCGGAACAGGGCCTGCAACACAGTCGGGTCAACGCCTTCCTGAGCACGCGTCGCAGCGGTGATGACTTTCCAGTTCTGGCCGTCGATCGCCTTGTCCAGCGGTGCCTTGCCATCGCGCAGGTCGGCGATCAGCTTGTCAGCCTTGGTCTTGGCAGCAGCGCTGGCGTGTTCCTTGGTCAACTGGCCACGGATGGCAGCCGATACACTTTCCAGCGGCAGTTGCGACGGCTTCAGGTGTTCCTTGGCCCGCAGCACGACCACGGTTTCCGGATCGAGCTCGATGGCCGTGCTGTTGGCACCTTCATCCAGCACTTCAGGGCTGAACGCAGCGGTCAGCACGGCACGATTGGCGGCAATGCCTTCGCCACCTTCACGACCGAACGGCTTGGAGGTGTGAACGGTCAGCTTCAGGTCCTGAGCTGGCTGGGCCAGGTCCGAGGACTCGAACGACGAGTCTTCCAGTTGCTTGGTCGCTTCGACGAAACGCTGCTCGACCTGCTGGGTTTTCAGCTCGCGGGTCAGCTTGTCTTTCAGGCTGGCGAAGGTCGGGACTTCCGGCGCTTCGACACCCAGCAGCTTGATCAGGTGATAACCGAAATCGGTACGTACCGGCGCGGACACCTGGTCCTTGGCCAGCGCATACAGCGCGGTTTCGAACGCCGGATCGTAGACGCCAGGGCCGGCGTAACCGAGATCACCACCGTTGTTCGCCGAACCCGGGTCCTGGGAGAATTCCTTGGCCAGGGCCTCGAATTTCTCACCCTTGGCCAGGCGCGCCTGAACTTCTTCGATCTTGGCCTTGGCTTGCGCCTCGGTCATCTTGTCGTTCACTTCGATCAGAATGTGCGCCGCCCGACGTTGCTCGGACAGGTTGGCGATTTCTTTCTGATAGGCGGCCTGCAGGTCTTCGTCCTTGACGGCGACCTGATCGAAGAAGGACGACTTCTTCAATTCGATGTAGTCGATGATCACCTGATCCGGTGTCATGAATTCCTTGGCGTGCTCGTCGTAGTAAGCCTTGACCTCATCGTCGGTCAGCTTCACGGCAGCCGGGTCAGCCTTGACTTCCAGGGAAGCGAAATCGCGGGTCTGTTTTTCCAGACGGGCGAACGCCAGTACCTGGGCGTCGGTGACGAAACCACTGCCCGCCAGACCGGCACGCAACTGACCGATCAGCATTTCCTGAGCCAGCATCTGGCGGAACTGCATGCGGCTGTAGCCGAGTTGACGGATGACCTGGTCGAAGCGCTCCGGGCTGAACTTGCCGTCCACCTGGAACTCAGGCGTCTGCAGGATCACCTGGTCCAACGCCGCTTCGGAGAAGGCGAACTTGGATTTTTCCGCGCCTTGCAGCAGCAGCTTGCGGTCGATCAGGCCCTTGAGGGCCGAGTCGCGCAGCATTTTTTCGTCGAGCAAGGAGGCATCGAAATCCTTGCCGAGCTGTTGCATGAGCTGACGGCGTTGCATGTCGACCGCCTGGCTCAACTCGTTCTGAGTGATTTCGTCACCATTGACCTTCGCCGCATCGTTCTTGTGCGTCGTGGCCTGAAAAATGGCGTCGAAACCGGTCAAGGCCATCAGTACAACGATGACCCCGATAATGGTCTTGGCAATCCAGCCTTGTGAATTGTCCCTGATATTTTGCAGCATGCGTCCCCCAGGAACGGTTGAACTTCAAAAATTATGCAACCGTGGAGTGTGGGTAGAATCCGGATAGAAGAAAGGCGCATCCGAGGATGCGCCTTCTCGTAACTGGCGGAGCGGACCAAGGGTTCGAATTTGCGACCCTCGATGTCTCGGGTCGGCGACGCCGACTGGGCTACCGCTCCGCTGCCAGATCAGGCATGACCCCGACCCGGGACAGGCCGAAGCCTGACTCGTACTTAGTTGACAGCGTCTTTCAGTGCTTTACCGGCTTTGAAACCTGGCTTTTTGGCAGCAGCGATCTGCAGTTGCTTACCGGTCTGAGGGTTACGGCCAACGCGAGCCGGACGATCAGTTACGGAGAAAGTGCCGAAGCCAACCAGAACAACGGAATCACCAGCCTGGAGAGCAGTAGTGATGGAGCCGGTTACAGCGTCCAGCGCACGTTGAGCAGCTGCTTTCGGGATATCAGCGGATGCAGCGATAGCATCAATCAGTTCCGACTTGTTCACTCTAAAGTCCCCTTATATCTATTTGAGTATGATTCTAAGTTTTTTGGTGAAAGCAAAAACGAGTGCTGAATGGCCTACAGACACCATAAGAGCCGCTTTATAACAAGGGCTCTAAAAAGCTGTCAACAAGCCCCCCAGGCAAATGCGTATTAATGCGTGCTAATTCTTTCCTTAGAGTCAGACTCGCGTTTTTCGTCCTTTGCAACTATCTCCGGAGCTACATCGGGCAAGGGCTCCGGGGCGTATTGCAGCGCAATTTGCAGGACCTCGTCAATCCATTTAACCGGTTTAATCTGCAGATCCTGCTTGATATTGTCAGGAATTTCCTTCAGATCACGTACGTTCTCTTCGGGAATGATCACGGTCTTGATACCACCGCGGTGCGCCGCGAGCAGTTTTTCTTTCAGGCCACCAATCGCCAATACCTGGCCACGCAAGGTGATTTCGCCAGTCATCGCGACATCGGCGCGCACCGGAATGCTGGTCAGTGCCGAGACCAGCGCCGTGCACATGCCCACGCCCGCGCTCGGGCCGTCCTTCGGGGTCGCCCCTTCCGGCATGTGGATGTGCGTGTCGCGTTTCTCGTGGAAGTCCAGGGGAATGCCCAGGCTCTTGGCGCGGCTGCGCACGACGGTCTGGGCCGCGGTGATCGACTCGACCATCACGTCACCCAGAGAACCGGTCTTGATCAACTGGCCCTTGCCCGGTACCACAGCGGCTTCGATGGTCAGCAGTTCGCCGCCCACCTGGGTCCATGCCAGGCCGGTCACCTGACCGATCTGATCCTGGGATTCGGCCAGGCCGTAGCGGAATTTACGCACGCCGAGGAAGTCCTCGAGCATCGACGAAGTGACCTTCACCGAGAAGCGTTTTTCCAGCGCATGCTCCTTGACCGCCTTGCGGCAAACCTTGGCAATCTGGCGCTCCAGCCCACGTACACCGGCCTCGCGGGTGTAGTAGCGGATGATGTCGCGGATCGCGTCTTCCTCGAATTCCAGCTCGCCCTTTTTCAGGCCGTTGGCCGTGATCTGCTTGGGCGTGAGGTATTTGACCGCGATGTTGATCTTCTCGTCTTCGGTGTAGCCCGGCAGGCGAATGACTTCCATCCGGTCCAGCAGCGCCGGCGGAATGTTCATCGAGTTCGAGGTGCACAGGAACATCACATCCGACAGGTCGTAGTCGACTTCCAGGTAGTGATCGTTGAAGTTGTGGTTCTGCTCAGGATCGAGCACTTCCAGCAACGCCGACGCCGGATCGCCACGCATGTCGCTGCCCATTTTGTCGATTTCATCGAGCAGGAACAGCGGGTTGCGCACGCCCACTTTTGTCATCTTTTGAATCAATCTTCCTGGCATCGAACCGATATATGTCCGGCGATGACCACGGATTTCCGCTTCATCACGCACGCCACCGAGGGCCATGCGTACGAATTTACGGTTGGTGGCGTGGGCAATCGACTCCGCCAGGGAGGTTTTACCCACACCCGGAGGACCGACCAGGCACAACACCGGGCCACGAATCTTCTTCACGCGCTTTTGCACGGCGAGGTATTCAAGGATGCGTTCCTTGACCTCTTCCAGGCCGTAATGGTCGGCGTCGAGGATGTCCTCGGCACGCGCCAGGTCCAGTCGCACCTTGCTCTGGGCCTTCCACGGCACCTGCACCAGCCAGTCGATGTAGGAACGCACCACGGTGGCTTCGGCGGACATCGGCGACATCTGCTTGAGCTTGTTCAGCTCGGCCTGGGCCTTGGCCAGGGCGTCCTTGGGCAGACCGGCGGCGTCGATGCGCTTTTTCAGGTCTTCGATTTCATTGTGGCCTTCGTCGCTGTCGCCGAGCTCCTTCTGAATGGCCTTCATCTGCTCATTCAGGTAGTACTCGCGCTGGCTGCGCTCCATTTGTTTCTTCACGCGACCACGAATGCGTTTTTCCACCTGCAACAGGTCGATTTCGGCATCCAGCAGCGCCAGGACGTGTTCGACCCGGGCCGACAAGTCGATGATTTCGAGGATTTCCTGCTTCTGCTCGATCTTCAGGGCCATGTGCGCAGCCATGGTGTCAACCAGGCGGCCAGGCTCGTCGATGCTGTTGAGCGAAGACAGGACTTCAGCCGGGACTTTCTTGCCCAACTGCACATATTGTTCGAACTGCGACAGCAGGCTGCGCACGAACACTTCGGATTCGCGCTCGGGGGCGTCGACTTCGTCGATCAGCGAAACTTCGGCACGGCAGTGGCCGTCCACTTCGCTGAAGCGTTCGACGGTGCCACGCTGCTCGCCTTCGACCAGCACCTTGACGGTGCCATCAGGCAGCTTGAGCAGTTGCAGGACGGTAGCAATGGTGCCCACACGATAAAGTGCTTCTTCACCCGGATCGTCGTCGGCAGGGTTTCTCTGGGCCAGCAGGAGGATCTGCTTGTCGCCCGTCATCGCGGCCTCAAGGGCTTCGATGGACTTCTCGCGCCCCACGAACAGCGGGATCACCATGTGCGGATAAACCACGACATCACGCAATGGCAGGAGAGGCAATTCGATGGTCGTCTTCATGATTTCGCCTCTACGGCGGCCACAAGGCCGGAAACAGATGGAATTGAGCTTGAAACCAAGATGGGGGCTGCCTTGAAAAAAAACAAGCGCAAAGACAGGGTTAAAACGCGGAAAAAGCAAAGGGGCCCGAAGGCCCCTTCCCTATTCCAGCTGCGGGACGCTTAAGCGTCTGGCGCGGCCTTGGCAGTCGGCTCACTGTTTTCGTAGATATACAGTGGCTTGGACTTGCCTTCGATGACGCTTTCGTCGATCACCACTTTACTCACCTCGGACTGCGAGGGGATTTCATACATGGTGTCGAGCAATACACCTTCGAGAATCGATCGCAGGCCACGGGCACCGGTTTTACGTTCCAGGGCACGCTTGGCAACCGATTTCAGTGCGTCGGCCCGGAATTCCAGGTCCACGCCTTCCATCTCGAACAACTTGGCATACTGTTTGGTCAACGCATTCTTCGGCTCGGTGAGAATCTGCATCAATGCAGCTTCGTCCAGCTCGTCCAGCGTGGCCAGTACCGGCAGACGACCGACGAATTCCGGGATCAGACCGAACTTGACCAGATCGTCAGGCTCGACTTCACGCAGGGACTCGCCCACCTTCTTGCCTTCTTCCTTGCTGCGTACTTCTGCATTGAAACCGATGCCACCCTTGGTGGAACGGTTCTGAATGACCTTCTCGAGGCCCGAGAATGCGCCACCGCAGATGAACAGGATGTTACGGGTGTCGACCTGCAGGAATTCCTGCTGCGGGTGCTTGCGGCCACCTTGCGGCGGAACGGAAGCGACCGTGCCTTCGATCAACTTGAGCAGGGCCTGCTGCACGCCTTCACCGGAAACGTCCCGGGTGATCGACGGGTTGTCGGACTTGCGCGAGATCTTGTCGATCTCGTCGATGTAGACGATGCCCATCTGGGCCTTTTCCACGTCGTAGTCGCACTTCTGCAGCAGCTTCTGAATGATGTTCTCGACATCTTCACCCACGTAACCCGCCTCGGTGAGGGTGGTTGCGTCGGCGATGGTGAACGGAACGTTCAGCAAGCGGGCCAGGGTTTCGGCAAGCAGGGTCTTACCCGAGCCTGTCGGGCCGATCAGCAAGATGTTGCTCTTGCCGAGTTCGACGTCGTCATTCTTCTTGTCACGCTGATTCAGGCGCTTGTAGTGGTTGTACACCGCTACGGCCAGAATCTTCTTGGCGCGTTCCTGACCAATTACATACTGATCAAGAATGCCGCTGATTTCTTTAGGCGAAGGCAATTTATGCGCGCTGCTTTCGGCCTGTGCTTCCTGCACCTCCTCACGGATGATGTCATTGCACAGGTCGACGCACTCGTCGCAGATAAAGACCGAGGGGCCGGCAATCAACTTGCGTACTTCATGCTGGCTTTTGCCACAGAAGGAGCAATAGAGCAGCTTGCCGTTGTCCTCGCCGTTGCGGGTGTCAGTCATTCGTTCGATCCAAATCCGATAGGCTTGCAACACAAGATGAAGGCTATTGCGGGCTTTTTCAAGCCCGCCGGTGATCGGACACGCCGATCACGCCTTATTTTGAGCCGCTTATTTTACGCTGGGCGCGAAGTGATCACTTCATCGATCAAGCCGTATTCACGCGCCGCTTCTGCACTCATGAAGTTGTCGCGGTTGGTATCGCGCTCGATTTCTTCAAGGGTACGCCCGCTGTGCTGGGCCATCAGCTTGTTCAGACGCTCGCGAATGAACAGGATTTCCTTGGCATGGATTTCGATGTCCGAAGCCTGGCCCTGGAAACCGCCCAGTGGCTGGTGAATCATCACGCGCGAGTTTGGCAGGCAGAAACGCTTGCCTGGGGCACCCGCGGTCAGCAGGAATGCGCCCATGCTGCACGCCTGGCCGATGCAGGTAGTCGATACGTTGGGTTTGATGAACTGCATGGTGTCGTAGATCGACATGCCCGCCGTCACCGAACCGCCCGGGGAGTTGATATAGAGATGGATGTCCTTGTCCGGGTTTTCCGCTTCAAGGAACAGCAATTGCGCACAGATCAGGTTGGCCATGTAGTCCTCTACAGGACCCACCAGAAAGATCACTCGCTCCTTGAGAAGACGCGAGTAGATGTCATAGGCGCGCTCGCCACGAGCAGATTGCTCGACAACCATCGGGACCAGGCCGCCTGCGGCCTGGATATCAGAGTTCTGCTGAATATACGAATTACGGAACATGCTCTGCAGTCACTCCCAAAATAGTTATGTCTTGAAAACGCATAAGCCAGCACGAATGCTGGCTTATGGTGTTTACGTCTTAACGCAGGCGCAATCAGTCGGCTTGTGGAGCTTCTACCGGCTTGACCGCTTCTTCGTAAGAGACCGATTTGTCGGTCACGCTAGCTTTCTGCAGAACAGTATCCACAACTTGCTCTTCCAGCACAACCGAACGAACTTCGTTCAGTTGCTGGTCGTTCTTGTAGTACCAGGACACGACTTGCTCAGGTTCCTGGTAAGCAGAAGCCATCTCTTGAATCATCTCGCGAACGCGCGCTTCGTCAGGCTTGAGTTCGTGTTGCTTGACCACTTCAGCCACGATCAGGCCCAGGACAACGCGACGCTTGGCTTGCTCTTCGAACAGCTCGGCCGGCAGCTGGTCTGGCTTGATGTTGCCGCCGAACTGTTGAACAGCCTGCACGCGCAGACGGTCAACTTCGTTGGACAGCAGAGCCTTTGGCACTTCGATCGGGTTGGAGGCCAGCAGACCGTCCATGACCTGGTTCTTGACCTTGGACTTGATGGCCTGACGCAGTTCACGCTCCATGTTCTTGCGAACTTCGGCGCGGAAGCCTTCCAGACCGGTTTCCTTGATGCCGAATTGAGCGAAGAACTCTTCGTTCAGCTCTGGCAGGGTTGGCGCGGAAACGCTGTTCACGGTGACGGTGAACTCGGCGGTTTTGCCAGCCAGCTCGAGGTTCTGGTAGTCCTCGGGGAAGGTCAAGTTCAGAACGCGCTCTTCGCCGGCTTTAGCGCCGACCAGGCCTTCTTCGAAGCCAGGGATCATGCGACCGGAACCCAGCACCAGCTGAGTGCCCTTGGCGGAACCGCCAGCGAATGCTTCGCCGTCGACCTTGCCAACGAAGTCGATGTTCAGTTGGTCATCGTTCTGGGCAGCGCGATCGGCCACTTCGAAACGGGTGTTCTGCTTGCGCAGTACGTCCAGCATCTTGTCCAGGTCGGCATCGGCCACTTCAGCGCTCAGGCGCTCAACAGCAATACCTTCGAAACCGGCAACGGTGAACTCAGGGAACACTTCGAATACGGCAACGTATTCCAGGTCCTTGCCAGCTTCCAGGGATTTTGGCTCGATCGACGGCGAACCAGCCGGGTTCAGCTTCTGCTCGACGACAGCTTCGTAGAAAGAAGCCTGGATCACGTCACCCACAGCTTCCTGGCGCGCATCAGCACCGAAACGGCGCTTGATTTCGCTCATTGGCACCTTGCCTGGACGGAAGCCGGCAATCTTGGCCTTCTGGGCAGTCTGCTGCAGACGCTTGTTGACCTGAGTCTCGATGCGCTCAGCCGGCACGGTGATGCTCATGCGGCGCTCAAGAGCAGAAGTATTTTCAACAGAAACTTGCATGGATATTCCTCGTTGCACAGACGTTAGCCGGCCGTTACCGACCCAAGAATCAAGGGCATGCATTCTAGAGGGTCAAACTCAAGAAGTCACCCTACTGAAAACGGGTAAAAACACGGCAGGCAATTTATAGGAGCGAACGCAGTGATGCACCCCGCTCCGCTAGCAAATACAACCCATCACGCCGAGGCTCTGCGTCAACCCTTCTATATATAGAAGAGTGCGCCGAGCAACGCCCCGACAGCCAATCCCGCAAGCGGGACCGCCCAACAGCACGGCATCATCGAACACTATAAATTCGACGAAACGCCCTGCACTTGCAACCCGGCATCTGCGACATCAACGCCGCCAAAAGCACACCGCTGAAACAAAAAAAGGCGCCAGACTGTTAAATCTGGCGCCTTTTCGAAATATGGGGTGGACGATGGGGATCGAACCCACGACAACGGGAGTCACAATCCCGTGCTCTACCAACTGAGCTACGCCCACCATATTGCATGACAAAGAAGCCAAACAACCTCTCTGTACAACTCCAGCCTGGCCTAAGCCATGATTGAAGCTTGTTTGGTGCGGATGAAGAGACTCGAACTCTTACGCCTCGCGGCGCTGGAACCTAAATCCAGTGTGTCTACCAATTCCACCACATCCGCGGATGAAGCTGTTAAAGCAAAGGCGCCAGACTGTTAATCTGGCGCCTTTCGAAATATGGGGTGGACGATGGGGATCGAACCCACGACAACGGGAGTCACAATCCCGTGCTCTACCAACTGAGCTACGCCCACCATATCGCGTTACTTGTGCCAAAGCTGCCTAATGGCGCACCCGGCAGGACTCGAACCTGCGACCATCCGCTTAGAAGGCGGATGCTCTATCCAGCTGAGCTACGGGCGCCTTATTAATCTGTACCCTTGAAGGACTACAAACTAAGTGCTTTTCAGCCTCGCAAAACCTCGATTCTGCTCGACCTTCTTAACCAGTGCTAGGCTGTGCCCGACAAGTGCGACGAATAGTATAGAGCGCCCCCAAGGTCGTCAAATCCTTTTTATAAAAAATTCATTTAATTAAAGGGCTTAGGGGAATTTGCAGACCAAGCGCCTTTGCCCTCACCGCACGACATGCGAGAATGCGTTCTCTTTTTTCCCCTCTCGATGGTTAATCACGCGCAATGACTGCACAACTAATCGACGGCAAATCGATCGCCGCCAGCCTGCGCCAGCAGATCGCCAAACGCGTTACCGAGCGCCGCCAGCAAGGCCTGCGCACCCCCGGTCTCGCGGTGATCCTGGTCGGCAGCGATCCCGCCTCTCAGGTTTATGTCTCGCACAAGCGTAAGGACTGTGAAGAGGTCGGCTTCATTTCCCAAGCCTACGACCTGCCTGCCGAAACCACTCAGCAGGCGCTGACCGACCTGATCGACCGCCTGAACGAAGACCCGGCAATCGACGGCGTCCTGCTGCAACTGCCGCTGCCTGAACACCTGGACGCTTCCAGGTTGCTCGAGCGTATCCGCCCGGACAAAGACGTCGACGGTTTCCACCCTTATAACGTCGGCCGCCTGGCCCAGCGCATCCCGCTGCTGCGCCCGTGCACACCCAAAGGCATCATGGCCCTGCTGGAAAGCACCGGGGCGGATCTGTACGGGATGGACGCCGTCGTCGTCGGTGCCTCGAACATCGTCGGTCGCCCAATGGCCATGGAACTGCTGCTGGCCGGTTGCACCGTGACCGTCACGCACCGTTTTACCAAGGACCTGGCGGGCCACGTCGGCCGTGCCGACCTGGTGGTGGTCGCTGCCGGCAAGCCGGGCCTGGTCAAGGGCGAATGGATCAAGGAAGGTGCGATCGTGATCGACGTCGGCATCAATCGCCAGGATGACGGCAAGCTGGTCGGCGACGTCGTTTACGAGACCGCCCTGCCCCGAGCCGGCTGGATCACCCCGGTGCCGGGTGGCGTAGGCCCGATGACCCGTGCCTGCCTGCTGGAAAACACTTTGTACGCAGCCGAAACCCTGCACAGCTGAGTTCAGCTACGTACCAAAGAACCCCGCCATTGGCGGGGTTTTTCTTGCCCGCAGGAATGACCTGACCATTCGCCGGAAACCTGCTGTTTTATGGGGACTTTCAAGGACTTTCACCGGTTGATTGAACAACCATCGACAGTTCTTCAGCCATACTTTTAGAATGCCTGGTTTTTAAGAAACAGTCCGTTACAAAACGGCTAATCCAACCTTATGAGTCTGCCAGCGTGAAAATTCGTCTTTCCATCCTGAGTCTGTTTTTCGCATTTACTACAGGGACGTTCCTCACGCCAACGGTGGATGCTGCGGAAACCGCCGCTCCCCGAGACACCAAGCAACTGAAGATCGCTTCCGGCAGCGCCCTGCTGATGGACCTGCAGACCAACAAAGTCATCTACGCCAGCAACCCGGACGTGGTCGTGCCAATTGCCTCGGTGAGCAAATTGATGACCGCGCTGGTGGTGGTCGAAGCCAGGCAGAACATGGACGAGTACATCTCGATCAACATCAGCGACACCCCGGAAATGAAGGGTGTGTTCTCCCGGGTCAAGCTCAACAGCGAAATGCCGCGCCGGGAAATGCTGCTGATCGCCCTGATGTCCTCGGAAAACCGCGCCGCCGCCAGCCTGGCGCACCACTATCCGGGTGGTTATGCCGCGTTCATTGCGGCGATGAACGCCAAGGCCAAGGCGCTGGGCATGACCAGCACGCACTACGTCGAACCGACCGGGCTGTCGCCACGCAACGTCTCCACCGCCCGCGACCTGAGCAAACTGCTGATCGCCGCGCACAAGTATCCGATCCTCACCGAACTGAGCACCACCAAGGAAAAAACCGTGTCGTTCCGCAAGCCCAACTACAGCCTGGGTTTTCGTAACACCGACCACCTGGTGGGCAAGCCGAACTGGGACATCTCCCTGACCAAGACCGGCTTCACCAACGAAGCCGGGCACTGCCTGGTGCTGGTGACCCGGATGAGCAACCGCCCGGTGGCCCTGGTGATTCTCGACGCGTTCGGCAAATACACGCACTTCGCCGACGCCAGCCGCATTCGCAACTGGGTCGAGACCGGCAAGAGCGCAGAGGTGCCGTCGGTGGCGCTGGAGTACAAGTCGCAGAAGAACCTGAAACAGCGTCAGGGTGGGGTGGCTGAGGCTTCCAAATAATCTCAATCCCCTGACTCTCCCCCTGTGGGAGCGAGCCTGCTCGCGATAAAGGATGCCAGTCGACGATAATGTGACTGACATACCGCAATCGCGAGCAGGCTCGCTCCCACAGTGGTTCTTGTGGTTAACCCAACAACTCTGAATCAATCATTCGGCAACGGCATCTGGTCATCATCCGGAATGCCATCCCCCGCACTCGGGTCCTTCGGCGCCACTGCTGGCCGGGCCAGCGGGTCGCGCAGCGGGCTGTCCGGGTCCATCACCGGGTCAAGGTCTTCTTCCGGGGTCGTGGGCACACTGTCCGGGCGTTTTTTGTCATCGAAACTCGAATCGGTCGACATACACACCTCACTCAAACTTCAGGGTTTCAGATTGGCCAGCGGGTCGTACGGCTTGGCGGGAGCCTTCGTGTCTTCGTCCGGGTCAACGTCGAGCGGGGCCTTGGCCGGGCCTGCGGGGTCGACCTGAGGATCTTCGAGGTCCGGCGAGTCGGGATCGAATCCCAACCCTTCATCAGACGAATGCTCGGATGAATGCGGGCCGGAAGGATGCTTGGAGTCTGCCATGGTCGCCTCCTGGGTGTGGCCCGCAGAATGGCGGGCCTTACACCTCAGAGGACGTTCGCACGGGGCCGTGCGACGCAGATGACGAACGGAGGGTATTACGGCGCCAGCGCCTTTTTCGCCCGGGCCGCCGCCTGCTCCTGACCGGCCTGGGCCAGGTCATTGGCGGCATTCAACCAGCGCTGACGGTCGACGTTGGCCGGAATCTGGTTGGGTTTCTGGATCAGCACCGCCCAGCCGCCGGCATTCTTGAAGGCCGATTCGAACGATCCGAAGCTCATCAGCTCGCGGCGGTCCATGCCGGCACGCAGCAGCACGGTCTGCTTCTGACGATCGTACCCGGCAAGGATGGCGTACCGCTGCTCCGCCCAGAACGCCGAGCCTTCGGTGAAACGCACCATCACCGGATAACCCGCGGCGACCTGAGTCAGCAAGGCCGGCAGGTTGTCGTCCAGCGGGTAGACGACCATGCCGTACTCGCGCGCCAGGTTCTGCATGTTCTTTTGCAACTGAGCTTCAGCGCCCGGCAGATGCAGGGGCTTTTCCAGCAAGCCTGGCGTGATCACCACGCCCAATTGCGACAGCAGGCTCGCCAGTACCTGTGGCCCGCTCTGATAATTCGTGCCCCGGTAGAACGTGCCGCTAAGCTCCACCCGCTGCGGCAGACGCTGCACCTCGGGTGCCACGCTGCCCGCGCAACCGGCCAGTCCTGCCACACACCCGGCAATCAATGCTGCCATTCGAATTCGCGAAATAACCCGAACCATCATCACTCTCTACCTGTCCCTGTTAATACCTGGGGATGATAGGACGCTCGTCGGCAACGGTATAGCCTTTAGCCGTAGTTAGGCAGTTTCGATAGAGCGAACTGGTTGGTAACAGGCGACCTTTGGTCAATTGCCTGACACACGGCAGCGACTAGACTGTTACCTGTACAGAGTGTGTGCCCGCTGCAGGGCAAAGAGGAGGCACTGATGAGCCTGACAATGACCATCGTGATGTTGATTTCCGGCTGGCTGGCTGTTGCCGCCGCCATGTTGTGGGGAGTCCTGCGCATCGCACGCCGGCACCACCACCCTGCCCCGACGGCACGGGTGGAAAAACTCGATAAACCCACCGCTCGCCACGCCACCGCACACTGACGGGCGAAACGTTACCTCCTCCCAATAGAAAACGGCCGCCTGGGCTCTTTCGAGCGCAGGCGGCCGTTGCGGTTTTGCGCGATCAGACTTCGGCTTCGGCGCTCATGCGCTTCTGCTTGGCCCGACGGGACATCATGTTCAGCACCTCGATCGCAGCCGAGAAGGCCATGGCTGCATACACGTAACCTTTCGGTACGTGGGCGCCGAAACCTTCGGCGATCAGCGTCATGCCGATCATGATCAGGAAGCCCAGCGCCAGCATCACCACCGTCGGGTTGTCGTTGATGAACTTGGCCAGCGGGTCAGCGGCCAGCAACATCACCAGCACCGAAACCACCACGGCAATGATCATGATCGGCAAGTGCTCGGTCATGCCGACGGCGGTAATGATGCTGTCGATGGAGAACACCAGGTCCAGCATCAGGATCTGGCCGATGGCGGCGGCAAACCCCAGGGTGACCGTCGAGGTCGCGGTTTTCGGGTCTTCCGGCGCCGGGTCCATGCTGTGATGGATCTCGGTGGTCGCCTTCCACAACAGGAACAGGCCGCCCGCGATCAGGATCATGTCTTTCCAGGAGAAGGCGTGGCCAAGGATTTCGATGACCGGTGCCGTCAACTGCACGATGAACGCGATGGTGCTCAACAACGCCAGGCGCATGATCAACGCCATGCCGATACCCACACGCCGGGCTTTCTGCCGATACTGCTCGGGCAATTTGTTGGTCAGGATCGAGATGAAGATCAGGTTGTCGATACCGAGCACGATCTCCATCACCACCAAGGTGGCCAGGGCGACCCAGGCGGTGGGGCTTGCAGCAAGTTCCAGAAGGTATTCCATGGGTCAGTCCTGACTCTCTTTGTTACGGTTTAGATTTCCTGGGACGACGATTCGGATTTCTCTTTATCTTCGTCTGACGATTCTTTCTTGCTGATCAATCCGCCGGTGGCATCGCTGAGCGCCTGCTCGGCAGCCTTGTGCGTATCGTCGATCGCCTGTTTGGCGCTTTCGGCGGCCTTGCCCATCAGTTGCTGGGCGCTCTTTTCCGCCTGATCGCAACCGGCCAACATGAGTACAGACGCAATCAACAGTGCGGTGGATTTAAGCTTCATCGTGCTTTCCTCGATAGAACGTAACGGGTCATTTCAGTACCCGTCGATAGCGAGGCATTTTAGGGAGACAAATACTTCAGGAAAATTCGTATTTTTACCGTCTATACTTCGGTTTTTGCGAACTGTAGAACGCCATGATCAACTATCGCCAATTGCATTACTTCTGGGTGGTGGCCAAGACCGGCAGCATCGTGCGGGCCTGTGAGCAACTGAACCTGACGCCCCAGACCATCAGCGGGCAGATTTCCCTGCTCGAACAGACCTACGGCATCGAGCTGTTTCGCCGCGTCGGCAGGCAGCTGGAACTGACCGAAGCCGGGCGCCAGACCCTGCCCTACGCCGAGCAGATGTTTCAGTTGGGAGGCGAGCTGGAACTGATGCTGCGCGCGCAGCCGAACGAACAACAGATCCTGTTTCGGGTGGGCGTGGCCGACGTCGTGCCCAAGTCCATCGTCTACCGCCTGATCGCTCCGACCATGGAATTGCACGAACCGCTGCGCATCACGTGTCGCGAAGACAAGCTCGAACGCTTGCTGGCAGACCTCGCGATCCAGCGCCTTGACCTGGTGATTTCCGACAGCCCGATGCCTTCGCACCTGGACATCAAGGGCTACAGCCAGAAGCTGGGGGAATGCGGCATCAGCTTTTTCGCCACCGCCGAGCTGGCGGCGCAGTACGGCCAGGACTTTCCCCACCGCCTGCACGGTGCCCCGCTGTTGATTCCGGGGCCGGAAACCGTGGTGCGCAGCCGCTTGCAGCGCTGGTTCGCCGAGCAGCAGATCCAGCCACGTATCGTTGGCGAGTTCGATGACAGCGCCCTGATGCAGGCGTTCGGGCAGTCGGGAAGCGGGATCTTCATCGGCCCGAGCGTGATCGCCGAAGAAGTGAAGCGCCAGTATGGCGTGGAGGTGTTGGGGCAGACCGACGCGGTGACCGAGTCGTTCTACGCCATTTCGGTGGAGCGCAAGGTCAAGCACCCCGGCATCGTTGCGATTACCGAAGGTGCCCGACGCGAGCTGTTCACTGCCCTTTAAGGCCTCAGGCGCAGACTTCCCGGGGCTTGAAGGTCATCAGGGCCATGGCCAGCAGGATCGACATCAGGATCAGGCCCGCGGCGGCAAAGCCCAGCCCCTGCAAGCCGACGCTGTCGATCACCCGGCCGCCGATCATCGCGCCCAGGCCGATACCGAGGTTGGCTCCGGCGATGTTCAGCGACGCGGCAAAGGCCGGCGCCTCCGGTGCGGCTTTCATCAAGCGCACGTGGCTGACCAGGAACAACGCCGCCTGGGTCACGCCCCAGATGCCCATGGCCGCCGCCAGCCCGAGCGGCGAGTGAATGTTCGGCACCAGGGTGACCATGCCGGCGATCATGAACGCGCAAAAGGTCATCGACGCGATCAGCGGGTGACGATCCACTGCGCGTCCACCCAGCGAGTTACCGATCAGGCCCACCGCGCCGAAGCCCATCAGGCACCAGCCGACCACCGTGCCATTGAAGCCGGCGAGGCGTTCGAGAATGTCCGCCAGGTAGGTGTAGGCGGTGAACATGCCGCTGAATACTATGATCGACAGCAGCACATGGCCAAGCATCAACGGGCTGCGCAGGATCTTGAATTGCGAACGCAGGCTCACCTGATGCTGATGCAGGCTGGTTTTTGGCAAATAGATAAACAGCAGCAAGGCCTTGGCAAAGGCAATCACCGCCAGGAGACCGAAGGCCGTGCGCCAGCCGAACGCATCGGAAATCAGCGTGCCGACCGGGATGCCGAACACCGTGGCGCAGACGATGCCGAAGCCGATCTTGGCGATGGCGCGCCCGGCGTAATCCGGCCCGACGATGTCCACCGCCGTCTCGCTGGCCAGGGCCCAGAACACCGGCAGGCCCAGCGCAGGCACCAGGCGGGCGAAGGCCATCACCCAGATATTCGGGGCGAAGGCCGCCAGGGTGTTGGCCAGACCGAACATGATCAGCACCGAAATGAACAGCTTGCGCCGCTCGAAGCGGGCGAAATAAGCGGTCAGGAATGGCCCGAACGCCGCCACGGTGAAGGCGAACAGGGTCACCAGCAGGCCGGCTTGCGGGATGGTGACCTCAAGGTCCCGGGCGATGGCCGGCAGCAGGCCGACGATGACGAATTCCGTGGTCAGCACCGTGAAACCGGCGGCAGACAACAGAAGAATGGGCAACAGCATGTGCAACTCCAGAAAAAACGACGACACCAGCGCTAGCCCGAAGGCCCACTGGCAATGATGAAAATGAGGATGGCCGATGTTAACAGACTGTGCCTTCACATGGTTGCACGAACCTGCAAATCGACTTGCTCGATCGGGCGACAGTTGGCCACAGGTCTGACAGCGGAAGACTACAGACGCTGTGATAAAATCCGCGCCCTGCGATTTTCAAACCCTGTCCATCAGCCAGTGATTGGCCTCGATGTCGCAACACCCCCCGCGCCCTATCAATCAGAGATGTTGTGTTATGACTGCTTCACCCCCTTCACTGCTGCAACGCTTGAAAGGCTTGAGCCTGGTTTCGCAAATCATCATCGGCCTGATCGCCGGCATTGCCCTGGCGCTGCTGGCGCCGGACGCGGCCAAATCCACGGCGTTCATCGGCAAGGTGTTCGTCGCGGCGCTCAAGGCCGTCGCGCCGATCCTGGTGTTCGTGCTGGTCATGGCGTCCATCGCCAACCACAAGCACGGCCAGGAAACCCACATCCGCCCGATTCTGTTCCTGTACCTGCTCGGCACCTTTGGCGCGGCGGTGGTCGCGGTCGTGGCCAGCATGATGTTCCCGTCCAGCCTGGTGCTGAGCACCCAGGACGTTGCCGTCACGGCACCGGGCGGCATCAGTGAAGTGCTGCAAAGCCTGCTGCTGAGCGTGGTGGACAACCCGGTCAGTGCCCTGATCAACGCCAACTTCATCGGCATCCTGGCCTGGGCCATCGGCATGGGCGTCGCCATTCGCCACGCCGGCGACACCACCCGCCAGGTACTGGATGACCTGTCCAATGGCATCACCCTGATCGTGCGTCTGGTGATCCGTTTTGCGCCCCTGGGGATTTTCGGCCTGGTGGCCTCGACCCTCGCCACCTCCGGCTTCGGCGCCCTGGTCGGCTATGCGCAACTGCTGCTGGTGCTGCTGGGCTGCATGCTGTTCGTGGCGCTGGTGATGAACCCGCTGATCGTGTTCTGGAAACTGCGCCGCAACCCTTACCCGCTGGTGATCATGTGCCTGCGCGAAAGCGGCATCACCGCCTTCTTCACCCGCAGCTCGGCGGCGAACATCCCGGTCAATCTGGAACTGAGCAAACGCCTGGGTCTGCATGAAGACACCTACTCGGTGTCGATCCCGCTGGGCGCGACCATCAACATGGCGGGCGCGGCAATCACCATCACCGTGCTGACCCTGGCGGCGGTGAATACCCTGGGCATCGCCGTGGACATCCCCACCGCCATCCTGCTCAGCGTCGTCGCGGCCATTTGCGCCTGCGGCGCCTCGGGCGTGGCCGGCGGCTCGTTGCTGCTGATTCCATTGGCGTGCAGCCTGTTCGGCATCCCCAGCGAAATCGCCATGCAGGTGGTGGCGGTCGGCTTCATCATCGGTGTATTGCAGGACTCGGCGGAGACGGCGCTGAACTCCTCCACCGACGTGCTGTTCACGGCGGCGGCTTGCCTGGGTGAAGAGCAGAAGGCGTAGATTGCACGGATGAAAAAAAACCGCAGCCAATTGGCTGCGGTTTCTGTAGGAGCGAGCTTGCTCGCGATTGGACGTCAACGATAACGCTGACGGCCTGACACACCGCGGTGCCTGAACCTTTATCGCGAGCAAGCTCGCTCCTACACCTACAGGGTTGCGATTAGAACGCCCCCATATAGTCGCGCTTGCCCACTTCCACACCATTGTGGCGCAGCAGCGCGTAGGCGGTGGTGACGTGGAAGAAGAACTGCGGCAGGCCGTAGGTCAGCAGGTAGGCCTGGCCGGAGAAGCGCTTCTCTTTCGGCGTGCCCGGACGGGTGACGATCTCGATGCCTTCCTTGCCATTGATCTGCTCGGGTTTGATCTCGCCGATGTAGGCCAGGACCTTGGTCAGCAGCGCTTGCAGCTCGGCGAAGGTGGTTTCGGTATCGTCGTACTTCGGCACTTCGACTTCGGCCAGGCGCGAGGAAACGCCCTTGGCGAAATCAACGGCGATCTGCACCTGACGCACCAGCGGGAACATGTCCGGGTACAGGCGCGCCTGCAGGAAGGCGTTGGCGTCGATATTCTTCGCCGTGGCGTGGGCTTCGGCCTTATGCAGGACGTCGCTCAGGGCGGTGAGCATTTGCTTGAAAACCGGGACGGAAGCGTCGTACAGGGAAATGGTCATGGCAGTCTCGTGTGATGACAGGAGTGAAACGTGGGAGCGATTATAGCGAGGTGCGATCCTTGCGGCGCTCGCCTGCGGGTAAAAATAAAGTCATGCAACAATGGCGTTTTGATGACCGAATTCGGTTGCCATTGGCGCGCGCCCATCTAAAGTGCATGCCAGCAGGATCAGATTATGAATCGGGGTAAGGACGCAGCATCATGAGTGAGCAAGAAACCACGTTCGACGAGCCACGGCTCAACAGCACGGAAATCCGCATCCTGGGGTCGCTGATCGAGAAACAGGCCACCAGCCCGGAAACCTATCCGCTGACACTCAATGCGCTGGTGATCGCCTGCAACCAGAAAACCAGCCGGGAACCGGTGATGAACCTCACCCAGGGCCAGGTCGGCCAGAGCCTGCGCGCCCTCGAAGGCCGGGGTTTCGCCAAACTGGTGATGGGCAGCCGCGCCGACCGCTGGGAGCACAAGGTCGACAAGGCGCTGGAACTGGTGCCGGCGCAGGTGATTCTCACCGGGCTGATGTTCCTGCGCGGGCCGCAGACGGTCAACGAGCTGCTGACCCGCAGCGGGCGCATGCATGATTTCGAGGACGCCGAGCAGGTGGTGCACCAGCTCGAGCGCCTGATCGCCCGCGGCCTGGCTGTACTGATCCCGCGCCAGGCCGGGCAGCGAGAAGACCGTTACACCCACGCCCTGGGCGATCCGGCGGACATCGAAGCGATCCTCGCCGCCCGCCAGAACCCGACCGAGCGCAGCGCCGGTGGCGGTGTTTCGCTGGAGCGGATCGAAGAGCTGGAAGCGCGGATTGCGGCGCTGGAGGAGCGGTTGGCGCGGTTGGAATAGCCTGATGGTCTGATGTTGACTGTTCTGGCCCCATCGCGGGCAAGCCCGCTCCCACAGGCTATTGGTGATCCCTGTGGGAGCGAGCCTGCTCGCGATGAGGCCAGGACAGCCACCGCATCACTACCAGGCAGAATCACCCCCGAGCAAACGCCACCGCCTTCTCGAACTGCTCAACCGTCGGCCGCACACCGGTGTACAGCACGAACTGCTCCAGCGCCTGGATCGCAATCACTTCCAGGCCGGTGATCACCTTTTTACCTTCAGCCCGCGCCCGCACGATCAGCGGGGTTTCCGAAGGAATCGCCACCACATCGAAAACCGTCTGCGCCGCCTCGATCGCCTGGGCCTCGAACGCCAGTTGATCGGCCTCGGCGCCGCCCGTCATGCCGATCGGCGTCACGTTGATCAGCATGTGCGGACGCCGCTCGCCCAGTTCAGCCTGCCATTCATACCCCAGGGATTGCGCCAGCGCCTGCCCCGCGCGCTCGTTGCGGGCGACGATCAGACCGTTCTGGTAGCCACCATCGCGCAGGGCACTGGCCACGGCCTTGGCCATGCCACCGCTGCCGCGCAGGGCAAAGGTCGATTCCTTGGGCACCTGGTGGGTGTCCAGCAGTTGGGCGATGGCGATGTAGTCAGTGTTGTAGGCCTTGAGGTGACCGTTGGTGTTGACGATGGTGTTGATCGAGGCAATGGCCGCAGCCGAGGCGTCCAGCTCATCGACCAGCGCGATGCAGTCTTCCTTGAACGGCATCGACACGCCGCAGCCACGGATGCCCAGCGCCCGGATACCACCAACGGCGCCGGTCAGGTCCTGGCTGCTGAAAGCCTTGTAATAAAAATTCAGGCCCAACTGCTCGTACAGATGATTGTGAAAGCGCAGGCCGAAATTGCCCGGACGCCCCGACAGGGACATGCACAATTGGGTGTCTTTGTTGGGGTTCATCTGCATCAGACATCTCCTTCGTGAGAACGCGCCTGCCCAAGGCAGCACGACGGTAAGCAAGCCGGTACAGACCTTACACAAAATTTACCCAACGGCTGTGCAGAATTTTCAGAAACCGTTGTCTTATAGGTATCCCCGAGACTATTCCTGGGTCTATCGCAGACACAGGCATCGGGTTGAAGAACCGAGGAATTATCATGATCCGTAAAATCCCCGCAGCTGCCTTGCTGATCGGCGCTCTGGCTGTCGCAGGGCAGGCAGAGGCGCATGGCGGTGGCGGTTGGCAAGGCCCGGCGGTATTTGGCGCGATCGTTGGCTCGGCCATTGTCGGCTCGGCCATCATCAACAGCAACCGACCGGTCTACGTCGCACCGCAGCCCGTATACGCACAACCGGCCCCGGTCTACTACGCACCACCGCCCCCACCGGTCTATTACCAACCGGCACCGGTGTACGTACAGCAACCGATCTACTACCGCCCTGCCCCGGTCTACTACGGCCCACCCCGCGGCTACTACGGCCCACCCCATGGTTACGGCCGGTGGTAACAGCCCCAAAAGCCCTGCCTGATAGCAGGGCTTTTTTATGCCTGTCGAGCGCACCACCTCCCCCTGTAGGAGCGAGCTTGCTCGCGATGGTTGCAAGAACACCGCGGGGCATCAGACAGCCCGCGTCATCGTTAACGACCATCGCGAGCATGCTCGCTCCTACAGAGGGAAACAGCAGGCTCTTGATCCTGCTTTTGATCTTGCTCTTGATCCACCCGCCCCTTCGGCAGGCTGAGTGGAGGCATTCATCCGGGGAGAAGGCGCGCAGCGCCGTGCGGCGCAGCCGCACACATCGAGAGGAGGTGCAGCGAAGCAAACCGGAGGCGATGTCCCCGGATGGATGCCGGAGCGAAGGAACCCCGAGCGCCAGCGAGGGGCCGTACGCTGGGGCGAGCGTTTTTTTGCTTACTTTTTTTAGGCGCTTGTAAAAAAAGTGAGTCGCCGTAAGGGCGAAACCATAAGCGGCCGTGACCGCTGCAATGGATATGTACGCCGTAAGACCGCCATCGCGAGCAGGCTCGCTCCCACAGGAGCCCGGCCGTTACCGCAACAACGGATATGTACAAAGTCGAAGGCCGCCATCGCGAGCAAGCCCGCTCCCACAGGGAAGTCTGTATACCTTTCGTCGAGGTCGCTATCGGGACAATGCCGATCCGGTAAGGCAGTCATATTTTTGTCATGACAGATCCGCAAGCTGGAACCTGTCCGTCAATAACAGCTTGATAACAACAAGGACGCGCTCATGCCCACACAGAATCCGCATCGCGACATCAGCTTGTGCACCTCAGGCAAGGTGTACAGCGCCCTGACCGAGCTCAAACAGCTGGAAGGTCACCGCAGCGCCAAGTTTCTTTCGCTGATGGCGGAGAACCTGGTGCGCAAAGGCCTGCTCAACGAACAGGAAGTGGTGCATTTGCTGGACCTGGTGGTCGACTGACCCGACAGACGGTCGCTTGGCCTCACTCGCGTCAATGACCACTATTGAAAGCGTTGATTTCTCGTTCAAGCGCGAGGCTCATAAAGTAGCTCCATAGATTGATGGAGGTACTTATGTCCCAGGTCAAAATCATGTCCGTTATCGGCAGCGCCGTTCCCGCCTCGCTCAGAGAACTGGGCCTGCTCGCCTGCTGGTATCTGATGCAGGACGGCGAGCCAATCAGCGGCCCGCTCACTTCGCTCAACGCCGCCAAAGCCTTGTCGCAACGCCTCGACACCGAGCGTTTCAGCGCCTAGGGCAGCAGCACCCGCGGTTTGGTTTCGATGAAGATCGACCAGCTCGACATGAACAGCGCCGCGATCAGCGGCCCGATGACGAAGCCGTTGAGCCCGAAAATCGCCAGGCCGCCCAGGGTCGAGATGAGAATCAGGTAGTCCGGCATCTTGGTGTCCTTGCCCACCAGAATCGGGCGCAGCACGTTGTCCACCAGGCCGATCACGAACACCCCGAACAGCCCCAGCACCACACCCTGCCAGATCGCCCCGCTGAACAGGAAAAACACTGCCACCGGCGCCCAGACGATCCCCGCACCGACCGCCGGCAACAGTGACAGAAACGCCATCAGCACAGCCCAGAGCAATGCACTGGGAATATCGAGAAACCAGAAAATCAGCCCGCCCAGCGCGCCTTGCGTCATGGCCACCACCAGGTTGCCCTTGACCGTGGCCCGCACCACGCGATTGAACTTGAGCTGCAAACGACGCTTCTGGTGTTCCTCCAGCGGAACTGCGGTGCGCATCTTGCGCGCCAGCTCGGCGCCGTCGCGCAGAAAAAAGAACAGCAGGTAGAGCATGATGAAGAAGCTCACCAGGAAATCGAACGTGCCCTGGCCGAAGCTGAAGGCCTGGCTGGTGATGAATTCATTGCCGCTCACCGCACTTTTGACGATTTTCTCGCGCAACCCCTCCAGCTCGCCCAGGCCGGCCCGATCCAGCAGGTGCTGAAAGTACGCCGGCAAGCTGTGCTTGAAATGCGTGACATAACCGGCGATATCCAGCTCGCCACTTTCGATGCGCTTGTACACCGCCGTCCCTTCCTGGACCAGCAGGATGCCGAGGATGATCATCGGCAGAATCGCGATGACCAGGCAGATGCCCAGGGTCAGCGCCGATGTGAAGTTGCGTTGCCAGCCCAGCTTCAGTTGCAGGCGCCGCTGCATGGGCGCAAAGAGGATCCCGAGGATCACCGCCCAGAACACCGCCCCGTAGAAGGGCAGCAGAATCCAGATAAAAGCCGCCGTGACCAGCCCGAGCAGGATCACCAGTGATTTGTTGTGTACCGTCTGTTCGTTCATGTCCGATCCATGCCAGTCCAAAGCGACGCAGGTCGCGCCCTGATGCTTAGTCCGCCACGGTTCGCGCGAGTGCCATCCGTTTGTTCATCAAGCATAGATCCAGATCAATGAAACCCGCGGGCAAGGCCGTTACCCTGCCCGGCTTTTGCGATCGACACGCTCATGACCCTCGCCACGCCCGAACTGCTCGCCCCCGCCGGCACCCTGAAAAACATGCGCTACGCCTTCGCCTACGGCGCCGATGCGGTGTACGCCGGCCAGCCGCGCTACAGCCTGCGGGTGCGCAACAACGAATTCGATCACGCCAACCTCGCACTCGGTATCCGCGAGGCCCAGGCCCAGGGCAAGCGTTTTTACGTGGTGGTCAACATCGCGCCGCACAATGCCAAGCTCAAGACCTTCCTCAAGGACCTGGAACCGGTGATCGCCATGGCGCCGGATGCCCTGATCATGTCCGACCCCGGCCTGATCATGCTGGTGCGCCGGCACTTCCCGCAGATGCCGATCCACCTGTCGGTGCAGGCCAATACGGTCAACTGGGCGAGTGTCGAATTCTGGCAGTTGCAGGGGGTAAGCCGGATCATCCTGTCGCGGGAACTGTCGCTGGAGGAAATCGACGAAATCCGCCAGCAGGTGCCGGCCATGGAGCTGGAAGTGTTTGTCCACGGCGCGTTGTGCATGGCTTACTCCGGGCGCTGCCTGCTGTCGGGTTACATGAACAAACGCGACGCCAACCAGGGCACCTGCACCAACGCCTGTCGCTGGAAATACACGGCGCAGGAAGCCACGGAAAACGCCGTCGGCGATATCGTGCAAACCTTCGAACCGCAACCGACCCTGGGCATTGGCGCCCCCACCGACCAGGTGTTCCTGTTGCAGGAAGCCAATCGCCCGGACGAGCTGATGCCGGCCTTCGAGGACGAGCACGGCACCTACATCATGAACGCCAAGGACTTGCGCGCCGTGCAGCATGTCGAGCGCCTGACCCGCATGGGCGTGCACTCGCTGAAAATCGAAGGCCGGACCAAATCGCACTTCTATTGCGCGCGCACCACCCAGGTCTACCGTCGGGCCATCGACGACGCCGTAGCCGGGCGCGAATTCGACCGCAGCCTGATGACCGACCTGGAATCCCTCGCCCAGCGCGGGTACACCGAAGGTTTCCTGCGCCGACATGTGCATGATGAGTATCAGAACTACCAGAACGGCAGCTCGGTGTCCGAGCGCCAGCAGTTCGTCGGTGAACTGACCGGTTTACGCCGTGATCGACTGGCCGAGGTCAAGGTGAAGAACCGCTTTGCCCTGGGCGATCACATGGAACTGATGACCCCCAAGGGCAATTTCCATTTCGATCTGCACCAATTGCACGACATCAAGGGCCAGGCCATCGACGTGGCACCGGGGGATGGCCACACGGTGTACCTGCCGATTCCGGATGCGGTGGACTTGCAGTTTGGGTTGTTGATGCGGGATGTGGCAAAAACCTGATTCACCGCCCGGAACCTGACTGGGGGAAAAATCCATCTGTGGGAGCGGGCTTGCTCGCGATGGCGGTGTACCAGAAACGATGTTGTCGACTGACACACCTGACCTGTAGGAGCGAGCTTGCTCGCGATGACGGCGTGTCAGTCGACATAATTGTCAGCAGATACACCGCCATCGCGAGCAAGCTCGCTCCTACAAGTCCAGGTGCCAGAGCTCAGGCAAACTCCTCCCGCAACATCGCCACAAACGCCTCCCGCGCTGGGTGAACCCCGGCGTTTTCGTGCCAGTAAAACAGGTTGTCGATGGCCGTCAGGTCCGGGAATTCATAGCCCGCGCAACCGGCGCCCTTGGCGTACTGGTCGAACACGCCCTTGGGCACCAGTGCCACCCCTGCCCCCGCACTCACGCAACCGACGATCGCGCCGTAGCTGGCCAGGCTGACAATCGGCAGCGCCTGCCCCTGGCGTAACAGCCAATGCTCCAGCGCCGCACGATACGGGCAGCCCTGGGGCCACATGAACACGGTCTTGTCCTGCAAGTCGGCGATGTCGCGCACCGGTCCCAGGGAGGTCGAGGCGATCAGCAGCAACTCTTCGCGGTACATCGGCGTGCGCTTGAGGTGCGAGCGCTCGACGTCCACCGCCACGATGGCGCCGTCGAGGCGATGGCTGAGGGTGTCATCGAGCAACTGGCCCCAACTGCCGGTGGTCAATTCCAGCGCCACGGCCGGATAGCGCTTGTGGAACTTGGCCAGCAGGCGCGGCAAACGGCCGGTGGCCGAAGACTCGATGGCGCCGATGCGCAGCGGGCCGGACGGCTCGGCCGCAGGGTCCAGGGCGCGTTTGGCCTCGGCCGTCAGGGCCAGGATTCTTTCGGCATAGGCCAGAAACGTCTGCCCCGACGGACTGATGCGCAGCCCGCGGCCTTCACGCAGGAACAGCGCAACACCCAGCTCCGCTTCCAGCGCCTTGATCCGCGCGGTGATGTTCGACGGCACGCAATGCAACAACTCGGCCGCACGGGCGATGCTGCCGACGTCGGCAACGGTCTTGAACATGCGAATCTGCGCCAGCTCCATACGTCATCCAAAGTGAATAATTGACGCAGTATAAGTCAGTTGTGGCGAACGGTCAGGGTTCCGATACTCGCAGTACCTGCCTATCGGTGCCGACCTCATGCAAGCGCTCACAAGCCCCTCCCCAATCAAGATCATCCTGGCCATGGCGTTCGTCGTGGCGTGCTGGGGGTATTCCCCCAGCGGCATTCACATTGGCCTGCAAGCCTACGACCCGGTGCACCTGGCGCTGCTGCGTTTTCTGGTGGCCTCGGTGTTCATGGCCCTGATCGCGCTGATCAAAGGCATCAGCCTGCCACGCCTGCGCGACTTGCCATTGCTGTTCGGCCTGGGCTTTTTCGCCGTCAGCCTGCATCACGTGGCGATCAATTTCGGCCAGCAAGGGGTCAGCGCTGGTGCGTCGAGTGTCCTGGCGCAATCGGTGCCGCTGTTCAGCACATTGCTGGCGCGGTTCGTGTTCAAGGACAACGTCAGCCCCTGGCGCTGGGGTTGCGTGTTGCTCGGGCTGATCGGCGTGATGATCGTGGTCGCCGGTGATCGCGGTTTTGGCGACATCGACGCCCACGGCCTGTTGATCCTGCTGGCCGCGTTGTCCTGGAGCATTTACTTCGCCCTGCAGAAACACCATTGCCGGCGGTACAACGGGCTGACGCTGGTCTGCTACACGGTGTGGTCGGGGACGGCGTTGCTGTTGGTGTACCTGCCGGGGCTGAGCGCGCAGGTGCTCGCGGCTCCGACCCATGTGCAACTGGCGGTGCTGGCGCTGGGGTTGTTTCCCAGTGCCCTGGCCTACCTCGCCTGGGCATTCGTGCTGTCGCACGTCGACCTGAGCCGGGCGACGATGACGCTGTATCTGGTGCCACCGACGGCCATGGCCATGGCGTCCGTTGCTCTGGGCGAGCGGCCCACCCTGATGATCTTCGTCGGCGCACTGGTGGTGCTGATCAGCGTGCTGGCGCTGAATCTGGAACGCAAGCCGCTGGTCATGAACTCAACGACTGCCTGCGATAAATGACCGTTTGCTGATCCACATCAAGGCAACTGGATATTGGCGCCTCAAACAAACTTTTGGCGCCAGATTCAAGGCGATAGCACTTGGCCGTTCCATTACCATCCGGTGGAGATGTGCGCAGATAAAAACAGCAATTCGACAACCTGGCGCCTCAACGAATTTAATTGGAATGAGGTTCAAGGGCCATGCTCAAAAACGCCCCGCTACGTTTGAAACTGCTGTTGATTCTTGCACTGCCGCTGCTCGGGTTTCTCCTGCTGTCCGGCCTGTTCGTTTCCAGCAACTAAACCACGCTGCGTGACATGAACACCACGGTCACTGCCAGCGCCACCGCGCAGAAGCTGAGCCAGTTGATCACTGCCCTGCAACGCGAACGAGGCGCCACGGGCGTATACCTGGGCAGCGGCGGCAAGAGCATGGCGGATCAGCTGACGCAGATGCGCACCAGTTCGAACCTGTCGGTCGACGCCGTGCACGCCCTGCCCGGACAGGACAATGCCCAGCTGATCGAGGCCGTGCGTGCCCTGGAAGAACTGCCAGCCGTTCGCGCGCAAGTGGACGCATTGCGCCTGAGCGGTACGGCATCGGGCGAGCACTACACGCGGATCATCAAGACCCTCATCGGCTTTACCCACTCGCTGGAAGCCAGCGTCAACAATGCCAGCGTGATTCACGCGCTGAGCGCGCTCAATCAGTTCATCGAAATGAAAGAGCGGGCCGGACGCGACCGGGTATTGCTCGGCCTGGTGTTCAACCAGGGCTACTTCGACGAAAACCTGTTGTCGCGCTTCAGCAGCAACCTGGGTGAGTTCTCCGCTTATTCCGATGCGTTCCGCCGCAAGGCCCCGCCCGCTTCGCTGAAACAGTTCGATGAACAGATGCAGAGCCCCATCGCCCTCGAAGTCGACAGGTTGCATCGGCTGGCGTTTGAAGTGCCGCTGGGGCAAGCGTTGAACATCAGGCCGCAGATGTGGTTTCAAACATCGACCGAGCGCATCGACCTGATGGGCCAGGTGGAAGAAGTGCTGAGCCAGAGCGTGAGCAGCCTGGCCATGCATGAGCGCGACATCGCCAGCCGCGCGCTGTGGCTGACGGTTGGCGCGATGGTCATTTCGTTGCTGGTGGTGGCCCTGCTCTCTTACTTCATCATCCGCACCATCAATCTGGCGGTCAGCGACGTCAACCGGGTGCTGGACGGCCTGGCCCAGCGTGACCTCACGGCCCGCGCCACCTATGAAAGCCACGATGAATTCGGGCAGATCTCCCTCAACCTCAATCGCATGGCCGAAGAAATCCGCGGCATCGTCGAAGAAATCGGCAACGCCACCGCGCAAGTGGCCACGGCGGCGGAAGAGTCTTCGGCGGTGACGATCCAGACCAGCAAGAGTGTCGATCAGCAACGCCAGGGCACCGAACAGGTGGCCACCGCGATCAACGAAATGAGCGCCACGGTGCGCGAGGTCGCGCAAAGCACCAACGACGCCGCGCAGATGTCACGCCAGGTCAACCTCAGCACCGAGCAAGGCCGCGCCGAGATCGAAAGCACCATCAGCCTGATTCGCCAGTTGTCCGACCAGGCCGAAGACACCGCGCAGATCATTGGCAACCTCAAGGATGAAAGCCATGCGATTTCCTCGGTGCTCGACGTCATTCGCGGCATCGCCGAACAGACCAACCTGCTGGCGCTGAACGCGGCCATCGAGGCGGCACGGGCCGGGGAATTCGGTCGCGGCTTTGCAGTGGTGGCCTCGGAGGTGCGCACCCTGGCGCAGAAAACCCAGGAATCCACCGGCAATATCCAGCAAATGATCACTAACCTGCAGGCCGGCTCGGATCACGCGGTGATTTCCATGCAGGAAACCCTGGACAAGGCCCAGGACGGCGCGAGCAAAGTGGAGCGCGCCGGGCAATTGCTGGGGGAGATTGCCGAAGGCGTCGCCCGCATCAATGACCGCAACATCCAGATCGCCTCGGCCGCCGAGGAACAGAGCGCGGTGTCGGAAGACATCAATCGCAACGTCAACGAGATCAACGACCTGGTGATTCAGGTGAGTGCCGGTGCCGAGCAGACGGCCATCACCAGCCAGGAACTGGCGCGCCTGGCCGAGTACCAGCAACAACTGGTCAGCCGCTTCAAGATGGCCTAGCTGTCAGTGCCCGTCAGTCGCGGCCGGCGAGAAAACGGTCGCGGCTGTTGGTCAGGTGCAGCCACATGGCCGCCCGCGCCGCATCCGCATCCTGGCGCCGGATGGCATTGAGGATGGCCTCGTGTTCGAGGTTGGCCAACTGCCCGAGCTTGCTCAGGTCGGTGGCGCCGCGTTCGGCAGCGTTGACCCGGGTCCGGGGAATCATGGCGTTGCCCAGGTGCTGCATGATTTCGCTGAAACAGACATTGCCGGTGGCCTCGGCGATCAACAGGTGAAAGCGCCGGTCGGCCTCCACGCAACTGTCGTTATTGGCCAGCAGGCTTTGATAGTCATCCAGGGCCTGACGCATCTGCGCCAGTTGCAGGTCGGTGCGCCGCTGCGCAGCCAGGGCCGCCGCCTGGGTTTCCAGACCCAGGCGCAATTCCAGAATGCTGCGCACGCCCAGGGCAGTATCGACGTTGAGCCGCAAGCCCTGCTCCGGCGCCCGTTCGATGACGAAGGTGCCGATGCCGTGGCGCGTCTCCACCAACCCCGACGCCTGCAATTTCGAGATCGCCTCGCGCACCACCGTACGACTGACGCCATGCTCGGCGACGATGCTGTTCTCCGACGGCAACTTGTCCCCCGGCAGCATCTGCCCGAGCAGGATGCTCTGGGTCAGCTTGGCGACCAGGTCGTGGGCCAGGTTGTGGGTGCGCTTGCGGGCAGGCGCGTCGAGGTCTTCTTGCATGGGGCTCATCCGGGAACGCAATGGGCGCAAGCGTAGCACTGCGGATGAACGGAAGCTGCTACAAACACTCACCAACTTGTATGACAACACTCAACAACTTCGACAAATCCCCGCAAAAACCACCGACAAAAAAGCGCGCAAAAAATCATAAATCCCGAAAAAGTCGCCTATTTCAAGGGCTACACCGCTTGCGGAACGAAAAAATGCAGTTGTATGATGTCTCGCAACAACGCAGCACCCGGCAACACCCCGCATAAAAATAATCAGTGGGAGACAACCAAGTGAAAACACCCCTCACCGGGATGCACGACGGCACCGATCCGGTCCTGCAATCCGCCATCGCCAAAGTGAAACGCCACGTCCTGCCGCTGTTCGTGATCATGTTCATCGTCAATTACATTGATCGGGTGAACATCGGTTTCGTACGCACCCACATGGAACACGACCTGGGCATTGGCGCCGCCGCGTACGGCCTCGGTGCCGGCCTGTTCTTCATTGGTTACGCGCTGTTCGAAGTGCCCTCCAACCTGCTCCTGCAAAAAGTCGGCGCGCGAATCTGGCTGACCCGCATCATGCTGACCTGGGGCCTGGTCGCCGCCGGCATGGCGTTCATCCAGAACGAAACCCACTTCTACATCCTGCGTTTTCTGCTGGGCGTGGCCGAGGCCGGGTTCTTTCCCGGGGTGATCTACTACTTCACCCGCTGGCTGCCCGGGGTCGAGCGTGGCAAGGCCATCGCGATCTTCCTCAGTGGTTCGGCCGTGGCGTCGCTGATCTCCGGGCCGCTGTCCGGGCTGCTCCTGCAAATCAACGGCCTGGGCATGCATGGCTGGCAATGGATGTACTTCATCGAGGGCATGTTCTCGGTGTGCCTGTGCGTATTCGTCTGGTTCTGGCTGGACTCCAGACCCCACGATGCCAAATGGCTGGAACGCGCCGAGCAGGACGCGCTGGTCAAGGCCATCGACGCCGAACAACTGGCCCGCGAAGCCGCAACACCGGTCAAGCCGTCCCTGGGCACGCTGCTCAAGGATCGTCAGATCATCCTGTTCTGCCTGATCTACTTCTTCATCCAGCTGACCATCTACGCCGCCACGTTCTGGCTGCCGAGCATCATCAAGAAGATGGGCGAGCTCAGCGATTTGCAGGTTGGCCTGTTCAACTCGATCCCGTGGCTGCTGTCGATCGTCGGCATGTACGCCTTCGCTTCGCTGTCGGCGAAATGGAAGCACCAGCAGGCCTGGGTGGCGGCAGCGCTGCTGATCGCGGCGGCCGGGATGTTCATGTCCACCACCGGCGGGCCGATCTTCGCGTTCGTGGCGATCTGCTTCGCGGCGCTGGGTTTCAAGTCGGCCTCGTCGCTGTTCTGGCCGATCCCCCAGGCCTACCTGGATGCGCGGATCGCCGCCGGGGTGATCGCGCTGATCAACTCGGTGGGCAACCTCGGCGGCTTCGTCGCGCCGACCACTTTCGGCCTGCTGGAACAACACACCGGCTCCATCCAGGGCGGCCTGTACGGCTTGGCCGCCACCTCGATCATCGCTGCGATCATCGTGTTCGCCGCCCGCAATACGCCCAAGGCGGCCTCACCGGTTACCGCCGACAAACCTGCGCCACAGCACGCCTGACCATTGCCTAAATAAGGACAAGAACATGACCGCACATGACACCGCCAAAGCTCCGATCATCACCAGCATGCAAGTGGTTCCAGTGGCCGGCCACGACGGCATGCTGCTCAACCTGAGCGGCGCCCACGGGCCCTTTTTCACCCGCAACATCGTGATCCTCAAGGACAACGCCGGTCACACCGGCGTCGGCGAAGTGCCGGGCGGCGAACGTATTCGCCAGACCCTGGAAGATGCCCGCTCGCTGGTGGTCGGCAGCCCGATCGGCACCTACCAGAAGATCCTCAACCAGGTGCGCCAGACCTTCGCCGACCGCGATGCCGGTGGCCGCGGCCTGCAGACCTTCGACCTGCGCATCACCATCCACGCCTTCACCGGCCTGGAAGCGGCGTTGCTGGACCTGCTCGGCCAGCACCTGGACGTGCCCGTTGCCGCACTGCTCGGCGAAGGTCAGCAGCGCGACGAGGTGAAGATGCTCGGTTACCTGTTCTACGTCGGTGATCGCCAGCAGACCGACCTCGCCTACCGCAGCGAGCCTGACGCCGACAATGACTGGTTCCGCCTGCGTCACGAGAAGGCCATGACCAGCGACGCAGTGGTGCGCCTGGCCGAAGCCGCCCATGCGCGCTACGGCTTCCAGGACTTCAAGCTCAAGGGTGGCGTGCTGCGCGGCGATGAGGAAATCGAGGCGGTGACCGCCCTGGCCGAGCGCTTCCCCGAGGCGCGCATCACCCTCGACCCGAATGGCGCCTGGTCACTCAAGGAAGCCATTCGCCTTTGCCGCGACCAGCACCAGGTACTGGCCTATGCCGAAGACCCGTGCGGCGCGGAAAACGGCTACTCGGGCCGTGAAGTCATGGCCGAATTCCGCCGCGCCACCGGGCTGAAGACCGCAACCAACATGATCGCCACCGACTGGCGGGAAATGGGCCACGCCATCTCGTTGCAATCGGTGGACATTCCGCTGGCCGACCCGCACTTCTGGACCATGCAGGGCTCGGTTCGCGTGGCGCAGATGTGCCACGAATGGGGCCTGACCTGGGGTTCGCACTCCAACAACCACTTCGATATTTCCCTGGCGATGTTCACCCACGTCGCCGCCGCGGCTCCGGGCGACATCACCGCCATCGACACCCACTGGATCTGGCAGGACGGCCAGCGCCTGACGCGCGACCCGCTGCAAATCGTCGGCGGCTGCGTGCAAGTGCCGCGCAAACCGGGGCTGGGTATCGAACTGGACATGGACCAACTGGCCAAGGCCCACGAACTGTACAAAGGCATGGGGCTGGGCGCACGGGATGACAGCGTGGCGATGCAGTTCCTGATCCCGGGGTGGAAGTTCGATAACAAGCAGCCGTGTCTGGTGCGCTGATCGGACCCGACCCTTTCCCTCTTTCCCTGTGGGAGCGAGCCTGCTCGCGAGGCGGTGTGTCATACAGCCACGTGTCGTCTGAACGAACGCTTTCACCCTGTAGGAGCGAGCTTGCTCGCGATGGCGGCGTGTCATTAGACCACGTGTCGACTGAACGGAAGCCATCGCGAGCAAGCTCGCTCCTACAGGTTTGGGGTTGTGGCGTCAGTTGGATTGCGCCGCTTGCAACAACCATCCTTTGAATGCCGCCATCGCCGCCGTCTCCGGGCGTGACTGCAAGCGGGTCAGCCAGTAGCTGCCGGTAGTGATGCCGATGGCGAACGGTTGCTCGATGGCCCCCGCTGCCAGTTGCCGCGCGAACATCAACGGCGGCGCCAACGCCACGCCCGCCCCTTGCAGCGCCGCCTCCATCATCGCCAGCGATGAGTCGAAGACGATGCTGCGCGGTGGCGCGACGTGAGGCGCCAGGCCCGTGGCCTGGAACCACTGCGACCATTCGTCCGTACGATAGGAGCGCAACAGGGTTTGCTGCAACAGATCCTCCGGTGCCTGCAACTGCCGGGCAATCTGCGGCACGCACAACACCGACAACGGCGCCTCGATCAGGCGCACCGCTTCAATGCCGTGCCAGGCTCCGGCACCAAAGCGAATCGCAAAATCCAGGCCTTCGGCAGCGACATCCACCCGGTTGTTATTGGTCGACAGACGCAAATCTATGAATGGATATTTCGCCTGAAACCCGGCCAATCGCGGCAACAGCCAGCCCACCGCGAACGTCCCCACCGCCCCCACCGTCAGCACTTCACGCAAGTGCCCACCCTGGAAACGCTCGAGGCTTTCAGCGATGCGGTCGAACGAATCACGCACCACCGGCAACAGCGCTTCCCCTTCGCTGGTCAGCATCAGCCCACGCGGCAGGCGCTTGAACAGCGTGACCTTAAGCTGGGCCTCAAGGCTCTTGACCTGATGACTGACCGCCGCCTGGGTGACACACAACTCCACTGCCGCACGGGTGAAACTCAAGTGTCGCGCAGACGCCTCGAAGGCGCGCAGGGCATTGAGCGGCAGTTGCGGGCGAATCATGCGGACTCCCAAATTTTTCTAATGGCCAGACCCAAATAACATCGTTTGTCGTGGGCCGGCAAAGTGACTAGATTTTTGCCACGCTTATCCGCAGCCCTATCGAAAACGGCGCGGAGCGAGCAGGTAATCTCGATAAGAACCTGATGGAACGCCTCGCAAACATGCACAGACCAACTCTCAGCAAGACCTTATCCTACAGTGCTTTCGGACTTCTCATCGGTTCAGGCTACTGCATGGCCGGCAATGCCCGCGACGCGCAGATCGAAGCCGCCGTGAGCAGCGTGGTAACCCCAGTCATGCAGCAGCAGAGCATCCCCGGCATGGCGGTCGCGGTCACCATCAACGGCCAGGTCCATTACTTTAACTACGGCGTGGCCTCCAGGGAAACCGAAAACCCCGTCACCGAGAGCACCCTGTTCGAGATCGGCTCGGTGAGCAAGACCTTCACCGCGACCCTCGCCGCCTACGCCCAGGCCAGCGGCAAACTGTCCCTGACCAACAAAGCCAGCCAGGTTTGGCCGGCCTTGCGAGGCAGCGCCTTCGACAACATCAGTGTGCTGCAACTGGGCACTTACTCTGCGGGCGGATTGCCTTTGCAGTTCCCCGCCGAAGCCGACACGGCGGACACGATGCTCGGCTATTTCAAACAGTGGAAACCGACGTATGCACCGGGCAGCCATCGCCAGTATTCCAACCCGAGCCTGGGGCTGTTCGGTTATCTGGCGGCGCAAAGCCTGGGCGTCCCCTTCGATCAGGCGATGGAGCAAACCCTGCTACCCAAGCTCGGCCTGAAGCACACCTTCCTCAAGGTGCCACAGGAACAATCGAGCCTTTATGCCCAGGGCTACAACAAGGACAACCAGCCGGTACGAGTCGGCCCGGGGGCACTGGATGCAGAGGCTTATGGGGTTAAGACCAGCGCGGCGGACCTGATCCGCTACGTCCAGGCGAACATGCAACCGGCGCAACTGGAAAAACCCTTGCAGCAGGCCATCGCCCTCACCCACACCGGGTACTACCAGGTGGGCGACACCACCCAGGGCCTGGGTTGGGAGTTCTATCCGTACCCGGTCAAGCTCTACACCCTGCTGACGGGCAACTCGACGACCATGACGCTCGAAGCCAACGAGGTCCGCTGGCTCAACCCGCCACAAACGCCGCAGCAGGCCACGTTGTTCAACAAGACTGGTTCGACCAGCGGCTTTGGCGCGTATGTCGCGTATGTGCCGGCCAAGCAGATAGGGATTGTGATGTTGGCTAACCGCAATTATCCGAATTCGGAACGAATCAGGATTGCCCATGCGGTGCTGGAGAAGTTGAGTCACTGATTGGAGAGGTCGACGGACCCGTTTCAAGCAGGGTCCGTCGGTAGTGCCGTGGTTCAATCATCCGGCTGCTCTGGTGGCTTGGCCGGTTTCGCCGGTTTGGCCGGCTTGGCATTCTTGGCGCCCTTGGCCGGGGCGGGCTCGGCGGCGGGTGGCGGAGGTGCTGCGGCGGCGGCCGCTTCTTTTTCGGCCATTGGCATGGCGTCGATGGTCTCGAAGATTTTCTTCAGGTCCGTGGCTTTGGCTTCTTCGCCCGAGCTTTCGAATTTTTTCTCGCCGTCCTTGCCGATCAGGATCACCTTGGGCAACGCCCCTGCTCCCATTTTCAACGCGCGGATCAGCGCCATGGTGTCCTGCTGGCCCATGTCCTTGCCGTCAAGCTGGCCGGACATGTTCAGCACGCTGTACACCTTGATGTTGCGGTCGGCGATTCCCTGCTTGTTGGCCGGGTCTTCCAGGGATTTTTTCAGGCTGATCCAGACGGGGTCCACCGTGCTTTGGGCGATGATGACAAGCGGTCGGGCCAGGCCCTTCTGGACATCCAACGGCGAATCACCATCAGCGGCGAGCAAGGGGCCGGCAAAGGCCAGCAGGGTTGTCAGGGTCAGTGACCTGATGAGCATGCGCATCTCCTTTTGATATCCACGCTCTAATGATTGCGCATCGCGGCGTTCGTTCCGGGTGACGCACCGCAATTGTGTTTCGCCATGTCCCAAGCTTAGGTCAGGGCAGTCATTGCGCAACAGATTGCTGACCCTGGGTGGTTGCCCTCATCGCGCTTGCGGTTCCATAATCGGCGCGCTGCTCCATTTTCAACGAGGTGTTAGTCCGATGCGCAATTGATGCCGCCGTCCTGTTTGACGGTCCCGTCTTCATGTTTTCCCACACCGTGGGGAAGTGATCGCTGGCATCCATTGAGAAGCACCCATGACCTCTACCTGCCTGACGCTGGACAGCGTCACCTTCACCCTGGCCGATGGCCGGGTGGTCTTTTCCGAACTGTGCCTCGAACTCGACCAGCAGGCCACCGGCCTGGTGGGCCGCAATGGTGTGGGCAAGAGTTTGCTGGCGCGCATACTGGCCGGGCAGCTTGAGCCAAGCAGTGGCCGATGCGTGCGTGATGGCTCTGTGCACTACCTGACACAACAGGTCGATACAGCCCGAAGTGTTGCCGATCTGATGGGTGTCGAACCGGTGCTGGCAGCACTGCAACGCATCGAAGCCGGCAGCGTCGAACCTGCGGATTTCGACATCGTCGCCGATCGCTGGGATATCCGCAGGCTTGTGCAGACCGAGTTGCAGGCTCAGGGCCTGGGCCATCTTGCGCTTGAACAACCCGCCAGCCAGCTCAGTGGTGGCCAGGCCATGCGCGTGGCGCTGGTGGGGGCCTGGGTGGCCAACCCTGACTGGCTGATCCTCGATGAGCCGACCAATCACCTCGATCGCGCCAGCCGCCTGGCGTTCATGGCGCAACTGGATCAGTGGCCCAAGGGATTGCTGGTGATCAGCCATGACCGGCAATTGTTGCGACTTATGTCGCGGATCGTCGAACTGTCGTCACTGGGCCCGCACAGCTATGGCGGCAACTACGATTTTTATCAGCAGGCCAAGGCCCTGGAACGTGAAAACGCCGCGCGGCTGTTGCAGCAGCGCAAGCACGAACGCAAGCGTGGCGAGCAGGAACTGGCCCAGCAGCGCGAACGTCAGGAACGCCGCAGCGCCCAGGGCAACCGAAGTGCGCGCGAGGCCAATCAGGCGCCGATCCTGCTGGGGCGGCGCAAGGAGCAAAGCGAGAACAGCCTAGGCAAGTCACGGGCCCAGGAAACCGCCGCTCGCGAGCAGCTGAACCGTCAGGTGCGCGAGGCGGCGCAACAGGTCGAGCAGGAATCGTTGATTCGTTTGTACTCGCCTGGGGATTCATCGGGGCATCGACGTCAGGTCGCCAGGCTACAGGCGTTGCGACTGCCGTTCAGGCCTGAACGTGCCGGCGCAATCGACCTGAGCATTGGCGGCGGGCAGCGCATTGGCGTGGTGGGCGATAACGGCGTGGGCAAATCAACACTGTTGAAGGTGTTGGCGGGGCAATTGCCGCCGCAGTCGGGGGAATGTTCGGTGCAGGTGCCGGTGGCCTGGCTCGATCAACAGGCAAGCAGCCTGGACCCGCACAAGTCGGTGCTCGAACAGTTGCGGGAAGTGAACCGTCGCAGCAGCGAGGGCGAGTTGCGTACGCGCCTGGCCCACCTGGACCTGGATGCCGGGAAACTGCAACAACCCAGTGGCTCGCTCAGTGGCGGCGAGCGCCTCAAGGCTGCCATGGCTTGCGTGCTCTATGCCGACACACCGGCGCAGTTGCTGTTGCTGGACGAACCGGGCAACCACCTGGACCTGGCCTCGCTACGGGCGCTGGAAACCATGCTGAGCCAATACCAGGGCGCCTTGGTGATCGCCTCCCACGACGAAGACCTCCTTTCGCGCTTGCAGCTCACCCACCTCCTGCACCTGCACAGCCACACCTGGGAAATACAAATCCTGTAGGAGCGAGCTTGCTCGCGATGGCGGCCTTGCGGTGTACATATCCTTTGCTGCGGTAACGGCCGCTTTTGGTTCCGCCCTTACGGCGGGTGACTTTGGCGCGCTGTAGGAGCGAGCTTGCTCGCGATGGCGGCCTTACGGTGTACATATCCATTTCTGCGGTAACGGCCATCTAAGGTTCCGCCTTTACGGCGGGTTACTTTGTCGCGCCAAAGTAACCAAAACGCCCCGCCCCTGACGTACGGCCCTTCGCTTACGCTCCGGGTTCCCTCGCTCCGGTCCTGCTCCGTGGGCCCGCCGCCATCGGCCATCCTTGGCCGAGGGCGGCTAACCCGGCATCCATGCCGGGTTACCCACTGCGCAGAACCTCCACTCGGCCTTCCGACGGGGCAATTTGCGGCGCCTGGTAGTCCTCGGCCAGAAGCTAAAGATCAAAAGCACAGAACCCTTTCCCCTGTAGGAGCGAGCATGCTCGCGATGGAGGCGCAGGCACCGTGGGCATCCAGACAACCCGCGTCATCGTTAACGACCATCGCGAGCAGGCTCGCTCCCACAGAACTTGTAGGAGCGAGCTTGCTCGCGATGGTAGCCCGGGCACCGCGGGCATTCAGGCAGCCAGCGTCATCGTTGACGACCATCGCGAGCAGGCTCGCTCCCACAGAACCTGTAGGAGCGAGCTTGCTCGCGATGGTAGCCCGGGCACCGCGGGCTTCCAGACGGCCAGCGTCATCGTTGACGACCATCGCGAGCAAGCCCGCTCCCACAGAAAATCAAAAGCGCACAAGCCGCCTGTAGGCACGATCCCCCCCCAATCGACACCATCGTGTAATGTCCTCCATGCATCCCCCGTGCTGTCATGGCTGTGCGGGCAATCGGGACCTGCACCCGACATTGTCACGCCCTGAGATGTCCCACGCTCCGCCAGGAGCCGTCGATTAGCGAGGCTGAAATGTTATTACCAATGTCTACCTGGTCCGAGATCGAGCAATTTCTCGAGCGCTCGCGCACCATCGTCATTCCTATTGGCTCCAACGAGCAGCATGGCCCGATCGGTCTGCTGGGCACCGACTGGATGTGCCCGGAGATCATCGCCCACGAAGCACAGAAAACCGCCGATATCCTGATCGCCCCGACCTTCAACATCGGCATGGCCCAGCACCACCTCGGATTCCCCGGCACCATCACTCTGCGCCCCTCGACTTTCATCGCCGCCATCGGCGACTGGGTGCGTTCGCTGGCGGCCCACGGTTTCGAGAAGATCTTTTTCCTCAACGGTCACGGCGGCAACATCGCCTCGATCGAGGCGGCGTTCTCCGAGCTTTACGCCGAAGCCAGTTTCGCCCGCCGTCCGGCAGGCTTCTCATTGAAGCTGTGCAACTGGTGGGACCTGGAAGGCGTCACCGCGCTGGCCAACCAGCAGTTCCCCACCGGCCACGGCATCCATGCCACGCCGTCGGAAATCGCCGTGACCCAGTGGGCCTACCCGGACTCGATCAAGTCGGCGCCCTATTCGCCACAGATCGCCAACTGGGGCCCGATCCGCGAAGCCCATGACTTCCGCGCCCGCCATCCCGACGGCCGGATGGGTTCGGACCCGGCCCAGGCGTCGCCGGAAAAAGGCCGCCAGCTGGTGATGTTGGCCGCGCAGGGCCTGATCCGCGAACTGGATCTGTTCAGCAGCGAACAAGCCCCGCGCTAGAGCGTCGCGTCGCCCATGTGCCCGCGCTAACAAGCGCTAACAGCACATAACTGGCGATCCCGGCCCTGCGGCATCACTCTTGAGCCTGACCACGCTGGCATGCCCAGTCGAACCGATGGCTCAAGAGGGATCCGATCATGGCCGAACGTTATCGCGGTAGCTGCCTGGACAGAGTCCACCGCCCCGCCAACGAAGAACTGTGTGCGTTGATGGCCGATGTCCTGGAACACGACACACCCGCCTCATTGCAACTGATCGCCACCGTCACTCCCTTGTTGCTGGCGTTTTTCGAAGGCCAGGTGCAGGCCGCCCGGGTCGAGCGCGCCAGCGTCGACGCCCTGGTGCAACAGGCGTTCATGACCCTGCATCGACGCCGTGCCGACTACGATGTGAACACCCCCTTTCGTGCGTGGCTGATCGATACCGCCCGCGACACTCTGCTCGAACATTTGCGCAGCCAGCCTGGCGCCGAGGTCGTCGCCCCGGCGGCCAGCACGTCCCTGTTGAACTGCCATCGAGCCCTGCGGGCCATTTGAAGACCCGTTGCGAATGTCGTCTGCGCCTACCAGGAAGTCTCCATGATCAATGTCGAAAAAGTCCTCTACACCGGCCATACCCACACCACCGGCGGCCGTGAAGGGACGGGACGCAGCCAGGACGGCCGACTGGACCTCAAGCTCTCCGCCCCCGGTGCGCCGGGCCTGGGCACCAACCCCGAGCAACTGTTCGCGGTCTGCTGGTCGGCGTGTTTCCTCGGTTCCCTGCGTCACGCCTGCAACGCCCGCAAGATCAGCTTTCCGGCGGATGCCGCAGTCGATGCGCAGATCGACCTGATGCATGGCGAACAGGGCTTTTTCCTGCAAGCCCGGCTCGCCGTATCCCTGCCGGAGATCGCCCCGGACATCGCCCGGCAACTGATCGACGCGGCCCACCAGAACTGCCCCTACTCCAAGGCGACCCGGCGCAACATCGACGTGGCCCTTTCCCTCGCCTGACCGGGCGCCATGACGCTCTCCCGCAGGCAGCGCAGCACTTGAACGTTGAGTCAAAACCCCTATGATGCAGACTTGCGCGCGCCTTTCGCCTGCCGCGAAAACACAGCCCCCTTTGCAGAGAGCGTTGCCTGTGGAGTCCGTCCCAGACAATTTGCATGAATCCCTGAGCCTGCAACTCGCCTTCGGACCTTTCTGCGTCACGCCGGGCAAGCGCCTGCTCACCCATAACGGCAACGCCGTGGAGATTGGCGGCCGCGCCCTGGACCTGCTGATCGCCCTGCTCGAACGCCCCGGTCGCGTGCTGTCCAAGCACGAGCTGATCAAACTGGTCTGGCCCAATATCGTGGTGTCCGAAGGCAGCCTGCGCTTTCACATGACCGGCCTGCGCAAGATCCTCGGCGATGGCGAAGACGGTGCACGTTACATCTCCACGCAAGTGGGCGTGGGGTATGCCTTCGTCGCCCCCATCGAGCGCTTGCAGCCCGAGCAGCACCTGACAATTGCCACCGCGCCTCCCGCCTCGCCGCCGGGCGAGCAACGGCTGAGCAGCGTCGGCAACCTGCCGCCGAGGGCCCGGCTGGTGGGGCGCGACGACGATGCGCAAATGCTCGTCGAGCGGGCGCTGGAGCCCAGGCTGTTCACCATCGTCGGCCCCGGCGGGGTCGGCAAGACCAGCCTGGCAATCGAGGTCGGGCACCGGCTTGGCGCCGGCCACGCCGAGCGCGTGCGCTTCGTCGACCTGGCCCAGGTCGAGGACGCCGCGCTGGTGACCTCGGCACTGGCGGCGGCGCTGGGTATTCCCGTGCAGGCCGAAGACCCACTGCACGTGCTGCTGGCGCATCTGCGCACACGCCGGCTGGTGTTGATCATCGACAACTGCGAGCACCTGATCGACGCGGTGTCGACCATCGTCGAACAGATCCGCGAAGCCGCCCCCGACGTAGCGCTGCTGACCACCAGCCGCGAACCGCTGCGCGCCCTGGGCGAGCACATCCACTGGCTCAGCCCGCTGGGTTTTCCTGTGGACACGCAGACACTGAGCGTCGAACAACTGCTGGCATTCCCGGCCGTGAAACTGTTCGTCGAACGCGCCTCTTCAGGCAATGCGGCCTTGCAACTGGACGTCGGCGATGCGCAGTTGATCGCCGACATGTGCCGGCGCCTGGAAGGCATGGCCTTGCCAATCGAACTGGCGGCCATGCGCGTGGCCAGCCATGGCGTACAGGCCACCCATGCGTTGCTCGGCGAGCGTTTTTCCCTGGGCTGGTCGGGGCGGCGCACCGCCTTGCCGCGCCACCAGACCCTGCGCGCGATGCTGGACTGGAGCTACGCCCTGCTCTGCCCTCAGGAACACCTGGTGTTCGATCGCCTGGCGGTGTTCGTCGGGCCGTTTTCCCTGGAGGCCGCGTCGCAGATTCTCGCCGACGGGCAGATCGACTCGATCAGCGCAGCCGCCGCTTTAGACGAGCTGGCCGCCAAGGGCCTGGTCACCGTCGATCACAGCAACGCCATGGCCACCTATCGCCTGCTGGAGATGACCCGCGCCTACGCCCGGGAAAAACTCGCGGCGCGCGGCGACATCGAGGCCCATGCCCTGTCCTTCCGCCATGCCGCCTACTTCACCGCGCGGCTCGATCACCTGGGCAGTACGCCCGGGGAAATCTACGAGAGCTGCGCGCGGCTCTCCTGCCAGTTGGGCAACATCCGCAGCGCCCTGGAATGGAGCTTCGGCCCCCAGGGCGATCCGGGGCTGGCGTTGCCACTGGCGGCCGCCAGCGCGGCGTTGTTCCTGCATTTTTCGCTGATGGTCGAGTGCCGGGCCTGGTGCTCCCGGGCCATCGAGTTACTGGAACTGGGCTACTTCGGCACGCCGACCGAAATGGAACTGCAAGCTGCCCTCGGGCTGGTGCAGATGTTCACCCGCGGCAATAGCGAGGCCGCGCACAAGGCCTTGCTCCGGGCGCTGGACATCGCCCAGGCGCTCGGCGATCACTGGTCGCAGCTGCGCCTGCTCGGGCGCCTGCAAATCTTTTCCGAACGTATGGGTGACTTCCCTTCGTCGCTGGCCTGGGCCGAGCAAGCCGTGGAAGTCGGCAACCTGATCGGCAAGCCCGAAGCCATCGCCGTCGCCGCCTCGCTGGCGGGCATTTCCCATCACCTGCTGGGCAATCAGCAACTGGCCCGCCAGGCCCTGGAAAAATCCCTGCGCCACAGCCTGCCATCGCAACGCAGCAGCACCGTCCACTATGGCTTCGATCACCGCAACCGCACCGGCCTGGCGCTGGCGCGCACCCTGTGGCTGCTGGGGTTTCCTGACCAGGCCAGGCGCTGGGCCGAGCAGGTCGAAGCCGAAGCCGCCGCCCTGGATCATTCGGTGACCTACTGCATCGCGCTGGTCTGGACACTGTGCATCTACATCTGGACCGGCGACCTGGACAAGGCCACGGCGCGCCTGGACACCTTCAGCAACATCGCCGAAGCCAACGCCCTCGCCCCCTACGTGGCGGCGACCCTGGGCGTGCAAGGGGCGATTGCGATTCGCGCAGGCCAGCCGGGCAATGCCGTGGCCCTGCTCGAAGAGAGCCTGGCGCGGCTGCAAGGCATGCGTTATGAACTGCTGACCACTTCGTTCGAGATCTCGTTGATCGAAGGCCTGATGCTCAACGCCCAGCCTGAAAAAGCGCTGTGCCAGGCCGAGCGCACCATCGACCACTGCCGTCGCAGCGGCGACGCCTACGCGCTGCCCGAACTGCTGCGAATCAAGGCGAGCATCCTCAAGACCCTGGACCCTGGCGCCGACCGGGTCGTGCAGGACACGCTGCAGGAATCGCTCACGCTGAGCCGCCAGCAAGGCGCTCGTTCATGGGAACTGCGGGCTTCGATGGACCTCGCGCGCGTGTGGCTGGAACAGCACAAGCCGGCTGAGGCCAGGGCACTGTTGACGGCCTGTCGCGAGCAGATGACGGAAGGCTACGACAGCCTCGACCTGCGGCAATTGGAAAGCCTGTGGCAGAGCCTTCCAGGTTAAGCGGCCGGTCGACTCAATCGGCTTGAGGTAAAAGCTGCCCGACTTTTTTCACCAGATCGGCCAGCGATCTGGCCTTCATCTTGCGCATGACCCTGCCACGGTGGGCCTTGACCGTGATCTCGCTGATCCCCAGGTCCGAGGCAATGACCTTGTTCATACGCCCTGCCACGACCATGTCCAGCACTTCCTGTTCACGGGGGGTCAGAGTGGCATGGTTGTCGCGCAGCACCCGCAGGTCGCCCTCACGACTCAGCGCCACACGACTGCCCTGCAGCGCGTCGGCGATGGCTATGAGCAACACTTCATCGTCAAACGGTTTGGTCAGGAACTCCACGGCCCCGGCCTTCATCGCCCGCACCGAACGCGGCACATCACCGTAACCGGTGATGAATATGATCGGCATGTCCGGCCGCTCGCCGGCAATTGCGTTCTGCAAATCCAGCCCGTTGAGGTCCGGCAGGTTGATATCGAGTACCAGGCAACTGGGCACCAAAGGCCTTGGATGGGCGAGGAATGCCTGCGCCGATTCAAACAGCTGCGGCCGCCACTGCGCCTGTTCGATCAGTAACTCCAATGACTCGCGCACGGAGATATCGTCATCGACCACGAACACGATGGGTGTGCTGTCTACGGGCTTCGGCGCTGACTCGTTATTGGCGTTCACCACACATCTCCTTAAAGATTGATTGTCCTCAACTGACCGGCAACGCGGCGCTGAGGGCTTTTAGCAATTCGGCCTCGCTGAACGGCTTGAGCAGGCAGTCCACCGCCCCCTGATTCACCAGAAACGGGCGCTGCCCGGCATCACTCAGTGCCGTGATAAAAATGATCGGGATCGCGTAATGCTGCGATGCGAGCTGCTTTTGCAACTCGGGACCGGACATGCCCGGCATGGCGACGTCCAGAATCAGGCAGCGCGTCTGTTCGAGATAATCGGAGGCCAGAAACGCCTGCGCTGAAGAAAAGGCCTGCACCGCAAAGCCGAACTCCCTGAGCAGATCCGGTAACGCTTCACGCACGGACTCATCGTCGTCAACCACCGATATGAGTAAAGGCTTGTCCATCAAGAACCCTCTCTGGTGTGATCGCGGCCGCTTCCCGCGCCCGGCCTGGGGGTGTCATCCCCACCGCTCGCCTGGGCATTGCCAGACGGGTATGGAAGAGAAAAACGAAAGATTGCACCGGGCCCGATATCGTTCATGCGGGCCGACAGGAGACCGTCATGGCTGTCGATAATCGAATGGCTGACAGACAAACCGATGCCCATGCCCGATTGCTTGGTGGTGAAGAACGCGTTGAACAGGCGCTCGGCATCTTGCGGCTCAAAACCAGTGCCGTTGTCCCTGACTTCGAAATACACATGCTGACCCTGCTGCCCGGTGCTGACCTGCAGGTGCCGTGAACGATCGGTGACGCTGCTCATCGCCTCTTTGGAATTGAGGATCAGGTTGAGAATGACCTGCTGCAACTGCACGCGATCACCCTTGACCAGAGGCAGGGCGTCGGCGAACACAGGATTGAGAATCACCCGGCCCCGCTGCAGTTCGCCGAGCAGCAGGGCGATCACCTCGCGCGCGGCCTCGTTGAGGTCGACGTCTTCCAGGGCGATGCTGTCCTTGGAAAACAATACCCGCAGACGCTTGATGACATCTGCGGCCCGATTGCCGTCGCGAATGGTGCGTCGCGCCGTTTCCAGGGCGCCATCGACGTTCGGTGGACTGGCTCCGAGCATGCGCAGGCAGGTGCTGGCATTGGTGATGATACCGGCCAGTGGCTGATTGACTTCGTGGGCGATGGAAGCGGTCAAGGCGCCCAGGCTGGCCACCCGCGCCAGATGGGCCAGCTCCGAGCGAACCTCGCCCAGCGCCGTCTCGGAAAGGCGCCGCTGTGTCACGTCCCGCAAGGCGGCGATGTACTCCAGACCACCGTCCTGATCCGGTATCGCATGGGCCACCAGGTGTACATGCTTGATCATCCCGTCGGGCAGTTGCAGGCGATGTTCGTGTTCGAAGTCGCGACCTTTCTTGCGCTGACAACGAATCATCTCCTTGTAGCTGGAGAGGTCATCCGGATGGATACGCGTGTACAGCAGGTCGAAGGTGGGCCTGATGCCGGGATCGAGGTCGAGAATCCGATAGATTTCCTCAGACCAGATGATGTCGTTCGAGCCGGCATGCCACGAAAATGTGCCAGTGGAACTCAGCCGCTGTGCCTTGGCCAGGAACGCCTCACTCTGGCGTAGCGCCGCTTCGCCGCGCGCCCGGTCGATGGCGATGCTGGCGAGATGGGTGAACTGCGCAATCAGATTCTGCTGGATGGCGTCAGGCTTGCCCGGCTCGCGAAACAGCAGCGAGAGCACGCCCGTCACACTGCCACTGATGGAGGTCACCGGGGTTGACCAGTTGGCCCGCAGGCCATGACTCAGTGCGCTGGCGCACCAACGAGGCCAACGTTGCTCGCGGGTAAGGTCCGGGCAAATCACCTGTTGGTTGCGAATCGCGACAAGGGCGGCCGGACAGCCAGCTGCATCCACCGGGCGACCGTCGGCGGCGATGGTCAGGTCGGGCGGCAGGTTCGGCGCGGCACCCGGCACTATGCGCGGCACGGCCTTGGGCACCCGATACGAGCCATTGGGGTCGATCTGCACGATGCTGCACACACCGCCGTCGATACTCGCCTCGAGCAGCTTGCACAGGGCTTCGAGAATGAGCCTGAGCGGCGTACCTCTGGCAATCAGGCCGAGCAGGTGTTTTTCACCCTCCAGCAACATCTCGGCGCGCTTGCGATCTTCGATGTCGGTATTTTCCCCGTACCAACGCGCCACTCGCCCGCACTCGTCGCGTTCCGGAACGGCGCGCACCAGGAACCAGCGAAAGACGCCGTCAAAGCGGCGCAACCGCGCCTCGAATTCTCCGGGCTGTTCCGATGCCAGTATTCGCCGATAGGCCGCCAGCGTGTGGTGATCGTCCGGGTGCACCGAGGCCGTCCAACCATCGCCGCACGCTTGTTGCAGCGCGATGCCGGTATAGTCGCACCAACGCTGGTTGAGGAAACTGACGTAGCCATCGGGCGCAGCGCTCCAGATAAAACCCGGGACCGCGTTGATCAGGCTGCGAAACCGCGTTTCCGAAGCACTGATCTCGACCAGTGCCTGCGCGATCAGGGCCTTGTCGCGCTTTTGCTCGTCGATGTCCACCGTGATCACCCACCAGCGGGTGATGCGCCCGCAGTCGTCGCGCATCGGTATGCCATTGGCGACGAACCAATGATAGGCACCGTCGGCACGGCGGATGCGTTGTTCTGCACGAAACGGCTCTCCAGTGGTCACCGAATGCGTCCAGCTTTGCAGGATCCTGGGTTTGTCCTCGGGGTGGATGATGTTACTGGTGCTCCAGCCCTGAAGTTCTTCCAGGGTGGTGCCCATGTATTGCAGATTGTGGCTGTTCACGTACTCCAGCTCGCCATTGGGCGCCATCAGCGAAACCAGGGCAGGAATGCTGTCGATCAGCGTGCGCAGGTCGGGCTCGAGCGCCGCTGGGGCAGGCTGGCAGTGCTCGTCGATGTCGGTGCCGATCCCGCACCACGTTGGCAGGTTGCCGGCGGCATCCGCCACCGGGCTCATGCGCAGGACAAAGAGGCGGTAGGCACCGTCAACGCGGCGCAGGCGTGCGCGCAGATCGCCAGGTTCGCCACTTTCGATGATCGCCTGCCAGCCCTGTGACACCTGCGCAAAATCATCCGGGTGAACGGAGGACAGCCAGCCCGCGTCCATGGCGTCCGCGCGATCACGGCCGGTGTAGCGGCACCAGTATTGATTGACATAGTCGACACGACCATCGGCGAGCGCGGTCCATGCCACACCTGGCAGCACGTCGATGATGCTCTGGTTGTCCATACCGATCCTGTGTGTGCGGTCGCCGTTTGGCGAGGATGCCCCTGCTGGGCGGGCAAAGCCAATCATACCTTGGTGTCGCACGCCGGCATCAATGCAGTGGCGGCTGTGCCGTCGGCGCCAGGCATCTCGGCAAGGTCCACTAACACCTTCGTGCAATTGAGCGCGCTCCAGGCGTTTTGGTGAGATGAAGTTTCATCAAACCTCCAAAAAAAGGAAAACGCCATGCCTGCTCCGACCGCACCCGAGAATGTGCTCTACACCGCCAACGTCCACACCACCGGTGGCCGCGACGGTCATGCTCGCAGCAATGACGGACGCCTCGAGATCAATCTGTCCAGCCCTGGCTCGTCGGGCGCCGGCACCAACCCGGAGCAACTGTTCGCCGCCGGCTGGTCAGCGTGCTTCGAAGGCGCTCTGCGTCTGGCGGCACGCCGCATGAGCATCAACCTGCCCCAGCCGGTGGCCATCGACGCGCAGGTGGACCTGTGCTCCGCCGAGGGCGCTTATTTCCTGCAAGCACGCCTGAACGTCAGCGTGCCGGGTGTGGAGCGCGAGTCGGCCCAGGCCCTGGTGGATGCCGCGCATGAGACCTGCCCGTACTCGAAGCTGTCGCGCAACAACATTGCCGTGCAGATCACGCTAGTCTGAGTGGTTCGAAGCCGTTCGAGCCGGGCCGCCTGAACCGGGGGCCCGGTACCGCCCCATAACCGTGAGGAGCTGAAGATGAACAAGCTGACAACCGCCGCCGGCGCACCGGTGGTCGATAACAACAATGTACAGACTGCGGGCCCTCGGGGCCCGATGCTGTTGCAGGACGTCTGGCTGCTGGAGAAGCTCGCGCATTTCGATCGCGAAGTCATTCCCGAACGACGCATGCACGCCAAGGGTTCGGGTGCCCACGGCACCTTTACCGTGACCCACGACATCACCCGCTACACCAAGGCAAAACTGTTTTCCCAGGTGGGCAAGACCACCGATATTTTCATCCGGTTTTCCACCGTCGCTGGCGAACGTGGCGCGGCGGATGCCGAGCGCGACATCCGCGGGTTTGCCATCAAGTTCTACACCGAACAAGGCAACTGGGACCTGGTGGGCAACAACACGCCGGTGTTCTTCCTGCGCGACCCGTTGAAGTTCCCCGACCTCAACCACGCGGTCAAGCGCGATCCGCGCACCAACATGCGCAGCGCCAACACCAACTGGGATTTCTGGACATTGCTGCCCGAAGCCCTGCACCAGGTCACCATCGTCATGAGCGACCGTGGCCTGCCGCAGTCCCACCGGCACATGCACGGGTTCGGCAGCCACACGTTCAGCTTCATCAGTCCGGACAACCAGCGCTCCTGGGTCAAGTTCACCTGGAAAACCGAACAAGGCATCGCCAACCTCACTGACGCCGAGGCCGGTGCGGTGATCGCCGCCGACCGCGAGAGCGCGCAGCGTGACCTGTATGACAGCATCGAGAAAGGCGACTTTCCGCGCTGGAAACTGTTCGTGCAGGTGATGCCCGAGCTCGACGCCGCCACCTACCCGATCAACCCGTTCGACCTGACCAAAGTCTGGCCCCATGCCGACTATCCGTTGATGGAAGTGGGCGTGCTGGAGCTCAACCGCAATCCCGAGAACTATTTCGCCGACGTTGAACAGGCGGCGTTCAACCCGGCCAACGTGGTGCCGGGCATCAGCTTCTCGCCGGACAAAATGTTGCAGGCGCGGTTGTTCTCCTATGGCGATGCCCAGCGGTATCGCGTCGGGGTCAACCATCACCAGATCCCGGTGAACGCGGCGCGCTGCCCGGTCAACAGCTACCACCGCGACGGGCAGATGCGCGTCAACAGCAATGCCGGCAGTACCCTCGGTTACGAACCCAACAGCTACGGCGAATGGGCTGAGCAACCGGACCTCCGCGAACCGCCCCTGGCCTTGAACGGTAGCGCCGATCACTGGAACCACCGTGAAGACGACGACTACTTCTCCCAACCCGGCGCCCTGTTCCGCCTGATGAGCCCGGCGCAGCAACAGGTGCTGTTCGACAACACCGCCCGCGCCATCCAGGGCGCCTCGGTGCAGGTCAAGCAGCGCCATATTGATAACTGCACCCAGGCCGACTCGGCGTATGGCGCGGGTGTGGCGCGGGCGATTGAAATGTTGGGTTGATGTTGCGCAGGCAATAACCTTTTGTTGGTGTGCCTGCAAAACCTGGCCACACAAAAATCCTGTGGGAGCGAGCCTGCTCGCGATGGCGTAGTGTCAGTCCCCCTTGCATCGCCTGACCCGGCCCAATCGCGAGCAAGCCCGCTCCCACAGGGGGGATTGGGGGTGTGCCTGCAAAATTTGACACACACAAATCCTGTAGGAGCGAACCTGCTCGCGATGGCATTGGGTCAGTCACCTTTGCATCGCCTGACCCGGCCCAATCGCGAGCAAGCCCACTCCCACAGGGGGATTGGTGGTGTGCACGCAAAATGTGACACACACAAAAATCCTGTGGGAGCGAGCCTGCTCGCGATTGCATTGGGTCAGTCACCTTTACATCGCCTGATCCGGCGCTATCGCGAGCAGGCTCGCTCCCACAGTGGGGATTGGGGGTGTGCCTGCAAAATGTCACACACACACAAATCCTGTGGGAGCGAGCCTGCTCGCGATGGCGTTGGGTCAGTCACCTTTACATCGCCTGACCCGGCGCTATCGCGAGCAAGCTCGCTCCTACAGATCAACCGCGGGCCATGAATTCTCGGGGGGATTCGCCCATCAGGCGGCGGAACATGGCGCTGAAGGCGCTTTGGCTGTCGTAGCCCAGGGCGCGGGCGATGTGGCCGATGGGGTGGCCCTGGTCGAGGCGGTCGATGGCGGTGGCCAAGCGGACCTGCTGCACCCAGTGGCGGAAATTCAACCCGGTTTCCTGCTGGAACAGCCGGATCAACGTGCGTGAACTGGCGCCCACCCGGTCCGCCCAGTAGTCCACCGAATGGGCCTGCTCGGGGCTTTCCAGGATCGCCGTGCACACCGTCACCAGCCGCCGATCCTGCGGCCAGGGAATCTGCAACGGCAACGTCCGCGCACGCTCGAGTTCACTGAGAATCAACGCCACGACATGGGCATTGCGCCCCTCCTCGGGGTATTCGATCGACTGATCCGCCAGGGCCAGGATCAACTCGCGCAGCAACGGCGAGATCTCCACCACCTTGCAGCTGTCACCGAAACGCCTTGCGGCCTCAGGCTCGATGTAGACCGAGCGCATCTGCACCGGGCTGAGCATGCGCTGGTCGTGGACGATCTGCGGGGGAATCCACAACGCCCGCCTGGGCGGCAAGACCCACAACCCGGTCGGCGTCGCCACCCGCATCACGCCGCTGGCGGCATACAGCAATTGCCCGTGCCGATGGCTGTGCGGCTCGTTGTACTGGCCGGTGTCCTGGTCGCGCACCAGCACGGTCATCAACCGTGGCACGTCCTGGTAATCCAGGTAATCCTCGCTGCGCGGGGCGCGGGTTGCGCGCTCGGCAACGGTTCGGTCTGCTCGTTTCACCGGCTCAGAGTCTCAGATCGTATGTCGTGAACCATCAAAACACGGCCATTCACTGCTTGTCACTTTCGCGATAAATCATGGCATATGCCACCTTCCCGCCATGGTTAGCCTAATCCTCGTTCATTCCAACGAGGCCACCCCCCATGGCAAACACGCAAAATCCTCCGGACCACAAACACAGCATCGCCGCCGTGATCGGCCTGCTGGTGCTGTCCATCGCCCTGCGCCCCGCGATCATCTCGGTGGGGCCGATCCTGTTGCTGATCCAGCAGCACTTCCACTTGAGCTACACCCAGGCCGCGCTGCTAACGTCCATCCCCGATGTGTGCATGGGCGTCTTCGCCCTGATGGTGCCGAACCTGGCCCGGCGCTTCGGCATCGACCGTTGCGTGGTGGTGGCCTTGCTGCTGCTCGGCGTTGCCACGCTGCTGCGGGCGTTGTCGCCCAACGCGTTTTTCCTGCTGGCCAGCACCTTTGCCGCCAGCGTCGGCATCGCCATCGCCGGGGCGATGACCGGCGGCTGGATCAAGACCCACTTCCCGCACCGCGCCGCGTTGTTCATGGGCATCTATGCCGCCGGCCTCAGCGTCGGCGCCACCCTCGCCGCCCTGTTCAGCGCCCCGCTGGCCGAACTGACCCAGAGCTGGCGCATCAGCGCCGGCGCGTGGAGCCTGCTGTGCCTGACCGCCGTGGCGAGCTGGATCTGGATGACGCGGACCTTCGCCACACCCGCCACCGCCGCGCAAGCACGCCCATCCCTGAGCGTCCGCCTGCCCTGGCGCACCCCGCAGGCCTGGTGGGTGGCGCTGAACTTCGGGGCCGGGCAGTTCGTGGTCTACGCCCTGTTCGCCTGGATGGCCCCGGCCGCCACCGAAGCTGCCGTGTCCAGTTGGTCGGCGGGCACCCTGCTCGGCACCTTCACCGCGGTGTTCGCCGTGGCCAGCGTCTGCGCCGGCCTGATTCCCGGCAAGGCGCATGATCGCCGGGGCCTGCTGGGGGGCTCGACCCTGCTGGCGACACTGGGCGTCGCCGGCATGGCCTTCTTCCCGCATGCCTGGCCGATCTTGTATGTGGTACTGGCGGCCATCGGCCTAGGCATGGGTTTTACCGTGGCCATGACCTTGCCGCTGGATAACGCCGCCAACGCCGAACAAGCCGGTTTGTGGACGGTGTTCATGTTGTTCATCGGTTACCTGGTGGCTGCGCTCGGCCCACTGCTGTTCGGTGCCTTGCGCGACTACAGCGGCCATTTCGGCCCGGCCTACACGCTGCTGTTCGCGGTGCTGCTGGTGATGTTGTGCATCACCCCGCTGCTCAAGCCGACGACGGAACACACCGCTCAAATGTCCGTTGCCTGAAACGCTCGACGCCGTTGCGCACTGCACGCAACGGCGTCGAACCCCGCTTGATCAGGCCAGGTAACCGCCATCGACCGTCAGGCTCGCGCCGGTGACGAACGACGCCTCCTCGCTGGCCAGGTAGGCGGCCATGCCGGCGATCTCGTCGGCACGTCCCAGTCGCCCCAGTGGCACGCGACTGATGACGTGCTCCAGATAAGGTGCGTCGGCCGGGTTCATGTCGGTCGCGGTCGGGCCGGGCTGAATGTTATTGACCGTGATACCCCGCGCAGCGAAATCCTGGGCCAGGCCCCGGACCAGGCCGATCATTGCCGCCTTACTCATGCAGTAGCCACTGGAGCCCGGGAAACCGGAACGCTCGCCGGCGACACTGCCAATCGCAATGATCCGGTCACCACGCTGCATGACCTTGGCACAGGCCCGGGCGGCAATGTAGGTGGCGCGCACGTTGACCGCGTACAGCTCGTCCAGCGCCTCGACCGTGAAGTCATCGACCGTACCCAGCGCGAGGATACCGGCGTTGTTCACCAGAATGTTCAGCGCACCGAACTTCTGCACGGTGAAGTTGACCGCGTGCTCGATGTCTTCGGCGAATTTGCTGTTGGCCTTGATGGCCAAGGCGGTACCGCCCTCGCCCTCGATACTGGCAACCAGGGCCTGAGCTTTTTCATCGGAGGCCGAATAGGTGAAGGCGACGGCGGCGCCCTCCCTGGCCAGGCGACGAACGATGGCGGCGCCGATGCCACGGGACCCGCCGGTGACCAGCGCGGTTTTGCCAGTGAAGCGTTGTGTAGGAATAGACATGTTCAAAACCTTTCTCAAAGAGAGATAACGGGTTACAGGGACGCGGATGCGGCTTTTTCAATCAGCCGGGCCACCGGCTCAGGGTTGGACACCATCACCACGTGGGACGCGCCGCTGACCACCTCTACGCCTTTGGCCCCGGCACGCTTGGCCATGAACGCCATGGCCTGCGGCGGGATGTTCTTGTCCTGGTCGCCGTAGATGAACCACGACGACACCTTCTTCCACGCCGGGGTCCCGGCCTTCTCGTTCAGCGCTGCATCCGTGACCGGACGCTGGGTCGCCGCCATCAGCGCCGCCTCGGGTGCCGGCACGTCAGCGGCGAACTGGTCGTGGAACTTGTCCTGCTGGATGTACAAATCCTTACCGCCACCCGCCAGGGCAACGGGTGCGGCCAGGGTCGGGCCCAGCGTGCTGCCGGGGAACTTGCCGGCCAGTCCGGCCACGGTTTCACCGGCCTCAGGGGCAAAGGCACTGACGTAGACCAGCGCCTTCACACCCGGATGGCCGTTGGCCGCGGCGCTGATGACGTTACCGCCGTAGGAGTGGCCGACCAGCACCACCGGGGCCTTGATGCTCGACAGCAACGCCGAGACCGCCGCCCCGTCGCTTTTCACACTGCGCAGCGGGTTGGCCGCGGCGACCACGGTGTAGCCATCCTGCTCGAGGATTTTCACTACACCGTTCCAGCTCGACGCATCGGCGAAGGCGCCGTGCACCAGCACCACCGTGGGTTTTTCCGGCTGGGCGAAGGCGCTGCCGGCGACCAGGCTGGCGGTGATCGCCAGCAGGCTCATGACTTTTTTCATGGATGAACTCCTGCAATGAAGGGATTAGAAAGCCAATCGGGTGAAGACGTAGTCATGGTTCTGCACGCGCGCCTGATGGCAGGCGAAACAGGTCTGGTGCTGGGCTTCATCAGCCGGTTTGCCGTTGATGAAACGACCGAATCCCCAGCCGCCGGTGGCGGCGTATTTCTTCGAGTCCTTGACCATCACCTGGACGGTGGTCGCCGCACCCGGGATCGAGGCCGGCTCGAATTCCGTCGATTGCACGCGCTTCCAGGCCAGCTTCACCAGCACCGTGCCGTCAGGAAACGGCAGCGTTTTGGCCTGGTAGGCCTTGATCGCCTTGTCATTGCCCACCACCACGCGCAGTTCATCCAGCGGCGGGGCTTCGACCGCCGGGGCGATGAACTGCCATTGGCGATACCCCTCGGGCAGCTTCACGCCGTAGATCGGTGACGCGTCGCTGCTGTCGCCGAGGGCGACGCCAGTGGTCGCCAGCGCCGCCGAGGCCACGGCGGCGAGAAAGGTCAGTCTCATGTGAATTCTCCCGTGTGGCCGATCACAGATGGTCGGCGTCGATAACCGCCTGGGCGAAGGCTTGCGGCGCCTCCTGCGGCAGGTTGTGGCCAATGCCGCCGTCGATCAGGCGATGCTCGTACTTGCCGGTGAAGCGCTTGGCGTAAGCCTCGGCGGGTGGATGCGGGGCACCGTTGGCGTCGCCTTCCATGGTGATGGTCGGCACGCTGATGGACGGGGCCTGCGCCAGTTTTTTCTCCAGCGCGTCATAGCGCGCCTCGCCCTTGATCAGGCCCAGACGCCAGCGGTAGTTGAAGATCGACACGGCGACGTGATCGGGGTTTTGCAGGGCAGCGGCACTGCGGTCGTAGGTGGCGTCGTCGAAGTCCCACTTGGGCGAGGCCAGTTTCCAGATCAGCTTGGCGAAGTCGTGGGTGTTCTTCTGGTAACCGAGGCGACCGCGCTCGGTGGCGAAGTAGAACTGGTACCACCACTGCAACTCGGCGGCGGGCGGCAACGGTGCCTTGCCGGCTTCCTGGCTGCCGATCAGGTAACCACTGACCGCCACCAGCGCCTTGACCCGCTCCGGCCACAGGGCGGCGACGATGTCGGCGGTGCGCGCGCCCCAGTCATAACCACCGAACACTGCCTGCTGGATGTGCAGCGCGTCCATGAAGTCGATGACGTCCCTGGCCAGCGCCGCAGGCTGGCCGTTGCGCACGGTCTTGGCCGAGAGGAACAGCGTGTCGCCATAACCCCGCGCATAAGGCACCAGCACCCGATAGCCCTTCTCGGCCAGGGCTGGCGCCACGTCGGCGTAGCTGTGGATATCGTAGGGCCAGCCATGCAGCAGGATGACCACCGGGCCATCGGCCGGGCCCATTTCGGCGTAGGCGACATCCAGCAGCCCGGCCTTCACATGCTTGAGCGCGCCGAGGGACGTATGGGCGCCGGGCGTCAGCGTGCCGACAGTGCTCGCCGGGACATCGGCGGCGCGGGCTTGCGACGAGACCATGCCCAGGGCGCCGAGTTGCAGGAAGGCCACTGCCAGCGCCGTGCAGGCAAAGAAGCGCAGGTGACGGGGAACCGCTTGCGGATTGATCGTGATGTTCATGCCAGGTCTCCGGTGCGACGACCCCCTGGCCGTCGCAACATGGGTGAATTACGGCGCGGTCTTGGCCACGGTTTTGTTCGCTTCGCTACGCAACGGCCGGAACGCTTCGCGCAGTTCTTCACTGAACAACTGCGGCTGTTCCCAGGAGGCGAAGTGGCCGCCCTTGCTGACTTCCTTGAAGTAGGAAAGGCTTGGATAGGCGCGCTGTGCCCAGCTTTTCGGGGCGCGGTAGATTTCGTGGGGGAACACGGTGATCGCCACCGGGACCTTGATCGTGGCGGTCTTCTGCGCTTCGGCACTGAAGTTATTGTTGTTGTTTTCCCAATAGAACCGCGACGACGAGGCCCCGGAATTGGTCAGCCAGTACAGGCTGATGTCGTCGAGGATGTCGTCGCGACCCAGCACGCGCTCGGGCTTGCCGTCGCTGTCGCTCCAGGCGGCGATTTTTTCGTACATCCATGCCGCCGTGCCCGCTGGAGAATCCGCCAGCAGGTAACCGATGGTCTGCGGCCTGGTGACCATCATCGCGCCGTAGGCCGCGTTGCGCCCGAAGAAGGTGCTCAGCGAATTGAAGGCATTGCGCTCAGGCTCGGTCAGCCCGGCCGGCGCCGGATCCCCGCCGAAGATCGGCTTGACCAGCTCCGGCGGAATGGTCGCCGGCATGTTCAGGTGAATCCCCAGCAAGCCCGGCGGGGCCAGGCGACCCAGGGCGTCGGACACCACCGAACCATGGTCACCGCCCTGGGACACGTAATGGCTGTAGCCCAGGCGTTTCATCAACACGTCCCAGGCCTTCGCTACCCGGTCCGGATTCCAGCCGAGCTCAGTGGGTTTGCCGGAGAAACCATGGCCGGGGATCGACGGGATCACCACGTCGAAGGAGTCTTCGATGCGCCCGCCGTAAGCGGTCGGGTCGGTCAGCGGACCGATGGTCTTGAGGAACTCGAATTGCGAGCCCGGCCAGCCATGCGTGAGGATCAGCGGCATGGCGTTGGGGTTGCGCGAGCGCACGTGGATGAACTGGATGTCGACGCCGTCGATGGTGGTGATGAACTCGGGCAAGGCATTGAGCCTGGCCTCGGCCTTGCGCCAGTCGTAATCGCTGCCCCAGTACTTCACCAGCGCCTGCACCTGGGCCAGTTGCACGCCCTGGCTGGTATCACTGACCAGTTCCTTGTCGGGCCAGCGGGTGTCGGCGATGCGTTTGCGCAGGTCGGTCAGTTGCGCTTCATCGACGTGGATGCGGTATGGGCGAATGGCTTCCGACGACGTCGATGCACTGCTGGCGGCCCAGGCGCCGCTGCTGCCTGCAAGCAGGGCAAACCCCAGCAGCCTGACGGACGACGTCAGGTAGCGGCGCCAGGTGAAATCGGACGAAACTGCAAGCATGATCAATCTCCTTTGAGTAAGTGGCCTACAGGCGTGGCGCGAATGGCTGGAGCGCGACCGCGGTCAACGGTCGATCCAGCTCACGCAGGCCTGATAAAACCACCCGGCTCCCCTCGGGACGATTGCACGTAGGTGTCGGTCGATACCTAAGTATCACTTGCCAGCCGGTACCCGCGGATGTTGTCGTGCGCAGCACGGAATGCGCCGGCAGGCGCGCAATTGCAGGCAGTGTCGCGGGGCGATGGAGCGGATGAGTGTGAGCACGCAGCACGATGCAACGACGGCGATGGCGCCCACCCGCTGGACGATTGTCGGCCTGTGCATGCTGTTCAACGTGGTCGACGGCCTGAACGCGATGGTCATGGCCTTCACCGGTTCCAGCGTTTCGCTGCAATGGAACCTGAGCGGGATCGACCTGGGGATGTTGCTCAGCGCCAGCCTGGTGGGCATGGCCGTGGGCTCGCTGTGCGCCGCGCCCCTGGCGGACCGCTACGGGCGGCGTCCGCTGCTGCTGACCGGCCTGGCGTTCAGCGGCCTGTGCATGCTGCTGTCGTCCATAAGCCTGGGGCTTTATTCGCTGATGCTGCTGCGCACCCTGACCGGCATCGGTCTGGGCGCGGTGCTGGTGGGCGCCAACGTGCTGACCCATGAACACGCCAGCGCCCAACGACGTGGCCTGGCCATCGCCCTGCAATCGCTGGCCTTTGCCCTTGGCGTGAGCCTGGGTGGCGTGCTCGCGCACCTGTTCAATGCCAGCCCCGGTTGGCGCTATGTGTTCCTGGCCGGCAGCCTGATCACCTTCGTGGTGACCCTGGCGGGCGTGGTGTGGCTGAGCGAATCCCGCGAGTTCCTCGCCCTGCAACAGGCACGCCGCCACGCGCAAACATCAGGGACCGGCCCGCAGACGAACCGGCGCGCCATGGCCTACGGGCAATTGTTCGCCCCCGGCCAATGGCGCCAGACCACGTCGCTGGCGCTGGCCTTCTTCCTGGTCATGTTCAGTTTCTATTTCGTGATGAGCTGGACCCCGGCGCTGATGGTGCAGCACGGTTTTTCCGAGAAGGAAGGGGCCACGGGCGGGATCCTGCTGAGCATCGGCGGCATGCTCGGCGCCTTGTCGATGGGGCTATGGTCGCAACGTCTGGGCGGCAACCGGTTGCTGCTGGGGTTTGTGCTGGGCAACACGCTGCTGATGCTGTTGATGGTGCCGGCCACCCGCTTCCAGGAATTGGCGATGGTCATCGGTTTCAGCACCGGGCTGTTGCTCAATGGCGCGATTGCCGGCCTGTTCACCCTGGCGCCACAGACCTTCGCCACCTCGATCCGCACCAGTGGCGTCGGCCTGGTACTGGCGCTGGGGCGCATCGGCGGGATTCTTTCGCCGGCCGTCGCCGGGCTGCTGCTGGACGCGCGCTGGAGCGCCCAGGGCCTGTTCAGCTTTTTCGCCGGCAGCCAGTTGCTGGCGGCGCTGCTGATCTGGCGCGGTGCCCGGTCGGTTTAGAACGCCAGCTTGTAGCCGATCAGCATCAGCATGGTGGCCAGGCACGGGCGCAGCCATTCGTCAGAGATGCGTCCGGTCAGGTGGCTGCCCAGGTAAATCCCCGGCAGGGATCCGACCAGCAGGAAGCCCAGCACCTGCCAATCCATGTTGCCCATGCTGGCGTGACCGAGGCCCGCTACCAGGGTCAGCGGCACGGCGTGGGCGATTTCGGTGCCCACCAGGCGGCGGGTTGGCAGCAGCGGATAGAGGATGAACAACGCCACCGTGCCCAGGGCGCCGGCACCGATGGAGGTCAGTGCGACCATGGTGCCGAGGATCAGGCCGGTGACCACGGTCAGCACGTTCAGGCGCGGGCCGCTGGGGTTGTATTGGCCGCCGGCGCGGCGGTGGGCGAATTCGAGCAGGCGCTTCTTGAAGAAAATCGCCAGGGCCGTGGCAAACAGCACGAAGCCCAGGGCCTGCTTGATGATGGCGTTCATCGCGTCGGGCGAGGTCTGCAGGGTGCTCAGGAACCACAGCGTCAGCGCCACCGCCGGCACGCTGCCCAGGGTCAGCCAGCCGGTGATGGCCCAGTCGATGTTCTTGTTCTTGCGATGCACCAGCACGCCGCTGGATTTGGTAATTGCCGCGTACAACAGGTCGGTACCCACCGCAGTTGCCGGATTGACGCCGAACCACAACAGGATCGGGGTCATCAACGAACCGCCACCGACGCCGGTCATGCCAACGATGAAGCCCACCACCAGACCTGCCACGACCAGACCGAAATCACCGAATTCCATCAACACGCCCACACAGCAGGAAAAATCTGGCCCGCAGGATAGCGATTTTTCTTATAACCACTTATACCAATGCGATCTATCTTTATTCCATCTCCAGAAACCCCACTGTTCCCCCCCCTGTGGGAGCGAGCCTGCTCGCGATAAGGGTGTACCCGTCGCATCTACTTTGACTGGCACACCGAAATCGCGAGCAGGCTCGCTCCCACAGGGGTGGGTGTTTGGTGGGGGTCCTGTAATCACTGCACCGGCAAGAAATTGAGGAACAACAGGCTCTGTGCGTAGTTCAGGCCGATCCTGCGGTAGCGCTCGTCGAGCATCTGGGTCAGCAGGTCCAGGCGCGCGACGATCTTGCCGAATTCGGTGGCGAAGCTCAGGTTGCTGCCCTCTTCCGAGATCTCGTTGGAAAACAGCATCGGCAGGCCTTCGGGGGTCTGGCGCTGGCTAAGGATCCAGGTGGCTTTTTCGATGTTGCGCGCGGCGTTGTTGACGAAAGTCGGGTTGATCGCATCGGTCATGTAGAACTCCAGCCGGTTGCCGTGGGCGGTCACCAGCATGCTGCCGATGGCATAGATGAACGCACCGACCCGGTCGCCGAGAAACTCCGGGCTCATGGCATAACTCAGCGCCGCCAGGTCCTTGCGACCGCCCAGGGCGGGCAACGGCTGTTGCTGTTCGATGGCCAGGCGCACCTGTTTGACTGCCGTGCGCGCATCGAGGAAACCGGATTTCTTCAACTCCTGGGGGTTGCGCAGGTACAGCTTGCCCATCAGCAGGTAGAGGCTTTCGAGGTTATCGCGCATCGCCAGGGTGGCCATGCGGTCGACGCTGGTCTGCAGGAACTCCTGGGGCCTGCCCTCGCGAAACTGGCTGATGAGGTCTTTGCCGTCCTGATGGCTGCATCCGCTGGTCAACAGCATCGACAGCACGACCAGCAGCAGGCAATGGCGGCGGATGGGCACAACGCGTGAAGGTGAAACTTGGGCCATGGGGCTTGGACTTGGCATGGGCCGGCGGTGGGGATCGCCGCAGGCTGGCCAAGGATAGAGCCGGGAATTTCGAAAAAGTGCAGTTTCGCCGGTTCACCGCCTCACAGAAAAAGACAATAGTCATACTTTATTAGTGCAAATAGCGAGGAAGCAGCTATAACCCCCTACGCGTGATTTGAAATTCGAAAACTAGTATGACTACTTATCCAAGAACAACAAAAAGGAAGGTTGACCATGCTTCAAGCCCGCTATCCGCTGTGCCTACTTGGACTGTCCATGATGATCGCCACCCTCCCCGCCCACGCCACCGGCCTGTCCAGCGACATGAAAAGCTTCGGCAAAACCAGCGACGGCACGCCCGTCGAGCAATACGTCCTGCGCAACAGCCATGGCATGCAGGCCAGCGTCATCACCTACGGGGCGACCCTGCAAGCGCTTGAAGTGCCGGACAAGCACGGCAAGTTCGCCGACGTGGTGCTCGGTTTCGACGACGTGCAGGGCTACCAGAACGGCAAGGCCTACTTCGGCGCGACCATCGGCCGCTTCGGCAATCGCCTGGCCAACGGCGCCTTCGAACTCGACGGCAAACGCTACCAGGTGCCGCAGAACGACGGCTCCAATTCCCTGCATGGCGGTCCGCAGGGTTTCGACAAGCACGTGTGGAAAGCCAAGCCGATCAAGAGCAAGGACGCCGTGGGCGTGACGCTCACGTACGTGTCGGCGGACGGCGAAATGGGTTTCCCCGGGACCCTGAAAACCGAGGTCACCTACAGCCTCAACGATCGCAACGAACTGCGCATCGACTACAAGGCCTCCACCGATAAACCCACGGTGCTCAACCTGACCAACCACAGCTATTTCAACCTGGCCGGCGCAGGCAATGGCGACGTGTTGCAACAACAGGCGACCTTGCACGCCAGCCACTACACCCCGGTCAATGAAAAGCTGATCCCCACCGGCGAACTGGCACCGGTGGCCGGCACGCCGATGGACTTCACCCAGCCCACAGCCATTGGCCAACACATCAAGGCCGATCACCCGCAACTGAAGTTCGCCGAACCCAAGCAAGGCGGTTTCGATTTCAACTGGGTTCTGGACACCCGTGGCGACGTCGGCAAACTCGCCGCCCAGGTCAGCGACCCGCAGTCCGGGCGCCAGTTGCAGCTCTACACCAGCGAGCCGGGCGTGCAGTTCTATACCAGCAACTTCCTCGACGGCTCGGTCAAGGGCAAGGCGGGCAAGACCTACGCACACTGGAGCGCGTTCACCCTGGAAACCCAGCACTACCCGGATGCGCCCAACCAGCCGAACTTCCCCTCCACCCGCCTGGACCCCGGCAAGACCTACACCCAGAGCACGGTGTTGAAATTCTCCACCCAATAACCGCCGCCCTGTAGCTACTGGCGCGCCAGCGGCTACAGGTGAAGGGAACCGCTGGGCTATTCTGCTGCCAACTGCAATGTCGATTGGTCAACGGAGGTGTTCATGCGGTTTCTCGAACTGGCAGGCGTCCAGGTCCCCGTCATCGGTCAAGGCACCTGGCGCATGGGTGAAGATCCATCGCGTCACGCTGAAGAGGTCGCCGCACTGCGCCGGGGCATCGAACAGGGCATGACCCTGATCGACACCGCCGAAATGTATGGCGAAGGCGGTGCCGAGAAAGTCGTCGGCGAAGCGATTGCCGGCCAGCGCGACCAGGTGTTCCTGGTCAGCAAGGTCTACCCGCACAACGCCAGTAAAAAAGGAATCCCCCAGGCCTGCGAGCGCAGCCTGCGCCGCTTGAACAGCGACTACATCGACCTGTACCTGCTGCACTGGCGCGGCCAGTACCCGCTGGAAGAAACCGTCGAAGCCTTCGAACGCCTGCGCGACGCGGGCAAGATCGGCCGCTGGGGCGTGTCCAATTTCGACGTGGACGATATGCAGGAACTCGCCGCCCCCGCCTGCGCCACCAACCAGGTGCTGTACAACCTGGAGGAACGCGGCATCGAATTCGACTTGCTGCCGTGGTGCCAGCAACATCACCAGCCGTTGATGGCGTACTGTCCGATCGGCCAGGGCGGACAACTGCTGGCCCACCCGACGCTCAAACAGATCGCCGCTCGTCACTCCGTGACCCCGGCGCAGGTAGCGCTGGCGTGGATTGTGCGACAGGATGGTGTAATTGCCATCCCCAAGGCGGTTCGGCCTGAACACGTGGACCTCAACGCGCAAGCTGCGCAACTGCAACTGGAGACGGGGGATCTGGAGGCGCTGGACCAAGCGTTTCGCGCGCCACACCGCAAACAGCGACTGGCCATGGTCTAAGCCAGCGCGGTTCTGTCAGAGGGCTTCTGATGAGAAGCACCGATCAGTTGGACGCGTTCAACCTGCAGCGCTTTGTCCTGGCGCAGAACCCGGTCATCGAGCGCGTCCAGAACGAACTGGGCGCGGGGCTCAAGCGCAGTCACTGGATGTGGTTCGTCTTTCCACAGCTCTCGGGCCTGGGCGGCAGCGAAATGTCCCGACGCTTTGCGATTCGCTCAGGTGACGAGGCCCGGGCCTACCTCGACCATGCGGTGCTGGGCCCGCGGTTACATACCTGCACGCAGTTGGTGCTGGCCATCGAACAACGCTCGGTGGCCGAGATTTTCGGCCACCCGGACCACCTGAAATTCCATTCGTCGATGACCCTGTTCGCCCAGTTCGCCGCCCAGGGCAGCCCCTACCATCAGGCGCTGGAGCGTTACTTCCACGGCATCCCGGACGAATGGACGCTGACCCTGCTGGACTCAAAACAGGCCCATCTGCCCCCCAATCAGGGTTGAGAAGTCGTCATCGACGAACGGCAGGATCGCGTCGGCCACCGGTTGCAGCTGGCGCGTGACGTAATGGTCGTAGTCGATCGGCGCGCTGCGGATCTCCAGCGGTTCGGGCCCGGCGACGCTGATCACGTAGCTGATCCAGCCGCCGTTCTGGTACTGCCGTGGCCGGCCCTGCTGGTCGTTGTAGTCGTCGGCGATGCGGGCCGCGCGCACATGCGGCGGCACATTGCGCTCGTAGTCATCGAGGGTGCGGCGCAGGCGCTTGCGATAGACCAGCCGATCATCGAACTCCCCCGCCAGGGTCTTGCGCACGTATTCGCGCACATAGTCCTGGTAGGGCTTGCGGTGAAAGATCAGCGAGTACAGCTCCTGCTGGAACTGCCGCGCCAGCAGCGACCAGTCGGTGCGCACGGTTTCCAGGCCCTTGTAGACCATCTCGTCGCTGCCGTCGGCGCGGGTCACCAACCCCGCGTAACGTTTCTTGCTGCCCTCCTCGGCGCCGCGGATGGTCGGCATCAGGAAACGCTTGTAGTGGGTCTCGAACTGCAATTCCAGGGCGCTGTGCAGCCCGTACTCCTGTTGCACATGGTCACGCCACCATTGGTTGACGTGGTCCACCAGGGCATGGCCGATCTGCGCCGCTTCCTGCTGGCCGTGGGCGCGGCGCAGCCAGACGAAGGTCGAGTCGGTGTCGCCGTAGATCACCGTGTGGCCCTGGGCTTCGATCAGCTGTCGGGTGCGCAACATGATCTCGTGGCCACGCAGGGTGATCGACGACGCCAGGCGCGTATCGAAGAAGCGGCAGCCGCTGGAGCCGAGCACGCCGTAGAAGGCGTTCATGATGATCTTCAAGGCCTGGGACAGCGGCGCGTTGTGTTCGCGCTTGGCGGTTTCCCGACCCTCGGCGACCCGCGCGACGATGGACGGCAGGCAATGCCGGGTGCGCGAAAACCGCGCACCGCGAAAACCCGGCACCGATTCGGCATCCCCAGGGTGACGCAAGCCTTCGATCAGCCCCACCGGGTCGATCAGGAAGGTGCGGATGATCGACGGATAGAGGCTCTTGTAGTCGAGCACCAGCACCGACTCGTACAGCCCCGGCTGCGAGTCCATGACGAAGCCGCCGGGGCTGGCCTGCGCCGGCTTGTTGCCCAGGTTCGGGGCGACGAAGCCCTGGCGATGCATCAGCGGCATGTACAGGTGGGTGAACGCCGCCACCGAGCCGCCGCTGCGATCGGCCGGCAGCCCGGTGACACTGGCCCGCTCCAGCAGGAACGGCAGCAACTGGGTCTTGGCGAAAATCCGCGTGACCAGCTCGCAGTCCTTGAGGTTGTAGGTGGCCAGCGCCGGTTTGTCTTCGGCGAACATGCGGTTGATTTCGTCCATGCGCTGGTACGGCGTGCTGATCGCCTTGCCTTCGCCGAGCAGGGTCTGCGCGACGTTTTCCAGGCTGAACGAGGGGAAGCTCCAGGTCGCCGAGCGCAGGGATTCGATGCCATCAATGATCAGCCGTCCGGCCGCCGAGGCGAAGTAATGGTTGCGGCTGCCGTGCTCGCGCCACTGCATTTCCTCGCCGCCGCGCCCCAGCTTCAACGGCACCGCCAGGCGCCGGGCGTGTTCGTGCAGCACCCGCAGGTCGAACTGCACGACGTTCCAGCCGATGATCGCGTCCGGGTCGTGGCGGGCGAACCATTCGTTGAGCCTTTTCAACAGCGCCGCACGGGAATCGCAGTATTCGAGCTGGAAATCCACCGCGCTGGCGTCGCCATTGGCCGGGCCGAGCATGTACACCCGGCGCTCGCCGCAGCCTTCCAGGGCGATGGAATAGAGTTCGCCCTGGGCCGTGGTTTCGATGTCCAGGGACACCAGGCGCAGGTTCGGGCGGTAGTCGGGGTCGGGTTTCATCTGCGCGTCGAGCAGCAGGCCATCGGCATCGGGAGTGCCGCCGAAGACCACCGGCGCGGTGATGAAACGTTCCATCATGTAACGTTCCGGCGGGCGCACGTCGCCTTCGAACATCTCCACGCCCGCCCGGCGCAGGGCGGTCTCCAGGCGCATCAACTGGGCGTGCTGCTGGCAATACAGGCCGAGCACCGGGCGATGGTCGAAATCGCGCAGGGCCAGGGGCTTGAGCTCGACGTTCTTTTCGTCTTGCAGCACCTGCTGCGCCTGTTCGCGCTGCTCGGCGGCAATGAACGCCACCGACGGCTGATGCGGCAGGCGGATGCGCCGTGGGCCATTGTCGGTGGCCAGCCAGAACTCGACTTGCGTACCGCCCGGGGTGTCGCGCCAATGCCGGGTCAGGACGAAGCCCCGCTGTAGATCCACCACTGCAACCTCAGATTTGATTTCTGTGGGCAATTCTACGAAAAAAAGCCGCCGGATGACGTTTTTTGCGTGTTATCTGCCGCTTTGCGTCTTGCTCTCGACCTCAGGGTCTACGATTCTTCAGGAACAACGCCAACCCCCTGGAAAGCCATCATGAAAACCGTCGCCCAACTGCTCAAGTTGAAAGATCAGAAAAACCAGGAAGTGCACCAGATCAAACCGGATCACATGGTGCTCGAAGCCCTGATGAAGATGGCCGAGAAGAACGTCGGTGCCCTGCTGGTGGTGGAAGACGAACAGGTGCTGGGCATCATCAGCGAGCGCGACTATGCACGCAAACTGGTGCTGCACGGCCGCTCGTCGGTGGGCACGCCAGTGCGCGACATCATGGTTTCGCCGGTGATCACCGTGGACACCAGACAGACGGTGGACACCTGCCTTGGCATCATGTCCGACAAACGCCTGCGTCACCTGCCGGTGGTGGAAAACGGCAAGCTGATCGGCCTGCTGTCGATCGGCGACCTGGTCAAGGAAGCGATTGCCGAACAGGCGGACCTGATCCGGCAGTTGGAGCAGTACATTCGCGGGGAGTGATCCCCCTTCCGCCCCCTGTAGGAGCGAGCTTGCTCGCGATAGCGGTGTTTCAGTGGGAAAATGTTTGGCTGACACACCGCCATCGCGAGCAAGCTCGCTCCTACAGGGGACCTGCTTCAACTCCAATGCCGCGCAAACACCGGCGCCAGTGTCGGGTGCCGGTCGATGCGTTCGAGCCAGGCGAAAAAACCCGGCCGTGCATGGCGCAGATGTTCGCGGGTGCCGGCCCAGCGGGTCACCACCGCTGCCAGTACATCCAGAGCCCCGGGCGTTTCATCGCCCAGGTACAGCTCACGGGAAAATTCATCGGCAAACACTTCCCAGCACCAGTGCAGCCGATGGCGCGCGCCGGCGACGAGGTTTTCCCGGCTGGGATGATCCGAGGCCACCAGCCAGCGCTCGGGATAGTCGATGATGCCGATGTTCGGGTAGCAATTGCTGACGATGTACACCAGGCCACGGATGGCCTGGTCGCGCTCGGCCGGCAGCGCGGGCAGCAGGCTCGACTGGGGAAAGGCCAGAGCCAGATGAATCAGGATCGCCGCGCTCTCGGTGAGAATGCTGCCATCGGGCAGTTGCAGGGTCGGGATCTGCTTGAGCGGGTTGAGTTTCTCCAGGGCGATGGCCGCCTCCATGGCGAGCTCGACGTCGATGAAGCGATAAGGCACCTCACAGAGCTCCAGCGCCGCCTCGATGGCAGCAGCGCCGGAGTTCCTGTGTCCGTAGAGTTGGTACATAAACACCTCCATTGCGATGCTCTCTTTGTAGCAGCTGACTTTGGGCCTGCCGGAAAATTTCTTTTGCCTGGCTGCATCCAAATCCCTTTCCGACGGGTAGTACCTGTAGCAGCCCCGATGACTGCGCAGCGAAAGACTCATTAACGGAGAGAATTTCATGAATGCCAAACAGCTGATCTGCCTGGCCGGTTTGTTCGCCACGATGCCTGCGGCGTTTGCCCAAAGCGCTTTACCCGACAGCATCAAGGTGCCCGAGGGTCACAAGGTGGCCATGGAGACCACAGGCGTGGGTGAAATCACCTACGAATGCCGCGACAAGGCCAACGCCAGCGGCACCGAGTGGTTTTTCGTCGGACCCAAGGCGGTGCTCAATGATCGCAATGGCAAACAGGTCGGCACCTACTTCGGCCCGCCGGCCACCTGGCAGGCGCAGGATGGCTCGAAAGTCACCGGCACCCAATTGGCGGTTGCCCCTTCGAGCGCGGGCAACCTGCCCTATCAACTGGTCAAGGCCAACCCCGCCGAGGGCAAAGGCGCGATGAGCGGTGTCAGCTACATCCAGCGCGTGGCGCTCAAGGGTGGCGTCGCCCCCAGCACCGAATGCACGGCCGCCAACAAGGGCAAGCAGGAAGTGGTGAAGTACCAGGCGGATTACATTTTCTGGTCAGCGAGCTGAGTCGAGACTCTGTAGGAGCGAGCTTGCTCGCGATCGCAATGTGTCAGGCGCCGAAGGTGTTGAATGTACGGGCGCCATCGCGAGCAAGCTCGCTCCTACAGGGTCCTCTGCTAGATTCATGGCATCCGGATTCATTTAGGCGGTTGAGCACATTGTCATTGCCCGAACCCATTTTCGACTATGAAGCCCGCCTCGCCGCCTGTGCTCGGGGTGAGCGTCAGGCTCTGCGGGATTTGTATGTGCAGGAAAGCCCGCGACTGCTCGGTGTGGCCCGGCGGCTGGTGGGCGACACCGCGCTGGCGGAGGACATTGTCCATGATGCCTTTCTCAAGATCTGGGCCGGCGCCGCGCGTTTCGACCCGGCGCGCGGGACGGCACGGGGCTGGATGTTCAGCGTGACGCGACATCTGGCGCTCAATTTCATCCGTGACAACCAGCGTGAAATCCAGGGCGATATCGACCTGCACAATGAGGCCGGCGCATTCGATGCCGAGGTCCATTCCTCGCGCATTCATCTGTGCCTGGAGCAACTGGAACCGGCCCGGCGCTCCTGCATCCTGCACGCCTACGTCGACGGTTATTCCCACGCGCAGATTTCACACAAGCTCGGCACGCCGCTGGGCACCGTCAAAGCCTGGATCAAACGCAGCCTGACGGCCTTGCGGGAGTGCATGGGATGACCACCCGACCTGTGGATGAAACCCCGGAGGACATCGAAGAGCTGGCCAGCGAGTATGTGCTGGGCACGCTTTCGGCAGAGCGGCGCACCGAGGTGCAACGGCGCCTGCGCGACGATAGCCGATTGCGCGCGGCGGTCGACAGTTGGGAGCGTCGCTTGCTGGGGCTGACGGATCTTGTCGAACCTGAAACACCCTCGCCCCATTTGTGGCACCGCATCGAACGCAGCCTCAATATGGCGAACGTCAAAACGGCGCCAACTCCGGTGAGGTCCTGGTGGGATCGCCTGGCGCTATGGCGAGGGCTCGCGGGTGCGGGGCTTGCGGCAACGTTGGTGCTTGGCGCCCTGCTGCTGACACAAACCACGGTCAAGCCGACTTATCTGGTGGTGCTGGTGGCGCCCCAGGACAAGGCTCCGGGCTGGGTGATCCAGGCCAGCAACCCTCGGGAAATCCAGCTGATCCCACTGGGCGTCGCCCAGGTGCCCGAGGACAAGGCGCTGGAGTTCTGGACCAAGGCGGATGACTGGCAAGGGCCGGTGTCCCTGGGCCTGGTCAAACCGGGGCAAATCCTGTCGGTGCCGCTGGACAAACTCCCGCCGCTGGAACCCAACCAGTTGTTTGAGTTGACCCTGGAAAACCGCAACGGCTCGCCAATCGGCAAGCCCACCGGGCCGATCCAGTTCATTGGGCGTGCGGTGAAAGTCATTTGACCTCCCCCTGCCCCTATTCCCTGTAGGAGCGAGCTTGCTCGCGATGAGGCCAGCACATTCAACATCAATGGTGCCTGACACTCCGTCATCGCGAGCAAGCTCGCTCCTACAGGGGGAATCATTTGCCCGTCTGTTTCATGCAGCGCTGATACCGCTCATCCACCCGCTTGGCGAACCACGCCGTGGTGAGTTTGCGGGTGATCTTCGGGCTTTGCAGGACGATCCCCGGCAAAACCGCTCGCGGCAGCTTGCGCCCATCGGCCTGTTCGGCCAGTTCGAACACTCGCCGGTACAGCTCGGTGTCTTCGAATTCCAGGGTCTTGCCCTTGTCCAGTTGATCGCGGATCACCGGGTTGCGCATGCCCAGGCGTTTGCCCAGGGCGCGCACGGCCAGCTCGGTGCTGCCCGGCATGATCGAGCCATAGCGCACCAGGTCGCCGTCCAGCGCCAGGGGAATGCCTGACGCGCGACTCACGGCATTCTGGAACGCCGCATTGCGGCTCGCGTACCAGCCGGCGTTGAAATCGGCAAAACGGTACAGCGGATCGGTGTAGCTCACCGGATAACCCAGTAAATGGGCGATGCCGAAGTACATGCCGCCGCGCCGGCTGAACACTTCCCGGCGAATGGTGCCGTCCACCGGATAGGGATAGTTGCGCGACTGCTGTTCGGCGAAGTCGATGCTGACCTGCATCGGACCGCCGGTATGCACCGGGTTGAAACTGCCGAACAGCGTGCGGCCCATGGGCACCATGCCGATGAAATCATCGAAGATCGCGCTCAGTTCCTTTTCGCTGCGCGCGGCCTTGAGCCGGTCGGCGTAGCTTTTGCCGTTACTGGAACGCACCTCCAGCGCCGCGCTGACCAGCAGGCCGGGAACGTGGGCCTTGGCCGCACGTCGGTCGATTTCATCCCGGGCGATCTTGCCCAGGCCCGGCACGGTGGGGTCCACCTGAAACGTCGACTCCTGCTCGGTGACCGCCAGCACGGCACACAGGTTTTGCGTCGATGGCTCGATGCCCTGGGCGGCGAACGCGGCGTAGATGTCAGTGGCCCAACCCTGGCGATCAACGGTCTTGGCCGGCAGCAGGCGCACGATCTCGGCCCGCACCTCGGCGGGCGGCCGGGGGGCGGCCTGCTGGGGACTCTGGGTGCCACAGCCGGCCAGCACCAGCAGCGCCGCGACGCTCGCCATCATTCGATTGAGTTGCATGCTGCTCCATCCAGTCCGTTGAGCCGGGTTCACCCTACGATCAAGGGTATGGCGCAGGCTATGACTGCAAGGCCCCGCCCCCGTTCCTGAAAGAGTGAGCCAGTGCTCGAAGTCCTGCAAATTACGCAAAACTTTTGGGAACTACTATCATTTGCGACTGGAGTCGCATTTGCGCAAGGACTACCTGCGCCGTCATCTTCTGCGGTCCGCCGCCAGGTACGTGATATGACACCTCCAGACCGATTCGGCATGCCCGTCCGCCCCACCCTCCTTGCCCTGCTCTGCTCCCTGTCGGTAGCGACCCAGGCCGCAACCCCCGAAACCGAACCATCAAACGATGGCAAGGCCGTGGTGCTGGACAACGTCAACATCAACGCCCAGGCGCCCTCACCGTCCGAACTGCCGCCGCCCTATGCCGGTGGCCAGGTGGCACGCGGCGGGCAGCTCGGCGTACTCGGCAATCAGGACATCATGGACGTGCCCTTCAGCATGGCGTCCTACACCGAACAGTTGATCCAGGACCAGCAGGCGGAGAACGTCGCCGATGTGCTGCTCAACGATTCCTCGGTGCGCCAGGCGTCGGGGTTTTCCAACCAGGCCCAGGTTTTCATGATTCGCGGGCTGCCGCTCAATGGTGACGATATTTCCTATAACGGCCTGTACGGCGTGCTGCCTCGGCAGATCATCTCCACCGACGCGCTGGAACGCGTCGAGGTGTTCAAGGGCCCGAACGCCTTCATCAACGGCGTCACCCCCAGCGGTTCCGGCATCGGTGGCGGTGTCAACCTGCAGCCCAAACGCGCAGGCGATTTGCCGTTGCGGCGTTTCTCCACCGACATCAGCGATGACGGCCGGATCGGCCAGCACCTGGACATCGGCCAGCGTTTCGGCGCCGACAACCGCTTCGGTGCACGGGTCAATCTGGCGCAGCGCGAAGGCGATACCGCCATCGACCATGAAAACCAGCGCTCCAAGCTGTTCGCCATCGGCCTCGATTACCGAGGTGATGCCCTGCGGGTTTCCGCGGACTTCGCCTATCAGAAAGAACGCGTCAATGGCGGTCGCAGCTCGGTCAACCTCGGCACCGCCACGCACATCCCGGATGCGCCGTCCGCCGACACCAATTACGCGCAGAAATGGGGCTTCACCCAGATCGAAGACACCTTCGGCATGCTGCGCGCCGAGTACGACCTGAATGACAACTGGACCGTCTATGCCGCCGGGGGCGCCAAGCACACCCGGGAAGTCGGGCGCTACGACGGCACCACGCTGGTGGGCAACGACGGCAGCTCCACCACCACCGGCTCGTTCATTCCCCACGACGAAGACAACAAAAGCGTGATGGCCGGCCTCAACGGCAACTTCGTCACCGGACCTGTGAGCCACAAACTCAACGTCGGCCTGGCCGGGATCTGGACCGAGCAACGCAGCGCCTTCGATTTCGACCTGACCCGCTATGCCAACAACATCTACCACCCGGTCGAAGTTCCGGCGCCCGGCCCCGGTTTCGCCGGTGGCGACCTCAACGATCCGGGGATCGTCGGCAAAACCTTCGCTCGCAGTGGCGCGGTGTCCGACACCCTGGGGTTCTTCGACGATCGCCTGTTGGTCACCGTCGGGGTACGGCGCCAGCAACTGGTGGTGCAGGGCTATAGCTATGCGCCATACGGTTCGGGCAGCCGTAACGCCGCCTATGACGAGTCGATCACCACGCCGGTGTATGGCATCGTGTTCAAGCCGTGGGATTACGTGTCGTTCTATGTCAACCGCATCGAAGGCCTGGCCGAGGGCCCGACGGCACCCACCACGTTCGGCAGCCGCGTAGTGACCAACGGTGGCCAGGTGTATGCGCCGGCACGCACCAAGCAGATCGAAGCCGGGGTCAAAGTCGACATGGGCACCTATGGCGCGACCCTCGGCGTCTACCGCATCGAACAGCCCAGCGACGGCTATTCGGTCATCACCGGCCCGACCACCGCCGAGTTCATCCGCCAGGGCGAACAGGTCAACAAGGGCGTGGAGCTCAACGTCTTCGGCGAACCGCTGGACGGGCTGCGCCTGATCAGCGGCGTGACCGTCATGGACACCGAACTGAAGAAAACCCAGGACGGCGCCAACGACGGCAATCACGCGGTGGGCGTGCCGACCTTCCAGTTCAACGCCTCGGTGGACTGGGACGTGCCGGGCCTGCAGGGGGTTGCGCTCAATGCGCGGATGCTGCGCACCGGCGGCCAATACGCCGATGAGGCCAACAACCTCAGCCTGCCGACCTGGAACCGCTTCGACGCCGGCGCCCGCTACGCCTTCAAGGTCCAGGAAAAAGACGTGACCCTGCGCTTTAATGTGGAGAACGTGGCCAACAAAAAATACTGGGAATCGGCCCAGGGCGGCTACCTGACCCAGGGCGAACCACGGGTGGCGAAGCTGTCGGGGACCATTGATTTCTGATCGCTATTGGCCCTGCTTACACCGCTGTGGGAGCGAGCCTGCTCGCGATGTTTCGGGGCCAACATCAATGGTGACTGACACTGCGCCATCGCGAGCAGGCTCGCTCCCACAGGGACGGGCAATCGAGGACGGAATTATGAACCGCAGCGACGTGCTGATCGTCGGCGCAGGCCCCACCGGGCTGGTGCTCGCGCTGTGGCTGAGCAAGCTGAAGATCCGTGTGCGCATCATCGACAAGACGTCGGCCCCCGGCACCACGTCGCGGGCGTTGGCGGTGCAGGCGCGCACGCTGGAGTTGTATCGGCAACTGGACCTCAGCGACGCGGTGATCAGGAACGGGCATCGCGTGGCCGCCGCCAACTTCTGGGTCAAGGGCGAACCGGTGACCCGCTTGCCGTTGAGCAAGGTCGGCGAAGGCCTGACTCCTTATGCCTTTCTCGAGATATTCCCCCAGGACGAGCACGAACGGCTGTTGATCGAACGCCTGGAAAACCTGGGCGTACACGTCGAGCGCAACACCACCCTCGAACATTTCGAGGAAAACGGCGACACCCTCACCGCCCGTCTGCGCCTGCCCGATGGCCAGGAAGAAACCTGCCAGGCGTGTTACCTGGCGGGCTGCGACGGTGCCCGCTCGATTGTGCGCAAAACCCTGGACACCGGGTTTCCCGGCGGGACCTACCAGCAGATTTTCTACGTCGCCGACGTGCAGGCCAAGGGCCCCGCCCTCAATGGCGAATTGCACCTGGACCTGGATGAAGCGGATTTTCTGGCGGTGTTTCCACTGGCCGGCGAAGGCCGTGCGCGCCTGATCGGCACGGTGCGCGACGAACGGGCCGAGCACGCCGACACCCTGCGGTTCGAGGACGTCAGCAGTCGCGCCATCGACAACCTGAAAGTGCAGATCGAGCAAGTGAACTGGTTCTCGACCTACCGCGTGCATCACCGGGTGGCCGAACACTTTCGCACCGGCCGTGCCTTTCTGCTAGGCGACGCCGCCCATGTGCACAGCCCGGCGGGCGGCCAGGGCATGAACACCGGCATCGGCGATGCCATCAACCTGGCCTGGAAGCTCGCCGCCGTGCTCAATGGCAGCGCCACGCCGCAATTGCTCGACAGCTACGAAACCGAGCGCATCGCCTTTGCGCGCAAACTGGTCGCCACCACCGATCGTGTGTTCAGCTTCGTCACCGCCGAAGGACGTGTAGCCGATCTGCTGCGCACGCGCCTGGCCCCGTTCCTGCTCCCGAAACTGGCCTCGTTCGCGGCCTCTCGCGAATTCCTGTTTCGCACTGTTTCGCAGATCACCCTCAATTATCGCGGCATGCCCTTGAGCACCGGCACCGCCGGGCAAGTGCACGGTGGCGACCGGCTGCCCTGGGCGCATGACGGTGAAGGGGATAACTTTGCCGGGCTCAAGTGCCCCAACTGGCAGGTGCACGTGTATGGCGACACCAGCGACGAAATGATCGCCTGGTGCCACGAGCATCACCTGCCGTTGCATGTGCTCGGCTGGCGCCCTGCGTTCGAAGCGGCGGGGCTTGGGCGCAACGGCTTTTACCTGCTGCGGCCGGACACCTACGTGGCGATTGCCGAAACCTGCTCGGACCCGAAGGTGATCGAACGGTATTTTCGGCAGCACGGGATCCGCCCCTACTTTGCAGATCATTGATCTTCACATGTGGGAGCGAGCCTGCTCGCGATAGCGTTTGAACAGGCCATACATTTGGTGAATGTTAAGCCGCCATCGCGAGCAGGCTCGCTCCCACAGAGGATCAGATCCCCGCCAACGCCAGGTCCATCGCGAAGTAGGTGAAGATCAAGTCCGCCCCGGCCCGCTTGATCGCGCCGAGGCTTTCGCGCACCACGCGGTCTTCGTCGATGGCACCGGCCTGGGCGGCGAATTTGATCATCGCGTACTCGCCGCTCACCTGATACGCCGACAGTGGCAGGTTCGAGGCTTCGCGGATGTCGCGAATGATGTCCAGGTAGGCGCCAGCCGGCTTGACCATCAGCGCGTCGGCGCCTTCCTGCTCGTCGAGCAGCGATTCACGCAGCGCTTCGCGGCGATTCATCGGGTTCATCTGGTAGCCTTTGCGGTCGCCCTTGAGTGCGCTGCCGCCGGCTTCGCGGAACGGGCCGTAGAGCGCCGAGGCAAACTTGGTCGAGTAGGCCATGATCGCGGTCTGGGTGAAACCGGCGCCATCCAGCGCCCGGCGAATCGCCTGGACCTGCCCGTCCATCGCCGCCGATGGCGCAATCACATCGGCCCCCGCCCGCGCCGCAGCCACGGCCTGCTTGCCCAGGTTGATCAGGGTCTGGTCGTTGTCGACTTCATGGTTGTGCAGCACGCCGCAGTGGCCATGGTCGGTGTATTCACAGAAGCAGGTGTCGGACATGACGATCATCTCCGGCACCGCGTCCTTGGCGATGCGCGACATGCGCGACACCAGCCCGTTCTCGCGCCAGGTGTCGCTGCCGTTGCCGTCCAGGTGATGGGACACGCCGAAAGTCATCACCGACTTGATCCCGGCCCGGGCATAACGCTCGATCTCCCCGGCCAGCTTCTTTTCCGGAATACGCATCACACCCGGCATGCTCTGGATCGGCACGAAATCGTCGATGTCTTCCTCGACGAAGATCGGCAACACCAGGTCGTTCAGGCTGAATTCGGTTTCCTGGAACAGGCTGCGCAGGCTCGCATTGCGCCGCAGACGGCGTGGACGTGCTTCGGGGAACTGGCTGGACATGAACCTTCCTGAAGGTAAGACGAAAGTCGTAGGGGGCGAGAGCTTATGCCTGTGGACCCGGTGGTACAAACCCGTCAGGAGGAAAAACCGTTACTGCTTTGGCAATAATCCTGCGATGCCCATGTCCATTTGTGGGAGCGAGCCTGCTCGCGATAGCGGTTGGTCAGTCACATCCTTTTCGGACATGCCGCCGCCATCGCGAGCAAGCCCGCTCCCACAGTTGCTGGTCTGAGTGAACTCAGGAAACCGCTTTCGGGATTTCCAGCCCGCGCACCACCGCCGGCCGTGCCAGGAAGCGCTCGAGCACGCGGGTCACGTTGGGGAAGTTGTCGATGCCCACCAGGTCGCCTGCTTCATAGAAGCCGATCAGGTTGCGCACCCACGGGAAGGTGGCGATGTCGGCGATGGTGTAGCGCTCGCCCATGATCCAGTCACGGCCTTCCAAACGGGTGTCGAGGACCTTGAGCAGGCGTTTGCTTTCCTCGACGTAGCGGTCGCGTGGACGCTTGTCTTCATAGTCCTTGCCAGCAAACTTGTTGAAGAAACCGAGCTGGCCGAACATCGGGCCGATGCCGCCCATCTGGAACATCAGCCACTGGATCGTCTCGTAGCGGGCCTCGCCTTCCTGGGCCAGCAATTGCCCGCTCTTGTCCGCCAGGTAGATCAGGATCGCACCGGACTCGAACAACGCCAGCGGTTTTTCGCCCGGACCGTGCGGGTCGAGGATCGCCGGGATCTTGTTGTTGGGGTTCAGTGACAGAAACTCCGCAGACATCTGGTCATTGTTCTCGAAACCCACGCGGTGCGGCTCGTAGGGCAGGCCGATCTCTTCGAGCATGATCGACACCTTGACGCCGTTGGGGGTCGGCAACGAGTAGAGCTGGATCCACTCGGGGTATTGGGCCGGCCATTTGCGGGTGATGGGGAACGCAGACAGATCAGTCATCGGTGGGATCCACGAAAAGATTGAGAGCGACGATCATAGTGGCCGCCGGGCTTTTTGGCGCATCAATTGTGCTGATAGACAAGATCGACCCCACATGGATTCCATCGACACGCAGGCCGTGTACCGTATCCACAAATCCGCAACATCCTGTCGATAACCTCTGCTTCAACCCGTTCGAGGTCATCGGTACTTTGTTGCGCGCAACGTCGGAATCGAACCAAACGGGCTTGAGTGGACTCTGAGTTTTGCCCTTTCGGACACGGACCGGCTTCACGACATGGAAAACACCCGACTTGGAAACGCAGGGTGCAAGGGTTTGTCAGCCTTAACCGAACGAGCTGAAGAAACGCCAATTCCATGATGAATCCTTTGAAATACCTGCAACGCCTGAAGCCTCGGGCGTTGGTTCTGCTGCCCTCCCTGCTGGTCGCCGGCGGCGTGTTCCTGTCGCTCGAATCCAGCGAGAGCCGTGCGCAACCGAAGAACGGCACCCAGACGCTGGTGTTCCTGCGTCACGCCGAGAAACCCGAAGGCGGCCTGGGCCAGCTCAACTGCCAGGGCCTGAACCGGGCTATTGACCTGGCGACGCTGCTGCCGGAAAAATTCGGCAAGGCCAACTACGTGTTCGCCGCCAACCCGACGCGCAATGTCGAGGAAGGCGAACAGGATAATTCCTACAGCTACATCCGCCCATTGATGACCATCAGCCCCAGCGCAATCAAGCTCGGCCTGCCGGTGAACATCGACTACTCCGCCAACGACACCAGCGACCTGGCCAATGAACTGCTGAGCAACAAGTACCACAACTCGGTGATCTACACCGCCTGGTCCCACGGCTATCTGCCGGAGCTGATCAACAAGGTTGCCGGCCGTGCGGTGGGCAAAAAGCAGAACATCACCGACGACTGGGAGTCAGGCGATTTCGACTCGCTGTATGTGCTGACCCTGACCTGGCACAACGGCGAGGCCAGCTTGCAGAGCCACAGCTACAAGCAGGGGTTGGATAATGGGCAGGAGACTTGTCCGACTTGAGTTGTGTGGTGGCTGTTAGGGCCCCATCGCGAGCAAGCTCGCTCCTACAGTGGATTTGTGAACGACACAGATCCCTGTAGGAGCGAGCTTGCTCGCGATGAGGCCCGCAAGAACACCTCACCCCTCAATCAGAAGCCCATACTGAAACTCACCGTCATCGCATGGTCCTTGCTCTCGCTCGACAACTGCCCCGAGTAGCCAATCCCCAACTTCCCGCTCTGGCTGATCTGGAAGTCCACCCCCGCTTCGACCACCGCAGCATCCTTGGCAATCGGTACCCCCTGGGTGGTGAACGAGGCGCCGCCGTCAATGAAGGTCAGGTCGGCATCAGGCTTGGTGTCGCCGAAGGCGTGGCGCCAGCCGATGGCCGCGCGCGGGGTGAATTGCCCGCCGCTCTCCAGCTTGATCACCTTGCCAGCACGCAGGCCCACGGTGGAGAACGTGATGTCCTGGTCGGCATCGGCCTCCAGTCGCCCTACCCCGCCTTTTTCCTTGGCGGTGTCGCTGTCGTAGTTGACGTAGGAGAGACCGGCGAACGGTTCCAGGGCGATACCACCGGCTTCGATGGCATAACCGACTTCACCGAAGACCTGGGCGCTGCGGGCATCGTAATGGGCTTTCAGGCGGTCATCGTAGGTGCCGACGCTGACGTTACGTTTGCTCTCGATGTCGTGCCAGCTGTAAGCCGCGCCCAGGCGCACGGCCAGGGCGTCGAACTGCGAGCTGAGGTACGCGGCCAGGTGGTAGCTCTCCACCGTGGCATCGGAGCGGCGGTCATGGGCGTCGATGTCGCTGCGGGTGTAACCGGCAGCCATGCCGACCCGCCATTGATCATCGAGCTGCTTGTCGGTGCCGAGCATGAAACCACTGAGGTTGCGGTCCAGGCTGGCGCTGTTGCTGTCGCCGTCGGACTCGCCCCAGGCACCGAGCGCACGGGCCCAACCGACCATCTCGCCGTGGCAACCGCTGCTGCTCAGCTGGTTGTCACTGGGCGCCAGCGCGCGGCGCGGGTCGTCTGCACGGGAGCACGACGGCTGGCGCATACGGTCGTTGACCGCGTCGCGAATGTAGCGCGAGTCCTCGAGGATCGCGCTGGCAGTGCTGGCGTGGATTTCCCCGGACAGACTGTCGTAGGCCGCACGAACACTGGCGGTGTCGAGGTTGAGGATTTCATTGCGCAAGGTGTCCCCGGCCGCACCATTGCGCAACAGGGCCGAGGCCACGCGGCGCTGATTGCCGGTGGCGGCCACATCGACGAAGGTGTTGCCGTTGCGGCTCACCGCCAGCGTCACCTGATTGGTGTCGTACAGCAAGGACGCGTTGTAGAACGCGAAGTCCGACAGATTGGTGGTGGCAAAGGTGCCGGTGATGCCACCGCCCGCCGTGATCAGCGAGTACGCGGCATTGCCGCTGAACGGCGCCAGGCTGTCGACTTGCAGCGCTCCCGCCAGCGCCGCGCTGCCGCCGATCACCAGCGGCGTGGCCTCCGGTGAACTGACCGTCAGCGCCAGTACGCCATTGGCGGCGTTGGTGAGGTTACCGGCGACGCCGAGTCTTCCGGCCGGCCCGCCAGAGGCGAACACACCGTGGTTGACCACCGAACCGACACTGCCGTTACCGCTCAGACCCGCGCCATTGGCCACGGTCACCTGGCCAGCGAGCGATGCCGGGGTGGCGACATTGCCCACCTGCAACATGCCCTGCTCCACCGCCACGGCACCACTGAACGGCTGGGTGCCGGTCAACAGCAAGGTGCCGCTGCCACGTTTGGCCAGGGTGCCGATACCGTTGAGCAGGCCATTGAACTGGCCATCGACATTCTGCAGGAACACCAGCAAGGAGTTGTTGAGGATGTTGCCTTGCAGGCTGGTGCTGTTACCGATCAGCGTACCGCCACTGACCGTGGTACCACCGCTGTAGGTGTTGGCGCCGCTCAAGACCAGCGTGCCGCTGTCGAGTTTTTCGATGCCGCCGCTGCCCACCAGCGGTGCGGCGATTTCGGTGGTCACGCCGGCATTGATCCGCACTGCCGCCAGACTGCCGCCGGGGCCGTTGACCGGTGTCAGGCTGCCGTTGGTGCCCGCCACCAGGCTGTAGCCATTGTCGAGCACTTGCAGCCCGGTGAAGTTCTGGTTGCCCGCCACCGTCACCGTGCCGCCCTGGCCGCCAAACACGGCGAACTGACCGTTCGCGCCCAGGGCCTGGTTGCCGGTCGGGTCAGTCCAGTTGGTGTCCGGGCCCCACACGCCGCTGCCGCCGCTGATGGTGCCATCCGGATTGGTCTTGCCGCCGTTCCAGAACTGCACTTCACCCGGTGTGCCTTGCACCAGCAGGTTGACCTGATTGGCCAGCGCGGTTTGCAGGCTCAGGTTGGCCGCCGAAACGGGCAGGCTGCCGTAGACCAGGCCGTTGTCGGTGAGCGTGCCGCCGTAGCGGAACAGTTGATAGACCCCGGTGCCGAAACCACCGGCGTTGCTGATGTTCAACGTGCCGTCGAGGGTCAGGTTGCCAGCGACATCAATCACCGTGGTCGAACTGGTGGCCGAACCGAGGCTGAAGTCCAGGTTGGTGCCCGAAGACAACGCCAGCGAACCGAGCGACAGCGCCGTCGCACTGCCGCCGCCCAGCAGCGTCGAGCCATTGGCCATTTGCACGGCCCCGCCCAACTGCCCGCTGCCGCCGAGTTTGGCGCCGCTGGCGATGCTCACGTTGGCACTGTTCAGGCTGCCATTGACGCGCAGTACGCCGGCCTGCACATCGGTGTTGCCGGTAAAGCCGTTGTTGCCGGTCAGCAGCAGTTCGCCGGTGCCGGTTTTGCTCAAGGTGCCGGCACCGGTCAGGTTGCCGGTGTAAGTGCCGTTGCTGTTTTGCTCGAAGACCAACGCCGCATTGTTGACGATGGCCCCTTGCAGGCTGCTGGTGTCGCCACGGGTGGTGCCGCCGTTGAGCGTGGTGCCGCCGCTGTAGGTGTTGGCACCGCTGAGCAGCAGCTCACCGTTGCCGTTTTTCACCAGGCTGCCGCCGCCGGTGATCGCACCGAGCAGCGTGGTGTCCTGAGTCCCGGCCAGGGTCAGTTGCGCGCCCAGGTCGATGGCGTTGGCCAACTGCAAGGCAGCGCTGCTGTCGAGGGTCGCATTGCCCAGCACACCGAGTGCGCCACTGCTGATCGCGCTGTTGTTACCCAGGATCAGCGTACCGCCCTTGAGCTGGGTGCCACCGCCGTAGGTGTTGTTGCCGTTGAGGGTCAGGCTGTCCGCACCGCTCTTGATCAGGCTGCCCGTGCCGCTGATCACGCCGTCCAGGCTCAGGGCATTGGAACCGCCGATGTTCAGTGCGCCATTGAGCAGCACGTCATTGGCCAGGCTGACGCTGGTGTTGCTGTCCAGCGTGGTGCCGTTGGCGGCGGTCAACACGCCGGTGCCAAGGGCGGCATCGTTGCCCACCACCAGCGAACCACCGTTGAGCGCGGTGCCGCCGGTGTAGCCGTTGGCGGCGTTGAGCACCAGCGTGCCGGTGTCGTATTTGCCCAGGGTACCGGTGCCGTTGAGGGCCACGCCGATGGTCGCAGTAGCGTTCGGATCGACGCGGATCGAGGCGTTGCCCAGGCTGCCGTTGACCAGGTTCAGCGCACCGGCCGTGCCGTTTTGCAGGTTGTAGCCGTCGGTGACGAATTGCATCCCGGTGATGTTCTGGGTGCCGTTGACTGTCACGGTGCCGGCGGTGCCCTGGAACACCGCGAAGCTGTTGGCCCAGGTCTGGTTGAGCGTGCCGTCGACGTTGGTCCAGTTTGTATTGCTGCCGCCCCAGGTGCCGCTGCCACCGTCGATCTGACCGTTCGGGGCCTGTTGACCGCCGTCCCAGAACTGCACGCTGACGCCTGCCGTGGTGACCAGCAGGTTGATCTGGTTGCCGATGTTGGTTTGCAGTTGCAGGTCACCCGGGGCCACGCCGCCGGGTACGCTGCCGATCAGCAGACCGTTGTCGGTCAGGCCGCCGGTATAGTTGATGATCCGGTACACGCCGGTGCCGAAGCCGCCGAGATCACTGACGTTGAGCGTGCCGTCGAGGGTCAGGTTGCCGCCGACATTGAGCAACGCACTGCCGCCGCCGGACACCGGCGCGCCGAGGCCGACGTCGAGGTTGGAGTTGGCGCTGAGCGCCAGCGAATTGACCGACAACGTATTGCCGGTGGCCAATGCCAGGTGGCCGCCATCGGCGACGGTCACGGCCCCCGTGAGGCTGCCATTGCCGCCCAGGGTGCCGCCGTTGTTGACCAATACATTGGCGCTGTCCAGCGAGCCATTGACCAGCAACGAGCCGGCGTTGACGTTGGTGTCGCCGGTGAGATCGTTCAGGCCGCTGAGGGTCAGGGTGCCGGTACCAAGCTTGGTCAGGCCGCCGCTGCCGCTGAGGGTGCCAGCGAAGAGGCTGCTCGAATTGTTGCCACCGATGCTCAGGGTGTTGCCGCTGCCAATGTTGGCCGTGCCGCTGCCGGTCAGGCTGGCGATGCTCGTCGATGCACCGAGGTTGAGCGCGGTAGCGGTGCCCAGATTGACAGCCGCATTGTTGCCCAACGCGTTGCCACTGAGCGTGGTCAGGCTGCCACCCTGCACATCGAAGGTGCCGCTGAAGGTGTTGTTGCCACTGAGTGTCAGGTCGGAAGATCCGTTTTTGGTCAGCGTCCCGGCGCCGGCGATCACCCCGCCGAGGGTCAGGTTGTTGTTGCCGGCCACATTCAGGTTGGCGTTGACGTTGACATTGTTGGCCAGCAACAGCGGCGTGCTGTTGTCGAGGGTCGAAGCGCCCGCCACGGTCAATGCACCCAGGCCCAACGCACCGGGAGTACCGAGGGTCAGAGTACCGGCATTCAGCGTGGTGCCGCCGCTGTAGAGGTTGGGACCGTTGAGGGTCAGGTTCGAGGCACCATTTTTCACCAGCCCACCGGTGCCGCTGATGATGCCGCCCAGGGTCAGGTCGCTGCTGCCGACATTGGTCAGGTTGGCGTTGAGTACCACGCTGTTGGCCAGGGTCAGCACGCTGTTGCTGTCCAGTGCCGAGGCGCCGCCGACGGTGAGGTTACCCAGGCCGATGGCGGTATTGCTGCCGACGGTCAGCGTGCCCGCATTGAGGGTGACGCCACCGAGGAAGTTGTTGCTGCCATTGAGGGTCAGGTTGGCCGCGCCATTTTTGGTCAGGCTACCGGCGCCACTGACGGTGCCGTCGAGGGTCAGCCCGTTGCTGCCGATAATGCCGAGGTTGCCGGCAAGGTTGAAGTTATTGCCGGCGCTGACGGCGGCGCTGCTATCCAGCGTAGTGCCGTTCGCTGCGTTCAGTGTGGACGAACCCAGCGCGGTGTTCGACGCCAGGATCAGCCCGCCGGCATTCAAGGCCACTGGCCCGATGAACGCGTTATTGCCACCCAGGGTCAGGCTCGCCGTACCGTTCTTGATCAGTCCACCGGTGCCACCGATCACGCCGTTGAGGGTCAGCGCGTTGCTGCCGACCACGGTCAGGTTGCCGTTGAGCGCTACCGCGTTGTTCAGGATCACCGCGGTGTTGCTGTCCAGTTGAGTGCCGGCATTGGCGGTCAGTTGGCCACTACCCAGCGCAGCGTTGTTGCCGACGACAATTTTGCCGCCGTCCAGCGCTGTGCCGCCGGTGTAGGTATTGGCGCCATTGAGCACCAGGGTGCCGGTATCGAGTTTGTTGAGAATGCCGCTGCCATTGATGTTCACGCCAATGGTGGCGGTCACGCCGGGATCGACCCGCACGGCGGTGGTGCCGCCGCTGCCGTTGACCGCCGTCAGTTGGCCGGCCGTGCCGTTCACCAGGTTGTAGCCGTCGGTCATGAACTGCAGGCCGGTGAACAGTTGCGTGCCATCCACCGTGACGGTGCCGGCCGTACCCTGGAACACCGCGAAGTCGCCGGCCCAGGTTTGATTGAGTGTGCCGTTGGTGTTGGTCCAGTTGCTGCCGACAGCGGTCCAGGTGCCCGTGCCGCCATCCACCGTGCCGTTGGCGACGGTTTGGCTGCCATCCCAGAAGCGGATGTTCGAATTCGGTGCCGACACCTGGATGTTGATCTGGTTGGCCACGCCGGTCTGCACCACCAGGTCACCCAGGCCGAAACCGACCGGTACGCTGGCGACTTCCAGGCCGAGGTTGGTCAGGGCGCCGGTGTAGTTGAACAGACGATACACGCCGACGCCAAAACCGCCGGCATCGGTGACGTTGAGATTGCCGTCGAGGGTCAGGTTGCCGCCGACGTTCATCAGCGAGGTGGTCGATGGCGCGCCGAGCGCCACATCGACATTGCTGCCCGCACCCAGTACCAGCGAGCCGGCGGACAGGTTACTGCCGGATGCCAGCGCCAGGGTGCCGCCGGAGTTGACATTCAACGTGCCGAGCATCGAACCGCTGCCGGTGACGGTGCCGCCGGTGTTGACGTTGACCTGACCGCTGGCCAGGGAACCGCTGAGATTCAGGATGCCGCCATTGACCGTGGTGTTGCCGGTCAGGCCATTGATGCCCGTGAGGTTGAGCGTGCCGGTGCCAACCTTGGTCAGGCCGCCACCGCCGCTGATGTCGCCGTCGAAGGTGCTGGTGCTGTTGACCCCGCCCACGGTCAGCGTGGTGCCGACACCGGTCTGCACGCTACCGCTGCCGGTCAGTGCCGCAAGGCTGGCGTTGCTACCGAGATTGAGCCCTGCCCCCGCGCCGATATTGACCCCGGAGGTATTGCCCAGCGCATTGGCGTTGAGGGTGGTGACACTGCCGGAGACGATGTTCAGCGCCCCGGTGAAGGTGTTGCTGCCCGACAGGGTCAGGTCAGCCAGGCCGTTCTTGATCAGGCTGCCAGCGCCGTCGATCACCCCGCCGAATGTAAGGTCGTTGTTGCCGGCCAGGGTCAGCCCGGCGTTGAGGGTGAGGTTGTTGCCCAGGGAAAATGCCGAACTGTTGTCCAGGGTCGCCGCGCCACCGACGGTCAGGCCGCCGCTGCCCAGCGCACCGGACGTACCGAGGGTCAGCGTACCGGCGTTGAGGGTGGTGCCGCCCTGGTAGGTGTTGACGCCATTGAGGGTCAGGTTGGCCGCGCCATTCTTGATCAACGAACCGGTGCCGCTGACCACGCCGCCCAGGGTCAGGTCCTGGGTGCCGCCGACGGAGAGCGCGGCATTGAGGGCGACGTTGTTGCTCAGGTTGACCAGCGGCGAATTGCTGTCCAGGGTCGCCGCGCCGCCGACCGTCAGTGCACCGGAGCCCAGCGCCGAGCTGTTGCCGACGGTCAGGGTACCGGCGTTCAGTGTGGTGCCACCGAGGTAGCCGTTGGCGGCGTTGAGGATCAGGTTGGCCGTGCCGTTCTTCACCAGGCTGCCGGCGCCGTTGACCAGGCCGGTCAGGGTCAGGTTAGCCGTGCCGCCGACGTTCAGTGCACCGGCGAGGTTCACCGCGTTACCCAGACTCACGGCGGTGTTGCTGTCCAGCGTGGTGTTGGCGGCGGCATTGAGGGTGCCGCTGCCCAGCGCGGTATTGCTGCCGACGATCAGCTTGCCGGCGTTCAGCGCAGTGTTGCCGAAGTAGGTGTTGGCGCCGTTGAGGGTCAGGTCGGCGGCGCCGTTCTTGGTCAGGCCGCCGACGCCGGCCACCACGCCGCCGAGGGTCAACGCATTGCTGCCGCCGATGTTCAGGGTGCCGGCCACGTTGGCATTATTCGCCAGGGATACCGCCGCGCCCGCATCCAGGGTGGTGCCGTTGGCGGCGTTGAGCACGCCGGTGCCGAGCGCGGTGTTGGAACCGACGATCAACGAGCCGGCATTCAGGGCGGTGTTACCGCTGTAGGTGTTGCTGCCATTGAGGGTCAGGGTCGACGCGCCGGTCTTGATCAGTCCGCTGCCGCCACTGATGACGCCGCCCAGGGTCAGCGGGTTGGCGCCGCCGGTGGTGAGGGTCGCGTTGAGGTTGATCGCATTGTTCAGGGTGACATTGCCGCTGCTGAGCAGGCTGCCCGCCCCTTCCACCGACAACTGGCCGGTGCCGAGTGCGGCGTTGTTGCCGACCGTGATCGAACCGGCATTCAGCACGGTGCCGCCCTGGTGGGTATTAACGCCGGTGAGGCTGAGGTTTGCGCTGCCGCTTTTCACCAGTTGGCTGGTGCCGCTGACCACGCCGCCCAGGGTCAGCGCGTTGCTGCCGCCGATGCGCAGGGTGTCATTGAGGATGACGTTGTTGGCCAGGGTGATCGCCGCGTTGCTGTCCAGCGTCGAAACTCCGCCGACCGTGAGGTTGCCCGTGCCGAGCGCCGCCGCATTGCCGACGGTCAAGGTGCCGGCGTTGAGGGTGGTGCCGTCGAGGAAGGTGTTGGCGCTGCCGAGAATCAGGTTGGCGGTGCCGTTCTTGGTCAGCCCGCCGTTGCCGGACACTACGCCACCCAAGGTCAGGTTGGCGCTGCCGCCGATGTTCAGGTTGCCGGCCAGCGCGACGGCGCTGTTCAGGCTGACCGCCGTGCTGGCATCCAGCGTGGTGCCGGCGGCGGCGTTGAGCGAGCCGCTGCCCAGCGCATTGTTGGCGGCAAGGATCAGCGTACCGGCATTGAGCGCGGTATTGCCGATGAACGTATTGGTGTTGCCCAGGGTCAGGGCGGCGGTGCCGTTCTTGATCAGGCCGCCGGCACCGGCGATGACGCCGTTGAGGGTCAGCGCCTGGGTGCCGCCGATGGTCAGGTTGGCTGCCACGTTGATTGCATTGGCCAGCGCCACGGCGGCCGTGGCGTCCAGGGTGGTGCCGGCGGCGGTGTTCAAGGCGCCGGTGCCCAAAGCGGTATTGCTGCCGACGAACAGCGTGCCGGCGTTGAGCGCGGTGATGCCGCTGTTGGTGTTGTTGCCGGTGAGGGTCAGGCTGGCGGTGCCGTTCTTGGTGATCGAACCGGTGCCGGACAGTATGCCGGCCAGGGTCAGGGCATTGCTGCCCAGCACGTTGAGTGCGCCGGTCATACCGATGTTGTTGGACAGGCTGACGTTGGCGGTGCTGTCCAGGCTGGTGCCCGCGGCGGTGTTCAGTGCGCCGCTGCCCAGGGCATTGTTGTTGGTGACCAGCAAGGTGCCGGCGTTCAGGGCGGTGGTGCCGCTGTAGCCGGTGTTGGCACCGCTAAGCGTGAGGCTGCCGGTGCCGGTCTTGGTCAGCCCGCTGCCGCCGGTGAGCAGACCCGACAGAGTCAGCGCCCCGGCGCCGGAGGTAGTCAGGCCGGCGCCCAGGGTAATGGCGTTGCTCAGGCTGATGTTGCCCGGCGCCGCCAGCGTCGAGGCGCCGTTGACGTTGATCGTACCGGTGCTCAATGCCTGGTTGTTGCCCAGTGCCACCGTGCCGCCATTGAGCGTGGTAGTACCGGCGTAGGTGTTGACGCCGTTGAGGGTCAACTGGCCGGCACCGGACTTGGTCAGGCCGCCCACGCCGGAAATCACGCTGCCCAGGGTCAGGTTATTGCCCCCCTGGATCGTCATGCCATTGGTGCCAAGGCTGATCAGGTTGGCCAGCGTCAGGCCGCCGGTGCTGGCCTGCAGGCTCCCACCGTTGACGGTGAGGATGCCGCTGCCGAACGTGGCGTTGTCATTGAAATTGACCAGCCCGCCGTTGATAGTGGTGGCGCCACTGACCAGGGGCCCTTGCAACGTCCAGGTGCCGCTGTTGATGGCCAGGTTGTTGAAGTTGATATAGGTGTTGCTGGACGCCGTGCCGCTGCCGGTGATGCCGCCACCGATGCCCAACGGGTTTTGCAGCACCAGGCTGTTGACGCCGCCGGCGCCGCCGTCGACCTTGCCGGTCGGGGCGAAGGTCAGGTTGATGTTGAGCAGGCCGCCCAGGCCCACGGAGATCTGGACACCATCCCCTACATTGACGCTCGAACCGGTCACGGCGGTGAAGGTGTTGGCACTGTTCACCCCCATCGACACACCGCCGGTGATGTTGCCGGCGTTGATGAAGGTGTTGCCGCCTGCCGAGGTTTCAAAGGCGATCCGCCCGTTGATGGTCCCCGAGCTGCTGTTGGTCATGTTGACTTGCGAGCCGCCCCACACACCGATCACCGGCGTGTCCGCCAGGGTGATGCCACCGACCGACAGCCCGGTGGAGGTGATGGTGCCGTTGTTGGTGATGCTGGTGGTGCCGCCCCCGGCGTTGTTGACGCCCAGCGCCAGGCCGTCGACGCTGGTCAGGTTGAGCCCGAGCAGCATCCCGGTACCGCGCATGAGGCCGCTGGCGTTGTTGAGCACGCTGACCGTGCTGGTCAGGCCGGAGCCGATGAATGCGCCGCCGCTCAACACCGAGACCAGCCCGAGCAAAGCAGGGTCGATCGTGCCGGAGTTGTTGAGGGTGACATTGACCCCGGTCAGGTCCAGCACCCGGCCACCGAGGGTCGCGTTCATCTGCGCCCCGGAGTTGACGTTCACCGTGAGGTTATTGCTGGGGCTGGTGAAGTTGTTCAGAAACAGCGGCAGCGAAGGCACGCCGGTGCAGGTGACGATCGACCCGGCAGTGGAGCACGTGGCCTCTGCTTCGGGGATTACTGTCGTGAGCATCAGCCCGGCGATACCGCATCGCACAGCCAAAGAAAGAAGGGAGAAGCGCGAAACAATGGCAACGCCTGACCGTGCTTGCACAGGGACTCCTTGCGTGGCAAAACCACTTCAATCCGTGAAGGGCTACAGCAGTTGGTGACCGGCCTCGTGAAACTGCTTAGACCCGAAATACCGTTTCATTCCTGACACACGGTAGTAGAGGGTCTGTGATCGAACACACATAAAATGGTGTTAATACTTTTGGCAGGATGGGCTCTTGAGCGAGCAGTTGCGGGGGTGTTCGCGTGATTTCGACGATGAAAATTGGATCCAAAAATAGATCCGGAGGGAGATACCTGTGGGAGCGAGCCTGCTCGCGATAGCGGTGTATCAGTTACCAGATCCTTGGCTGACAGATCGCAATCGCGAGCAGGCTCGCTCCCACAGTTTTGAACTAAGGTGAGGCTGGAATCAGGGCACCAAAATAACCTTGTCGCTACTGCCCTGGTTAACCTCGGCATACCGGGCCAGCCCTTCAGCCAACGGCGACTCCACCAACCCCTGAGGCAATGGCAGCAGCCCCTGATCGAAGAACTTCCCGAACTGATCGAGCATCGCCGCGCAAGCCTGTACGCCGTAGAGCAATGAATTGATCCCCACCACCGAGCCGCCCTTGCGGTACAGCGCCAGCGCCGGCATCTGCACCATGCCGTCCACCGGCGCGGCGATGATGGCGATACGGCCAAAGGTGGCCAGCGCCGGGACAGCGGCCGGCAGCCAGAAACCGGTGGTGTCGAAGATCACCTCGGCACCGCCGCTGAACACCGCATTGACCTGGGCACCGAGGTCTTCGGGCTGGCCCAGTTGCAGGGTCTGGTAACCCTGCGCCTGCAAGGCCTGGACCTGCTCCGGCCGACGCGCCGCCGCCAGCAATGTGGCACCCCGTACTTTGGCCAGGGCCAGCGCCGCCGTGGCCACTGCCCCGCCGCCGATCACCAGCAATCGGGTGTTGGCCGTCACCAGGCTGCGCTCCAGTGCATCCCAGGCGGTGGTGTAAGGCACACCAAGGCTGGCGGCCTGGGCGAAACTCAGGTGCGTGGGCTTGAGCGCCACACCGTTGGCCGGCAACTTGACGAACTGTGCGTGGGAGCCGTCGGCGAAAAAGCCCAGCTCACGACCGGTGCCCCACACTTCCTGCCCCATCAGAGCCTGCGGGCCCTGCACCACCACGCCGGCAAAATCGCGACCGGGAATCCGCGGCAACGTGGTGTAGGGGAATCGCCCGAGCACGTTCTTCACGTCGCTGGGGTTGAGGCCGGCGGCCTTGATCTCGACCAGCACCTCATCGGCCGCGGCAACGGGGGTTGGCACATCGACCAGGCGCAGGGCCGAGAGGTCACCGGTTTTATCGAATTGCAATGCTTTCATGGGTGTGTCCATCGAACGGAAAAAAAAAGAATTCAGGAGATCCAGCCAGCCACCAGTTGCCGCCCCATCGGCCACAGCTTTTCACCGACCAGCATGCCCAGTAGGCCCACCAGCGCGATGGCCGGCGGCGCAGGCGAACGAAAATCCAGCGCACCATAGATCAGACCGACGCCCAGGCCGATGGCCAGCGAAACGAGGTAACTCATGACAGACTCCGTGGGCAAATAGGGGATGTGCAGAGTCTAGGGATTGGCCTTGAGGGGCATCGGCCAAGTGCTTCTGAATTTAGGACAAAGCCAGAGTGATTCCTGGTGCTTGCGCCATCCCCCCTGTAGGAGCGAGCTTGCTCGCGATGGCGGCCTTCCTGTGTACATATCCATTTCTGCGGGTATGGCGGCTTAAGGTTCCGCCCTTACGGCGGGTGACTTTGTGGCTCTGTAGGAGCGAGCTTGCTCGCGATGGCGGCCTTACAGGCGTACATATCCATTGCTGCGGTAACGGCCGCTTTTGGTTCCGCCCTTACGGCGGGTTACTTTGTCGCGCCAAAGTAACCAAAACGCCACGCCCCTGACGTACGGCCCTTCGCTGACGCTCCGGGTTCCCTCGCTCCGGTCCCGCTCCGTGGGCCCGCCGCCATCGGCCATCCTTGGCCGAGGGCGGCTAACCCGGCATCCATGCCGGGTTGCCCACTGCGCAGAACCTCCACTCGGCCTTCCGACGGGGCAATCTGCGTCGCCTGTGGGATCGTGGTTCTGTAGGAGCGAGCACGCTCGCGATGGTCGTTAACGATGACGCGGGCTGTCTGAGTGCCTGCGGTGTCTGGGCTACCATCGCGAGCAAGCTCGCTCCTACAGGGGGTGGTGCTCGGCTTTTGATCTTGATCTTCTGTGGGAGCGGGCTTGCTCGCGATGGTCGTGAACGATGACGCTGACTGTCTGACACCCAGCGGTGCCTGAACCACCATCGCGAGTAAACTCGCTCCTACAGGGGGTGGTGCTCGGCTTTTGATCTTGACCTTTGTGGGAGCGAGCCTGCTCGCGATGGTCGTGAACGATGATGCGGGCGGTCTGAATGTCTGTGGTGTCTGGGCTACCATCGCGAGCAGGCTCGCTCCCAAAGGGACCGCGTTCCGCTTGTGATTTTGATCTTCTGGTCTAGGACTACCAGGCGCCGCAGATTGCCCCGTCGGGAGGCCGAGTGGAGGTTCTGCGCAGTGGGCAACCCGGCATGGATGCCGGGTTAGCCGCCCTCGGCCAAGGATGGCCGATGGCGGCGCGCCCACGGAGCAGGACCGGAGCGAGGGAACCCGGAGCGCCAGCGAAGGGCCGTACGTCAGGGGCTGGGCGTTTTGGTTACTTTGGCGCGACAAAGTAACCCGCCGTAAGGGCGGAACCTTAAGCAGCCGTTACCGCAGAAATTGATATGTATGCCGGAAGGCCGCCATCGCGGGCAAGCCCGCTCCTACAGGGCCCCAAAGTCACCCGCCGTAAGGGCGGAACCAAAAGCAGGTCGTTACCGCAAAAATGGATATGTACACCTGTAAGGCCGCCTCGCGGGCAAGCCCGCTCCTACAGGGCGAATTGTGAGGGGGCTATGCCGAGTTCGCGGCGGAACATGTCGCTGAAACTGCTCGGAGAGTAGCCCAGTTCACGGGCGATGGTGCTCACGGGGACGCCCTGGATCAGCTCGGCCGCGGCGATGGCCAGTTGCACCTGGCGGCGCCATTCGGCGAAGCCCATGCCCAGGCCGTCCTTGAACAACCGCGCCAGTGTGCGCACGCTGGCGCCGGCGTTCTCGGCGTGTTGTTCGAAGGGAGTGTCCAGCGACGGCGCAGCCATGACCGCCTGGCACAGGTTCATCAAACGACGGTCGGAGTCGTCCGGCAACGGGATCTTCAACGGCGTGCGCCGGGCCCGTTGCAGCTCCAGCAACGCCAGGCCCACCAGCGCCTCGTAATACTCGGGAGCGCCGTCGTCACCCTGCGCCACCAGGCCGACGATCAACTCGCGCAACAGCCCGCCGACCTCGAGCACCTGCACCGTGGTGTCCAGGGTCGCGGCCAGTGACGGACGCAGGTAGATATTGCGCATCTGCAGGTCCGAGACCACGCGTATTCCGTGGGGCACCCCCGGTGGCAGCCACACCGCCCGTTGCGGTGGCACCACCAGGGCCTCATGCGGGGTTTCGACCCACATCACCCCGCTCATCGCATACAGCAACTGCCCCCAGACATGTTCGTGCGGCTCGATGAACAAACCACGGGGGTAAGTGCGCGCCAGCGGTTGCACGGGGACATCGGTGTCGCTCAGGTCAGGTGGTGCGGCGAGGGCCATGGGCAGCAATCACAGGGGGTTTACGGACGTTGCATGGTAACCAGCCGCAGCGCCGGTCGCCACCGGTGGCCGCCGTCTGACAATCCGACTGAATTTTCCGCAACCGTGGCGATCCCTCTATTACCACAGGGAGGAATACGGGCTTTATGAACAACGCAAAACTTTTCGTCATTGAATACACCCTTCATGGGGCCCCCAAGTCTTTCATCATCCGTCTGGAAAAGATGGATAACGCCGAGGCGTGGCATTGGGCGAGTTGTGATGCCGGCGTGGGTCGGATCCCGCGCTTTGGCCGGGAAAAAGTGCAGAAGACCAGCAAACCGATGGCGGAGAAGTTCGGCGTGGAGAACGTCACGTGGCGGCCGGCCAGTTGATTGATCACCGTTTTGGGGGACCCGCAGATGAACACCACGCAACCCACCAGCACCGCGCACATTGATTACGGCCTGGACACGCTGTTCGGCCGGATCACCAAGAGCGCAGAGTGTCAGGTCGGCCTGGAGCAGGTCGAGGACGATCCGAGTCGTTTCGCCCTGCGGGTGCAGCCGCCTCTGCCGGAGGACCTGGACCAGGCGAAGACCTTGTTGGTGCAGGTACAGGGGCGTCGGCTCAATGGCGTCATCCGGCGCAGCGAAAGGCTGGACGATCAAAGCCTGAAACTGGAAGTGGAGCCTGAATAGGCTCCACTTTTTCATGCGCGGCGATTACCCGCCGTGGGCGCACTTGCAGCCTTTGCTCGTGCATTCTTCACCGTGTTCGTGGTGCTTGGCGCAGGCTTCGCAGCAGTAGTGCTTGCCGTGGCGGGCAATCGGGTGCTGGCCCAGCTTGCAGTTGCATTTCGGGCAGTCGCAGGTACTTTCGCTATCGATCATGAGTCTGACTCCAGGGGTGTGGTCGTCCGGTCTCGCGAATACGATCCGTCTACCTAGTGTAGGAGTGACTGCACGCCACGCAGTTCAACCGTTCCGCGTGCTGCTGCGATACATCAACACCAGCGCCAGGGCCAGCAGCACCATCGCCAGGATCCGGCTGCCGGACAACTCGATGGACGGGTTGCCCAGCCAGCCGAAGTTGTCGATCAGCATGCCCATGCCCAGTTGCCCGACGATCACCGCCACCGTCGCCACGGCCGTGCCGATCCGCGGCACCGCGCCGACCATGACGATCATGTAGACCACGCCAAACAGCGCACCACTGAGCTGCCACTTGGGCACGTCCAAAAGGGTCATGGCATGGGCCGGCTCGAAGAACAGGATCAGCAAACCGGTACACACCGCGCCGACCGCGAAGGTCAGCAAGCTACTGCGCAACACGCCGACCGTCTCGCCCAGGCGACCATTGATGGCGGCCTGCACGCTCAACACCGCACCGGCGGCAACCACCACGACCAACAATACAATCAGATTCATCATCAACCCCGAGCGATCAGAACAAGTGCCGCGACAATCAACAGCAAGGCCAGCCAGCGTTCGCCGTTGACCTTCTTGCGCGTGGCGCCGAACCAGCCGAAATGGTCGATCAGCACGCTTTTGCCGACCTGCCCGGAGAGGATCGCGATCATCGTCATGGCAATGCCGATGTGCGGCGTGGCCAGGGTCAGCACCACCACGTAGATCGGCCCGAGCAAACCACCGATCAATTGCCAGCGCGGCAGCTCGCCCAGCGCCGGACCTTTTTGTGGACCGCTGAACAACAGCAGCAGGAACAGAATCGCCGAGCCGACGCCGAAGATGCTCAGGGTCGCCCACAGATGCCCCACCTGCCCGCCCAGCGGCCCGAGCAACCCGGCCTCCACGGACAGGCCCATGCCGGCGAGGATGACCAGGGGGAGTAGGAGCAGGCGCAGGGTGGGTTTCGTGGCCGGCGCGCAGACATCGCCGGTTTGTTCGATGGATTGCATGGGGAAGGTACCTTTCATTCACAGTTCATGCTGTCCCCCTCCCTGTGGGAGCGAGCCTGCTCGCGATGGCGGTGTGTCAGCCAACACTTTCATGACTGGCACACTTATCGCGAGCAGGCTCGCTCCCACAGTGAGGGGTGAGCATATTTGGTGCAGCGAATTATCCAGTGGCCAACCTGTGCAATAAACGGGATCATCCTGACAACACTTTTGCGCAATCCGCACAGCAGGATCCCCCATGCACGGCCTCAACGAACTCGGTTTCAAGGCGCTTCGGCTGTTCGTCGCGGTGCTCGACCACGGCAGTTTCTCCGAAGTCGCTCGCCGCGAAGGTCTGGCGCCGTCGTCGATTTCCCGGCAGATCCAGTTGATGGAACAGGCACTGAACCAGCAATTGCTCTACCGCCACACCCGCGCCGTCACGCCTACCGAGGCCGGGCGCCTGCTCGGGGACCATGCGCGGCGGGTGCTGGTGCAACTGGAGGAAGCCGAGCAGGCCTTGCAGGAGCAAGGCAGCGAACCCACGGGGCTGGTGCGCATCAATGCCCCGGTGGTGTTCGCGCAACGGCACCTGACACCCTGGCTCGGGCGCTTGTGCGAGCGCTATCCGAAGCTGCAACTGGACATCCAGCAGACCGACAGTTACGTCGACCCGTTGCAGGAAGGCGCCGACCTGTTGTTTCGCATCGGCCCGCTGCACGACTCGAGCATGCAGGCGCGCGTCCTTGCGCCCCAGCGCTTCCAGGTCGCCGCCAGCCCGGCCTACCTGGCCCGCCATGGCACACCGCAACAGCCGAAGGATCTCATGGCCCATCAATGCCTGGCCTACAAGGGCGTGGCCGGTTTGCAGCGCTGGTTTTTCCGCCAGGGCCGGCAGGACTGGACGCCCTACTCGGTGCGCGGACCGATCACCAGCAACCACGCCGACACCCTGACCCAGGCCGCCGAACAGGGCCTGGGGCTGGTGATGTTTCCGTCATGGCTGATTGGCGAGGCGGTGCGCAGCGGCACGCTGGTGCCGGTGCTGACCAACTACCAGGTGTCCAACAGCCTCGAGCCGCAGCAGATTGCCGTGCTCTGGCCGGGAAGCCGGCGGTTGTCGGTGAAGGTGCGCACGGTGATCGACTTTTTTGTCGAGTGCTTTGGTGAGGTGCCGTATTGGGACAGGCCTTAGCCGAAACCAACTGCCCCCCCCCCTGTGGGAGCGAGCCTGCTCGCGATGAGGGAGTGTCAGTCAGCGACGATGTGACAGACATACCGCAATCGCGAGCAGGCTCGCTCCCACAGTGTGGGTATCTCTACCCGGTGATTGCAGCCAATCAGATCCTGAACTGCCCCACCAAACTACCCAAGCGCTGCCCAAGGTCCGCCAGGCTGCGGGAGGTCTGGGCGCCGAGTTGGGTTTCGCCGGCCACGTTGTCCACCGCTTCGGCAATCTGATGCACGCTGCGGTTGATCTCTTCGGCCACGGCGGTCTGTTCTTCGGCGGCGCTGGCGATCTGCGCGTTCATCGAGTTGATGGTGGCGATCAGTTGCGCCATGGTGTCCAGCGACGCGCCGGCCTCGTTGGCTTGCGCGGAGGTGCCGTCACCGGCCTCGCTGGAGCGACGCATCGCCTCCACCGCCGACTGGGTGCCCGCCTGCAAGCGGTCGATCATGCCCTGGATTTCCTGGGTGCTGATCTGCGTACGGCTGGCCAGTGCGCGCACTTCATCGGCCACCACCGCAAAGCCACGCCCGGCTTCCCCGGCACGGGCCGCTTCGATGGCGGCATTGAGCGCCAGCAAGTTGGTCTGCTCGGCGATCGAGCGGATCACCCCGAGCACGCTGACGATCGAAGCCACGTCTTTCTGCAGGCTGTCCAGGGACACGCCGCTGTTGCGGATGTCGTCGACCAGCGCATGGATCTTCTCGATGCTGCCGGCCACCACGCGCTTGGCGGTCTGGCCTTCCTCGTCGGTCTGCTGGGCCGCGACCGCAGCGTTCTGTGCACTCTTGGCCACTTCCTGGGCAGCGGCCGACATCTCGTTGATCGCCGTGGCGACCTGATCGGTCTCGTGGCGCTGACGCTCCATGGCCTGGTCCGAACGGTGGGCCTGGTCGGACACCTGATGCACCAGCCCGGTCAGTTGCGAGGTCATTTCGGTGATCTGGCGCACCAAACCGTGGATCTTGTCGACGAAGCGGTTGAACGAACCGGCCAGTTCGCCCAGTTCATCCTGGCTGGTGATGGTCAGGCGCCGGGTCAGGTCGCCCTCGCCCGCGGCGATGTCATCGAGGTTGTCTTTCATCAGGTGCAGCGGACGCAAAATGGTGTTGGCCAGCAGCATCCCAGCGGCGGCGATCACCAGCAGCACCACGGCGGCGATGCCGACGATGCTCAGCAATACGCCTTCCATGCGCTCCTTGACCTTGCCCTCGACCACGGCCACCTGGGCCTCGATGCCATCGAGGTTGACCGAGGTGCCCACCGCCATGTCCCACTTGGCCAGGTATTCGGTGTAGCCGAGTTTCGGCACCAGCACCTGGGTGTTGCTCGGCAGCGGCGAGCTGTATTGCAGGTAGTGGGTGCCGTCCTTGGCGACCTGCACCAGGTCGCGGTTGACGTAGACACCGTTGGGGTCGCGGTTGTCCTTGAAGCTCTTGCCCACGCCTTCGGGGCTGTTGGCCTTGAACAGGCGCACGGTGTTGGAATCGTAGCCGAAGAAGTAGCCTTCCTTGTCGTAGCTGATGTTCGACAACAGCTTGATCACCTGCGCCCGCGCCGCCTCGTCGCCGGGGGCGGCAGCGTCGTAGAGCGGCTTGATCGCGGTCATCGCCACGGCGACGTAGCTTTTGAGGGTGTCCTTGGCGTTGCTGAGCAGGCGCTCGCGGGTCTGTTCGACTTCCTTGCGCGCCTGTTCCTGCAACACGAAATACGTGGTGAAGCTGATGACCAGTGCGAACACCAGCACCGGGAGAACGGCGAGAGACAGGACTTTAGCCTTCAGGCTCATGCGCATGACGGTTCACTCTTTTGATTTTATTAACGTGGTCAAAGGCTATAACGGCACGTCAAGTCAAAAGTTGAGACAGGTCATTACAACAGGGCATGAGGGAGGGACCTCCGCCCTTCCCCTGTGGGAGCGAGCCTGCTCGCGATGCGGTGTGTCTGATTCACCGCATCGCGAGCAGGCTCGCTCCCACAGGATCAGGCAGGGATCATAATCGGCGGGGAATTCAGAGCACCATCGCCGCCACCCAGCCAAACGCCAGCAGCGGCAGGTTGTAATGCAGGAACGTCGGCACCACGGTGTCCCAGATGTGGTGGTGCTGGCCGTCGATGTTCAGGCCGGAGGTCGGACCGAGGGTCGAGTCCGAGGCGGGGGAGCCGGCGTCGCCCAGGGCACCGGCGGTGCCGACGATGCAGACGATGGCGATCGGGCTGAAGCCCAGTTGCACGCACAGCGGCACGAAGATCGCGGCGAGGATCGGCACCGTGGAGAACGACGAACCGATGCCCATGGTCACCAGCAGCCCCACCAACAACATCAACAACGCGCCGATGCCCTGGCTGTGGCCGATCCACGCGGCCGACGCCTCGACCAGCGTCTGCACCTGGCCGGTGGCCTTCATCACCTCGGCGAACCCCGAGGCGGCGATCATGATGAAGCCGATCATGGCCATCATCTTCATACCTTCGGTGAACAGGTCGTCGGTATCGCGCCACTTGACGATGCCCGACACCGAGAAGATCAGAAAGCCCACCAGCGCACCGATGATCATCGAGTCCAGCAACAGCTGAATGATGAACGCCGCCGCGATGGCCACGCCGGCCACCATCAGGCTCAGCGGGTTGTACGTCACCGCGACCTGCTCGACCTGCTCGATTTTCGCCAGGTCGTAGACCCGTTTCTTGCGATAGCTGATGAAGGCCACGGCCAGCCCCACCAGCATGCCCAGCGCCGGGATGCCCATGGCGTGGGTGACGTTGATGCCGCTGATATCGACGCCGCTGCGGGCGACGTTGGCCAGCAGGATCTCGTTGAGGAAGATGTTGCCGAACCCCACCGGCAGGAACATGTACGGGGTGATCAGGCCGAAGGTCATGACGCAGGCGATCAGGCGACGGTCCAGTTGCAGCTTGGTCAGCACATAGAGCAGTGGCGGCACCAGCAACGGAATAAAGGCGATATGTATCGGCAGAATGTTCTGTGAAGCGATGGCCACCACCCACAGCAGCCCGATCAGCAACCACTTGACCTGGCGACCACCCGTGGCGTGCTGGCGGTCGACCATGGCCAGGGCCTTGTCCGCCAGCGCGTGGGCCAAGCCGGACTTGGCGATCGCCACCGCGAAAGCGCCGAGCAAGGCGTAGGACAACGCCACCGTCGCCCCGCCACCCAGGCCGCTGTTGAATGCCTTGAGGGTGGCGTCGATGCCCAGGCCACCGCTCAGGCCACCCACCAGCGCACCGACAATCAGTGCGATCACAACGTGCACGCGGGACAGGCTGAGTATCAGCATGACGCCGACCGCGGCAATTACAGCATTAATCATCGTTACTCCAGACAAGCGCAAACACTCCGGCCGGCAGTCTGCACAGGGCCGCCAGCGGAGTCGGGAATGGGTTTTATTAGAGGGCGCGCACTGTGCCGCAGCACCGCCACCTTGTCAAAGTCAACGCGACCGCCTGAGGGCAACAGCCCTGGATAAATTGTTTCGCGGTATTGACGCACGACATAAAGAAAGCGGATTCGCGGCCGTTAAACTGCAAAGTCGCAGATTTTTATCGAGTAAGGATACCTCCATGTCACTCCGACAACTGTCCATTCAATGGAAGATCACCCTCCTCGCCGGCCTCTGCCTGGCAGGTATCGTGACCTTGCTGGTCGGCCTTTCGCTGTATCGCATGGAGCACAGCTCCGAGCTGGTGAAAGTTTCAAGCATGGAAATGCTCAACGAGGCCGCCCAGGCCCGTATCGAATCCCGGGGCGAAATCCAGGCGCTGGAAATTCGCCGGCAGTTCATGGACGCCTATCAATATGGCCACGGATTCTCCCGTCAGGTGCTGTTCCTGCGTGATCAGGCGGAGAAACGCTTTCTCGATGCCTTCGACCTGCGCGAAGACCTGACCCGCCAGGTCAAGTCGGCGTTGCAGGCCAATCCGGAGTTGCTGGGGCTGTCCCTGGTGTTTGAGCCCAACGCGCTGGATGGCAAGGACGAACTGTTCGCCGAGCAGGCGGAACTGGGCAGCAACGACAAGGGCCGATTCGCGCTGTACTGGTCGCAACCGGCCCCCGGCAAGCTGACCTCGATGGCGCTGCCGGAAAGCGACATCGCCGACACCCGCACCGGCCCCAGCGGCGAGCCCGCCAACGCCTGGTTCACTTGCCCGCGCACCTCGCTCAAGCCCTGCGTGATCGAACCCTACTTTTATGAGATCGACGGCCAGAAGGTGCTGATGACCAGCATCGTCTTCCCGCTGATGCTCAACGGCAAAGTCATCGCTTCGCTGTCCGTGGACCTCAACCTCAACAGCCTGCAAGCGGTCAGCCAGGACGCGAGCAAAAAACTCTATGACGGCCAGACCAGCGTCAGCATCATCAGCCCGGCCGGTCTGCTCGCCGGCTACAGCCCCGACGCCAGCAAGCTCAGCCAGCGCCTGGAAGCCGTGGACAAGAGCAACGGCGCCGAACTGACCCGCCGGCTGGCCGCCAACGGCAAGACCCAAAGCCTGCACAGCGAAAACCAGTTGAAGGTGTTGTCGCCCTTCCTGCCGATTCCCGATGGCAAGCCGTGGGGCGTGTTGCTCGATGTGCCGGAAAAGGTGCTGGTCGGCCCCGCCGAAGCGCTGAAAAAACGCCTGGATGACAACAACACCACCGGCAGCCTGATTGAACTCGGCCTGGGTATTCTCGCGGCATTGATCGGCCTGTTGCTGGTGTGGCTGATGGCGCGCAGCGTGACCCGGCCGATCCTTGGCGTGGCGCACATGCTCGAAGACATCGCCAGCGGCGAAGGCGACCTGACCCGCCGGCTGGCCTACGACAAGCACGATGAACTGGGGCAACTGGCCGGTTGGTTCAACCGCTTCCTCGACAAGCTGCAACCGGTCATCGCCGAGGTCAAACGCTCGGTGCAGGACGCCCGCAGCACCGCCGACCAATCCTCGGCCATTGCCACGCAGACCAGCGCCGGCATGGAGCAGCAATACCGTCAGGTCGATCAGGTGGCGACCGCCTCCCACGAAATGAGCGCCACCGCCCAGGACGTCGCCCGCAGCGCGGCGCAAGCGGCGCAGGCGGCCAAGGACGCAGACCAGGCGACCCGTCGCGGCCTGACGGTGATCGACCAGACCACCAGCAGCATCGACCACCTGGCCGCCGACATGAGCGCCGCGATGGTCCAGGTCGAAGGCCTGGCCGCCAACAGCGAAAAGATCGGTTCGGTGCTGGAAGTGATCCGCGCCATCGCCGAGCAGACCAACCTGCTGGCCCTCAACGCCGCCATCGAAGCGGCCCGGGCCGGCGAGGCCGGGCGTGGTTTTGCCGTGGTCGCCGACGAAGTGCGCAACCTCGCCCAGCGCACCCAGGCCTCGGTGGAAGAAACCCGCCTGGTGATCGAGCAGTTGCAAGGCGGCACCCAGGAGGTGGTGGGCTCGATGAGCAACAGCCATCGCCAGGCCCAGGGCAGCGTCGAACAGGTCAGCCAGGCGGTCACCGCCTTGCGCCAGATCGGCGACGCAGTGACCGTGATCAGCGACATGAACCTGCAGATCGCCAGCGCGGCGGAACAGCAAAGCGCGGTGGCCGAAGAGATCAACAACAACGTGGCAACGATCCGCGACGTCACCGAATCGCTGTCGGGACAGGCCAATGAATCGGCCCGGGTGAGCCAGGCGCTCAACAGCCTGGCGAATCAGCAGCAGGGGTTGATGGATCAGTTCAGGGTTTGAAACAGCCCCCCAACATGGCGGTGTGTCTGTCACATCAATGCTGACTGATACGGCCTCATCGCGAGCAGGCTCGCTCCCACAGGGGGCGGCGGTGATCACGATTTTTTGAACACCTCCAAACACTGTGGGAGCGGGCTTGCTCGCGATGGCGGTATGTCTGCCATATCAATGCTGAAGGTACAGGCCCAATCGCGAGCAAGCTCGCTCCTACAGGGGGCGGCGGTGATCATGATTTTTGTGAACGACACCAAACACTGTGGGAGCGAGCCTGCTCGCGATGGCGGCATGTCTGTCACATCAATGCTGACTGACAGGGCCTCATCGCGGGCAAGCCCGCTCCCACAGGGGCGGCGGTGATCACGATTTTTTGAACAACACCAAACACTGTGGGAGCGGGCTTGCTCGCGATGGCGGCATGCCTGTCACATCAATGCTGAAGGTACAGGCCCAATCGCGAGCAAGCTCGCTCCTACAGGGGGCGGCGGTGATCATGATTTTTTGAACGACTCCAAACACTGTGGGAGCGAGCCTGCTCGCGATGGCGACATGCCTGTCACATCAATGCTGAAGGTACAGGCCCAATCGCGAGCAAGCTCGCTCCTACAGGGGTGGCGGTGATCACGATTTTTTGAACAACACCAAACACTGTGGGAGCGAGCCTGCTCGCGATAGCGGCATGTCTGTCACATCAATGCTGACTGACACGGCCTCATCGCGAGCAAGCCCGCTCCCACAGGTTGACCGGTCAAACAATGGTCAGCGCTTGGGGAGGTCTATCACCACCTTCAACCCACCCCACTCACTCGCCTCGAGCCGCAACACCCCGCCCCACGTCTCGACGATGTCACGTACGATCCCCAACCCCAGGCCATGCCCATCGGTCTGTTCGTCCAGTCGCGTGCCCCGGCTGAACACCTGATCACGCTGCTCTTCTGGAATCCCCGGACCATCGTCCTCCACGCTCAGGGCAAATCCATCGGCCGTCTCGACCACACTCAAGCGCACTTCGGCGTCGGCCCATTTGCAGGCGTTGTCCAGCAGGTTGCCGAGCAGTTCCAGCAGGTCTTCGCGATCCCACGGCAATTGCAGGCCGGCAGGCGCGCGATAGCTCAGGGCCAGGTGCTCGCCGTGGATCATGTTCAACGTGGCGAGCAACCCCGGCAGTTCCGCATCGCAATCGAACAACGCCCCCGGCAGCGCATCGCCGGCCAACCGCGCGCGGTTGAGTTCACGGCTGAGCCGCTGCTGCACCTGTTCCAGTTGCTCGGTCAGCAGTTTGCGCAGTTCGGGGTGGCCGTCGAGTTTTTCGCTGGAGGCCACGCTGAGCAGCACCGCCAGCGGGGTTTTCAGCGCGTGGCCAAGGTTGCCCAAGGCATTGCGCGAGCGCTTGAGGCTGTCTTCGGTATGGGCCAGCAGATGGTTGATCTGCGCCACCAGCGGCTCGAGTTCCACCGGCACCTGGTCATCCAGTTGCGAGCGCTGGCCCTGCTGCAACTGGGCGATCTGCTCACGGGCCCGCTCCAGCGGGCGCAGCGCCCGGCGTACGGTGACGCGCTGCAGGATCAGAATCAGCAGCAGACCGACCAATCCCAGCAACAGCCCCACTTGCTGCACGCGCTTGAAACTGTCGCGCACCGGGGTGTAATCCTGGGCAACGCTGATGGAAATCGCCTGGCCCAGGCGCCGGTAGTCCGAGCGCAGCACCAGCAGTTGCTGGCCTTCGGGCCCCAGTTGCAGGTTGCTGTGCAGGCCGGGGTTTTCCAAGCGCGGCAACTCCTGGTCCCACAGCGAGCGGGAACGCCAGTGGCTATCGGCGAAGTCGATACGGAAGTAATGCCCGGAAAACGGTCGTTGATAAGCCGGTGACAACCGTCGCTCATCCAGCTGCAAACCCTGCGGCCCGCGCACCAGCGCCACCAGCAGGTCTTCGCTGTCGTTACGCAGCCCGGCTTCGAGGTAACGCTGCAAGCCCACTTCGAACAACCACAGGCTGGTTTGCGCCAGCACCAGGCCAACGATCAGCATCACGCTGACCAGCCCCAGGCTCAAACGGCGCTGGATCGACCTCACTGCGCCTGGCCGCCGAACAGATAGCCCTGGCCACGCCGGGTTTCGATCACGCTGCGCCCCAGTTTGCGCCGCAGGTGGTTGACGTGGACTTCCAGCACGTTGGAGTCACGCTCGGTTTCACCGTCGTAGAGGTGCTCGGCCAGGTGGCTCTTGGACAGGATCTGTTCGGGGTGCAGCATGAAGTAACGCAGCAGGCGAAACTCCGCGGCGGTGAGCTGGATGTCGGCGCCATCGCGGGTCACGCACTGGCGGCCTTCGTCCAGGTGCAGGCCGGCCGACTGCAACGTCGGCTGGTTGACCTGGCCATGGGAGCGGCGCAACAGCGCCTGGATGCGCAAATGCAGCTCTTCGGGATGAAAGGGTTTGCTCAGGTAATCGTCGGCGCCGGCCTTGAGGCCTTCGATCCGCTCGGCCCAGGAGCCCCGGGCCGTGAGGATCAAAACAGGCGTGGCCAGCCCGCCGGCACGCCATTGCGCCAGCACCTCCAGCCCCGGCACGCCGGGCAGGCCGAGGTCGAGAATGATCAGGTCATAGGGCTCGGTGCTGCCCTGGTACACCGCATCGCGACCGTCGGCCAGCCAGTCCACGGCATACCCCTGGCGGTTGAGGCCGGCGAGCAATTCGTCGGCCAGGGGTACGTGATCTTCCACCAGAAGCAAGCGCATCGGTCAATCTTCCTCGTCTTTGAGCAACTGGCCCGTGCTGGCGTTGACGTCCAGCTCACGGACCACACCTTCAGTGGTCAACAGCTCGACTTCATAAATGTAGACGTCGTGTTTCTCTTCCAGCTCGGCCTCCAGCAGTTTCGCGCCGGGGTAGCGATCCATCGCCTGCTGCAACAATTGTTCGAGCGGCAGGATCACCCCCTGTTGGCGCAGGCGCAGGGCCTCGTCCTGATCGAGATCGCGGGCCAGCACCACCGAACAGAACGTCAGCAGCACCAGCGCCATGCGTGAAACCGAACACACCTTCATTACGTATCCTGATGATCCTTGAGCACCTGGCCGCTCACCGCGTCTAATTCCAGGTCCCATTCAATGCCTTGCGGGTCGCGCAGCTCCACCTGATAGATGTACTTGCCGTACTCCTCTTCCAGCTCGGTTTCGGTGATGGTCGAGCCGGGGTGTTTGGCCAGTGCGGTGGCGTTGAGCTTCTCGAAAGACACGATAGTACCAGCGTCGCGCAGCCGCAGGGCTTCGTCGGGGCCAAGGTCGCGGGCGTGGGCGATGCTTGCGCTCAGGCTGATGAGGGTGGCGGTGAACAGGGCAGTCAGGGTTTTCATGGGTGTCTCCGTCTTCTTTTGGGTGTTGCGTACCCGGCTACCTTACTGGGGTGAACTTAATTGAAACTGAATTGCCATCATTGCTGCGCCTTGCATGTGGAAGAAACCCTGTGGGAGCGAGCCTGCTCGCGATGACGGTGTGTCAGTCCCATCAACGTTGCCTGATACTCAGCCATCGCGAGCAGGCTCGCTCCCACAGGGGTGTCTGCGCAGGTGCCCCCCACAGAACCCCATCAGGCCTATAATCCTCCGCCAGCCCAACCCCGAGCCGCCCATGACCGCCATCCACATCAAGTTCCCCTCCCTCACCCTCAAGGCCGGCCCCCGGGCCCTGGCGCGCATCCGTGAAAACGGCTTGCACGCGGCCGACGTCGGCACCTTGCCGGGGGCTGCCGGGGGGCCGAAGGCGCTGGGGATCCAGGGTCTGGACCTGGCGCTGTTCGGTGAATGGCTGCCCGCCGCGCCTCGCGAGCGTTCGCTGATCGGCGCCTCGGTAGGCTCCTGGCGCTTCGCCAGCGCCTGCCTGCCGGATGCCGCCGAAGGCATCCGCCGCCTCGGTCAGCTGTACACCGCGCAGAACTTCGACAAGGGCGTGACCATGGCGCAGATCAGCCAGAGCTCGCGGCAGATGCTCGACGACCTGCTCGACGGTCGCGACGCGACGATCCTCGACAACGCCCATTACCGCTTGAACATCATGGTCGTCAAAAGCCACGGCCTGCTCGCCGACGACCATCGCGGGCGGCTGGGCCTGGGCCTGTCTTCGGTGATCGCCGACAACCTGCGCGGCCGCGCACGGCTGGCGCGGCACTTCGAACGGCTGATCATTCACGACCCGCGTCTGGCCCCGCCGGTGGGCGCGCTCACCGACTTCCCCTCGCGCTTCGTCGCGCTCAACGCCGAAAACCTGCGCCAGGCCCTGCTGGCCTCAGGCTCCATCCCCATGGTGATGCAGGGCGTGCGCGACCTGCCGGGCGCCGGCGCCGGGACCTTTCGCGATGGCGGCCTGCTGGACTACCACCTCGACCTGCCCTACAGCGGCGACGACATCGTGCTCTACCCGCATTTCACCGACCGGATCATCCCCGGCTGGTTCGACAAGACCCTGCCCTGGCGCCGCGCCTGCCCGGCCCGCCTGCAAAACGCCCTGCTGCTGGCACCGTCGAGGGAATACCTGGCCCGCCTGCCCTACGGCAAACTGCCGGACCGCAACGACTTCAAACGCTTCATGGGCGACGCCTCCAGCCGGCAGAAATACTGGCGCACGGCGATGGACGAAAGCCGGCGCATGGGCGACGAATTCCTCGAACTGGCGGCCAATGGTCGATTGGGCGAACGCTTGCTGACCCTTTAGTCAGGACAAGCTGGTAAACTCGCCGCCTGCCCACATCGCCGCGGCGATCGACACCTGACAGAGCTGAAAACACTGTGGAAATCTTCAAGGAATTTACGTTCGAATCCGCCCACCGCCTGCCCCACGTCCCGGAAGGCCACAAGTGCGGCCGCCTGCACGGCCACTCGTTCAAGGTGGCGATCCACCTGAGCGGCGACCTCGACCCGCACACCGGCTGGATTCGCGACTTCTCCGAGATCAAGGCGATCTTCAAGCCACTGTACGAGCGCCTGGACCACAACTATTTGAACGACATTCCCGGGTTGGAGAACCCGACCAGTGAGGTGTTGGCCAAGTGGATCTGGGGCGAGTTGAAGCCGTTGTTGCCGGAGTTGAGTGCGATTCGGATTCATGAGACCTGCACCAGCGGTTGTATCTATCGCGGGGAGTGATTCCAGACAGCTGGCGCCACCAGACCGGCAAGTCAAGGGTGAACGCGTCCCCTTGACTGTTTACTCAATCAGCTCTCATCGGACGACAGGAGTGACTGTTGAGATGGCCTTGCTGCGTGTAACTCCTCTTACAAATATTGCAGACATACGGTTTGAGATTTGCGTGGCGTCTGAGATGGATCGTCAGGCCTTGACGCTGCTGGTAAGCGGCACTGCACAACGGGCACTTGTGCGGCTTCTCCCCCGAATGGCCCAGGATGTGGGTCTGCAGTTGGGAGTGTTGCTTGAATCCGCTACCGCAACGTTGGCAAACAAATGGCCTCTCGCCCGTATGTATACGAACATGGTCCTCAAAATGCCTTTTGTGTTTGAAACCTTTTTGACAGTAAGAGCAGACATGGCGGGCCTGCGGCGGGGTTGAAGAACTCGCGCCACTTTGCGAACTTGTACCCTGAACATCAAAATCGCTCGCGCTAACATCAAGTAAAGGCAAATCGCCTTGCACGCTCAATACCAATGGCACAAGTACACTGTCCGATACTGACGGCAGCGCACGCGCACCAAGCCCTGGATTTCTTCTGACGTTCGTTCGTGTTCTTGCTTTTGTGCGCCGACCGTCACCGGCACGTCGTCCTGTACTTGTGGTGGGCATCATTGAAGAGTCAGCAAGCACGGTGGGGTTTGCCATGCTGCTGGATGCGACCGCTTGTACCCTACCGCCCACGCTGCTCTGTGTGTTCGAATCCGCGCGCGGTGACGGACCAGGGGTGTTTAATTCGGCCGCTCGCGTATCGTCTGGTGGCGCATTATCCGGGCCAGGTAGATGAAGTAATTCATCCGGCAAATCCCAATCGGAATTCGAATTCTCGTTTCCATCTTCTTCCCGATCACTGTCACGTCCATCCGGATCCCATCTGGTCATGGGTGAGTTTCTGACAAAACAGTAAAAATTCAACCCGTCCACTGCTCCAGCAGGATCCGGGTTGATCCAGCGATTCAACCACGGCGCGTAGTAGCGGAACCCGTAGTAATACAACCCCGTCGCATCGCGCTCCTTGCCTGAGTAACGAATGGTTTTGTAGGCACCAGTCTGGCCGCGATGGTCTTCCGACGCCGTGCCACCAAACGGGTAATAGTCTTCACGACTTTGCACGTTGCCCTGTTCGTCCAACTCCAAAGTGCCTGAGCCCAAGTGGTCGGTCAGCTGATAACGCAGGGGATGGTCCGGTGCATCGGGCCCGAAAAACCAGGTTATCCGGTTTCGCCCGGCCTCAAGGTCAAGCACCTGATAGCGCTCGCCAGTCGGACGGCGGTGCAGTTCCAAGCCCGGCAGGTAACGAACCTCGGCAATCACGGTGGTCGCGTTGGTCAGCGTGGTGCGAACCTTGCGCAGGCGTTTACCGCCGCCACCATAGATGTAGCGTTCGGTGTCGTCGTCCTCTTCTTGTCTCACCACCGGCGACACGCTGGCCAACTGGTTGCGCAGATCCCAGGTCATAACCTGACCGCGCTGGAGGAATTTCAAGTTGCCGTTGGCATCGAAGTGGCTGGGAAAATCCACCGGTTGGTCGTCGTCGATCAGGCTGCGATTGCTGTCCGGGGCGACTATCCAGAGGCGGGTGAAGGATTGAGCGCCCACGTGCCGCAGCTCGGTCATGTTGCTGCCTGCGTCGTAGGCATATTCTTCGCTGTAGTTGAGCACAGCGCCGGGGCTGGCGGTTTCCCAGCCGGTGGCGCTGATGAGCTGTCCTAACGTGTCGTAGGTGTAAACGCGTTGCGGGTCGATGCGCTGATTTTTGAAGTAACGAATAGGCAAGGCGTGATCGTCGATTTGCACGACGCTGCCAACGGGATCGACCGTGTAACGCAAGTCCTGCAACGGTTCGGCGTTGGGCATCCAGGTAGACAGACGCTCGAGCCGGCCGTCGCTGAGCGCGTATTCGGCGACAGTGACCACACCGTTACCGGCGGTCTCCCGTTCGACTTTTCCCGCCGGGTTGTAACGAATGTCCTGCACCAGACATTGGCCCGGCGCCGGGGAGTTAGCAGGTTGCAACCAGCCTTGGCTGAGTTGCCCAGCTACCGAGTAACTGAAATAACGACGATGACCATGAGCATCGGTCAGGCTCAACAAATCACCCAGTGGTGAGTAAGCCCAGCGACTGGCCAAACCTGGCTCGCTTTCCAGCAAGCGATCACGCTCGGCAATATCCAGCGGCCAGTCAGGTGAACCGAGGCCTTGCAGAAAATGACTGACCTCACACTGCGACAGCCCCAACAGATCGTACTCGGTCATGTGCCGGGTCCCTGCCGGGTCATCGTGGCGCATTACCCGCCCGCATTGATTGGCCGCGCTGGCATCAACGCCGCCATACTCGAAGCGTTCCACCACCCGCGCCTGCTCGATCACCGCCACCGTGCGCAACGAGGTGTCGTACTCAATATCGCCCTGGCTACCGCGACCGTCCCAGCCCGCCAGCACCTGCTCGGCTTCGCCGAACAGCGATACCCGCCAACCGGCATCGACGCTGTCGCTGGCCAACACCTTGCCGGACAAACTCGAACACTGCCCCAACGCCGGAGCAGCCAAGCGCGCATCCCATTGCTCCGCCAGGCGCCCCACCCCATCGAACACCTGGCGCGTCAGTCGCGTCGTCGATACCTGACCAGTTTCCTGTCTCCAGTACGCCACACTGCACACAAGTATGCCGCGCGGATCAGCAACGGCCAGCGCAGGGGTAGCGTGATGCAAGCAGAGCATGTCCATGGCTAGTAAATCGCACTCGTCCACGAGTGCCTCTTATTGTTACAAATCATGAATTCACCTCTGTTCAGGAATAATAAAATGGTCATGGATACATGCTCATGATCCCAACTAATGCATTTTATTCAGATGTGTATTTTGATGACCACTCTGCCTCGATCGGTAGCCACATAAAAAACACTCATAAGGCTTCGAACCTGCATGCAACCTCAGGTGCTTGTCGTGCGCACTCAGACTCGCAAATGATTTATTACAGTAATGACACGAATAAGGTTTCTCACCAGTATGCACTCGCATATGCTTCCTCATGTTCCATCTGTACTTGAATGTGCGATTACATTCTTCACAAACGAAGAGCTCCCCATCCTTGTGGGTTTTATAATGATCGACAAGATCTTTTTTGACACCATAAGTATTAAAACATTGAGGACAGGAGTACCCCTTGGAAGTTGAAGCCGATGCACCCTCCGTATCTGGCTCATGAACATTTCTGACCGATCTCACATACTCAACAACACGGCCATCCGCGTGAACTTCAAATAGCGGAACACTCCCCGGCCCAATGACCCGAAATGGACTTGCCAGATTATTCGATACCAGCGACGGGGAGCTAGCACTTCCTCGTCCTCGTCCTCGTCCTCTCCCTCTTCTGGCAGTACTTGCGCTTACATTTACACCTGTACTTGTACTTTCACTTGTACTTGCACTTGTACTTGTGCTTGTACTTGTGCTTGTACTTGTGCTTGTGCTTGTACTTGCACTTGTATTTACACCCGCAGTGGGAATCGACGTAACTGATGATGACGCGAAACCTATTTCTTCTGTCAGAAGAGCACCAACTTCCTCTGGTCGGTCATATACCTCACCTGTTTGCCCACGCAAACTTGGGCACGGTGAGGAAAAGGTTGTGATTAAATTAGTTTCTCGCACAAAGCCTGATGGCAGATTGTCCGGGCCAGGTAGATCAAGTAATTCATTCGGCAATTCCCAATCGTCATCGTCACTATCAAGCCCATCCCGATCCATCCTGACCATGGGTGAGTTGCGTACAAAACAATAAAGATTCAACCCATCCACTGCTCCAGCAGGATCCGGGTTGACCCATCGACTCAACCACGGCGCGTAGTAGCGAAACCCGTAGTAATACAACCCCGTCGCATCGCGTTCCTTGCCTGAATATCGAATGGTTTTGTAACCACCCGTCTGATCGCTATGGTCTTCACACGCCGTACCGCCGAACGGGTAATAGTCTTCACGGCTTTGCACGTTTCCCTGTGCGTCCACTTCCACAGTGCCTGAGCTCAAGTGGTTGGTCAGGTGATAACGCAGGGGATGTTGCGGCGCCTCAGGCCCGAGAAACCAGGTTATCCGGTTTCGCCCGGCTTCAAGGTCGAGCACCTGATAGCGCTCGCCAGTCGGACGGCGGTGCAGCGTTACCCCGGGCAGGTAACGAACCTCGGCAATCACGGTGGTCGCATTGGTCAGCGCGGTACGGACCTTGCGCAGGCGTTTACCGCCGCCACCATAGATGTAGCGTTCGGTGTCGTCGTCCTCTTCCTCCCTCAGCACCGGCGACACGCTGGCCAGCTGATTGCGCAGATCCCAGGTCATGGCCTGACCGCGGTGCAGGTATTGCAGGTTGCCGTTGGCGTCGAAGTGGCTGGGAAAATCCACCGGCAGGTCGTCGTCGATCAAACTGCGATTGCTGTCGGGAGCCACGGCCCAGCGGCGGGTGAAGGCTTGCGCGCCGACGTGCCGCAGCTCGGTCATGTTGCTGCCTGCGTCGTAGGCATATTCTTCGCTGTAGTTGAGCACAGCGCCGGGGCTGGCGGTTTCCCAGCCGGTGGAGCTGATTAGCTGTCCTAACGTGTCGTAGGTGTAAACGCGTTGAGGGTCGATGCGCTGGTTCTTGAAATAACGGATCGGCAAGGCGTGATCGTCGATTTGCACGACGTTGCCAACGGGATCGACCGTGTAACGCAAGTCCTGCAACGGTTCGGCGTCGGGCAACCCGGCAGACAGACGCTCCAGCCGGCCGTCGGTGAGGGCGTACTCGGCGACAGTGACTACACCGTTACCGGCAGTCTCCCGCTCGACTTTTCCCGCCGGGTTATAGCGAATGTCCTGCACCAGACATTGGCCCGGTGCCGGGGTGTTAGCCGTTTGCAGCCAGCCCTGACCAAGTTGCCCGGCCACCGAGTAACTTAAAGAACGGCGATGGCCATGGGCATCGGTCAAGCTCAACAAATCCCCAAGCGCGGAATACGCCCAGCGACTGACCAGCCCCGGCTCGCTTTCCAGCAAGGCATCACGAGCAGCAACGTCCAGCGGCCAATCAGGTGAATCAAGCGCATTTAAAAAATGGCTGACCTCACACTGCGACAGCCCCAACAGATCGTACTCGGTCATGTGCCGGGTCCCGGCCGGGTCATCGTGACGCACCACCCGCCCGCATTGGTTGGCCGCGCTGGCACCAACGGCGCCATATTCGAAACGCTCCACCACCCGCTCTTGCTCGGTCACCGCTACCGTGCGTATCAAGGCGTCGTATTCAATATCGCCCTGGCTACCGCGACCGTCCCAGCCCGACAGCACCTGCTCGGCTTCGCCGAACAGCGATACCCGCCAGCCGGCGTCGACACTGTCACTGGCCAACACCTTGCCAGACAAGCTGGAGCACTGACCCAATGCAGGCATGGACAACCGCGCATCCCATTGCTCGGCCAGGCGCCCCACCCCATCGAACACCTGTCGCGTCGATTGTGCCCGTGCAGCCTGCCCAACCGCCTCCCGCCAATACGCCACGTCGCGCGCAGCCAGCCCCCGCGGGTCGATGACCGCCAGACTGGGGGTGTGCTGATGCAACTCGGCCGTATTCATTGGGTCTCAATACCACCCTGGGCCGAAGAGCGTCTACTGACACAAATGACAGGTGTGCCTATGCTCTTCGGCCTGCACCCCGCCAAAAGGACGTGATGATGAGTGACTGGCCACTGCCGCAAACCTATCGTTTCAACGGGCATAACGTTCGCTATGCGGTGCGGGGCGATGGCCCGCCGCTGGTGTTCGTGCATGGCACGCCGTTTTCGTCCTTTGTCTGGCACCGTATCGCGCCGCACTTCATCGCCACGCACCGGGTGTATTACTTCGACCTGCTGGGTTACGGGCAGTCCGAGAAGATCGACGGCGATGTCTCCCTGGGTGTGCAAAACCAGCTGCTGGCGCAGCTTCTGGAGCACTGGGGTCTGGAGTGCCCGGATGTGGTGGCCCACGATTTCGGCGGCGCCACGGTGCTGCGCACGCACCTGCTGAACGGCAAGGATTACCGCAGCCTGACGCTGATCGACCCGGTGGCCCTGACGCCCTGGGGCTCGCCGTTCGTGCGCCATGTGCGCCAGCACGAGGCGGCGTTCAGCGGGCTGCCGGACTACATTCAACGCGCCATCGTGCCGGCTTACATTCGCGGCGCGATCAAGCGTGAGATCAGCGACGTGGAGCTTGCCCACTACGTCCAGCCCTGGCTGGGCGAGCCCGGCCAGGCGGGTTTCTACCGGCAGATCGCGCAGATGGACGAGCGTTACACCCGTGAAGTCGAGCCCCTGTACCCGACCGTGCGCTGCCCGGTGCAGATTCTCTGGGGCGAGGACGACCAGTGGATTCCCATCGAGCGCGGGCGTGCCTTGCATCAGTTGATCCCCGGCTCGCAGTTTCATCCGGTGGCCAATGCCGGGCACCTGGTCCAGGAAGATGCCCCGGAAGCTATCGTCGCCGCCCTGCTGCGCTTCCTGCCGCTGGCCGGCAATGCCTCTACCGCGCTACCGTAGAGCAAACCCGCCCGACGAAAAAGGACACGCCCGATGCACATCATCAATGCCCGTCTGCGCAACCAGGAAGGCCTGCATGAGCTGCACCTGGAAAACGGTCTGATCAGCCACATCTCCCGCCAGACCGAGGCGCCGACCCTGGGGCCCGACGACCTGGACGCCGGGGGCAACCTGGTGGTACCGCCGTTCGTCGAGCCGCACATTCACCTCGACGCCACCCTCACCGCCGGCGAACCACGCTGGAACATGAGCGGCACGCTGTTCGAAGGCATCGAGTGCTGGGGTGAGCGCAAGGTGACGATCACTGCGGAAGACACCAAAACCCGCGCCAAGAAAACCATTCAGGCCCTGGCCGCCCATGGCATCCAGCATGTGCGCACCCACGTCGATGTCACCGACCCGCAGCTCACCGCGCTCAAGGCCATGCTCGAAGTGCGCGAGGAGAGCCGGCACCTGGTCGACATGCAGATTGTCGCGTTTCCCCAGGAAGGCATCGAGTCGTACCGCAACGGCCGCGACCTGATGGAGGAAGCCATTCACCTGGGCGCCGATGTGGTGGGCGGGATCCCGCATTTCGAGTACACCCGCGACCAGGGCGTCAGCTCGGTGAAGTTCCTGATGGACCTGGCCGAACGCACCGGTTGCCTGGTGGACGTGCATTGCGATGAAACCGACGACCCGCACTCGCGCTTCCTCGAAGTGCTGGCCGAAGAGGCGCGCAGCCGCGACATGGGCTCACGGGTCACGGCCAGCCACACCACGGCCATGGGCTCCTACGACAACGCCTACTGCGCCAAGCTGTTCCGCCTGCTCGGGCACTCGGGTATCAGCTTCGTCTCCTGCCCTACCGAGAGCATTCATCTGCAAGGGCGCTTCGACACCTTCCCGAAACGCCGCGGCGTGACGCGGGTCAACGAGTTGCTGGAAGCGGGGATGAACGTGTGCTTCGGCCAGGACTCGATCGTCGACCCGTGGTACCCGCTGGGCAACGGCAACATTTTGCGGGTGCTGGAAGCCGGCCTGCATATCTGCCACATGCTCGGTTACCGCAATCTGCAAAGTGCACTGGACCTGGTCACGGACAACAGCGCCAGGGCGCTGAACCTGGGCGAACGTTACGGGCTGGAGCCGGGGCGGCCGGCGAACCTGCTGATCCTGTCGGCGGACAGCGATTACGAGGTGATCCGCAGCCAGGGGCTGCCGCTGTATTCGGTGCGGGGGGGCAAGGTGTTGATGAAGCGGGAGATGGCGGTGGTGGAGTTTTTGCGGTGATCCGAGGTAGGCGTTGACTGGACTAGAAGCTCGCGAGCAGGCTCGCTCCCACAGGTGATTTGTGATCGACACAACACCAATGTGGGAGCGAGCCTGCTCGCGATGGGGCCCTAAAGCTCACCCCATCAACCGCGCCGTACCAAACAGACTCACCCGCCCCAACTCGCCATCCACCTCTTCCAGCAAAATCGGCGCCGTGCCTCCGGGCATCACCACCTTCACTTCCCCCGCCGCCACCCAGCCCACCCGCCAGGCCGCGCAGGCCACTGCCGTGGCGCTGGTGCCGGACGACGCCGTCGGCCCTTCGCCGCGCTCGAACACCCGCGAGGCGATGCGGCCATCGGCTTCACGCATCGCCCATTGCAGGTTGATGCCCGCCGGACACGGTTGCCCGGCGCCGGTGGGCATGGCGTAGGCGATGTGCGTCAGGCCTTGGTTCAGATCTGCCTGGCGCATCTGTTCGTTGGCCGGCAAGTCGCTCGCCTGCTCCACCAGGGTCACGCAATGGGGATTGCCCACGCGCACGAACTGGCTGCGCTGCCAGGCCGGATTCAACGCCGCCAGCGGTTGCACATGGCTGACGTCGCGGTCGTTGAACTTCACTTCACCCGTCCCTTGCGCGCTGACCGCCGCCGGACCGAAGCCCGGCTTACCCAGGTCCAGCCAGAACCCCGCCACACCCTCGACCTGCGCCGCCTTCACCGAGGTCTGCCCCGGCGACGGCGTATCGCTCTTGTCGTGATGGACCTGCAGCAGGCAGGCCTCGTCCTGTGAGAGCAGCCCCTGGTCGCTGAGCGCCTGGGAGAAAATCGTCAGGCCGTTACCGCTGCGCTCGGCCAGGGTGCCGTCAGTGTTGACGATCAGCAGGTCGAACGGCGGCGCCGCCTGAAACGGGCCGACCAGCAACCCGTCGCTGCGATGCTCCTTGCTGCCGGCCGGTTGCGTGCCCGGGGCCCAGGCGCAGAACGCCTCGATGGCTTGTGGAGCCCAGGCTTGCCGTGTCTGCGCGGCCTGACTGGCCAGCTCGGGCAGATAGACCCCGGCACGGCGCACGGCGTCCGGCGCCACTACCGCATAAATATTGCCGCGCGCATCGTAAAACGGCGTCATCACGCCTCCTGTCCACCCATCAAAGCCGACAACATATCGCGAAACGTCACCTGGCTGTGCAAGGATGTCGGCCTGCCTTAACGCAAAACCGCAAGGACGCTGGTCGAACCTCACCGCTCAACCATTGTCCCTTGCGCACGCGACGTATTTTGACCAGGGATCGATATGACCAGCCTCAACACCCAATCCACCTTCGTGCCAGGACGCCTGCAACAGATGGCCACGCGCGTGGCTTTTTTCATCGCCGGTTTCGGCATTGCCGCCTGGGCGCCGCTGGTGCCTTATGCCAAGGCCCGTGCCGGGCTGGATGAAGGCACCCTCGGCTTGCTGCTGTTGTGCCTGGGGGTGGGCTCGATCCTAGCGATGCCGCTGGCCGGTGCGTTATCGGCGCGCTTCGGCTGCCGGCGGGTGATGATCGGCGGCACGCTGCTGATCTGCGCCGCCCTGCCCCTGCTGGCCACGGTGTCGGCGGTGCCGGCGCTGATCGCCGCGCTGTTCATGTTCGGCGCGGGCCTGGGCACCGTGGACTCAACGGTGAACCTGCAAGCGGTGATCGTCGAACGAGCCAGCGGCAAGACCATGATGTCGGGCTTTCACGGGCTGTTCAGCCTCGGCGGGATCGTCGGCGCGGCGGGTGTCAGTGGTTTGCTCGGGCTTGGCCTGTCGCCGTTGGCCGCCATGCTGGTGGTCGTGGTGCTGTTGATCGCCGCGCTGCTCAAGGCCGCGCCGCACATGTTGCCCTACGGCAGCGAAAGCTCGGGGCCGGCGTTCGCGGTGCCCCATGGCATCGTGCTGTTCATCGGCGGCATGTGCTTCATCGTCTTCCTCGCCGAAGGCGCAGCCCTGGACTGGAGCGCGGTGTTCCTGGTGCAGGAACGCGGAATCGCCACCGCTTACGCCGGCCTGGGTTACGCCGCCTTCGCCTTGACCATGACCGTCGGGCGCCTGACCGGCGACGCCATCGTCCACCGCCTGGGCGCCACACGGGTGATCGTCTGCGGCGGCCTGCTGGCAGCCGCCGGGCTATTCGTGGCGACCTTCGCCCCGGACTGGGAAGTGGCACTGCTCGGCTACGCCATGCTCGGCGCCGGCTGCTCGAACATCGTGCCGGTGCTGTACACCGCCGTAGGCAAACAGACCGTCATGCCGGAAAGCATCGCCGTACCGGCCATCACCACCCTCGGTTACGCAGGAATCCTGGCCGGGCCGGCAGTGATCGGCTTCATCGCCCATGGCAGCAGCCTGAGTTTCGCCTTTGGCTTGATGGGAGTGTTGCTGGTGGCGGTGGCCATTGGTGGGCGGGTTTTGAAAGTCTGAAAGATCACGAGCAGAGACTGTAGTGTCCTTGTAGGAGCGAGCTTGCTCGCGATGGTCGTTAACGATGACGGGGAATGCCTGGATGCCCGCGGTGCCTGGACGTCCATCGCGAGTAAACTCGCTCCTACAGAAAGCAAAGCCGCGATCCCACAGGCGCCACCGATTGCCCCGTCGGAAGGCCGAGTGGAGGTTCTGCGCAGTGGGCAACCCGGCATGGATGCCGGGTTAGCCGCCCTCGGCCAAGGATGGCCGATGGCGGCGCGCCCACGGAGCAGGACCGGAGCGAGGGAACCCTGAGCGCCAGCGAAGGGCCGTACGTCAGGGGCCGGGCGTTTTGGTTACTTTGGCGCGACAAAGTAACCCGCCGTAAAGGCGGAACCCAAAGCGGCCGTTACCGCAGAAATGGATATGTACACCGGAAGTCCGCCATCGCGAGCAAGCTCGCTCCTACAGAGCCCCAACGTCACCCGCCGTAAGGGCGGAACCTTGAGCGGCCGTTCCCGCAGAAATGGATATGTACACCGGAAGTCCGCCATCGCGAGCAGGCTCGCTCCCACAGGGTTAAGCATTCCCACAGGAGTATGCAATCCCCTGTGGGAGCGGGCTTGCCCGCGATGGCGGTCTATCAGAAGCCCACGCTGGCCTGCACGAAGAAGGTCCGCGGCGTACCGACATACATCCCCGCATTGTTGTCACTGGAACGAGTGAAGTACTGCTTGTCGAACACGTTCTTCACCCCCGCCCCCAGCTTCAGGTTCGACAGCTGCGGCCCGAAGTCATAGCCGCCACGCACGTTCCAGGTCACATAACCCGGAATGTCGCCGTATTGGCCATCCGCCGTGCCCTCGGTGATGTAGTTGTTGGTGAAACTGCCGTTGGCGTTCACCGAAATACCCGGCGAGCGTTGCTTGGACTGGGCGAAGGCATCGACGTTGTAGGTCCAGCGGTCGATGTCATAGCGCAGGCCCGCGGTCGCGACCTGGCGCGAATAGAACGGCAAGTCACGACCCTCGAAAGCGGGAATCTTGCCCTCGTACACCGCACGGGTATAGGTGTAGCCAGCATTGGCGGTCAAGCCTTCCAGGCGCGGATCGAGGGCGGCCAGGTCGTAATGCACCGAGGCCTCGATGCCCTGGTGGGTGGTCGCGCCGAGGTTGGTCCAGCCGGCATCGTTGCTGATGTATTGCAGTTCCTTGTCGAAGTCGATGTAGAACAGCGTCACTTCACCGCCCCACACGTCATCGTTGTAGCGCGTCCCCAGCTCGTAGGTCTTGGCCTTTTCCGGCTCCAGGCCGTTGGCCGTGTCGTCACCCGAACCACCCTGGCCAAGCTGGAAATATTGCAGGCTGCCGAACGAGGTCTCGTAGTTGGCAAACAGCTTCCACGCATCGGAAACGTGGTACATCACGCTCAGGGCCGGCAGTGGCTCGTTGCTCTCGATGTCACGACGTTTTTCCTGCACCGGTTTGCCGGCAGTGTCGAGCACCGGGCGGTCGTGCCAGTCGGTGCTGATGTGTTCGAAGCGGATGCCCGGCGTGATGGTCCAGTTGCCGACGTCGATCTTGTTATCGACGTACACCGAATTGGCTTCGGTGCCGCCGGTACGGTCCTGATACACATGACCGTCCGACCCCGGACGCACCACCGGCTCATTGTTGACCAGCGCCAGGCGGCTGGCCTCTTCGTGCATGGCTTCCTTGAGGTAGCGATAGCCGACGCTGACTTCCTGTGTGGTCGGACCCACGTCGAACACATGGGACACCCGTGGTTCGATGCCGAAGGTGTAATACGTGCGCGGGAAGGAACCGATGGTCTTCTGATCACGGGCGGCGATGTTGCTGCCCCGGAAACTGTCGGTGTAGTAGGTCAGCACTTCGGCCTGGGTCCGATCGTCGATCTGGCGGATCCACTTGAACGAGATGTCCTTGCGGCGGCCGCTGAAGTTGTCGTTGTTGCGGTCGGACTGGAACGGGTTGGCATCGTACTGTGCCTGGGTCAGGCCACCGGGCATGTCGGCGCTGGCGTCGTAGTAATGCAGGTTGAGGCTGAAATCGTCGACATCGGTCGGCGCCCAATGGGTCTTGAGCAACACGTCGTCGATGTCGTTGCCGTTGTTGCGCTCACGGTAACCGTTGCCGTTGACGCCCGAGTACAGCAGCGCCACGCCGATGCCGTTGTCCGCGGTGCCGCCAACAAACGCCGTGTCGATGTGCTTCCAGCCACCGTGCTGGGAGGTTTCCAGGGTGGTGCCGATTTCAGCGGAGGCTTTTTCCGGAATGGCACGGGTGACGAAGTTGATCACCCCGCCGACGTTCTGTGGTCCATAGCGCACGGAGCCGGCGCCGCGCACGACGTCGATGCTGTCCAGGTTGCCCGAGGAAATCGGCGCCATGGACAATTGCGGCTGGCCGTAGGGGGCGAACGCCGCCGGCACGCCGTCGATCAACACGGTGGAGCGTGGCGACAGGCGCGACGTCAGGCCGCGTACCCCAACGTTCAGGGAAATATCGCTGCCGCCGGTGCCGTTGGCTTCCTGCACCTGCACGCCCGGCACCCGCTTGAGCACATCGCCGACGTTCATCGCGCCCTGCTCGACCATGGCTTCGCGGCGAATTACCGTGCGTGCGCCGGGGTGGTTCTGCACCACGGCGGCATCGGCGTCGCCGAGCCAGTCACCCACCACCTTGATGTCCGTCACGCCCAGTTCCAGCGGGCCATTGGCCGCCGAAGTCGGTGCCGGCGTCAGGGTCACCGAGCCTTCGTCGATCTGATATTCGAGGCCACTGCCTTGCAGCAATTGGCGCAGGGCCTGTTCCGGCGAAAGATCACCGTCCACCGCCGGGGCTTGCTTGCCGGCCACCAGCTCCGGGCTGAAGAACACTTGCAGCGAAGTCTGCTGGCCCAGTTCGCTCAGGGCCTGGCCCAACGGTTGCGCGCGGATGTGGATACCATCGGCGGCGAACGCCTGGGGCAACGCAACGTTGACCGCCAGCGCGAGCGCCAGCGGCAGCCAAGGGGATTTGTTGTTTTTGGCAGTGGAGTTTTTCACGTCGAACATAGTCCTGTGAGCGCAATGAAGTGCGTCTGTTAATGCAAACCAGTTGCAGTTGGACAAGAAGACGATGAACTCGAAAAAAACCTGAATCTATTTTGAAATTATTTCCTGGCTGCCGTCGGCATGGGTGCGCACGGCCACCGGCAGGATGTTCGGCAGGGCCTTGAGCAAGGCCTCGGTGTTGTCGGACTTGAACACGCTGGTCAGGCGCAACTGGCCGACCTGGTCGTTGCTGACGGTCAGCGGTTTTTCGCGATAGCGCGACACTTCCTCGACGACTTCGCTGAGGCTGGCGTTGTTGAACACCAGCTTGCCGCTGCGCCAGGCGGTCAGTTCCGCTGGATTCACGGCATAAGCCGGAGCGACGTTGCCGTGGGCATCGACCCGCGTGCCGAGGCCAGCGGTGAGCGCGACAAAAACGTCGCCTGGCGCTTCACGCCCCTGCACCCTGACCGTGCCCTGCTCGACCACGACCCGCGTGTCACTGGCGCCGCGTCGCACATCGAAACGGGTGCCGGTGACCGTAACCTTGCCGCTGCCCGACTCGACCACGAAGGGTCGGTCACTGTCGTGTGCGACGTTGAACATGGCTTCGCCTTCGCTCAACTCGACGTTGCGCTGGCCTTTTTCAAAACGTACCTGAAGTCGGCTGCGGCTGTTGAGGTCGATCACCGAACCGTCCGGCAACGCCACATGGCGACGCTCGCCCAGCGTCGTGGCGAACTCGGCCGAATAACTGCCCGACTGATTCAAGCCACTGAATAGCCCCAGGCCAAGCGCCACCGCCAGCACACTGGCGGCCACCGCATAACGCACCAGCGGCCGACGCTTGTTACGCGCCGGCGGGGTTTCGCACAAGGCTTGCAGGCGCGCAGCCGGCAGCAGGTCCGCCGCCGACCACAGGCCCTGGAGCAACTGAAATTCATCGCGGTGCTGCGGGTGTTCGTTAAGCCAGTGCTCGAACTGCAGATGCTCCTCGATGCTCACGGCCGGTTCCCGCAGACGCACAAACCACCGCGCCGCTTCATCGCGAACCGTTGTTTGCCCGCACGCGCAGTTATCCATCATGGAAGTTCCTGTGTGGCTGGGGATGAAAAGGCGCTGCCGCTCATGATTGCAGTCCGTCGAGGCGGTCGCGCAGATGCCGCAAGGTGCGGATCATATACTTTTCCACCATGTTCTTGGACAGTCCAAGGCGTTGCGCGATTTCAGCCTGGGTCAGGCCTTCGATTTTCTGCCAGACGAACACCTTGCGGCAATTGACCGGCAGTTCGGCGAGTGCCCGTTCGATGGAATCAGCCAACTGGACCGCATACATGAAATGCTCCGGGTCGCCGGACGACGACACACCCTCATCAATTGCCTCGGACTCCATGGCGCCACGCCGGTCTTCACGCCGATAACCATCCACCGCGATGTTGCGCGCAGTCTGGTGCAGATAGGCCCTGGGCTGCGCAACGTCCGCCGAATCGGACTCAAGCACCCGCACGAAGGTGTCGTGGGCCAGATCCTCGGCCTGCTGACGGTTTCTCAGGCGACGGGTCCAGGTGCCAACCAACTCTTCGTAATGCTCGAAAAAGCCGTGTCTGCGGGGCAGCTTGGGGATCATTGCGGTGTGCTGTGAAGACGGGGCGTGAATAATAATGCTTCGTATTAACCAGAAGCAATGGCCGCCGGGCAGGCGCCCTCGACCGGCAGGTCAGCGGGAAAAGTTGATTTAGGCACGCAGGCAAAGGATTCTGGCAGGCATACAAAAAGAGCCCGCTACGGGCTGTAGCAATGTGGAGCCATGCCAGCCATCGGCTTCTACCGGGAAATCAGTCATGTTCACCGCATTCAAAAAACACCCTCTGGCGCGCCTCGCACTGGCCATCACCCTGGGCCTGCCCGCCTGGGCCGACACCGCCCTCGCCCACGGCGGCCATGCCGAAATGGTGCCCCTGCAGGCCGGCCTCGAAGAGTTCGGCGCCTCGGTCAAATGGGACGATTACGCCGACCTGTTCGTGATCGCCAAGGACGGCGTGTACCTCAAGGTCAAACCCAACAGTAAAGTGGCGATGCTCAACGGCAAGCGCATGGAGCTGACGGTGCCCGTGGTGTTCAAGGGCAAGACCGCCTACATGTCCAAGGACTTCATCAACCAGGTGTTCCAGTCGGGCCTGGACAAGACCTTTGTCGTCGAGACCCGGCCGAACCCGCTCAACCCGCTGAGCGCCGACGAAATCAACAGCGCGGTGAACATCGTCAAGCAATCGCCGCACTACCAGCCGGGGCTGCGCTTTACCGAAGTGTCGGTCAAGGAGCCGCCGAAGGATCAGGTGTGGAATTTCACCTTGAGCGGGCAGCCGGTCAGTCAGCCGCGCCAGGCGAGCATCGTGGTGCTCGACGGCAAGCATGTCAGCGAAGCCCTGGTGGACCTCGACAGCAAGACCCTCAAGTCTTGGACGCCCATCGAAGGCGCGCATGGCATGGTCCTGCTCGACGATTTCGCCACGGTGCAGGCGGCCATCGAGGCCAGCCCGGACTACGCCCAGGCCCTGGCCAAGCGCGGCATCCACGATGTGAAGCAGGTGGTGGCCACGCCGCTGACCGTCGGCTACTTCGACGGCAAGGATGGCCTGGCGCAGGACAAGCGCCTGCTGAAGATAGTCAGCTACCTGAACACCGGGGATGGCAACTACTGGGCGCACCCGATCGAGGGCCTGGTGGCGGTGGTGGACCTCGAGCAGAAAAAGCTGATCAAGATCGAGGACGGCGGGGTGATCCCGGTGCCGATGAAAGCCACGCCCTATGACGGGCGCGGGCGCAAGGGCAGCCAGGTCAAGCCGCTGGAGATCATCGAGCCGGAGGGCAAGAACTACACCATCACCGGCAACAGCATTCACTGGCAGAACTGGGACTTCCACGTGCGCCTGGACTCGCGGGTCGGGCCGATCCTGTCCACCGTCACCTATGACGACAAGGGTAAGAAACGCAAGATCATGTACGAAGGCTCGCTGGGCGGCATGATCGTGCCTTACGGCGACCCGGACGGCGGCTGGTACTTCAAGGCCTACCTGGACTCCGGCGACTACGGCATGGGCACCCTCACCTCACCGATTGCCCGGGGCAAGGACGCGCCGCAAAACGCCGTGCTGCTGGACGCGACCATCGCCGACTACACCGGCGCCCCGACCCGAATCCCCCGCGCCATGGCGGTGTTCGAACGTTACGCCGGCCCGGAATACAAGCACCAGGAAATGGGCCAGCCCAACCTCAGCACCGAGCGCCGCGAACTGGTGGTGCGCTGGATCAGCACCGTGGGCAACTACGACTACATCTTCGACTGGGTCTTCCAGCAGAACGGCACCATCGGCATCGACGCCGGCGCCACCGGCATCGAGGCGGTCAAGGGCGTGAAGTCCAGGACCATGCACGAAGCCACGGCCAAGGAAGACACGCGCTACGGCACCCTGCTGGACCACAATATCGTCGGCACCACGCACCAGCACATCTATAACTTCCGCCTGGACATGGACGTGGACGGCGAGAACAACTCACTGGTGGAAGTGAACCCGGTGATCGCCGCCAACGAGCGTGGCGGGCCGCGTACCAGCACCATGCAGACCGAAACCCGTGTGGTCGGCACCGAGCAGCAGGCGGCGCAGAAATTCGACCCCTCGACCGTGCGCCTGCTGAGCAACCCGGGCAAGGAAAACAAGGTGGGCAACCCGGTGTCCTACCAGTTGATCCCGTACGCCGGCGGCACCCACCCGGTGGCCAAGGGCGCCAACTTCGGCAAGGACGAATGGCTCTATCACCGCCTGAGCTTCATGGACAAGCAACTGTGGGTGACGCGCTACAACCCCGAGGAAAAATACCCGGAAGGCAAATACCCGAACCGCTCGGACAAGGACTCGGGCCTGGGGCAATTCACCCACGACAACCAGTCCATCGAGAACAGCGACGATGTGGTCTGGCTGACCACCGGCACCACCCACGTGGCCCGCGCCGAGGAATGGCCGATCATGCCGACCGAGTGGGTGCATGTGCTGCTCAAGCCGTGGAACTTCTTCGACGAAACCCCGACGCTGAACCTCAATGCCCCGCAGTAATCACAAAACTGTGGGAAAACTTGTGTGGGAGCGAGCCTGCTCGCGATAGCGGAGTGTCAGTCGACAGATCAGTCTGATACACCGCCCCCCTGTAGGAGCGAGCTTGCTCGCGATGGCGGTGTGTCAGTCGACAGATCAGTCACTGATGTACCGCTATCGCGAGCAAGCTCGCTCCCACAGGTACATCTGCAACCCACAAAATCCGCGGACAACCCAAAACCCCTGTGGGAGCGGGCTTGCTCGCGATGGCGGTGGGTCAAACAACGATGATGTTGACTGGCACACCGTCATCGCGAGCAAGCTCGCTCCTACAGGTTTATTCGCAGGGCCTCAGGCGTGCTGCTTACGGTATTCGCCTGGCGCGACGCCGAAGCGGGTCTTGAACGCGGTGGAGAAATAGCTCGAATCGGAGAACCCCCAGGAATATCCCAACACCGACAGCTTCTGCTCCTTGCCCGCCTGGCGCAGGGATTCGGCGCACAGGTCCAGGCGGCGGTTCTTGATGTAGCGCGCCACCACCAGGCCTTTCTTGGCGAACATCCGGTACAGGCCACGGGTGGACATGCCGACTTCCCGGGCCAGCCATTCCGGGCACAGTTCTTCGGAGCGGATGTGCTGGTCGATGAAGTTCAGGGTCTTGCGGAAGGTGCGCTCGTGCGGATCGCTGTCGTCGTCGGCCTGGCTGATCGCCGGGCGCAGCAGGCTGACAATCGCTTCCAGCGTCGCTTCGCCCTCCTGGCGGCTCAGCTCAGGTTGGCGGGTGGCTTCGAGGATCAGCCGATGCGACAACAGGGCGATCGGCGACGTCGCCGCGATCCGGTGACCGCAGCGAACCTGGTTGAAGCGCAGCGTCTGCTCCACCAGCTGCGACGGCAGGATCAACGACAACTGCCGCGAATTGTCACTGTAGGTAAAGTCACTGGGGCGCGAGGCGTCGATCAGGGTGATGTCGCCGGCCGACAGCAGCGCCCGGCTGTCGCCCTGGGCCATGCCCGCGGTGCCATCGAGCTGGTACACCGCAAAGTACTTGCCGCCCTCGCCCGCCGCCACTTCCTGGGGCGTGCGGAACAGCCGCGCCTGGCGCGCATCGACAAAACTGAGCTTCAGCGCGCCGTCCTGGTGTTCGCGGATCTGTCCGGCAAACCCCTCGCCCAAAGGTTGCGCGTTGAAGGCGCCGCAAATCCGGTTGATCTGGTGAATCCACTGATCGAAGCCATCACGGCGCTGTGCAATTGAAGAAATCATGTCGGGCCTCACGCAGGCTTGTTTTTATTATCTACGCCAATCCACGGGTTCTCCTGAACAATGCCTCTCCCTGACAGCAGACGGGTTACTTGAGCCCGCCAAAGCGCCGATAAAAGCTTTCGCCGACATCCGGCAACGGACCGTCGGCGGTCTCCAGGGCACTGTTCAACCACTCCTCGGCCTTGGCGTAGATCAGCCGATAGATATTGCGACACAACTGCCGGGCGGCCCGACCTTCCCAGTCGCCGGGCAACAACTCGTCCGGCAGTTGCGGGTCACGCAGCAGCAATTTGCGGTATTCGTGAATAAGCAGGACACGTGCCAGGAAGCAGTCCGACGGTTGCAGGTTTTCCTGCTCGCGAAGCGCTTGCCAGAGCGGTCGGAACAACTGGATGAACTCGCTGTAATGGGCCGCCAGCTCCTCGATGTTCCAGCTCTCGCGCACCTGCAGACGCAGGGCCTTGGAGGCCAGCACGTCCTGGGCGGTGGTCTCGAACACGATGGTGTCTTCCTGGGCGCCGAGGTCCAGCAGGGTCGCGTTGAGGTCGGTGCGGTCGCTGCGCGGGCAGGCCAGCACCGCCGGCGAGATCGCACCAAAACCTTGCCACTCCAGCTCTTCACGCACCTGTTTGCGCTTGTCCTGGGTCAGCTGGGTCAGCATCACCAGGCACCAGGAACCATCCCAGGCCGGCACGCTGGAGCTGTAGACGCGCTTGAACGCCTTGTCGAACCGCCGCCGACCGGTGCCGGTCAGGCTGTAGTAACTGCGTCGCCCGACTTTTTCGGCGGTCAGCCAGCCCTCCTTGGTCAGGCGGAAAATCGAGGTGCGGATCAGGCGTTCATTGATGCCGATCGGTTCGAGCAATTGAATCAGGCTGCCCAGCCACACCGTGCCGCCATGGGGTTCGATGGCATCCCCGTACAGCGTGATGATCAGGGAACTGGCGCGGATCGGCGTCTGTTCCTGGAAGCGGGTAATCAGTTGGTTCAGGGGTGTCAGCGACGACATGGGCGTACCGAGCGAAAAAAGAAAAGGAATATACCGAAAGTTTGCCTGTTGATCTCACCACCGCCCCTGTAGGAGCGAGCTTGCTCGCGATGAGGGAGTGTCAGGCAACCTCTGTGGCACTGACACACCGCAATCGCGGGCAAGCCCGCTCCTACAGAGATATCAATGGCCTGAGCCTTTTGGCCGCAACCCCCGATCCGCAATACGCGGCCGATCCACCTCCGGTTCTGCCAGCGGCTCGCACACGCGCATCTGCTCAAGGCAGCGCTGGGCCAGTTGCTGGTACTCGCGGGTGCCCGCCTGTTTCCACGCCACTTCCTGGTCGCTCAAGGCGCGCTTGACGCTGGCCGGTGCGCCCATGATCAGCGACTGCTCGGGGCCTTCGAAGCCGGCCTTGACGAAGGCCGCCGCCGAGACGAACGAACGTGCGCCGATGTGCGCGTTGTCCATCACCACCGCATTCATCCCCACCAGCGCGTCGGCACCGATGCGGCAGCCGTGCAGCACCGCGCCATGGCCGATGTGGCCGTTGCGCTGGACCACCGTGTCGCTGTCCGGGAAACCGTGCATCACGCAGGTGTCCTGCACGTTGGCGCCCTCTTCCAGGACGATCCGCCCGAAGTCGCCGCGCAGGCTGGCCAGCGGGCCGACATAACAGTGGGGCCCGACGATCACGTCACCGATCAGGACGGCCGAGGGGTGAACGTAGGCGGTCGGATCGACCACCGGGGTCAAGCCATCGAGGCTGTAGCAAGTCATGGGCGTTTACCTTTCCGGGCATTCACAAAGCGATGCCGATTCGTGTTTATTTTGTATCACATCACTTTTGATAGAACAAATGACAAAAAGTCGTATCACTTATAAAGCGCGGCTAAACGACCACTGGTCGGCCTGAGAAAAACCCGATAAAGACCAATAAAACCGGGCGACTCAGCTTGATCTAAAGCTGTCTACGCCCCTCCATGAAAAACCATGCGCCAGACAATAGGACACATTAAATCAATTTCACAGTTGATTTTGCGTATCACGTTGTAGGTATACTCAGGCAAAACCGGCACACCCTGCCGATCCAATAATGAGCCGGCACCACAGCCGAGCGTGCACCGTGAGGGCATCCGCCATGCCTCTAACCCTTGCTGTCGAGTTCATCGAGCCGGGCGTCCGCCTGATCACCCTGCAGCGCCCACAAGCGTTGAATGCCCTGAACACCGAGCTGCTCGGTGAACTGGCCGATGAACTGAACGCCGCCCAGGCCGACCCAGCCACCCGCGCAGTGGTCCTGACCGGCAGCCGCAAGGCCTTTGCCGCCGGCGCCGACATCAAGGAAATGGCCGAACGCACTCTGGTGGGCATCCTCGACGACCCGCGCCAGGCGTCCTGGCAAACCATCACCCGCTTCAGCAAGCCGCTGATCGCCGCCGTCAATGGCTTCGCCCTGGGCGGTGGCTGCGAGCTGGCCATGCACGCCGACATCATCGTCGCCGGTGAAGACGCGCGCTTCGGCCAGCCGGAAATCAACCTGGGAATCATGCCCGGCGCCGGCGGCACCCAACGCCTGCTGCGCGCGGTGGGCAAATCCATGGCCATGCAGATGGTCCTCACCGGCGAGCCGATCGACGCCCGCCAGGCCCAGCGCGCCGGGCTGGTCAGTGAAGTGACGCAACCGGAATTCACCATCGAGCGCGCCCTGCAGATCGCCGCCAGCATTGCCAAAAAAGCCCCGCTGGCGGTGCGCCTGGCCAAGGAAGCGCTGCTCAAGGCGATGGATACCGACCTGGCCAGCGGCCTGCGTTTCGAGCGCCACGCTTTCACCGTTCTGGCCGGCACCCGCGACCGCGACGAAGGCATCGCCGCCTTCCAGGAAAAACGCCCGCCGAGCTTCACCGGCCAGTAATCCCCTTTTTCAAGAACGCGAACGACCTCCAAGAGAGCGCCAAGACCATGACCTTCGAACACATCCTGTTTTCCATCGAGGCCGGCGTCGCCCTGCTCAGCCTCAATCGCCCGGACCAGCTCAACAGCTTCAACACGCAGATGCATGGCGAAGTGAAGGAAGCGCTGAAACAAGTGCGCAACAACCCTGAGGTGCGCGTGCTGCTGCTGACCGGTGAAGGTCGCGGCTTCTGCGCCGGCCAGGACCTCAGCGACCGCAACGTCGCGCCGGGCGCCGCCGTGCCGGACCTGGGCGAGTCCATCGAGAAGTTCTACAACCCGCTGATCCGCCAACTGCGCGACCTGCCACTGCCGGTGATCTGCGCGGTCAACGGCGTGGCGGCCGGGGCTGGCGCCAACATCCCGCTGGCCTGCGACCTGGTGCTGGCGGCGCGTTCGGCAAGCTTCATCCAGGCGTTCTGCAAGATCGGCCTGATCCCCGACTCCGGCGGCACCTGGACCCTGCCGCGCCTGGTCGGCATGGCCCGCGCCAAGGCCCTGGCCCTGCTGGGCAACCGCCTGAGCGCCGAGCAGGCCGAACAGTGGGGCCTGATCTACCGCGTGGTGGACGATGCCGACCTGCGCGAGGAAGCCCTGACCCTCGCCCGTCACCTGGCCACCCAACCAACCTACGGCCTGGCGCTGATCAAGCGCAGCCTCAACGCCAGCCTGAGCAACACCTTCGACGAACAGCTGGAGCTGGAGAAAGACCTGCAACGCCTGGCCGGGCGCAGCGAGGACTACCGCGAGGGCGTCAGCGCCTTCATGGAAAAACGCAGCCCAAGCTTCAAGGGGCGCTGAGTCATGACCGCTCTGGATATCAACGCACGCATCGCCGTCATCGGCGCCGGCGCCATGGGCGCCGGGATTGCCCAGGTCGCGGCACAGGCCGGCCACTCGGTGCTGTTGCTGGACAACCGACCGGGCGCCGCCGCGCAAGCCATCGAAGGCATCGACCGGCAGTTGGGCAAGCGCGTCGACAGCGGCAAGCTCGCCGCCGAATCGCGCAGCGCCACCATCAGCCGCCTGCACGCCGTGGAAAGCATCGAAGCGCTGGCCGATTGCGCGCTGATCATCGAAGCCATCGTCGAGAACCTCGAGGTCAAGCGCAGCCTGTTCCGCCAACTCGAAGAGCTGTGCGACGAACACTGCATCCTGGCCAGCAATACCTCGTCGCTGTCGATCACCAGCATCGCCGCACAACTGCGCCACCCGCAACGCCTGCTCGGCCTGCACTTCTTCAACCCGGCGCCGGTCATGGCGCTGGTGGAAATCGTCTCGGGCCTGGCCAGCGACCCGGCACTCGCGCAGTGCCTGTACGACACCGCCAAGGCCTGGGGGAAAAAACCGGTGCACACCCGTTCGACTCCCGGTTTCATCGTCAACCGCGTGGCCCGGCCGTTCTACGCCGAAAGCCTGCGCCTGTTGCAGGAAGGCGCGGCAGACTGCGCAACCCTGGACGCCTTGATGCGCGATGCCGGCGGCTTTGCCATGGGCGCATTCGAGCTGACCGACCTGATCGGCCACGACGTCAACTATGCCGTAACCTGCTCGGTGTTCGACGCCTACTACCACGACACGCGCTTTCTGCCGTCGCTGATCCAGAAGGAACTGGTCGACGCCGGGCGCCTGGGCCGCAAGAGCGGCCAGGGTTTCTACAGCTACGCCGACGGTGCGGTGCGCCCACAACCGGCCTCGATCAACAGCAAACAGCGCGTTACCACCTGCGCAGTCGAAGGTGATCTGGGCATTGCCGGCGGCTTGATCCCGCGCCTGCGCGAACACGGTATCGAGATCATCCAGCGCGACGGCCAGGGCCTGCTGCGGGTCGGCGATGCGGTGCTGGCCCTGAGCGACGGGCGCATGGCCTGCCAGCGCAGCCGCGAAGACGGCCTGCGCAACCTGATCCTGCTCGACCTCGCCGGCGATTACGCCAAGGCCAGCCGCCTGGCGATCAGTTGCGCCGCCGACATCGAGCCGAGCGCCCTTGAACAGGGCGTTGCCCTGCTGCAACAGGCCGGGTTCAGCGTCAGCCAGCTCAGCGATAGCCCGGCGCTTGCCGTGTTGCGCACCGTGGCCATGCTCGCCAACGAAGGCGCCGATGCCCTGCTGCAAGGCGTGGCCTCGGCCGCCGACATCGACCTGGCCATGCGCGCCGGGGTCAATTACCCGCAGGGCCCGCTGGCCTGGGCGGACAGCATTGGCCTGGCGCACATCCTCAAGGTGCTGGAATACCTGCAAGCCAGTTATGGCGAAGAACGCTACCGGCCGTCGCTGTTGTTGCGCCGCCGCGTGGCCGAAGGGAGAACCCTGCATGACTAATCATGGAGCGATGAACCTGGCCAGTGCCTGCGCGCAAGCCCTGTTCCAGCGCGACAACGCCAGCCAGGCCATGGGCATGCGCCTGCTGTCCGCCGGCCCGGGCTGCGCCCGCGTCGGCATGACGGTGCGCGACGACATGGTCCAGGGCCACGGCACCTGCCATGGCGGCTACCTGTTCGCCCTCGCCGACTCGGCGTTCGCCTTTGCCTGCAACAGCTACAACGAGGCCACGGTGGCCATCGGCTGCAGCATCGACTACATCGCCCCGGCGCGCCTGGGTGACACCCTGACCGCCGATTGTGTCGAGCAGAGCCGTTCCGGCCGCACCGGCAACTACGACGTACGCATTGAAAACCAACAGGGCCAGCTGATCGCGCTGTTCCACGGCAAATCCTACAAAGTGCGCGGCGCTGTGCTGACGCAGGAGACTCCCAATGAATGATGCCTTGATCATCGACGCGGTGCGCACCCCCATCGGTCGCTACGCCGGCGCCTTGAGCAGCGTGCGCGCCGACGACCTCGGCGCGGTGCCGCTGCGCGAACTGCTGCGTCGCCATCCGCAGGTGGACTGGAACAGCGTCGACGACGTGATCTACGGCTGCGCCAACCAGGCCGGCGAAGACAACCGCAACGTGGCACGCATGTCGGCGCTGCTGGCCGGGCTGCCGGTCAGCGTGCCGGGCACCACCCTCAACCGCCTGTGCGGTTCGGGCCTGGACGCCATCGGCAGCGCGGCGCGGGCGATCCGTTGCGGTGAGGCCGGGCTGATGCTGGTGGGCGGTGTCGAGTCGATGTCCCGCGCACCGCTGGTCATGGGCAAGGCCGAGCAGGCGTTTTCCCGTGACGCGCAGGTGTACGACACCACCATCGGCTGGCGCTTCGTCAACCCGCTGATGAAAAAGACCTGGGGCATCGACTCCATGCCGGAAACGGCCGAGAACGTCGCCGAACAGTTCAAGGTGTCCCGCGCCGACCAGGACGCCTTTGCCCTGCGCAGCCAGCAACGCGCCGCAGCCGCCCAGGCCAGCGGGCGCCTGGCCAGGGAAATCGTTGCGGTCGAGATCCCCCAGCGCAAGGGCCCGGCCAAGGTCGTCGAGCACGACGAGCACCCGCGTGGCGACACCACCCTTGAGCAATTGCAGAAACTCGGCACGCCGTTCCGCGAAGGCGGCAGTATCACGGCCGGCAACGCCTCCGGGGTCAACGACGGCGCCTGTGCGCTGCTGCTGGCCAGCGCAGAAGTGGCCAAGCGTCACGGCTTGAAGGCTCGCGGACGGGTGGTCGCCATGGCCACCGCCGGCGTCGAACCACGCATCATGGGCATCGGCCCGGTGCCGGCGACCCGCAAGGTGCTGGAACTGGCCAACCTGAGCCTGGCCGACATGGACGTGATCGAACTCAACGAAGCCTTCGCCGCACAAGGCCTGGCGGTGCTGCGCGAGTTGGGCCTTGGCGACGCCGACCCGCGGGTCAACCCCAACGGCGGCGCGATTGCCCTGGGCCATCCACTGGGCATGAGCGGCGCGCGCCTGGTGACCACCGCCCTGCACGAGCTGGAAGAACGCCAGGGGCGCTACGCCCTGTGCACCATGTGCATCGGCGTCGGCCAGGGCATCGCGCTGATCATCGAGCGACTGTCCGACTAAAGAACCGCGATTCCCGGGGAGCCGAGAGGTATCCTTGGCGCATGCACTCAAAGCCTCGCTGCTGCGGGGCCGGAACACAAAAATAATTCGAGTGAAGTTATGAACATGCCAATAGCCAAAGCCGTGCTTGATCCTGTGCTGGACCCGCTGGAAACCGCCAGCATCGACGAACTGCGCAGCCACCAGCTCGACCGGCTGCGCTGGAGCCTGAGCCACGCCTACAACAACGTGCCGCTGTACCGTCAGCGCTTCGACGCCCTGGGCGTGCACCCCAATGACATCCGCTCGCTGGAAGACCTGGCGAAGTTCCCCTTCACCACCAAGTCCGACCTGCGCGACAACTACCCCTACGGCATGTTTGCCGTGCCGATGCCGGAAGTGGTGCGCCTGCACGCCTCCAGCGGCACCACTGGCAAACCGACCGTGGTCGGCTACACCCAGAACGACATCGACACCTGGGCCAATGTGGTTGCCCGCTCGATCCGTGCGGCCGGTGGCCGGCGTGGCGACAAGGTGCACATTTCCTATGGCTACGGCCTGTTCACCGGCGGCCTCGGTGCGCACTACGGTGCCGAACGCCTGGGCTGCACGGTGATCCCGATGTCCGGCGGGCAGACCGAGAAACAGGTGCAACTGATCAAGGATTTCCAGCCCGACATCATCATGGTCACGCCGTCCTACATGCTCAACATCGCCGACGAGCTCGAGCGCCAGGGCATCGACCCGCACAAGCTGGCCCTGCGCCTGGGCATCTTCGGCGCCGAGCCGTGGACCGGCGAGCTGCGCAGCGCCATCGAACAGCGCCTGGGCATCACCGCGCTGGACATCTACGGCCTGTCGGAAATCATGGGCCCGGGCGTCGCCATGGAATGCGCCGAGACCAAGGACGGCCCGACCCTCTGGGAAGACCACTTCTACCCGGAAATCATCGACCCGGTCACCGGTGAAGTGCTGCCGGACGGGCAGATGGGCGAACTGGTGTTCACCTCGCTGAGCAAGGAAGCCCTGCCGATGATCCGCTACCGCACCCGCGACCTGACGCGCCTGCTGCCGGGCACCGCACGGCCGATGCGGCGCATCGACAAGATCACCGGGCGCAGCGACGACATGCTGATCATCCGTGGGGTCAATGTGTTCCCGACGCAGATCGAGGAGCAGGTGCTCAAAATCAAACAGCTTGCCGAGTGCTACGAGATCCATTTGTATCGCAATGGCAACCTCGACAGCGTCGACGTGCACGTCGAACTCAAGGCCGACCACCAGCACCTGGGCGACGATGCGCAGAAGGCCGTTTGCGCCGAACTGAGCCGCCACATCAAGACCTACATCGGCATCAGCTCGCGGATCGTCCTGCAGCCGTTCCACTCGATCAAGCGCTCCGAAGGCAAGGCCTGCCACGTGATCGACAATCGCCCGAAAGCATGACTGCTGCACCTTTGAGCCCCGCGATTGCGGGGCTTTTTTTTGCCTGCCTGTAACCCCACCCGCCACAAAATCCCTGCCAACCCCTGTGGGAGCGAGCCTGCTCGCGATAGGTCGTGTCAGATACACCCCTGTCGATTGACCCACCGCGATCGCGAGCAGGCTCGCTCCCACAGGGGACAGGTGCATAGCTCAAACCAACCACTCATCCCAAAGCGATACAAAAACACATACGACACGATATTTTCTGTTTGATATTAATTTCTGTATCGCTTATAAATCTCTCCATGCCCTAGATCAGATTCAAGGCGGGAGACCCCCATGTACGCACAGCTTGTAGAAACCGGCGTCAAGCGCATCAAGGACCTGTCGGAGATGTCCGAACAGGAACGCGCCTTCCAGGAAAAAATTGATTCGGAAATCAAGATCGAAGCCAAGAACTGGATGCCGGATGCCTATCGCCAGACGTTGATCCGGCAGATTTCCCAGCACGCCCACTCGGAAATCGTCGGCATGCTGCCCGAAGGCAACTGGGTGACCCGTGCGCCTTCGCTCAAGCGCAAGCTGCAACTGATGGCGAAGATCCAGGACGAAGCCGGCCACGGCCTGTACCTGTACAGCGCCATGGAAACCCTGGGCGCCGACCGCGACGAGGAAATCGCCAAGCTGCACAGCGGCAAGGCCAAGTACTCGAGCATCTTCAACTACCCGACCCTGAACTGGGCCGACATGGGCGCGGTGGGCTGGCTGGTGGATGGCGCGGCCATCGTCAACCAGGTGGTTTTGCAGCGCACCTCCTACGGTCCCTACTCCCGGGCGATGATCCGCATCTGCAAGGAAGAGAGCTTCCACCAGCGCCAGGGCTACGAAATCCTCCTGACCATGATGCGCGAAGGGACCCAGGCGCAGAAGGACATGGTCCAGGACGCGATCAACCGCCTGTGGTGGCCATCGCTGATGATGTTCGGCCCCAGCGACGAACACTCACCCAACAGCGCCCAGTCCATGGCCTGGAAGATCAAGCGCCAGAGCAACGACGAACTGCGCCAGCGCTTCATCGACCAGACCATCCCGCAACTGGAACTGCTGGGCTGCACCTGCCCCGACCCGGACCTGAAGTGGAACGCCGAGCGCGGCCACTACGACTTCGGCGAAATCCAGTGGAGCGAGTTCTACGAAGTGCTCAAGGGCAACGGCCCATGCAACACCGAGCGCGTCGCCACGCGCCGCAAGGCCATTGAAGACGGCGCCTGGGTCCGCGAAGCCGCCGTCGCCCACGCCCGCAAAAAACAAAACAAGAACGCCGCCTGAACCGGCCAGAACCCTCTGCGTGTAGGAGCTGGCTTGCCAGCGATGGCGGCAGTGAAATCACCACTGTCCTTGAGGCCGCCTCGCGGGCAAGCCCGCTCCTACACAGAGCAACCGATGTGGAGAACTGAAATGTCCGAGTGGACCCTCTTCGAAGTCTTCGTGCGCAGCAAGCACGGCCTCAACCACAAGCACGTCGGCAGCGTGCATGCCGCCGACACCACCATGGCCATCGAGAACGCGCGCGAGCTCTACACCCGTCGCAGCGAAGGCGTGAGCCTGTGGGTGGTGCCGTCCGCGCTGATCACCGCCTCGTCGCCGGATGAAAAAGACCCGCTGTTCGACCCGTCGGACGACAAGGTCTACCGCCACGCCAGCTTCTACGAGCTGCCGGCCGAAGTCGGGCACATGTGAGGTCGACCATGAACAACAAGACCGATCTGATCGAATACCTGCTGCGCCTGGGCGACAGCGCCCTGATCCAGGGCCAGCGCCTGTGCCAGTGGTGCGGCAAGGCCCCGGCGCTGGAAGAAGAACTGGCGCTGATGAACGTCGGCCTCGACCTCGTCGGCCAGGCGCGCAACTGGCTGGAATACGCCGCCGAGCTGCTGGCTGACGGCCGCGACGCCGATCACCTGGCGTTCCGCCGCGACGAGCGCGCCTACCGCAACCTGCTGCTGGTGGAACAACCCAACGGCGACTTCGCGGTGACCATGCTCAAGCAGTTCCTCTACGACGCCTGGCACCTGCCGGTGCTCCAGGGCCTGAGTCAGTCCAGCGATGAGCGCATCGCCGGGATCGCCGCCAAGGCCGTCAAGGAAGTCACCTATCACCTGCGCCGCTCCAGCGAATGGGTCGAGCGCCTGGGCGACGGCACCGAGGAAAGCCACCAGCGCATGCTCGCGGCGATCCCGGAAGTCTGGCGTTTCACCGTGGAACTGCTCGCCGCCGATGACAGCGAACAGCGTCTGTGCGAGGCCGGCATCAGCCCGGACATCGCCACTGTCGCCAGCGCCTGGCAAGCCCGCGTGGAAGCGATTTTCGAAAGCGCCACCCTGCCCGTCCCGGCCGCCGCGAACTACTTCTACCTCAACGCACGCAAGGGCCTGCACACCGAGCACCTGGGCATCCTGCTGGCCGAGATGCAGTTTTTGCCACGAGCGTACCCCGATGCAACCTGGTGAGCTGATCACCAGCGACCTGGGTGCGCGTGCGGCGCAACCGGGCGACCTGAGCGCGGCCTGGGCGATTCTGGCCGAGGTCATGGACCCGGAGGTGCCAGTGGTCAGCGTGGTCGACCTGGGGATCGTGCGCGACCTCGACTGGCAGGCCGGCCATCTGCACGTGGTGGTCACGCCGACCTACTCCGGCTGCCCGGCGACCGAAGTGATCGAGAGCGACATCCGCGACGCGCTGGAGCAGGCCGGTTTCCGCGCGCCGCAACTGGAGCGCCGGTTGACCCCGGCCTGGACCACCGACTGGATCAGCGCTGGCGGCCGTGAGCGCCTGCGCGCCTACGGTATCGCGCCGCCCGAGGGCAGCACCAGCAAGCGCAGCCTGCTCGGCGAACGCCCGCAGGTGCTGTGCCCGCAATGCGGCAGCGCCCACACCGAGGTGCTCAGCGAGTTCGGCTCCACCGCGTGCAAGGCCTTGTATCGCTGCGTCGATTGCCGCGAGCCGTTCGACTATTTCAAGTGCATCTGAGCGGCCCATGCCCGCCTCAGCTGGAGAATAACAATGAGCAAATTTCACAGCCTGACCATCAAGGACGTGCGCGCCGAAACCCGTGACGCGGTGTCCATCGCCTTCGAGATCCCGCAGGAGCTGCAGGACAGCTTCCACTTCACCCAGGGCCAGCACCTGGTGATGCGCACGCAACTGGACGGCGAGGAAGTGCGGCGCTCGTACTCGATCTGCACCGGCATCAACGACGGTGAACTGCGCATTGCGGTCAAGCGTGTGGCCGGCGGGCGTTTTTCCGCCTTTGCCAACGAACAGCTCAAGGCCGGGCACTGCCTGGAGGTGATGCCACCGGCCGGGCACTTCAGTGTCGAACTGGACCCCACCCGCCATGGCAACTACCTGGCCGTGGCGGCCGGCAGCGGCATCACGCCGATCCTGTCGATCATCAAGACCACCCTGGAAGCCGAGCCGCACAGCCGCGTCACCCTGCTGTACGGCAACCGCTCCAGCTCCGGCGCCTTGTTTCGCGAACAGCTCGAAGACCTGAAGAACCGCTACCTGCACCGTCTGAACCTGATCTTCGTGTTCAGCCGCGAGCAGCAGGACGTCGACCTGTACAACGGCCGGATCAACGCCGACAAGTGCGAGCAGCTGTTTTCCCGCTGGCTCGACGTCAAGGCCCTGGACGCGGCGTTCATCTGCGGCCCGCAGGAAATGACCGAAACCGTGCGCGACAGCCTCAAGGCCAAGGGCCTGGCGCCGGAGCGCATCCACTTCGAACTGTTCGCCGCCGCCGGCAGCCAGCAAAAACGCGAGGCCCGCGAAGCCGCCCGCCAGGTGGACGCCGCCGTCAGCCAGATCACCGTCATCAGCGACGGCCGCGCCCTGGCCTTCGACCTGCCGCGCAACAGCGTGAGCATCCTCGACGCCGGCAACGCCCAGGGCGCCGAACTGCCCTACTCGTGCAAGGCCGGCGTGTGCTCGACCTGCAAGTGCAAGGTCATCGAAGGCGAAGTGGAAATGGACAGCAACCACGCCCTGGAAGACTACGAAGTCGCCGCCGGCTACGTGCTGTCGTGCCAGGCCTTCCCGATCACCGACAAGGTGGTGCTGGATTTCGATCAGCTCTGAAAAACAGGCATCACCCGCCCCCTGTAGGAGCGAGCTTGCTCGCGATGGCGGTGTATCAGTCGATGTAAAAGTTGAATGACACACCGCATTCGCGAGCAAGCTCGCTCCTACAGGGGATCGTGTTTCACCCATAAAAAAACAAAAAGAGAGCGTGCCATGACCCCACAAGACATCGAACTCATCCACCAGCACCCGGATTTCATCCAACTGGTGCGCCGCAAGCAGAAGCTCTACTGGTCGCTGTCGCTGATCATGCTGGTGATCTATTTCGGTTTTGTCCTGCTGGTGGCGTTCTCCCCGGCCACCCTCGGCCAGTCGCTGAGCGGCGGCGTGACCACCGTGGGCATGCTGGTGGGTGTGGTGATGGTGGTGCTGGCGTTTGCGCTGACCGGTTTCTATGTCTATCGCGCCAACAACGTGATCGACCCGCTGAACGACAAACTCAAGCAGGAGTGCGCCCGATGAGCCGCCTGCTTGCACTGTTCCTGCTGCCGCTGGCCGTGGTCACCGACCTTGCGGTTGCCGCCGAAGGCGCCGCCCGCCCGCTCAACTGGAACGCCATCGGCATGTTCCTGGTGTTCGTGCTGTTCACCCTCGGCGTCACCCGTTGGGCGGCGTTGCGCACACGGTCCGCCAGTGACTTCTACACCGCCGGCGGCGGCATGAGCGGTTTCCAGAACGGTCTGGCGATCGCCGGTGACATGATCTCGGCCGCCTCGTTCCTCGGCATTTCCGCGATGATGTTCCTCAATGGCTACGACGGCCTGCTCTACGCCCTGGGTGTGCTGGCCGGCTGGCCGATCATTCTGTTCCTGATCGCGGAACGCCTGCGCAACCTGGGCAAATACACCTTCGCCGACGTGGTCTCCTACCGCCTCGAACAGACCCCGGTGCGCCTGACCTCGGCGTTCGGCACGCTGACCGTGGCCCTGATGTACCTGGTGGCGCAGATGGTCGGCGCCGGCAAGCTGATCGAGTTGCTGTTCGGCATCGACTACCTCTATGCGGTGATGCTGGTCGGCGTGCTGATGGTGTTCTACGTGACCTTCGGCGGCATGCTCGCCACCACCTGGGTGCAGATCATCAAGGCGGTGATGCTGCTGTTCGGCACCAGTTTCATGGCGTTCATGGTGCTCCGCCATTTCGGCTTCAGCACTGAAGCGATGTTCGCCGGTGCCACCGCCGTGCACGCCAAAGGCACGGCGATCATGGCGCCCGGCGGCTTGCTGTCCAACCCCGTCGACGCGATTTCCCTGGGGCTGGGGATGATGTTCGGCACCGCCGGCCTGCCGCACATCCTGATGCGTTTCTTCACCGTCAGCGACGCCAAGGAAGCGCGCAAAAGCGTGTTCTACGCCACCGGTTTCATCGGCTACTTCTACCTGCTGCTGATCGTGGTCGGCTTCGGCGCCATTGTCATGGTCGGCACCGAGCCTGCGTACCGCGATGCCAGCGGCGCGATCATCGGCGGCGGCAACATGGTCGCCGTGCACCTGGCCCAGGCGGTAGGCGGCAATCTGTTCCTCGGCTTCATCTCGGCAGTGGCGTTCGCCACCATCCTGGCGGTGGTTGCAGGCCTCGCGCTGTCCGGCGCCTCGGCGGTGTCCCACGATCTGTACGCCTGCGTGATCCGCAAAGGCAAGGCCAGCGAACAGCAGGAAATGCGCATGTCGCGCATCGCCACCCTGTGCATTGGCGTGCTGGCGATCATCCTTGGCCTGTTGTTCGAATCGCAGAACATCGCCTTCCTCTCCGGCCTGGTGCTGGCCATCGCCGCCTCGGTGAATTTCCCGGTGCTGTTCCTCTCGATGTACTGGAAAGGCCTGACCACCCGCGGCGCGGTGCTGGGCAGCCTGGCCGGACTGGTCTCGGCGATTGTCCTGCTGGTGCTGAGCCCGGCGGTGTGGGTCAACGTCCTGCATCACGACAAGGCGTTGTTCCCGTACTCCAACCCGGCGCTGTTTTCCATGAGCCTGGCGTTTTTCAGCGCCTGGCTGTTTTCCGTCACCGACCGTTCGCCACGTGCCGCTCTCGAACGCGGTCGTTACCTGGCGCAGTTCATCCGTTCCATGACTGGCATCGGCGCCTCGGGCGCCAGTCAGCACTAATCCACCTGTTTGCCAACCCGGAGCAATCCAGATGTCTCAAGTTGCCACACTGCAAAGCTTCATCGCCGGTCGCTGGATCGGCCAACACGGCGCACAGATCCTGCGCAGCGCCATCGACGGTCACGAGATCGCCCGTACCCACGAAGAGCGCCCGGACTTCGCCGAGGCCATCGAGCACGGTCGCCGCCAGGGCGTCACCGGCCTGATGGCGCTGGACTTCCAGCAACGGGCCCAGCGCCTCAAGGCCCTGGCCCTGTACCTGGCCGAGCGCAAGGAGCAGCTCTACGCGATTTCCCACCACAGCGGCGCCACCCGCGCCGACAGCTGGATCGACATCGAAGGCGGCAACAGCACGCTGTTCACCTACGCCAGCCTGGGCTCGCGGGAATTGCCGTCGGGCAACGTCGTGCACGAAGGCCCGGCGCTGCAACTGAGCAAAATGGGCAGCTTCGCCGGCACCCACATCCTGGTGCCGCGCGGTGGCGTGGCGGTGCACATCAACGCCTTCAACTTCCCGATCTGGGGCATGCTGGAAAAATTCGCCCCGAGCTTCCTCGCTGGCATGCCGTGCATCGTCAAACCTGCCAGTGCCACCAGCTACCTGACCGAAGCCGTGGTGCGCCTGATGGACGAGTCCGGCCTGCTGCCCGCCGGCAGCCTGCAACTGATCATCGGTGGCACCGGTGACCTGCTCGACCGCCTGCAAGGCCAGGACGTGGTGACCTTCACCGGTTCCGCCGACACCGCCGCCAAGCTGCGGGTCAACCCCAACCTGATTCGCAACTCGGTGCCGTTCACCGCCGAGGCCGACTCGCTGAACTGCGCGATCCTCGCCCCGGACGTCAGCCCGGACGACGAAGAGTTCGAGCTGTTCATCAAGGAAGTCGCCCGGGAAATGACCACCAAGGCCGGGCAGAAATGCACCGCCATCCGCCGCGCCATCGTGCCGGCCAAGCACATCGATGCCGTCGCCACGCGCCTGCGCGATCGCCTGGCCAAGGTGGTGGTCGGCGATCCGTCGGTGGAAGGCGTGCGCATGGGCGCCCTGGCGTCCCACGACCAGCAGAAAGACGTGGCCGAGCGCCTGCAAGCGCTGTTGCAGAACAGCGACCTGCTGTTCGGCGCCCGCGACGGGTTCGAGCCGCGCGGTGAGAACGTCGACCAGGGCGCGTTCTTCGCTCCGACCCTGTTGCAGGCCCGCGACCCGCATGCCGAAGGCGGTGCCCACGACATCGAGGCGTTCGGCCCGGTCAGTACGCTGATGACCTACGACGACCTCGACGAAGCCCTGGCACTGGCCGCACGCGGCAAAGGCAGCCTGGTGGCCAGCCTGGTGACCAAGGACCCGGCGATTGCCGCCAAGGCCGTCCCGGTGGCCGCCGCCCTGCACGGCCGTCTGCTGGTCCTGGACCGCCACTGCGCCGGCGAATCCACCGGCCACGGCTCGCCGCTGCCACAACTCAAGCACGGCGGCCCGGGTCGGGCTGGCGGCGGTGAGGAACTCGGCGGCCTGCGCGCGGTGAAACACTACCTGCAACGTGCCGCGGTACAAGGCTCGCCGACCATGCTGGCGGCGGTCACCGGCGAATACGTGCGCGGCGCCCAGGTCATCGAGACCGAAGTGCACCCGTTCCGTCGTTACTTCCAGGACCTGCAGATCGGCGAATCGCTGCTGACCCACCGGCGCACCGTCACCGAGGCCGACCTGGTGAACTTCGGCTGCCTGTCGGGCGATCACTTCTACATGCACTTCGACGACATCGCGGCCAAGGAGTCGCAATTCGGCAAGCGCATCGCCCACGGTTACTTCGTCCTGTCGGCCGCCGCCGGCCTGTTCGTATCCCCGGCGCCTGGCCCGGTACTGGCCAACTACGGCCTGGACACCCTGCGCTTCATCAACCCGGTGGGCATCGGCGACACCATCCAGGCGCGCCTGACCTGCAAGCGCAAGATCGACCAGGGCAAGAAGAGCCCGCAAGGCATCCCGCAAGGGGTGGTGGCGTGGGATGTGGAAGTGACCAACCAGCTGGGTGAGCTGGTGGCCAGTTATGACATTCTGACCTTGGTGGTGAAGCGCGAGGGTTGATCCTCAATTTGTGGTGAATTTTAGGGCCTCATCGCGGCGGTGCGACGATTCGACAAGCCCGCTCCCACAGAGATCTGCAGTGAACACAGATCTTGTGTACACCAGAATCCCCTGTGGGAGCGGGCTTGCCCGCGATGAGGCCCTTGGGCTCAACAAAGAGCCTAATGCCTGCGCAACCACTCGATAAACAACGCAAACAACTCCGACTGCGACCCCACCTCCAGCTTCAGGTACAGATTCTTGCGGTGCATGCGCACCGTCTCCGGCGAGATGCTCAGCTGGCTGGCGGTGGATTTTACCGAATGCCCACGCAGCACCATGTGCGCCACTTCCCGCTCGCGCTCGGTGAGCAGGTCGCTGCCAAAATGCTCGAACGCCGATTGCACCCGCTGCTTTAATTCGTCACGCCCGCCCGCGCCCTGATCGGCCCGATGCTGCAAACCACGCCGACCGAATTCGCCGATGAACTCGCGCACCAGCGGCTCCACCGCCCGTAGCAGGTGCAACTGCTCGACCCGCAGGCTTTCCCCGCCAAAACCCTGGAACAGACTCACGGAGATCTGCGTGTCATTGCCGGTGTCCACCAGGTAGAAACTGTCCTCGGAACTGCCGGCCTTCAGGTAGTAGGTCTTGTAGTACTCGCTGTCGAAAAAGTGGTCCGGGGCGATTTCTTCCAGGTGATAGAAACCTTCGGCCAGCCCCTGCTCCACCGCCAGGCAGAACGGGTCGAGCAGGTAACCGCCGGAGAAATAGCGTTCGAGCAACGCCACCTGGTACTGCTCCGGGATGCCCTGCTGATAGAGCAACTGCGGCGCCCGGTCCTTGTGTTCCAGGCTGATCATCACCGATTCGATCGACACCAGATGGCCGAACGCCGACGCCAGGTGGCGCAGCGCGTCGGGCTCGTCGATGGCGGCGAACGCCTTGCGCAGCTCGCCATGCCACTTGTGCAGGGCGCCGAAGGGCAAGGCGATCAGGGTGTCGTCGTTGGGTTTGCTCATGCCCCGCAGTCTAGCGGGAGAACCGGGCCCCGGTAAGCGACGATTGCTCAGACTCATTGGCCGGCGTACTGGCCGTCCCGCTCAAGCTCGGCCGCCACCTCGAGAATGCACACGCGCAGGGTCTCGACGATCTCGTCCACCTGGGCATGGGTGAGGATCAGCGGTGGCGACATCACGTTCAGGTGCATGATCGGCCGCACCAGCAGGCCGCGGGCCTGGGCGCGAGAGTGGATACGCTCGCCGATGTTGATTTCATCGGCGAACAGCGCCTTGCTGCGCTTGTCGGCAACGAACTCGACGCAGGCCATCAGCTTCTCGCAGCGCACATCGCCCACCAGTGGCAGGTCGCCGAGCGTGGCCAGGCGCTGCTCCAGGTAGCTGCCGACTTCCTCGACATGCTCCAGCAGGTTTTCCCGTTCGATGATCTCGATGTTCTTTAGCGCCGCGGTGCAGCACACCGGGTGGCCGCTGTAGGTGAAGCCGTGGGTGAAGCAGCGGCCCTTGCCCGGCTCGGCGATGACTTTCCAGATGCGGTCGGAAAAGATGCACGCGCCCAGCGGCAGGTAGGCCGACGTCAGGCCCTTGGCCGTGGTGATGATGTCCGGCTGCACGTCGAACACGTCCTTGGAGGCGAAGAACTTGCCCAGGCGCCCGAACGACGTCACTACTTCATCGGCGACGAAGAGGATGTCGTAGCGCTGGCACACTTCCCACATGCGCTTGAGATAACCCTTGGGCGGGATGATCACCCCGCCGGAGCCCATGATCGGTTCGGCGAAGAACCCGGCGACCTTGTCCGCGCCGATGGCCAGGATCTTGTCTTCGAATTCCTTGACCAGGAACTCGAGGAACTGCGCTTCGTTCATGCCGTCCGGTGCGCGGTAAGGGTTGGGGTTGGACACGTGGTGGATCAGGTCGTTGGCGTAGTCGAACTCCGGCACCCGGTCGGCAGCCTTGTTGCCGATCGACATGGTCAGCGTGGTGGAACCGTGATAGGCGTTGAAGCGCGCAATGATGTGCTTCTTGTCCGGCTTGCCCCGGCAGTTCTGGTAGTACTGGATCAGGCGATAGGCGGTGTCCACGGCGGTGGAGCCGCCGGTGGTGAGGAATACGTGGTCCAGGTCCCCCGGCGCCAGGCTGGCGAGTTTTTCGCACAACTGGATGGCGACGTTGTTGGTCATGTCGCAAAACGGGTTCGAATAGGCCAGCTGGCGCACCTGGTCGGCGATGGCCTGGGCCATTTCCTCGCGACCCAGGCCAATGTTCGTACACCACATGCCACCCACCGCGTCGAGAAAACGGTTGCCCTGAGTATCGTAAATGTAGGCGCCATCACCCGCGACGATGTTCAGGGCGCCCTGTTCGGCATGCTCGTCGAACATGTGGTAGCCGTGCATGTAGTGCGCTTTATCGGCCTTGGCCAGCCGCGATTCATCGGCGGCGGACATTACGTCATGCGTTGGAGTAGCCATACAAAAACCTCAAACCTGTAAGTTGACGATCAGATGCCGCTTTTCACCGTGCTCCAGACCCGCGTGATGGCGCGCATGTCCTTGGGGTCCTGGGTCTTTTGCGGAAACAGGCGCTCACGGGTCGCGTCATCGGGATAAATGGCGGGGTTGTTGCGCACGTCGGCATCGAGCAACGGCGTAGCGGCGGCGTTGCTGTTGGCGTAGTGGATGTAATCGGTGACGTCGGCCATCACCTGCGGCTTCATCAGGAAGTCGAGAAACTTGTGCGCGTTGGCCACGTGCGGGGCGTCGGCCGGGATGTACATGTTGTCGAACCAGATCAGCGAGCCTTCCTTGGGAATGAAGTAGGACAGGTTGATCTTCAACTTGGCCTCTTCAGCGCGGGCCATGGCGGTGGCGTAGTCGCCGGACCAGGTCATGGCCATGCAGGTGTCGCCGTTGGGCAGGCTGGTCAGGTAGTTGACCGAGTCGAACTTGCGGATGTACGGGCGCACCGACAGCAGCAGTTCCTGCGCGGCCTTGAGGTCGGCCGGCGCGGCGCTGCGCGGGTCGCGGCCCAGGTATTTGAGGGCCAGCGGGATGACTTCGGTCGGCGCATCCACCAGGGTCACGCCACAGTCGGCGAAGCGCGAGACGATCTTCGGATCGAAGATCATCGCCAGCGAACCGATGGGCGCGTCGGGCATGCGTTCCTTGATCTTGTCGACGTTGTAGGTGATGCCGTTGCTGCCCCAGGTGTAGGGCGCGGAATACAGGCTGCCGGCGTCGAAGCCCTGCATGTCCTCGAGGACTTTCTGGTCGAGGTTGGCCCAGCCCGGCAGCAGTTTCTTGTTCAGCGGCTGGAACACCTTGGCCTTGATCAGCGGCGGCGCCAGGGAAGCGTTGAGCACCACCAGGTCGTAGCCGGAATGGCCGGTGAGCAACTTGGCCTGGACGGTTTCATAGGCGTCGAAGGTGTCGTAGATGACCTTGATGCCGGTGGCCTTCTCGAATTCGGCCAGGGTGTTTTCACCGATATAGTCGGCCCAGTTGTAGAGCCTCAGGGTCTTGCTGTCGTCCACCTCGGCGGCCTGGATGTTGTTGGTTGTTATCAGGGAAGCGAGAAACAAGCTGGAAATCACCGTGAGGGCCTTGCGCATAGCAAATTCACCTTATCAAGCGAAGTCGGCTCGGGATGAGCAGGTGGATCTACTATTGGTCGATTTGGCGAGAGGCGCCATACCCCGAATGGGTGTGTGCGTGGCCGGCACCTGTAATGGGCGTTGACGATGACGCTGGGGCCTGATGCCTCGCGGTGTCTGGGCTGCCATCGCGAGCAAGCTCGCTCCTACAGGGAACGTGCCTCACTTTATATCTTGATCTTCTGTGGGAGCGAGCCTGTCGAGGCGTCGAACCGTCGCGATGGTCGTTAACGATGACGCTGGGTGCCTGATGCCCCGCGGCGTCTGGGCTACCATCGCGAGCATGCTCGCTCCTACAGAAAGCAGAACCGCGATGCCAAGGGCACCGCAGATTGCCCCGTCGGGAGGCCGAGTGGAGGTTCTGCGCAGTGGGCAACCCGGCATGGATGCCGGGTTAGCCGCCCCCGGCCATGGATGGCCGATGGCGGCGCGCCCACGGAGCAGGACCGGAGCGAGGGAACCCTGAGCGTCAGCGAAGGGCCGTACGTCAGGGGCGGGGCGTTTTGGTGACTTTGGCGCCCCAAAGTCACCCGCCGTAAGGGCGGAACCTAAAGCGGCCGTTACCGCAGAAATGGATATGTACACCGGAAGGCCGCCATCGCGAGCAAGCTCGCTCCTACAGCAGGCAAAAAAAAGACGCGCGACGAGTTGCGGCTCGTCTGCGCGTCAAAACGGGAAGCGTCAATACAGTTCTTTGTGTACGCGATGATTGCTCGCCAGGTCGGCAACGAAGGTCTGCGCGTCTTCCTCGCCCAGCCGGCCGAAGGTCATGGCGATGTTGACCAGGGCCGCGTCGATCGCCCGCTCCAGGTTGCTCTTGTTGCCGCACACGTACAGATGCGCGCCCTGGCTGAGCAAGGCCCACAGGTAGGCGCCGTGTTCGAGCATGGCGTCCTGCACGTAGTAGCGTTGCTCGCTGTCCCTCGAGAAGGCAGTGATCAGCGTATCGAGCACGCCGTTGGCCTGCCATTTTTCCAGGCGCGGTTGATAGAGGAAGTCCGAATCCCGGCGCCGGTCGCCGAAGATCAGGCAACTCTGCCCAGGGCTGTTCTGTTGCTCGATCTGTTCCAGCAAGGCAATCAACGGAGCGATGCCGGTGCCGGTACCGATCAGGATCACCGGGTGCTCGACCTGCCGCGGCAGATGGAACGCCGGATTGCTGCGCACGAACACCTGTGCCTCGGGGTGCGGTCCGACCAGGTGCCCGGTGGCAGTGCCGGTGCGCGTGCGTTCGTCCATGTCATAGGCGACCTCACGGATGCACAGGTCGACATAACCGGGGTTGTCGTGGGACGCGATCGAGTACGCCCGGGGCAGAACCTCTGGCAACCACTCCACCAGATCCTCCACGCTCAATTGGCCCGGCTCACAGAAATCGTTGAGCACGTCGAGCATGTCGCGGCCATACAGGTAGGCTTCCAGCTCCTTGCGGGCACTGACCTTGAGCAGGCCCTTGAGCATTTCGTGCCCGCTGACCTTGGCAATGTCGCGCAGCATCGACTTGCTCAGTTGGCGTAACTCTTTGTCGCGCAGCAAGGCGCGCGCCTCTTCACGCCCGAACCACTCGCCGATCTGCTCCAGCAGCGCTTCATCGTTGTGCGCCAGCACGTACAGGTTGTCGCCGGCGCGGTACTTGATGCCGCTGCCTTCGATGTCCAGGCGCACCTGCCAGGCGTAAGGCGCCGTGCCGTTGAGCCGGGTGCGTGAGATCACCCGCGCCGGCCAGGTGGCTTTTTCGCCATAGGCGGTGACTTGCAACTGCAAGGTCGTGCCGGCACGCCAGTCGCCCTTGAGGACCGCTTCGAGCGTGGCGCACCAGGTGTCGAAGAAGCCCTCGAAGTCGGTGTCCGCATCGACGCGGTTGATCCACGGCTTGGCCTGCTTTTGCAGGAGCGCGGCGTCGATGAGTTTGCTGAAACCGCAGAAGGTCGGATAAGCCGTGTCACCCAGGCCGAAGATGGCGTAGGGCTGGTCGACCATCGAGGCGAATTCGTTCAGTTGATCCATGAAACAGTCGGCATTGCCCGGCGGCTCGCCGTCACCGAAGGAGCTGCACACGATGAGCAGCAGGTCCCGCGGGGTCAGGCTGTCGAGCTTCAGCGAGTTGAGATCCTGCACGGCCAGTTCGTACGGCTGCAAGCAAGGCAGACGCAACAGGCGTTGCGTCAACCCACGGGCGTTGCCGGACTCCGAGCCATAACCGATCACGATGCGTTCGATCAGAGCTGGCATGGCCACTTACCTGTCGTAGTATTCGTCGAAAGTTTCCTTGGAGAACTCCAGGCCTTCGAAGTCGCTCATCAGGTCGTTGATCACGCGGCGAATGCTGATGTACTCGACGATGTTGCCCTGCTCGTCGAACAGCGGTTGCACCGTGGTGTCGACCACGTACAGGCCACCGCCCTTGCCCACGTTAGGGATCACGCCGGTCCAGATTTCGCCTTTCTTGATGGTGTCCCACATCTGCTTGTAGGTGCTTTTCGGCACGGCAGGGTGACGCACGACGCTGTGCGGCTGACCCAGCAGTTCTTCGCTGGTGTAGCCGGTCAGCTTGCAGAACAGATCGTTGACGTAAGTGATGTTGCCTTGCAGGTCGGTGGTGGAAATCACCATGACGTTTTCCAGAGCGCTCAAGACTTTGGCGTTGATGGCTTGCATTGTGTTACTCCTCGATTGGTAAAAAAAACACTGTGATTGCCGAGAAAAAAGAGGATCCGACCCATGACCGGATCCTAAAAAGGAGTTCGGGATGAAATGGCGCTGGCACCGGTTTCAGCTGTCCTGCGATTGCAGGCGCGAACCTTTGCGCGTCACTTGCTGGCCAACGTCGAACTTGGCATTGGGCGAACGCACGGTGCTGACTTCGCCCTTGGCGTCTTTCACTTCATAGGCGGTTTCTGTCAGGCCAGCCGCTTCCTGCACCGAGCTACCGGCGAAGAAACCGGCACCGGCACCGATCAGGGCGCCAATCGGGCCACCGACGGCACCGACCATCAGTCCGGTGACGGCGCCGGCACCTTTGCCAGCGGTGGTGTCCGGCACTTCGCGAACGACCTGGTCGGCCATGACCAGCGGGGAAAACAACAGGCAGAGGGTAAAACTGAACGGCAGCGTACGAGTCATGATCATTTCCTGCTTGAGGTAGGGAGGGAGACGCCTAAAGCATTCCATTAAACGTGCCAACTTTTTAATGCATGTTTTTCAATGACTTATGTATCTTTGAAGTCTTTTTAACTACATTCAAATCAAGTCATCAAGACTACATGGTAGTCATTGTGACTAATTCTCAACGGCGTATACCCGACCGTAAGTCGGAGGGCGTTCGAGCACCTGACCACCGGTAGGCGAAATCAATTGTCAGGAAATATTACCTACGTCATATTATATGCGTAATAAATATCAACTTTCCCCAGGTATTCCTCCATGACCAGCATGCCCAGCCTCGAATCCGATCTCGCTGCCCCGGTGAGCGCGCCCCGCCCGCCCCTGCTCAAGCGCCTGGTCGTGCTGACGCTGGCCATCGCCGCCCTGGTGTTCGCCGGTGTCCATGCCGCGCACTGGTGGACCGCGGGCCGTTTCATCGAAGAAACCGACGACGCCTACATCGGCGGTGACGTGACGGTGATCGGGCCGAAAGTCGCGGGGTACATTGAAGAAGTGCTGGTCACCGACAACCAGAGAGTCAAAGCCGGCGACGTACTGATCCGCCTCGATTCGCGCGACTACCGCGCCAACCTGGCCAAGGCCGAAGGCGCGGTCGCCGCTGAAGAAGCCCTGCTCGCCAATCTCGACGCCACGCAGCAACTGCAAGAGGCGGTGATCGGCCAGGCCCGCGCCGGCATCGAGGCGGCGAGTGCCGAAACCGCGCGCTCACGGGACGACAACCTGCGCTACAAAAAACTGGTCGGCAGCAATGCCGTTTCCGTGGAAAGCGCCCAGCGGGCCGACGCCACCTTCAAGACCGCCCAGGCCCTGAGCTCGAAGGCCCAGGCCGAACTGCTCGCCGCCCAGCGCCAGTTGAACGTGATCGAAACGCAGAAACAGCAGGCCCGGGCGGCGCTGATCCAGGCCCGGGCCGAACGCGACCTGGCGCAACTCAACGTCGGCTATACCGAACTGCGCGCACCGATCGACGGGGTGATCGGCAATCGTCGGGCACGGGTCGGCGCCTATGCGCAGGCCGGTTCGCAACAATTGTCGGTGGTGCCGGCGAGCGGGTTGTGGGTCGACGCCAACTTCAAGGAAGATCAACTGGCGCACATGGTTCCCGGCCAACGGGTGGTGATCCGCGCCGACGTGCTTGGCGGCCAGGCATTCCACGGTCGTCTCGACAGCCTGGCGCCGGCCAGTGGCTCACAGTTCAGCGTACTGCCGCCGGAAAACGCCACCGGCAACTTCACCAAGATTGTCCAGCGGGTGCCCGTGCGGATCCGCCTCGACCCGGCCGATAGCGTGCTCGGCCACCTGCGCCCGGGCCTGTCAGTGACCGCCGAGGTCGACACCCGCAAGGAACCTGAAAGCGCCGCCGTGGCCAGCGCGCCATGAGCCGCGCCCTCGCCGCCCCGGCGCAGCCTTTCAATGCCGCCGACATGGCGACCGCGACCAAGGTGTTCGCCTTCGCCAGCATGTGCATCGGCATGTTCATTGCGCTGCTGGACATCCAGATCGTCTCGGCGTCGTTGCGTGATATCGGTGGCGGGCTCTCGGCCGGCACCGATGAAACCGCCTGGGTGCAGACCAGCTACCTGATCGCCGAAATCATCGTGATTCCCCTGTCCGGCTGGCTGTCCCGGGTGTTTTCCACACGCTGGCTGTTCTGTGCTTCCGCCGTGGGTTTCACCCTGGCCAGCCTGCTCTGCGGCGTGGCCTGGAACATCCAGAGCATGATCGCGTTTCGGGCGCTGCAAGGGTTTCTGGGCGGCTCGATGATCCCGCTGGTGTTCACCACCGCGTTCTTTTTCTTCACCGGCAAGCAGCGGGTGATCGCTGCCGCGACCATCGGCGCCGTGGCGTCATTGGCACCGACCCTGGGCCCGGTGATCGGCGGCTGGATCACCGACGTCTCCTCCTGGCACTGGCTGTTCTACATCAACCTGGTGCCCGGCATCTTCGTTGCGGTGGCCGTGCCGATGCTGGTGAAAATCGACCAGCCGGAACTGTCGCTGCTCAAGGGCGCTGATTATTTGAGCATGCTGTTTCTCGCGCTGTTCCTCGGGTGCCTGGAATACACCCTGGAAGAAGGCCCGCGCTGGAACTGGTTCAGCGACCGTACGATTCTGACCACGGCGTGGATCAGCGGCCTGGCGGGCCTGGCGTTTATCGGTCGGACTCTCTACGTGGCCAATCCGATCGTCGACTTGCGTGCCCTCAAAGACCGCAACTTCGCCCTGGGCTGCTTCTTTTCGTTCGTCACCGGAATTGGTCTGTTTGCCACGATCTACCTGACGCCACTGTTTCTCGGTCGGGTGCGTGGTTATGGGGCGCTGGACATTGGACTGGCGGTTTTCTCCACCGGCGTGTTCCAGATCATGGCGATTCCGCTGTATGCCTTTCTGGCCAATCGCATCGACCTGCGCTGGATCATGATGACCGGCCTTGGCCTGTTCGCCCTGTCGATGTGGGAATTCAGCCCGATTACCCATGACTGGGGCTCCGCTGAACTGATGCTGCCACAAGCCTTGCGCGGGATTGCCCAGCAACTGGCGGTACCGCCCGCCGTCACCCTGACCCTGGGCGGATTGGCGCCCGCGCGGCTCAAACATGCCTCGGGGCTGTTCAACCTGATGCGCAACCTCGGTGGCGCCATCGGCATCGCCGCCTGTGCCACGGTTCTCAACGACCGCACCAACCTGCATTTCGCCCGGCTGGCGGAGAACCTAAACAGCCGTCACGAAGCGGTGAACCAGTGGCTGTCCCAGGTCGGCAGCAACTTCGCCAACCTGGGCCTCAATGGTGATAACGGTGTGAGCGCCAGCCTGCATCAATTATGGCAACTGACCTACCGCGAAGCGCAGACGCAAACCTACGGCGACACCTTCCTGCTGATCGGCGCCTGCTTTGTCATCGCCACCGCCATGGTGCCCTTGATGCGCAAGGTACAACCACCGGCAGCACCGAGCGCCGATGCTCATTGATGGCAAAGCAAGCTCGTAGCTTGCCCCCTCATTCCTGAGGCGTTTTACGGAAGCCCACCGCCAGGCGATTCCAGCTGTTGATGGTGGAGATCGCCACGGTCAGGTCGACCATTTCCTTGGGGCTGAACTGTGCGGCGACGTATTCATACACATCGTCCGGGGCGTGGGTCTTGCTCAGTTCGGTCAGGGACTCGGTCCACGCCAGGGCGGCGCGTTCGCGATCGCTGAAGAACGGCGCCTCGCGCCAGGCGGTCACGGCGAACAGGCGGCGCGTGGTTTCGCCAGCCTTGAGGGCATCGGCGGTGTGCATGTCGATGCAGAACGCGCAGCCGTTGATCTGCGACGCACGCAGCTTGACCAGTTCGATCAGGCTCTTTTCCAGCGGCAGTTTCGAAACGGCGCCTTCCAGAGCCATCATGGCTTTGAGTGCATCAGGGGAGGCGGTGTAGAAGTCGATACGAGGTTGCATGGCTGACTCCGGGGACAAGTGGGTGTGGAGCTAAGTTAATCCCGCGGGGCTGCTGCGCAAATAACCAATATTCCAGAAGTCGAGGAGGCCATTGGCGTCACCGGGAAAATAAAGTACGTCAGGCCAATTGCCAGCGGTTACCCCGCGCCACTAGAATGCGATCAATTCTTAATTGCAGTCAGGCCAGGACGCCCGAATCGAGTACCTGTACCCATGTTGTCAGCCGACCCTTCGAATCAGCAGATCCACACGCTCTACAGTGAACATCACGGTTGGCTGCAGGGATGGCTGCATCGAAAACTCGGCAATCGCTGCGACGCGGCCGACCTGGCACACGATACCTTCCTGCGCCTGCTGACCCGGCAAGTCATCAAACCACTGGGCAGCGAGCCCCGGGCCCTGCTGACCCACATCGCCAAAGGCCTGGTGGTCGACCGCTGGCGACGCCAGGACATCGAGCGCGCGTACCTGGAAACCATCGCGCAACTGCCCCCTGCCGAGGTGCCTTCGCCGGAAACCCGCCTGCTGATCCTCGAGACCCTGACGCGGATCGAAGCACTGCTGCGCGAACTGCCGGCCGTTACCCGCGAGACCTTCCTGCTGTCGCAGATCGAAGGCCTGACCTACGCGCAGATCGCCGAGCGCCTGAACCTGTCGCTGATCACCGTCAAGCGCCATATGCGCGCCGCGTTCATTGCCTGCCTGAGTGTCGCCTGATGAACCCGATGATCAACCCGCAGATTCTCGGCGAAGCCGCCGACTGGCTGGTGCAGTTGCATTCCGGGACCGCGACGCCGTCCGATCACCAGGCCATCGCCCAGTGGCGCAACCGCAGTGCCGAACACGCTCAGGCCTGGCTGCGCGCCGAAGCGCTGCTGGGAGAATTTCGCAGCGTACCGGCCAACCTCGCCCTGCAGACGCTGCACCGGGCGGCACGTCGCGATGGCCTCAGTCGTCGCCAGACACTGACGCGCCTGGGTCTGCTGCTGATGGCAGGTCCCTTGGGCATCGCCGCGCAACACATGCCCTGGGAACGCTTGAACCCCGATCAGCGCACGGCGGTGGGCGAACAGAAACAGCTGCGACTGCCCGACGGCAGCGAGTTGCTGCTCAACACGCAAACCGCCGTGAACATTGCGTTCAGCCCCGCGGAGCGGCGTATCAAGCTACTCGATGGCGAGGTGCTGATCAGCACCGCCAAGGATTCGCAGGGCCGGCCATTCATCGTCGAAACCCCGCAAGCCCTCGCCCGTGCGCTGGGCACCCGGTTTTGCGTGCGCACCTTTGAGTCGCAAAGCCAGGTGTCGGTCCTCGAAGGACAAGTGGAAGTCACTCCGCTGCGGCTGTCGCAGAGCACCCTGATCAACGCCGGTGAACGCCAGACCTTCAAGTCCGACCGGTTCGACCCGGTGGAGAGCTTCGACACCAGTGCCCTGGCCTGGGACAAAGGCATGTTGCTGGCCAACAACATGCGCCTGGACGAATTGCTCGGTGAGTTGAGCCGCTACCGTCCCGGTATCCTGCGGTGCCATGCCGACATCGCCGGGTTGCGGGTGTCGGGGGCGTTCTCCCTGCGCGATACCGACGCCAGCCTGCGTCTGCTCAGCGATACGTTGCCGCTGAAAATCAGCAGCCTGACCCGTTACTGGCTATCGGTCGAACCCCGGGCCTGAGCGGCCTGAACCGCAATGACTGCACCGCACCTGCACCGCCGCGCCGGCTATCCGTTCAAGGTGCTCGGCCTGAGCGTGGCTCTGGCCTGCACCGTCGGGCTTGGCGCCACCAGCCAGGCGGCTGACGGCGTCGGTGCCAGCACCGCCCGCGACGTCAACATCGCACCGGGCCTGCTCAGCCATGCCCTGGCGCAATTTGCCGTGGTGGTCGGCGTGCCGCTGTCGTTCGACCCGGCGCAACTGGGTGATCGTCAGAGCCCAGGGTTGCAAGGCAACTACAGCGCACAATCGGGCTTCGCCCACTTGCTGCAAGGCAGCGGTTTCGAGCTGATCAGCACCGGTGGCAGCGGTTACACCGTAGCGCCGCGCGCGCCCGCCAGCGTCGCACTGGAGCTGGACGACACCCGCGTCAACGCCCTGCACGACGACACCTACGGCGGTCAGGTCGCCACATTTGCGCAAGTGGGCATGCTCGGCAATCAGCCTCTGCAAGACCTGCCATTCAATGTCACCAGCTACACCGCCAGAATCATCGCCGACCAACAGGCCCGGACCGTTGGCGAGGTGTTGCTCAACGACGCCTCGGTCCGCCAGTCCCTGGGCTTCGGCAACTTCTCGCAAGTGTTCATGATTCGCGGCTTGCCGCTGGTGTCCGACGATATCTCCTACAACGGTCTGTACGGCATCCTGCCCCGACAGATCGTTGCCACCGAAGCGCTGGAACGGGTCGACCTGTTCAAGGGACCGAACGCCTTCGTCAATGGCGTCACCCCCACCGGCAGCGGAATCGGCGGCGGCGTCAACCTGCAACCCAAGCGCGCCGAGGACCTGCCGACCCGCAGCGTCACCCTCGATTACAGCGCGGATGGCCAGGTCGGCGGTCATCTGGACCTGGGCCGACGCTTCGGCGAAGACAAGCGTTTCGGTGCGCGGCTCAACCTGATGCAACGCGAAGGTGACACCGCGGTCGATGCTGAAGACCGCCGCTCGTCGCTGATCAGCCTCGGCGTGGATTATCGCGGCGATCGCCTGCGCCTCTCGGCGGACCTGGGCTACCAGAAACAGCTGATCAATCAGGGCCGCTCGGTGGTCTACGTCGATTCGTCCCTGAGCAAGGTGCCCAAGGTGCCGGACGCCAACGCCGGTTATGCGCAGAGTTGGAGTTATTCGCAACTGGAGGACACCTTCGGCATGGCCCGCGCCGAGTACGACCTCAGCGACAGCTGGAGCGCCTATGTCTCCGGGGGAGCCAAACACACTCGGGAAAACGGTGTGTATTCGTCGCTGACCGTCACTGACCTCAATGGCGCAGCCAAGGGCGGCATGCTTTACCCGCCGCACGACGAAGACAACAAAAGCCTGATGGCCGGCCTCAACGGCCACTTCGACACCGGCGCCGTCAGCCATCAGGTCAACGTCGGCCTGGCGGGCATCTGGGGCCAGCAACGCTCAGCGTTCGAAACCATCGGCGCCGCCTCGCGTTATGACACCAACCTTTATCACGTCACCGACAGGCCGCGTCCGGCCGCCACTTCGTTTGGCAGTGACATCGGGGACCCGCGCATCGTCGGCAAGAACACCCTGCGCAGCGTGGCGGTGTCCGACACCCTGGGCTGGTTCGATGACCGCGTGCTACTGACCCTGGGCGCGCGACGCCAGGCGATCAGGGTCGATGGCTGGGCCACCGCCAGCGGTGCGCGCACGTCCAGCTACGAAGAGTCCATTACCACCCCGGTCTATGGCCTGGTGATCAAGCCATGGGAGCACGTTTCCTTCTACGCCAACCGCATCGAGGGCCTGGCCAAGGCCCCGGCGACGCCGACCACCGTGATCAACCGTGACGAGACCTTCGCCCCGCTGCGCAGCAAGCAGATCGAAGCCGGCGTGCGCCTGGACATGGACACCTACGGTGCCAGCCTCGCGCTGTACCGCATCGAACAGCCGGCGAGTTACACCCAGGACGCCATCTTCCGGGTCGACGGCGAACAGGTGAACAAGGGCGTGGAGCTCAACCTCTACGGCGAGCCCTGGGAGGGTTTGCGCCTGCTCAGCGGCGCGACCCTGATGAAGAGCGAAATCGAAGGCAGCGCCAATGGCGTCAATGACGGTAACCGCGCGGTGGGCGTGCCACGCTTGCAGTTCAACGTCGGCGCCGATTGGGACGTGCCCGGTATCGAGGGTGCGGCGCTCAGCGCCCGGATGTTGCGCACGGGCGGGCAATACCTGAACGCCGCCAACACCCAGAGCATCCCGGCATGGAACCGCTTTGACCTGGGCTCGCGCTACGCCTTCAGGCTCGATGACAAGGCAATCACCTTGCGCGCCAACCTGGAGAACGTGGCGAACGAGGCCTATTGGGCATCGGCCTTCGGGGGATACCTGACCCAAGGCACGCCGCGGACGCTGAAGGTGTCGGCGACTGTGGATTTCTGAGCTGAAATCCGGTTGAAACCATCGCGAGCAGGCTCGCTCCCACAGGTTTCGTGGCTGGCCATTGCCCTGCCCCCTGTAGGAGCGAGCTTGCTCGCGATAGCGGTGGAACAGACGAAGCCCGCACTCAGGCCCTGTTCCGCAACCACTGCAAAAACCCGCGCTTCTGCACCACCTTCGGCGCTTCCTCGGTCAGGGTCTGGGCCCGATGCAGGCGGTAATCGAGCAGCGCCTTCATGGCCTCGCCAATGTCATGCCGCGCGTCCAGGCACGGCTTGAGGTAATCCTTTTCGATCCGGTACAGGCTGCACGCGGTCTTGGCGCTGAATTCGGCCGGCAGCGAAGTATCCGAGAGAATGCCGCCCTCACCGATCACCTCGCCCGGCCCCATGCGCCCGGACTCGAACTGGGCTGCGGCGCGCACCAGCGTCACCGTCACCACGCCGGACTCGATGATGAACAAATGATCGCTGACCTCCCCCGCCGGCAGGATCGTTTCCCCGGCGCGGAAGGTTTGCAGGGTCATGTGCTGGCTGAAGGTTTCCTTCTCTTCCTGGCGCAGGGTCGAGAAAATCGCCGAGCTCTCGAGCAATGTCCGTGGCCGCGACAGGCCACCGGGAGTATTGGGTTCGACGCTGGACAACAGGCTGACACCCGAAGCCTGCAAATGCCGGTACGCCAGGTCGAACAGCAGGTTTCGCACCATGCGCTTCTGATCCATCGAGACCACAAAACCGCTGATTTCATATTCCACGCCCGTGGCGCTGGACGCCTTGAGCGCAACGCTGGGCGCTGGCTTGCTCAACAGGTGACGACAGCCCTCCACCGCCCGCTCCAATGCGTCGATGACCGTCTGCGGGCGGGCATGGGGACTCAGTTGCAGGCTGATCGACACGCCAAAAATGTCGCTCGGCCGGCTGAAGTTGATGATCTTGGCCTTGGCCGCCAGCGAGTTGGGGATCACCGCCATACTGCCCTGGGACGTTTGCAGGCGCGTGGCGCGCCAGTCGATGTCGATGACCCGACCCTCGGTGCCGTCGATGGAGATCCAGTCATCGAGTTGATAGGGTTTGGTGGTGTTGAGGACGATGCCCGAGAACACGTCGCTGAGGGTGCTTTGCAAGGCCAGGCCGACGACGATTGCCAGGGCGCCGGAGGTGGCCAGCACGCCCTTGACCGGCAGGTCGAGCACGTAGGCCAGGGCGGCAATGATCGCGATCAGGAAAATCACCGCGCCGAGCAGGTCCTGGAGCAGGCGCCCGGTGTGCCCGACCCGCTGCATCATCCCCGCACCGATCAGCACCGTCAGCGTACGCGCGCCGAACAGCCACCAGCCAATCTGCAAACCGGTCGCCGCCAGGTGCAGCGGCACGTCATCGGCCCAAGGGGCGGGTTGCAACGGATTCAGGCCTTCGTTGAACAGCAGGACGCTGAACAGCGAAAAGATCAGCAGGCGTACCAGCAGTTTCCAGTTGCTGCCATTGGCGCTGATCAGGCGCCATAACCCCAGGTCGATGAGGATCAGGATCAGCGCACAGATCAGCGGGTGATTGGTGAGCAATGACAGCATCGAGCGGCTCCAGCCGGGTACGGATGGCCACAGTGTAGGAGCAATTACCGGTCAGTGAGCAACACAAAAAAACGTGTTGGCGAAGACCATCTCCTGCCGCGCGTCAATCACTCATCCGGCCAAAGCGACCCGACTGGAAATCCACGAACGCCTGGTGGATTTCCTGCTCGCTGTTCATCACGAACGGGCCGTGACCGACGATGGGCTCGTCGATCGGCTCGCCGCTGAGCAGCAACACGATCGCATCATGGTTGGCCTCCAGGCTGATTTGCCGGCCATCGCGTTCGAACAGAGCCAATTGCCCCTCGCGCACCTCCTCCTGGTCGTTGACCTGAACCGTGCCGCGCAGCACCACCAACGCGCTGTTGCGGCCTTCGTGCAGGTCGAGGGTCAACAACTTGCCGCCATTGAGCCGCACGTCCCAGACATCAATCGGCGTGAAGGTACGCGCCGGGCCGTTATGACCCTCGAATTCACCGGCGATCAGACGCAGGCGACCGGCCTCATCCTTGAGCGGGATGCTCGGGATGTCGCTGTCCAGGATCGTCTGATAGCCGGGGTCAGCCATCTTTTCTTTTGCCGGCAGGTTGACCCACAGCTGGACCATTTCCAGGTTGCCCCCGGTTTTGGCGAAGCCTTCGGAGTGGAACTCTTCGTGGAGAATTCCCGATGCCGCCGTCATCCATTGCACATCGCCCGGACCGATCTTGCCGACGCTGCCCGTGGAGTCGCGGTGCTCGACTTCGCCGTCATAGACGATGGTCACCGTTTCGAATCCGCGATGGGGGTGCTGGCCTACGCCGCGACGTTCGGTGGTCGGCGAGAATTGCGCCGGGCCCGCGTGGTCCAGCAGCAGAAACGGGCTGATGTGCTGAGCCAGGTTGTCGTAGGAAAACAGCGTGCGAACCGGAAAGCCGTCGCCGACCCAATGGGTTCGCGGGCTGGTGTAGATACCGATGATGTTTTTCATGCCCTCTCCAAATCTGTGGTTGAACCAATGGATAAAGCATAAATTTCTAGCCAATGAAGCGCTAGATGGCAAAAACAGACTTGATCGTTCCAAATGTGGAACAGTGTTGTGCGACGCGTGGGGCTGGCGGTGATTTTATTTCGAGCATAATATTCGCTGTGGATTACAAGCATAATATCGCCACCCGTTCGAGGACACGAACATGCAAAGCCCGACCCGCGAAACCACCCTCGCCCAATGGATCGCCGAAGAAGCCGCCATGCGCGCCCGTCTGGCGGCGCCGGGCAGCCTGTCCCTGGCCGAAGTCAGTGCGTTATCGCCCAGCGAGTTCTTCGATGGCATCGGCAACGGCGAACTGCCCTCCCCGCCGATTGGTACGTTGATGGATTTCATCCCGATTCAATGGTCGGCCGGGTTGTTCATTTTCCAGGGAACGCCGGACTCGCGGCACTACAACCCGCTGGGCAGCGTGCATGGCGGTTACGCCGCGACCTTGCTGGATTCATGCATGGGCTGTGCGATTCACACACAACTGAAAAAGGGCCAGGGCTACACGACCCTGGACCTGCGCATCAGCTACGTCCGCGCCCTGACCGGCGCCAGCGGCCCGGTGCGGGCCGAGGGCAAGATCATCCACCTGGGACGCTCCACCGCCCTGGCCGAAGGACGAATCTACGACGTGGACGGCCGCCTGTACGCGACAGGATCCACCACCTGCATGATCCTCGAAGCCCGAGGGTAAAACTCGCGAGCAGGCTCGCTCCCACAGGGTTCCAGACCAACCACAAAACCCTGTGGGAGCGGGCTTGCTCGCGATGGGGCCCGCACATTCAACATCTTCGGTACCTGACACACCGCCATCGCGAGCAAGCTCGCTCCTACAGGGCTTCCGGCCATCCACAAAAAACTGTGGGAGCGAGCCTGCTCGCGATGGGGCCCGCACATTTAACATCTTCGGCGCCTGACACACCGCCATCGCGAGCAAGCTCGCTCCTACAGGGCTCCAGGCCAACCACAAAAAACTGTGGGAGCGAGCCTGCTCGCGATGGGGCCGGCCGATTCATGACTTACGGTAAATATTGCTTTGCCCAATCAGCGGTTTTTCTCAAGGATGCCGGCGCGGATACTCGTGCTCATTCCCACTGAGAACCCAGGAGTCATTGATGTCTATCCCCGCATTCGGCCTCGGTACGTTTCGTCTGCAAGGCCAGGTGGTCATCGACTCGGTGAGCACCGGCCTGGCGCTGGGCTACCGGGCCATTGATACCGCACAGATCTACGAGAACGAAGCCGAGGTCGGTGAAGCCATCGCGGCCAGCGGCATCGAGCGCGACGCGTTGTTCATCACCAGCAAGATCTGGGTCGCCAACTTCGCCAGAGACCGTTTGATCGACAGCCTCAAGGAGAGCCTGCGCAAGCTGCAGACCGACTACCTGGACCTGACCCTGATTCACTGGCCATCGCCGGAAGACCAGGTGCCCGTCGAGGAATTCATGGGCGCCCTGCTCGAGGCCAAGCAAATGGGGTTGACCCGCCAGATCGGCATTTCCAACTTCACCATCGACCTGATGAAGCAGGCCATCGCCGCCATCGGTGCCGAGCACATCGCGACCAACCAGATCGAGCTGCACCCGTACCTGCAAAACCGCAAGGTCGTCGAGTTCGCCCAGAGCCAGGGCATCCAGATCACCTCCTACATGACCCTGGCCTATGGCGAAGTGCTGAAAGACCCGGTCATCCAGCAGATCGCCGAACGCCTGCAGGCCACACCCGCACAAGTCACCCTGGCCTGGGCCATGCAGCTGGGTTATGCGGTGATCCCGTCATCCACCCGCCGGGCCAACCTGGAAAGCAACCTGCTGGCCTGCAATCTGACCCTGAGCGACGCCGACATGGCCGCGATCGCCAGTCTCGACCGCGGTCATCGACTGACCAGCCCCAAGGGCATCGCACCGCACTGGGATTGATCTTCAGCCTTGCGCGAGCTGTTGTTCCAAGCGCGTCATGGCCTGCTGCAACTGATCGACGGCGACGTCGATCTGCGCCGCACGGCCATCGCCGCAGGCGCGCTCGAGCGCTTCGCAGCACTGGATCAGCGTCGACGCCCGCACCATCAACGCCCCACCCTTGATACGGTGCGCGAGGGTGCACAGGCCCGCCTCGTCGCCCAAGGCATGCACCTTGAGCAATTCGTCACGATCGCTGCGGTTGCTCAACAGCAGGTCGCGCAATAACTGCTCGATCAGTTCATGGTCTTCGCCGACGTATCGCTCCAGACCGCTCAAGTCAATTTCGCTCGCCAGGGCGGGCGGCTCGACGACCGTCGTCATCGGTTCATCGGCGAACCGCGCCGCCAGCCAGGCCCCCAGGTCCGCCAGGCGGATCGGCTTGAACAGGCAGTCGTCCATGCCAGCCTCCAGGCAACGGGCCTTTTCCTCGGGCTGCGCATTGGCGGTAAACCCCAGGATCAGCGTCGCCGGCAGTCCCTGTTCACGTTCTCTGTCACGGATCGCACCCGCCAGTTCGTAGCCGTTGACCACCGGCATGTTGCAATCGGTGATCAGCACATCGAAGGGCGATGCGCACCATTTCTCGAAACCTTGCCGACCATCTTCCGCCTCCACCACGCGGTGCCCGAGGTAGGCCAGTTGCCGACTCATCAACAACCGGTTGGCCGGGTAATCGTCAACCACCAGGATCGCCAGTGCGCGGGTGGGCTGTGGGCTCGGGCTCTCGACAAAATCGCTGCTGGCGACGGTTTTCAACAACGGCAGTTCCAGGCTGACGTCAATCCGCGTGCCACGCCCCGGAGCGCTGTCGAGCCGCAGCTCGCCGCCCATCATTTCGCACAGGGTGCGGCTGATCACCAGCCCGAGCCCGGAACCCTGCTGGCCGGACTGCTGCGAGTTGCCCGCCTGCACGAAAGGGCTGAACAGGCGCTGCTGGTCGAAGGCACTGATGCCGATGCCGCTGTCTTCGATGCACAGATTGATGATCAGGTGCCCCTTGTCCCTGGGCTCGGTCCGCAATGTCAGGCTCACTTCACCTTGGCGGGTGAACTTGATCGCGTTGCTCAGCAGGTTGGACAGCACCTGCTTGAAGCGTGTGGGGTCGATCAGCACGTCACAACCGCTGCGTTCGTCCAGATCGACTCGCCAATCGAGGTTCTTCTGCCGCGCCAGCCCCTCGAAAACCCGGCACACCGAGGCCACCAGCGCGCGCAGATTGGCGCGCTCCGGTGCCAGGGACAAATGCCCGGACTCAATGCGGGCGATGTCCAGGATGTCACCGATCAACGCCAGCAATTGCTGCCCGGCATTGGACGCCACCTCGATCGCGCCGCGGTCGGTGATGCCTTCATCCGCGCGCTTGAGCGCCAGCTCGAGCATGCCCAGCAAGGCGTTCATGGGCGTGCGGATTTCATGGCTCATGGTCGCCAGGAACGTGGTTTTGGCGCGGTTGGCCTGGTCCGCGGCATCCTTGGCCTCCTGCAACTGGCCGAGCAGCACCTGGCGCATGCGGATCTGCCGGCGCTGCCAGGCAATCCAGGCCAGCGCCAGCAGCAACAGGACGCCAGCCGCGGCGAATGCCTGGAGGATGTCATGACGGTGACGCAGCCAGAAACTCTGTTCGACCATCAGGTCGTTGCGCCAGTAGCCGGTCATTTCATCAATTTCTTCCGGGGCGATGCTCAGCAGGGCCTTGTCCAGGATCGAATGCAGTTCCACCGCATCACGTGCGGTGGCCAGGGTGCTGCGGGCCGGGTCGATGCCCACCGTGCTGGTCACTTGCAGGCGGTCGCGGTACTGCCGGGAAATCATGATCCGCGAACTGATCAACGAGTTGATCGCGCCATCGGTCTTGCCCTGGGCAACCATCTCCAGCCCGTCTCCGGTCAGCGGTGCGTTGACCAGTTCGACCTGGGGAAAATGCTGGCGGGTGAATTCACCGGCGCTGTTGCCCTGGGTCACGGCCAGCGTCTTGCCCGCCATGTCATCCAGGGTCCTGGGGCTGTCCGGACCGATCCGGGTCACCAGCACATTGGGGCTGGTCAGGAACGGTCGGGTGAAGCGCAGCTCGGTTTCGCGCTCGATGCTCGGGCTGACACCGGCCACCACGTCGATCTGCCCATTGCGGATGCCTTCGAGCATTTGCCCCACGGAGCTCACCGGCTGAAAGTCGAACTTCAACCCGGTACGCAAACCGATTTTTGCCAGCACATCAATGCTGATACCGCGGTACTTGCCTTCACTGTCGATAAAGGAAATCGGCATCATGTTTTCGTTGATCGCCACCGTCAGGCGCGGATGCTCGTCGAGCCAGTGTTGCTCGGCCACGCTCAATTGCAGCCGCTGGTTGCCGGCGATGGACGAACCACCGGCCCCCCAGCGGCGCAGGATATTGATGCGCTCATTGGTCGGGACCGCCGCCAGCGCCTGATTGACGATGCGCTGCAATGGCCCGCTGTCGTTGGCCATCGCAAAGGCGAAACGCCCCGACTCCATGGGCGAAAAGTCCGCCATTTGCACGTTGTTGAGGTAGTTCTTGCTGATCAGGTAATGGGTGCTGATGGCGTCGCCGATGAACACGTCCGCCTGGCCGAAGGCGACCGCTCCGACGGCCCCCAGCGTCGAAGGAAACAGCTGCACATTCGCCTTGGGATAAAACGCCCGCACCTGCTGTTCCGGCAGGTAGTGATACAACATCGCCAGGCGCTTGCCGGCCAGTTCCGGGTCCAGGGGCAGAGGCGAGTCGGTGCGCGCCACCAGTACCGACTGGTCATCGGCATAGGCGCTGGATTTGCGCAGTTGCGGGTCCTGCGTCTCGTAACGGTTGGCCGTGCCCAGCAGGTCGGCCGTGCCCTGCTTGATCGCGCGCACCGCGTCGTCGCGCGAGGCGTAGCGCCGAACCTCGATGTCCACGTGCAACAGTTGTGCGAGCAGGCCGGCATAGTCCGCCGTCAGCCCTTCGTAGGTCGTACCGGTGATGGTGATATCGAAAGGCGGGTAATCGGGTGCCGTGACAGCTAGCACCAGTCGGCCCTTTTGTCGCAACCATTGCGCGTCGGCGTCCGCCAGCTTGATGTCATAGCCATCGACGTTCGAACGCCCCAGCAAGGACAGGGTCTGCGGCTGCGCACACAGGCTGGAAATCCACAGGCACCCCAGTACGACAAGGGACGTCAGGCAGGGAAAGCGGCGAAAGGTCTTCATTCAGATCAGATGATTGCGCTTGGCGAAATCCCTCAGGTGAACCTTGGAATCCACGTTGAGTTTTTCCACCAGGCGGGTCTTGTAGGTACTGACCGTCTTGTGGCTCAGGTTCATGATCTCGGCAATTTCCTTGTTGCCCCTGCCCCGCGCCAGGTGCTGGAAAATCGTCAACTCGCGATCGGAAAGCCTGTCGATCATTTCCTTTTCGCTGCGTTGCAGCGCGGTCATCGAAACCGAGCTGGAGCGCAACTGAATGAAGTAGGAGTAGCCGGCCCGAACCGCATGGACAGCCTTGTGCAGATGCTGCAGGTCGTTGGTCTTGGACACGTACGCCACGGCGCCGGCCCGCATGCAACGCTCCTGGTAATAATCCGCCTCCTGGCCGGTGAAGACCACCACTCGACAGCGCAAATCACTCGACTGGATCCTTGCCAGCACATCCAGACCGTCGAGCTTGGGCATGCCCAGGTCGAGGATCATCAGATCCGGATTATGTTCACGGATCGCCGGCAGCACTTCATTGCCCGCGGCCACTTCGACTATCTGGTTGAACCCCTCCTGTTTCAGCAGGATTTTCACGGCAGCGCGAACCACCGGATGATCGTCCGCTATTAACGCTGAGCTCATGGCAAATCCCTGTGCGAATACACGACGGTTGGGCGAGGCATGTCCAAGGGTCGAACCTGGGTTAGACGCAGTAGCTGCGCGATGACTTTTGCATGTGACGACGCGCAAGACTAGCTGACAGAAATGACAGTGCCGACGAACGGTCGCCGCGATTCGATGACGGCCATTGCCCGTTCGATGACGGGCAATTCGAGCGAAGCCGCCTGGATCACCTGGATCCTGTGCACCTCGCTGGCAGAGACCGCTGACACCAGTGCGGCATCGGCGCCGTAGATCAAGGCGTGATGCACCTGCGGGTGATCGAGGAAGAGGTCTGCGAGGTTCAGTCCGCCATCAACCATGGCGGCATTGATGACCACCAGATCGAAAGGCACGCCGCCGTACTCGATCAGGGTCAGCAATTCCTCCAGATCCTGCACGGGCGCCACACGGTAGTAATCGAGCCGGTTAAACAGGCGCTCGATTCTCATGCGCTGAAAATGTTGCTCGTCGGCAATCAGGATACGTAACGCTTTGTTCGACAACCGGGACCACCAGAAGGGTTTCAGATTCGGGAGCTCGCAAGGCTACGGAAGAGCCATCGAGCTTTCTGTAGGATTATTCCGAAATTCGAGGCAGCTGATCGGGTGCGGCCTGTGAGGCTCCGGATCGTACTGGCGCTACAGCGAGTACGATCCTTCGACCCCCCCCTTATTGCCAGCCGAAGCGGCGGATGTAAAAACCCTTCACCGCCTGGGTCAGCGCCATGTACGCGAGCAGGATTACCGGCAGGAACACGAAGTACAGCGACGGCAGCGCCTGCAACTTGAAGTAGTGCGCCAGCGGCCCCATCGGCAAGAAAATGCCCACGGCCATGATGATCCCGGTCATCGCCATCAGCGGCAGGGCCGCGCGGCTTTGCAGGAACGGGATCTTCGGTGTGCGGATCATGTGCACGATCAGCGTCTGGGTCAGCAGCCCGACCACGAACCAGCCGGACTGGAACAGGGTCTGGTGGTCCGGGGTGTTGGCATCGAACACGTACCACATCAGGGCGAAGGTGCTGATGTCGAAGATCGAACTGATCGGCCCGAAGAACAGCATGAAGCGCCCGACGTCTGCTGGTTGCCAGCGTTGCGGTTTCCTGAGCATCTCTTCATCAACGTTATCGAACGGGATGGCGATCTGCGAAATGTCGTAGAGCAGGTTCTGCACCAGCAGGTGCATGGGCAGCATCGGCAGAAACGGAATGAACGCACTGGCCACCAGCACCGAGAACACGTTGCCGAAGTTCGAGCTCGCCGTCATCTTGATGTACTTGAGCATGTTGGCGAAAGTGCGGCGCCCTTCCAGCACGCCCTCCTCCAGCACCATCAGGCTTTTTTCCAGGAGGATGATGTCGGCCGCTTCCTTGGCGATGTCCACCGCGCTGTCCACCGAGATGCCGATGTCGGCAGTGCGCAGCGCCGGGGCGTCGTTGATGCCATCACCCATGAAGCCGACCACATGGCCGTTACCCTTGAGCAGACGGACGATGCGCTCCTTGTGCGTCGGCGTCAGTTTGGCGAAGACGTTGGTGGTCTCCACCGCCACCGCCAGTTCGGCATCGCTCATGCGTTCGATGTCGTTACCCATCAGCAGGCCGCGCTGCTCCAGCCCGACCTCACGGCAGATCTTCGCGGTGACCAGCTCGTTGTCGCCGGTCAGCACTTTTACCGCCACGCCATGCTCGGCCAGTGCCTTAAGGGCCGGCGCGGTGCTGTCCTTGGGCGGATCGAGGAACGCCACGTAGCCGATCAGCGTCAAGGCCTGCTCATCGGCCAGGCTGTAGGTGTCGCGACCCTCAGTCATCGGCCGCGCTGCCACCGCCACCACCCGCAGGCCCTCGGCGTTGAAGGTGGCCGTGACCTGGCGAATCCGCGCCAGCAAGTCATCGCTCAACGCTTCGTCGACTTCGCCGTGACGCACCCGGGTGCAGACGGCCAGGACTTCTTCCACTGCGCCCTTGCAGATCAGCAGGTGCGCATGGTCGCGCTCGGCGACCACCACCGACATGCGCCGCCGGGTGAAATCGAAGGGGATTTCATCGACCTTGCGAAACGCCGTGCCCGCCTTCAATTGCCGGTGCACCTCGACGTGTTCCAGCACCGCCACATCCAGCAGGTTTTTCAGGCCGGTCTGGTAGTAACTGTTCAGGTAGGCCATTTCCAGCACGTCATCGCTGTCGTTGCCCCAGACATCGACATTGCGCGCGAGGAAAATCCGGTCCTGGGTCAGGGTGCCGGTCTTGTCGGTGCACAGCACGTCCATGGCGCCGAAGTTCTGGATCGCGTCCAGGCGCTTGACGATGACTTTCTTGCGCGACAGGAACACCGCGCCCTTGGCCAGGGTCGAGGTGACGATCATCGGCAGCATTTCCGGGGTCAGGCCCACGGCAATCGACAGCGCGAACAGCAACGCCTCTGTCCAGTCGCCCTTGGTGAAGCCGTTGATGAACAGCACCAGCGGCGCCATGACGAACATGAAGCGGATCAGCAGCCAGCTGATGTTGTTGACCCCGGTCTGGAACGACGTCGGCGCACGGTCGGTGGCCCCGACCCGCTGGGCCAGGGCACCGAAATAGGTGCTGTTGCCGGTGGTCAGGATCAGCGCGATCGCCGTGCCCGAGACCACGTTGGTGCCCATGAACAGGATGTTGTCCAGGTCCAGCGGGTTGCGCGTGTCCTGATCCTGCTGATGGCGGAATTTCTCCACCGGCATCGACTCGCCGGTCATCGCCGCCTGGCTGACGAACAGGTCCTTGGCGTTGAGCACCCGGCAATCGGCGGGGATCATGTCGCCGGCCGACAGCACGATCAGGTCGCCCGGCACCAGCAGCTTGATCGGCACTTCCGTGCGCAGCGCATCGCGGCGCATCACCGTGGCCGTGTTGCTGACCATCGCCTTGAGCGCGTCGGCCGCCTGGTTGGATTTGCTCTCCTGCCAGAAGCGCAGCAGCGTGGAGAGCACCACCATGGAGAAAATCACGATGGCGGCCTTCATGTCTTCGGTCAGCCAGGAAATCACCGCGAGCAGGGTCAGCAGCAGGTTGAACGGGTTCTTGTAGCAGTGCCACAAGTGCACCCACCACGGCAGCGGTTGTTCGTGCTCGACTTCATTGAGGCCGAACTGCTCGCGCAGGGCCAGGGCCTCGGCTTCGCTCAGGCCGTCGGTGTGGCTGCCAAGCTGCGCCAGCAACGCGCCGGTGTCGCTGCCGGCAGCGCTGACCAGGGTTTGCGCCAGGGTCGGCGGCACCTCGCGGCTGACCGTGGTGTCGGTGAAGGTTTCCAGCAGCGCCAGACGCCGGAAGTGGCGGGCGATGTGGCGGGTGCGCAGGAATCCGGCGAAGAATTCCTTGAGCAGGGTCAGGTTCATGGCAGTTCCCCCAGGGTCAGCCGGGAAACCTTCGAGCAGGCGTGCACGAGCGCCGCGATGACGACCGCAGTCGAAATCACGCAGGGTTCAGCGTCGATGAGAGGACGTCGGGAACCGGGCCGGGACCGGCCAGGTATCGGGATGCCGCTGCTCGCTTTTACGGCGAGACGACGGCACGGAAATTCAGTGCGTTATCTTGCCGGGAAATTGCCGGTTATCGAAACCGGCCGACTACTGTCACTCGAACAAGTACCCACTGTGGGTCTCCGCTTTGGTTGAAAACGCGCGAAGCTTACGCCCCGATACAGGCAGAGTAAACCAAGGTTTGGCGGGGGGTGGGGGAATTGCGGGGTTCTTCAGGGAGGGTTCAGGAATGGGTTTTTTGGGGTGGTTTTGAGGACCCTATCGCGAGCAGGCTCGCTCCCACAATGGGCCGGGAAATGCGGTTCCATTGTGGGAGCGAGCCTGCTCGCGATGGCGGCCTGGAGACTGCCGAAAATCAGCTGGCAGTGGCCAACAACAAATCCGCCACCGAGCGGCTGTGCCCACGGTGCTTGCCGTGCTCGTACAGCGAGCCGGCAATTTCATCGGCGCGAATCGGCAGGATCGACAGCAGTGTGTCGCTCAGGCCGTGGCTGGCCTGGCAGAAGCCCTGCATGTACAGGCCGGCCTTGCAGCGTTCGTCGGTGATCAGTTTGTAGTTGCGGTCCACTTCGAAGTCGCCCAGGTACTCTTCCAGCGGCGCCAGCAACTTGCGGTGCATCTGCCGCTCGTAACCGGTGGCCAGCACCACGGCGTCATATTGGCGAGCCGTCACTTCGCCGGTGGCGTTGTTGCGCACCACCAGTTCGATGCCGCGTGCGGTGGCGGTGGCTTTTTCCACGGTGGTCAGGGTACGGAAAGCGTGACGGGCGATGCCCGAGACTTTCTGCCGGTAGAAGATGCCGTAGATGCGCTCGATCAGGTCGAGGTCCACCACCGAGTAGTTGGTGTTGTGGTACTCGTTGACCAGCCGCTCACGTTCGCTGCTGTTCTGCTGGAAGATCAGATCGGTGAACTCCGGCGAAAACACCTCGTTGACGAACGGGCTGTCATCCGCCGGCTTCAGCGCCGAGCCACGCAGGATCATGTCCACCTGCACCGACGGGAAGCTGTCGTTCAGGTCGATGAAGGCTTCCGCCGCGCTCTGCCCGCCGCCGATGATCGCGATGCTCATCGGCTGGTTGTTCACGCACGGCTGCTTGGCCATTTCCGCAAGGTACTGCGAGTGATGGAACACCCGGCCGTCCTCTTTCAGCGCCTTGAACGCTTCAGGAATACGCGGCGTCCCACCGGCGCTCACCACCACCGAGCGGGCGGTGCGCACGTGTTGCTGGCCCTGGATATCACGCGAGATCACCCGCAGCGCTTCGACCTGCTGGCTGTGCACCACCGGCTCGATGGTCAGCACTTCTTCGCCGTAACGGCTTTGCTCCGTGAACTGTCCGGCAACCCAGCACAGGTAATCGTTGAACTCCATGCGGCACGGGTAGAAGGTGCCCAGGTTGATGAAGTCCACCAGGCGCCCGTGCTGCTTGAGGTAATTGACGAAGGAGTAAGGGCTGGTCGGATTGCGCAGGGTCACCAGGTCCTTGAGGAAGGAAATCTGCAGTTCACTCTGGGTGACGAGGGTGTTGCCGTGCCAGCGATAGTTGGCCTGCTTGTCGAGAAACAGCACATCCAGCTCGCCCTGGCTGGCGGCGCGTTCCTGCAGAGCGATGGCCAGCGCCAGGTTCGAAGGGCCGAACCCTACACCGATCAGGTCGTGAACGAGGGGCGATGCAATTGCCTGTGTCATTTCCAGTGTCCTCTGGATGAACCGCTCAACCGCGGGGATTAAACCTCAATGACCTGGCCTGCGCGGAGCAGGACTGCAAGTCGTCTGTTGATAGGGAACGAGGACAGTGAAATAAAATTTAAGCCGACGTGTGCGCGATCAGTGCGCTTCCCACTGGCGCATCTGCACCCGGCAATGCTTCATCGCATTGACGATGTGCTTTTCCACCAGCGCCCGGGAAATCCCCAGGCGTTCGGCGATTTCCGGGTGCGACAGGCCTTCGAGCTTGCGCAGCAGGAAGCTCTCGCGGCACAGCACCGGCAACTCGGCGAGGGCGCGCTGGAGCATTTCCAGGCGCTGGCCGTGATCGAGGCTGGTGTGCGGGGACGGGGTGAAATAACGCTCTTCGCTGTCGAGCACTTCCAGCGATTCGACTTGGCGCAGGGCATTGCGCCGATGGTCGTCGATCACCAGGTTGAGCGCGGTGCGATAAAGGAAAGCCCGGGGTTGCTCGATCGGCGTGTCGCTGGAGCGCTCCAGAACCCGCAGATAAGCGTCATGCACCACATCTTCGGCAACCTGACGGTTGCCCAGCTTGGCATTGAGGAAACACACCAGCTCGCGGTAGTAGTTTTCCAACCATGACTCCCGGCCGCACGTGTGCGGCGACTGTCCTTGAGCCAGATCCGCGACCGCCCGACGGGCAGTGGCACGATGGTGGCAATTTCGAGCGTGTAATTTATAGTAATTCTCATATAGATTTAAAGCGTTGTTTGAATTTGCTGCACAAGTCGTACTTTCCTACACACCTGTAACTCCGTGTGTCCGAGGTTAAATTCCTTCGCGATTCCATCGTTTACAGGACAGCCCCCCGTTTCTGTCGGCCCTCCGACAGCGTTCGCCTGCCGCCGCCGTGGCGCGCCAGTTGAATGACGGGCCGAACTCCTTTGGCCGGAACACTGCATGAAACGTCCCCGTCACGCCCGACGCGCCCTGCTTGTCGCCCTCTGTCTGATCCCGATCATCGCCGTCTCGGCCTGGCAAGTCCTGCCTCCGGGCCGCGATCAATACGCCACGGTCCAGGTCGCGCGGGCGGATATCGAAAGCAGCGTCACCGCCCTGGGCACCCTGCAACCGCGACGTTATGTCGACGTCGGTGCGCAGGCCTCCGGGCAGATCCACAAGATCCACGTGGAAGTCGGCGACGTGGTCAAGGAAGGCCAGTTGCTGGTGCAGATCGACCCATCCACGCAACAGGCCAAGCTCGACGCCGGGCGTTTTTCCATCGACAACCTCAAGGCCCAGTTGCAGGAGCAACGGGCCCTGCACGACCTCGCGCAACAAAAGTACAAGCGCCAGCAGAACCTCGCCGCCGGCGGCGCGACCCGCGACGAAGACGTGCAGACCGCCCAGGCCGAGCTGCGCACCACCCAGGCGCGCATCGACATGTTCCAGGCGCAGATCCGCCAGGCCGAGGCCAACCTGCGCAGCGACCAGGCCGAACTCGGCTATACCCGCATCTATGCGCCCATGAGCGGCACCGTGGTCGCCCTCGATGCCCGCGAAGGCCAGACCCTCAACGCCCAGCAGCAGACGCCGCTGATCCTGCGCATCGCCAAGCTGTCGCCGATGACCGTCTGGGCCGAGGTCTCGGAGGCCGACATCGGCCACGTCAAACCGGGCATGACCGCCTGGTTCACCACCTTGAGCGGCGGCAACCGGCGCTGGAGCAGCACCGTGCGGCAAATCCTGCCGATTCCGCCCAAGCCGCTGGACCAGACCAGCCAGGGTGGTGGCAGCCCGGCCAGCACCAGCAAGAGCGGCAGCGCCCGCGTGGTGCTTTACACCGTGCTGCTCGACGTGGACAACGCCGACAACGCGCTGATGGCGGAAATGACCACCCAGGTGTTCTTCGTCGCCAACCAGGCGAAAAACGTCCTCACCGCACCCATCGCCGCCTTGCAGGGCAGCCCCGAGCCCGACCGCCAGACCGCCAACGTGGTGGCAAAAAACGGCGCCATCGAGCAGCGCAGCGTGCGCACCGGCATCAGCGATCGGCTGAAGGTGCAGATTCTCGACGGTCTCGAGGAAGGCGATCACCTGCTGATCGGCCCGGCCGACGGGAGTGGCGGCTGAATGCAGACGCCCCTGATCGAACTGCAGGACATCCGCAAGGCCTACGGCGGCGGCGATTCCCCTGAGGTTCACGTATTGCGCGGCATCGACCTGTCGATCCATGCCGGCGAATTCGTGGCCATCGTCGGCGCCTCCGGCTCCGGCAAATCGACCCTGATGAACATCCTCGGCTGCCTCGACCGGCCGACGTCGGGCGAATACCGCTTCGCCGGGGAAAACGTCGCGGGGCTGGATAGCGACGAACTGGCCTGGCTGCGCCGCGAGGCCTTCGGCTTCGTGTTCCAGGGCTACCACCTGATTCCGTCCGGCTCGGCCCAGGAAAACGTCGAGATGCCGGCGATCTACGCCGGCACCCCCGCCGCCGAGCGGCATGCCCGCGCCGCCGCCCTGCTCGACCGCCTGGGCCTGGCCTCGCGCACCGGCAACCGCCCGCATCAACTGTCCGGCGGCCAGCAGCAACGGGTGTCCATCGCCCGCGCCCTGATGAACGGCGGCCACATCATCCTCGCCGACGAACCCACCGGCGCCCTCGACAGCCACAGCGGCGCCGAGGTCATGGCCCTGCTCGACGAACTGGCGAGCCAGGGCCACGTGGTGATCCTCATCACCCACGACCGCGAAGTCGCGGCGCGGGCCAAGCGCATCATCGAAATTCGCGACGGCCTGATCATCAGCGACAGCGCCCACGACAACCCCGACGCGCAAAATTCGGCCAACCCCGGCGCCCTGCAAGCCGTCGACCTGCGCAAGCGCCTGAGCGAAGGCGCCGAGCAGACCGGCGCCTGGAAAGGCGAGCTGGTGGACGCCGTGCACGCGGCCTGGCGGGTGATGTGGATCAACCGCTTTCGCACCGCACTGACGCTGCTGGGCATCATCATCGGCGTCGCCTCGGTGGTGGTCATGCTGGCCGTCGGTGAAGGCAGCAAGCGCCAGGTCATGGCGCAAATGGGTGCCTTTGGCTCGAACATCATTTACCTGAGCGGCTCGGCGCCCAACCCGCGTACGCCGCCGGGCATCATCACCCTCGACGACGTCGCGGCGCTGGGCAGCCTGCCGCAGGTGATGCGCATCATGCCGGTCAACGGCGCAGAAGCCGGTGTGCGCTTCGGCAACCTCGACCACATGAGCTACGTCGGCGGCAACGACACCAACTTCCCGGCCATCTTCAACTGGCCGGTGGTCGAAGGCAGCTACTTCACCGCAGCCGATGAACAGAACGCCGCGGCCGTCGCGGTGATCGGCCACAAGGTGCGCAGCAAATTGCTCAAGGATGTCGCCAACCCCATCGGCCAGTACATCCTGATTGAGAACGTGCCATTCCAGGTGGTCGGCGTGCTCGCGGAAAAAGGCGCCAGCTCCGGCGACTCCGACAGCGACGACCGCATTGCCGTGCCCTACTCCGCCGCCAGCGTGCGTCTGTTCGGCACGCACAACCCGGAATACGTGGCGATTGCCGCTGCCGACGCGCGCAAGGTCAAGGAAACCGAAGTGGCCATCGAGCAACTGATGCTGCGCCTGCACAACGGCAAGAAGGATTTCGAGCTGACCAACAACGCCGCGATGATCCAGGCCGAGGCGCGTACCCAGAACACCCTGTCGCTGATGCTCGGCTCGATTGCCGCGATCTCGCTGCTGGTGGGCGGCATCGGCGTGATGAACATCATGCTCATGACCGTGCGCGAGCGTACCCGTGAGATCGGCATCCGCATGGCCACCGGCGCCCGCCAGCGCGACATCCTGCGCCAGTTCCTCACCGAAGCGGTGATGCTTTCGGTGGTCGGCGGCCTGGCCGGCATCGCCCTGGCGCTGATCGTCGGTGGCGTGCTGATCCTCAGCGAAGTCGCCGTGGCCTTTTCCCTGATGGCCGTGCTGGGCGCCTTCGCCTGCGCCCTGGTCACCGGTGTCGTCTTCGGCTTCATGCCGGCCCGCAAAGCTGCCCGGCTCGACCCGGTCACGGCCCTTACAAGTGAATGATCGACCTATGAAACCGCGTCTCAGCCTGTTGACCCTGTGCCTGCTGCTCAGCGCCTGCGCGGATAACGCCCCGCGCCCGGACAGCGGCATCGTCGCGCCCGCCGCGTGGCAGTCGCCGCACACCGCCCAGGCGCTACGCGACAACGCCCAATGGTGGACCCGCTTTGGCAGCCCGCAACTCGATCGCCTGATCGAACAGGCCCGCGCCGGCAGCTTCGACCTGGCCGCCGCCGTCGCCCGCGTGCGCCAGGCCCAGGCCGGCACCGTGATCGCCGGCGGCTCGCAACTGCCCGAGGTCAAGGGCGCGGCCAACGCCAACCGGCAGAAGCTGCTGCGCGGCAATGGCTACAACCAGCTCGACGTCGACGACAGCAACAAGGCCGTGGACTATTTCGACGCCAGCCTCACCGCCAGTTACGAGATCGACTTCTGGGGGGGCCAGCGCGCCACCCGCGACAGCGCCCGCTTCAACTTGCAGGCCAGCGAATTCGACCAGGCCACCGTCGAGCTGACCCTGCTCAGCGGCGTGGCCAGCAGTTATGCGCAGACCTTGTCGCTGCACGAACAACGGCGCATCGCGGAACTCAACCTGGCCAACGCCCAGCGCGTGCTGAACCTGGTGCAGACCCGCTTCGATTCAGGTTCGGCCACGGCCCTGGAACTGGCGCAACAGAAGAGCCTGGTGGCGGCCCAGCAGCGGCAGTTGCCCACCGTGCAACAACAGGCGGTGGATGCGCAGATCAGCCTCGCCGCCCTGCTCGGCCGCCCGGTGCAGGAGCTGCCGCCGTTGCAGGAAACCTTCGATCAGTTGCAATGGCCGACCATCGACAGCGGCGTGCCCAGCGACCTGCTCAGCCGTCGCCCGGACATCGCCCGCGCCGAAGCGCAATTGGCCGCGGCCCAGGCCGACGTGCGCGTCGCCCGCGCCGCCATGCTGCCCACCGTCACCCTCAGCGCCAACCTGGGTTCGGGCGCCAACACCGCTGCCGATATTTTGCGCAGCCCGTTCTACAACCTTACTGCGGGGCTCGCGGCACCGATCTTCAACAACGGCCGGCTCGGCGCCGAACGCGACAAGGCCAACGCCCGGCAACAGGAGCTGCTGGAGAACTACCGCGCCAGCATCATCAACGGCTTCGCCGACGTGGAAAAAGCGCTGAACAGCATTCGCGGGCTGGATGAGCAACGCCAGTGGCAAAGCGAGGAACTGAACCAGGCGCAGACCGCCTTCAACATCGCCCAGAGCCGCTACCAGGCAGGCGCCGAGGACCTGCTGACGGTGCTGGAGACGCAGCGCACGCTGTATGCGGCGCAGGATTTGAATGTGCAATTGCGGTTGGCGCGGTTGCAGGCGAGTGTGGCGTTGTACAAGGCGCTTGGGGGTGGGTGGCAGGCTTTGTGATTGGCGGTGCTCTGTAGAACATCGCGAGCAGGCTCGCTCCCACACTGGATCTTCAGTGTTCACAAAACCACTGTGGGAGTTCAGGTGTTCACAAAATCTGTGTTTCACCAGTTCCACTGTGGGAGCGAGCCTGCTCGCGATGAACGATAACGCGGTCTCAACCCCTAACTGCTGATCGGATTCACCTTCAAATGCCGCGCATACCAAGGCCGCTGCGGCACCCGCCGAAACAGCCCGGCCAGTTTCTGTTCATCGCCGATGAAGGTAATGCGCAACGCCAGTTTCATCGTCTCGGGGTCCATCTCCACCGACTTGCCCACCTGCAACCCCGGCGTTGTGCTGCAGCCATGGGTCACCGGGCCCAGCCACGGGTCGGCCACCTCGACCCAACGCCCCGGCGCGAACCACGGCACACCATTGACCTGCAGCCGGCTGACCTCCCCCGGGGTGGAAGCGCTCGTGGGCGCGAAACCAGTCTTCGAGGCGGTCGTCGATCCAGCCGTGGAAGCGCCAGAACACCGGGTGCACGTGGGAGGAAAACGGGTCGCCGAGGAAATCGTTTTCCGCCGCGTACCAGCGCGCCGCGAAGTCCGCCGGGTCCCTGGCGAACGGCACGGGCTGGCCGTTGGACGGGTCACGCGGCACCGAGGCCCAGCGCATGTGCAGCCAGTCATGCAGGCCCAGTTCGATTTCCGAGCCGAACTGGCCGAGGGTCAGTTGCGAGAGGTAACGCGGGTCGCGGTAGCGCGACTCCCAGACCTCGAAATTGCCGTGGTAGGTTTCGGCGGTCTTGATGTCGCTGACCCACTGGGTGTACTCGCTGTCTTCGGCGGCCAGCCAAGTTGGCGGCAGCGCCATGCCGTCGTGGTTGTCGAAGTAACGGGCGAAGCCGGTGCGGTCGCGTTCAAGCTCCGGCTGCGGCATGGGAAAGCTCGACCAGGAAGGCAGGTCCTGCATGGAGCGCGCCGTGCCGAGCATGTGCCGGTGCATGAAGAAAAAATCGACGCCCGAGCCGTTGCGGTCCTTGCGATCGCCCCGGGCATCGCGTTCCTGGCCCCGTGGGCCGGGCTGCCAGCCGATGCCGCGCAGGGCCTCGCGCTTGTCTTCGGGCAAGGTGTGCCATTTGTCGCGGCTGGCGTGCCACAGCTGGTGGAACAACCGATGTTCGGGGGACACCAGCCAGGCCAGCAGCGTCGGGTTCAGGCCGGCACGCTCGCGGGCTTCGGGGAACAGGCGCTTGCGCGCGACGAAACGATTGTCCTGGGCCGGCTGGGCGAGTGGCTGATCCAGGCGCAGCAGACGGCCGCTCAAGGTGCCGCTGCCGGCGTTGCCGAAATCGGCCCAGACTTCATCGAGCACCACCGTCAGTTCATAGGCCGGCGCGTCCTCGCTCGACTGGCTGTCGAACAGGCGCCAGTACAGCTCAGTGGGTTGCGGCTGCACCAGGTCGCCAACCACCCGATAGCGCGGTGGCGCTTCGCCGCGCAACTGCTCGGCGGTATCGAGGTAACCGCGCAGGCCGCGGCCGCGCTGGGCAACATCAAGAAACAGTTCCAGGCCGGTCAACGGCAACCCGTCCAGCCCCGCGTGCGAACCTTCGAAACGGATGCCCCAGACCCCGCGCAGCGAATTGGCCAGTTGTTGGCCGGCGGTGTCCGCCAGCTCGACCGTGGCCTCGCCCGGGGTGATCGTCGGGTCCGGTTTCGTCCACTCACGATGCCCGAAAAAAGCCGCCGGCACCGCGGCGCCCGTGAGCGCCAGGCCGGCCATGAACCATCGCCGAGAAATCTTCATTGCCCTACCTGTGTCAGCCATGGAGCAGGCTTTATCCAAGCTAGAACGAGTGTTGCCCGGCTAAATTTAGAAGCCATCGCGAGCAGGCTCGCTCCCACACTGGATCTTCAGTGTTCACAAAACACATGTGGGAGCGAGCCTGCTCGCGATGAGGCCCGCACGAACACTAAATTCCTCCCTCAGCCACTCGTTCTCCCCAGATAGCAAAGGCCCCCGCGCCTGCACCTCGACGGCGAACCTGACTGAGACGGCAATGAAAAGACCACGTTCGAAAAAGGCTTTGTACATCGGCCTGCCATTGGCTTTGGCGATCGCCGCGGCGGGCGGTCTGGCCGCCTGGGATCATTGGTTCAGCGACGATCTCGGTTACCCGGACAAGGTGGTCAAGCAGGCCGATGAGTTGCACCAGCGCCTGCTGTCCTTCGACAGCCACGTCAGCCTGATGCAGAACTTCGGCACCGACGGCCACGAGGCCGACAAGGATGGCGAAGGCCAGTTCGACCTGGTCAAGGCCAACCGTGGCCAGTTGTCCGGGGCGGCTCTGACGATTTTCGGCTGGCCGGAAATCTGGAATGGCGCCAACGCTCCGCACAAGCCCACCGACGGGTTTGTCGACGAGGCACGCAACCAGCAGGAAATCCGCTACAAGATCATCACCGGCATGGTCCGCGACTTCCCCAACCAGGTCGCCATCGCCTACACCCCGGACGATTTCCGCCGCCTGCACGGCGAAGGCAAGTTCGCCATCTTCATCAGCATGCTCAACGCCTACCCGCTGGGCCACGACCTCAGCCAGCTGGACCTGTGGACGGCGCGGGGCATGCGCATGTTCGGCTTCAGCTACATCGGCAACAACGACTGGGCCGACTCCTCGCGCCCGCTGCCGTTTTTCAACGACTCGCCCGATGCACTCAACGGTCTCTCGGACCTGGGCAAGCAGGCGGTCGGCCGCCTCAACGACCTGGGGGTGATTATCGACGTGTCGCAGATGTCGACCCAGGCCCTGCAACAGGTGGCGCAGCTGAGCCGCACGCCGCTGGTGGCCTCGCACTCGGCGCCGCGGGCGATGGTCGATATCCCGCGCAACCTCAGCGACAAGGAAATGCAGCTGATCAAGAACAGCGGCGGCGTGGTCCAGGTCGTCGGCTTCTCGCAGTACCTCAAGCCGCTGACGCAGACCACCCAGGACAAGCTCAACGAGTTGCGCAAAAGCTTCGACCTGCCGCCCCTGCCCAACCTCGCCATGGCCCTGATGCCGGGTGACCCGATCATCGCCGCGTGGTCCGAAGAGAAGTTCGGCAAGTACGCCAGCCGCCTCTACGCGATCCTCGAGGAAGAGCCCAAGGCCAGCCTCAAGGACCTGGGCGACGCCATCGACTACACCGTGCGCAAGATCGGCATCGACCATGTCGGCATCAGCTCCGACTTCAACGAGGGCGGCGGCGTCAAGGGCTGGGAGAACGTCGGCGAGATCCGCAACGTCACCGCCGAGCTGATCTCGCGCGGCTACTCCGAAGCCGACATCGCCAAGCTGTGGGGCGGCAACTTCCTGCGGGTCTGGGACCAGGTGCAGAAAGCCGCCAAACCGGCACTGATTTCCCAGCAGGACACCCGCAAACCATGACCGATCGTCGTACGTTCCTGAAACAGGCCGGCCTGCTCGCCGCCGCCCTGCCCCTGTCTGCCGGCCTGCCAGGCGTCGCCAGCGCCGCCCCGCTGGCGCCGCCGTTGCCACGGGACAAGTGGGCGCAACTGCGGCAACTGTTCGATCAGGACCCGGACTACCTGCACTTCTCCAACTTCCTGGTCACCTCGCACCCCAAGCCGGTGCGCGACGCCATCGCCATGCACCGCGCAGCCCTGGACAAGAACCCCGGGCTGGCCATGGACTGGGACAGGGGCGTCACCGAACAACGCGAGGAAGAAGTGCGGGTCTGGGCCGGCCGTTACCTGAATGCCGATGCCAAGCAGATCGCCCTGACCGGCAGCACCACCCAGGGGCTGGCGATGATCTACGGCGGCGTGCAGGTACGCGCCGACCAGGAAATCCTCACCACAGCCCACGAGCATTACGCCACCCACACCATTCTGGATCTGCGCAAGGAGCGCGACGGCACCCGCGTGCGCAAGATCGAACTGTTCAAGGACCCGCAAACCCTGTCGCGCCAGGAAATCCTCGACAACATCGACCGTGCCATCGCGCCGCACACCCGTGTGCTGGGCATGACCTGGGTGCATTCGGGCAGCGGCGTGAAACTGCCGATTGACGACATCGGCGCGCTGGTGGACAAGCACAACCGTAACCGCAGCGAACAGGACCGCATCGTCTATGTGGTGGACGGCGTGCACGGTTTTGGCGTGGAGGACCTGGACTTCCCGACCATGAACTGCGACTTCTTCATCGCCGGCACCCATAAATGGCTGTTCGGCCCGCGCGGCACCGGCATCGTTTGCAGCCGCAGTAGTGAGGTCAAGTACGTCACGCCGATCATCCCGACCTTCTCCGAGGCCGAGCACTTCTCCACTACCATGACGCCCGGCGGTTACCACTCGTTCGAGCACCGCTGGGCGCTCAACGAAGCATTCAAGCTGCATTTGCAACTGGGCAAGGCCGAGGTGCAGGGGCGCATCCATGCGCTCAACAGCTACTTGAAGCAGCAGTTGGCCAAGCATCCGCAGATCGAACTGGTGACACCGCGCAGCCCGGAGTTTTCCTCAGGCTTCACCTTCTTCCGAATCAAGGGCAAGGACAGCGACGAGGTCGCGGCCTACCTGATGCAGAACCGTGTGGTGGCCGATGCCGTGGAGCGCGATGTGGGCCCGGTGATTCGCACTGCGCCGGGTTTGCTCAACAACGAGGGCGAGATCGATCGCTTCATGCTGTTGCTGGCCAGACAGCTCTGACTTATCCACTTGTTGACGAGGGAAACGATGAACCGTGCGTTGTCAGGTTTTTCCATGGGGGCGCTGCTGGCGCTGGCCATCGGCGCGGTGCTGCCGGCCAGTGCCCAGGCGGGCGCGATTGCGCCGGGCAAGGTGTTCAAGGACTGCAAGGATTGCCCGGAAATGGTGGTGCTGCCTGCCGGCACCTTCAGCATGGGTACGCCGGAGGATGAAGTGGGCCATGAGCCCGACGAAAGCCCGCAACACCCGGTGACCTTTGCCCGGCCGGTGGCGATCAGCCGCTTCCAGGTGCTGGCCGGCGAATGGCAGGCCTACCTGCGCGATACCGGTTACGTCATGCCCGACGGCGACGACCGCCCCGGTCGCGAGTGTAAGGCGGGCATCCCGCGCTACGAATACACCGCGCGCCACCCGGCGGTGTGCATGGACCTCGAGGAAGCCCGGGCGTATGTGGCCTGGCTGTCGAAAAAATCCGGCAAGTCCTACCACCTGGTCAGCGAATCCCTGCGCGAATACGCCGCCCGCGCCGGCAGCACCGGGCCGTTCCCCTTCCCGTTCGATGAAGGCAAGGAATACAGCATCGCCAAGCACGCCAACACCTACGGCGCCGCCGACGGCTACAACTTCACCTCCCCCGCCGGCCGCTTCCCGGCCAACGCCTTCGGCGTGTATGACATGCACGGCAACGTCTACGAATGGACCGCCGACTGCTACACGGAAAACTACGTCGGCGCCCCGAGCGACGGCAGCGCCTGGGTGACCGAAGACTGCAAGGTCCAGCGTCTGCGCGGCAACGACTGGGGCGAAGCGCCAGTGTTCTCCCGCTCGGGCAACCGCAACGCCGCCTACGGCGATGCCCGCGGGGATTGGCTGGGCTTTCGGGTGGCGCGGGATTTGTAATCCGGTCGCCGCGTGAACACAGATCAACTGTGGGAGCGGGCTTGCTCGCGATGGCGGTGTGTCAGGCACCATTGATGCTGATTGTGCCGGCCCCATCGCGAGCAAGCTCGCTCCTACAGGGTTTTGAGATGCACACGAACTTTGTGAGCAACCCAGATCAACTGTGGGAGCGGGCTTGCTCGCGATGGCGGTGTGTCAGGCGCCATTGATGTTGAATGTGCCGGCCTCATCGCGAGCAAGCCCGCTCCCACAGGGTTTTGTGGTGCACACAAATTTTTTGAACCACCCAGATCAACTGTGGGAGCGGGCTTGCTCGCGATGGCGGTGTGTCAGTCACCATTGATGTTCGATGTACCGGCCTCATCGCGAGCAAGCTCGCTCCCACAGGTTTTGTGGTTAACGCAGATGTTGTGAAACACCTGAATCCATTGTGGGAGCGAGCCTGCTCGCGATGGCGGTGTGTCAGTCACCATTGATGTTGGATGTGCCGGCCTCATCGCGAGCAGGCTCGCTCCCACAGGGTTTTGAGGTGAACACAAATTTTGTGCCCCCCCCCAGATCAACTGTGGGAGCGAGCCTGCTCGCGATGGCGGTGTGTCAGACACCATTGATGTTGGATGTGCCGGCCTCATCGCGAGCAAGCTCGCTCCTACAGGGTTTTGAGGTGAACACAAATTTTGTGCCCCCAGATCAACTGTGGGAGCGGGCTTGCTCGCGATGGCGGTGTGTCAGTCACCATTGATGTTGGATGTACCGGCCTCATCGCGAGCTGGCTCGCTCCCACAGGGTTTTGAGGTGAACACAAATTTTGTGAACAACCCAGATCAACTGTGGGAGCGGGCTTGCTCGCGATAGCGGTGTGTCAGTCACCACTGATGCTGGATGTCCCGGCCTCATCGCGAGCAAGCCCGCTCCCACAGGGTTTTGAGGTGAACACAAATTTTGTGCCCCCCCAGATCAACTGTGGGAGCGAGCCTGCTCGCGATGGCGGTGTGTCAGACACCATTGATGTTGGATGTACCGGCCTCATCGCGAGCTGGCTCGCTCCCACAGGGTTTTGAGGTGAACACAAATTTTGTGAACAACCCAGATCAACTGTGGGAGCGGGCTTGCTCGCGATGGCGGTGTGTCAGGCACCATTGATGCTGGATGTGCCGGCCTCATCGCGAGCAAGCTCGCTCCTACAGAGTTTTGTGGTTAACGCAGATGTTGTGAACGACCTGAATCCATTGTGGGAGCGAGCCTGCTCGCGATGGCGGTGTGTCAGGCACCATTGATGCTGGATGTGCCGGCCTCATCGCGAGCAGGCTCGCTCCCACAGGTTTTGTGTTCAGGCTGACATCCCATCGCCAAACCCACCCACAAACCCGTGCGCGGCTAAATCGTCGCCCGCGGGTTTCGTCTTTTAACCAGCCCAACTCTTTGAACCTCTGCCCTTGCCGGCCCTTGAAGTGGAAACGCCCATGACCTCAAAACCCCGCGGAGCCATCAGTGAAGTCCTCGGCCTGCTCAGGCCTTACCGGGTCGTCGTGGTGTTGTCCATCCTCCTTGGCATGCTCGGCGGCCTGTCCATCACGGCGCTGCTGGCGACCATCAACGATGCCCTGAATGGCGACGGCATTCCTTCACCCCAAGTGCTGGCGACCTTCGTCGGCCTGTGCATCGCCGCGCTGTCGACCTCGATCCTGTCGGACATCGGCACCAACCATGTCGGCCAGCACATCATCGCCGGCCTGCGCAAATCCCTGGGGGAAAAGGTGCTGCTGGCGCCCATCGAGCAGATCGAGCGTTTTCGCAGCCACCGCCTCATCCCGGTGCTGACCCACGACGTCGACACCGTCAGCGACTTCGCCTTTTCCTTCGCCCCGCTGGCCATCGCCTTCACCGTGACCCTCGGCTGCCTGGGTTACCTGGCCTACCTGTCGCTGCCGATGTTCGCCCTGCTGCTGGTCGCCATCGTCATCGGCACGGTGGTGCAGTACGTGGCGCGGGCCAAGGGCATTCGCGGCTTCGAGGCTGCCCGTGAAGCCGAGGACGAGCTGCAAAAGCACTACAGCGCCATCGCCGCCGGTGCCAAGGAACTGCGTATCCATCGCCCGCGCCGCCAGCGCATGTTCAGCCAGCGCATCGAAGGCACCGCCGACTACATCTGCAACACGCACATCCGCTCGATCAACACCTTCGTGGTGGCCAAGACCTTCGGCTCGATGCTGTTCTTCGTGGTGATCGGCCTGGCGCTGGCCCTGCAAGCGTTCTGGCTGGGCACCGATAAAGCCGTGCTCAGCGGCTTCGTGCTGGTGCTGCTGTACATGAAGGGCCCGCTGGAATACCTGGTGACCACCCTGCCGGTGATCAGCCGCGCCAACATCGCCTTCAAGCGCATCGCCGAACTGGCCGAGCAATTCTCCTCGCCGGAACCGCACCTGCTGCTGCGCGAAAGCGTCGCCGAAAAGAAAGCCAGCGTGCAGCACCTGCAAATGCGCGACGTGCACTACGCCTTCCCCGCCGTCAAAGGCAGCGCCGCGTTCGAACTGGGCCCGGTCAACCTGACGATCAACCAGGGCGAAATCGTGTTCATCGTCGGCGAAAACGGCGGCGGCAAGACCACCCTGATCAAACTGCTGCTGGGCCTGTACGCGCCGCAACGCGGTGAAGTGCTGGTCGATGGCCAGGTGGTCGGCGCCGAGGGCCGCGACGACTACCGCCAGCTGTTCACCACCATTTTCGCCGACTACTACCTGTTCGATGAACTGGTGCAGGGCGACCAGCAGGTGCCGGAAGACGCCAATCGCTACCTGGAACGCCTGGAAATCGCCCACAAGGTCAGCATCCAGGATGGCGCCTTCAGCACCACCGACCTGTCCACCGGCCAGCGCAAGCGCCTGGCCCTGCTCAATGCCTGGCTGGAGGAACGCCCGGTGCTGGTGTTCGACGAATGGGCGGCCGACCAGGACCCGACGTTCCGGCGGATTTTCTACACCGAGCTGCTGCCCGAACTCAAATACCTGGGCAAGACCATCATCGTGATTTCCCACGACGACCGTTATTTCGACATTGCCGATCAACTGGTGCGCATGGAAGGCGGCCGGGTCGTGGCACAACAGCAAGCGGTGGCGGCAAGCGCATGATGAACGAGCTGATCGATGACGATGTACTGGCGCTGCTGCTGGCAGAAACCGCCGATCAACCCCAGGGCATCAGCGCCCGCCCAGGCCAACGCCCGGCGCCGATGTCCTTTGCCCAGCAACGCCTGTGGTTTTTGCAACAAGTAGCCCCGGACAGCGCCGCCTACAACCTGCCCCGGGTGATTCGCATCAGCGGCGCGTTGCCGCCGCAGCGCCTGGAGCGTGCGCTGAATCAACTGCTGGCCCGTCACGACATCCTGCGCACGGCGTTCCGCGAAATTGACGGCGTGGCGATGCAAGTGGTCGACGCACAGGCGCGGCTGGTCCTCGACCAGCACGACCTGACCCACCTGGCCGAACAGCCCCGCGCCCGTGAAATCGCCCAGCGCATCGAGACCCAGGCCAACACGCCGTTCGATCTGCGCCAGGCACCGCTGATGCGCGCCACTCTGCTCAAGGTCGGCGCCGATGACCAACTGTTGCTGCTGGACATGCACCACATCGTCTCCGACGCCTGGTCCAATGCGATCCTCATGCACGACCTGACCTGCGCCTTTGCCCAGGACAATCCGTTGCCGCGACCGGCGATCCAGTACGCCGACTACGCCGCCTGGCAACGCGGCGAATACCTGCGCAGCGCAGCCTGCGCCAACAGCGCCAGGTACTGGCAGGATTATTTGGGTACACCGCTGCCGACCCTCGACATGCCGGTGGACGTTGCCCGCAGCGAACAGCATCGCCACCCCGCCGGGCAGCACGACCTGCGCCTGCCGGCCGAACTGTGCGCCGAGCTCAACCGCTTTTGCCAGCAACAGGGCCTGACGCCGTTCGTGGTCGCCCTCGGCGCCTGGCAGTTGCTGCTCAGCCGCTACAGCGGCCAGCACGACTTCACCGTCGGCGTGCCCAACGCCACGCGCAATCGTAGCGAAACCCAGGAACTGGTCGGCTGCTTCGTCAGCAGCCAGGTGTACCGCGTGCGCATCGACCCGCTGCTGCCGGCCCGCGACTTCCTGCAACGTCTGCGCCGAGAATCGCTGGCGGCCCTGGACCACGGCGACTATCCGCTGGAACTGAGTTTCGACGCCCTGCAATTGCAGGCCAGCGCCCAAGCCAACCCGCTGTTCCAGGTGCTGTTCAACTGGCGGACCGACAGCGTCGCGCCCGAACGTATCGACCTGGGCGGCGTATCGCTTGAATTTCTCGACAGTGGTCCGGGCCAGGCCAAGTTTGACCTGTCGCTGGATGTCAGCTATTCGCAGCAGGGCATCGAAGCGAACCTGGAATACAGCCGCGACCTCTACCTGCCGGCGACCATCCTGCGCATGGCAGGGCACTGGCAGAACCTGCTGCGGGCGCTGATCACGCAACCTTCCCGGGCCCTGGGTGAACTGGCGCTGCTGGACGATGCCGAGCGCCACAGGCAACTGCGCCAGTGGAACCCGCCGTTGCTGGCACCGCCCGAAGAACGCGTGGACCAACTGTTCGAACACCAGGCCCAGGCCACGCCCGATGCCGTGGCGCTGATCTGCAACGACCTGACGCTGAGTTATGCACAGCTCAACGCCGCCGCCAACGCGCTGGCCCATAGCTTGATTGCTCAAGGCGTCGGGCCGGAAGTGTTGGTGGGCATTGCCGTCGAGCGCTCGGCAGCGATGATCATCAGCCTGCTGGCGGTGCTCAAGGCCGGTGGCGCCTATGTGCCGCTCGACCCCGATTACCCGCAGGAGCGCCTGGGCTGGATGATCGAAGACAGTGGCCTGAGCGTGCTGCTGAGCCAGCAATCCCTGCTGGGCCACCTGCCGTCCCTGCCGGGCGTGCAGGTGCGTTGTGTCGATGACCTGGACCTGCTGGGCGCCTCGCCGGCGACCAATCCGCGCTGTCGCACCACGGGCAACAACCTCGCCTACGTGATGTTCACCTCCGGCTCCACCGGACGCCCCAAAGGGGTCGGCATCACCCAGGCGGCGCTGACTCGCCACGCTCAGGTGGCGCTGGAATTCCTCGGGCTGACGCCAGAGGACCGCTCGCTGCAATTCGCCACGTTCAACTTCGATGCCTTCGTCGAACAGCTTTACCCGGCGCTGATCTGCGGCGCCTCGGTGGTGCTGCGCGGGCAAGACATCTGGGACAGTGCCACCTGGTACCGCGAACTGCTCGACAAGCAGTTCACCACCAGCGACCTGACCACCACCTACTGGAACATGCTGGCCAAGGATTTTGCCGCCGCAGGCCAGCGCGACTACGGCGCGCTGCGCCAGGTGATCGTCGGCGGCGAAGCGATGCCACCCGAAGGCGTAGCCGCCTGGGGCCAGGCCGGGTTGGGGCATGTGAAACTGCTCAACACCTATGGCCCGACGGAAACCACGGTCAGCGCCACCCTGCTCGATTGCAGCGACTACGTGACCGGGCAATTGCCCCTGCCCAGGAGCATGCCGATTGGCCAGCCGCTGGGCGGGCGCAGCATCTACCTGCTGGACACTGGCGGCCAACCGGTGCCGGTGGGCGTGGTCGGTGAACTGGTGATTGCTGGCGACCTGCTGGCGCGGGGTTACTTCCAGCGCCCGGAACTGACCGCCGAACGCTTCATGCCCGACCCGTTCGGCAGCCCCGGCGGGCGCCTGTATCGCACCGGCGACCTGGCGCGCTATCGCGCCGACGGGGTGATCGAATACGTCGGACGCCTGGATCATCAGGTGAAGATCCGCGGCTTTCGCATCGAGCTGGGCGAAATCGAGTCCTGCCTGCTGCAATCACCACATGTGCGCGAAGCATTGGTGGTGGCGCGCGAAGGCTCCGCCGGCCTGCAACTGGTGGGCTACGTGGTCCCCCGCGAAGCGGCGTTGGACGAGCAACAGCAACGGCAACTGCGCGATACCCTCAAGGCCGAACTCAAGGCCAGCCTGCCGGGCTACATGGTGCCGGCGTACCTGATGGTGTTGCCGGCCATGCCGGTCAGCCCCAACGGCAAGCTCGACCGCAAGGCCCTGCCGCTGCCCGACCTGAGCCAGGCGCAGCGCCCCTTCATTGCCCCGCAGACGCCGCTGGAGCAGGGCCTGGCCCAGCTCTGGCAGGAAGCGTTGCAGGTCGAACGGGTCAGCCTCGACGACAACTTCTTCGAACTCGGCGGTCACTCGATCCTGGCCATCCAGTTCATCTCGGCGCTGCATGCGCGCCTGGGCATCAAGCTGGCGCTGCAACAGATGCTGGCGCACCCGACCATCGAAGCACTGGCTCGGCTCATCGCCCTGGAACACCAGCAGAACGTGCAGTGCGTGGTCGAGCTGAACGCGTCGACGCAGGCGGCCCAGCCGCTGTTCTGCCTCCACCCCAGCGGTGGAATCGTATTCTGCTACCAGCCCCTGGCGAAAAAACTCGCCGACCACGCCAGGACCTACGGCGTGATGCACAAGGGCTTCGCCGACAAGGACGCCAACCCCCAATGTTGGGCCGAAATGATCGACGACTACAGCGCGCAGATCATCGACACCCAGCCCCACGGCCCCTATCGCCTGATGGGCTGGTCACTGGGCGGCGCCATTGCCATGGACGTGGCGGCCAGCCTCGAACGCCAGGGCCATGAAGTGAGCTTCCTGGGCCTGGTCGACACCACCCTGCCCGATCGTGACCTGCCGGCCGATCTGCCGCGCAAGCCGCTGGAAGAAGACAACCCCAACCACCTGAGCCCGGAAAACGAACTGCTGGCGGCGCTGGAAGTGTTCAGCCTGATGTTCGCGCACCTGGAAGAAGCCGCCTCGGCCTACGTCGCCGCCAACCCCGGCACCGACCTCAAGGCGTTCTACCGCTGGGCCAGCACGCAAACGGCCACCGGTGAACAGGAAATGATCGCCACCCTGGAAGGCATCAAGCAGGAAATCATGAACGCCCAGGCCTATGCGATCCACGATCGACTGGTCGAAGCATTCGATGCCTTCAGCCTGCCGATGCTCAAGGTCCAGGCCAGTTGCTGGTGGTCGCTGTCGCACAAGACCCTGGAACAGGTGTTGCACTCGGAACAGGTGCTCAAGGCGCATAACGTGAACGGCCAGTTGCAGGGCTCGATCCACTCGCCGCTGCCGCATCGGAGCATGATCTACAGCGAGGGGTTGTTGGATTCGTTTTTTGAGGTGTTCCTGCAAAGCCTGTAAATCCCTCCCTGTGGGAGCGAGCCTGCTCGCGATGGTCGTCAACGGTAACGCGCGCGACCTGATACCCCGCGGTGCCTGCCCCTCCATCGCGAGCAAGCTCGCTCCTACAGATGTTGGGTGTTCACCAATATCCAGGAGCCCGCTGTCCCTGTGGGAACGGGCTTGCCCGCGATGGTCGTTAACGATGATGTGGGCGGTCTGATACCCCGCGGTGCCTGATCTTCCATCGCGAGCATGCTCGCTCCTACAGAATGTTGGGTGTTCACAAATATCCAGGGGCCCGCTGTCCCTGTGGGAGCGGGCTTGCCCGCGATGGTCGTCAACGATGACGCGGGCGGTCTGATGCCCCGCGGTGCCCGGTCCTCCATCGCGAGCATGCTCGCTCCTACAGAATGTTGGGTGTTCACAAATATCCAGGAGCCCGCTGTCCCTGTGGGAGCGGGCTTGCTCGCGATGGTCGTTAACGATGACGCGGGTGACCTGATACCCCGCGGTGCCTGATCTTCCATCGCGAGTAGGCTCGCTCCTACAGGCACAGCGTAATCCTTGTGGGAGCGAGCCTGCTCGCGATAATCGTCAACGATGACGCGGGCGGCCTGATGTCCCGCGGTGCCCGGTCCTCCATCGCGAGCAGGCTCGCTCCCACAGGGACGGCGTGATTGTTTTCTCACCACAAAAAAAAACGCAGAAGCCAGGCTTCTGCGTTTTTGTTTTCAACGGTGCTTCAGGCCATCAAAACTCCGGCGTGTACTTCACGCTGAACATCACGTTACGCGGATCGCCATAGTTGTTGTTGCCGTCGAGCTGGTTGTAGCCCGCGGTGAAGTAGGTCTTGTCGAACAGGTTGTTGGCGTTCATCGCCAGTTCGATTTCCGGGGTCAGCTGATAACCGACGCGAGCGTTCCACACGGCATAACCCGGTACGTTGACGCTGTGGTTGAAGCCCAGGGTGTGGGTTTGTGCAGTGAAACCCAGGCCGGTGCTGACACGGTTCCAGTCGCCGGTCCATTGGTAGTTACCCCACACACGTACCATGTGTTTCGGTGTCCACCAGCTGAAGACCTTGCCTTCGTTGTCCGGGTCTTTCAGATACTTGGTGGTGTTGTAGGTATAGCCGGCAAACAGTTGCAGGTTGTCGATGACTTCGCCGCTGATCTCGGCATCCAGACCCTGGCTACGCACCTTGCCCGAGGCCTTCGAGCAGTACCAGCCGTCGCAGTTCTGCGGACCATCGGTATCGAGCGTGGCGCGGTTTTCCTGGTCGTAGCGGAACAGCGCCAGGGACGTGTTGACTCGGCCATCCATCAACTGGCCCTTGAGGCCGATCTCGTAGTTGGTGCCGATGATCGGCTTGATCACCGAGCCGCCGACATCACGCTCGGTCTGTGGGGTAAACACGTCGGTGTAGCTGGCATAGACCGCCCACTCGCGGCTCAGGTCATAGACGATGCCGGCGTAGGGCGTGACTTCGCCGGTTTCGTTGGACTTGCTGTCCGGGTTCTGGCTGATGCTGGTCGCGTCCTGGCTCCAGGATTTGTAGCTGTAGTCGTACCAACTGACCCGCGAACCGACCACAAAGGTCAGATCATCCACCGGCTTGACCCGCCAGCTGCCGTACAGGCCTTTCTGGCGAATGTCGTATTTGCTCGGCGTGCCGAAACCACCGGATTCGAGCAGGCCTTCATAACTGATGTCCGGACGGTCGTGATCAATGTCGAAAATGTTGCCGGAACCATCACCAAAGGTGCGCGCGTACTTGTCGTCCGAGCGGTACTTGGAATAGTTACCGCCAATCATGACTTCCTGCTGCATCGACAAGGCTTCGAACTTGCCGGTGAGGTTCATGTCCAGACCCAGCTTGGAAGAGTCGGTGTCGGTGACGAAGTCTGCGTATTGCAAGCCGCTGCCATCGGGCTCAAGACCATCGCCGAACGCCTGCGAGCGCTGGTTTTTCGCCTTGTTGGTCTCTTTCATGTGGACGGCGCCGACCTTGAACGCCCAGTCTTCGTTGAAGCGATGCTCCAGGTCGGTGTAGAGCGTGGTGACGTCGATGTCGGTGTGGTTCCACTTCGCCCCGGTGTAGGTCGAGCGCGGGATGTCGACGGGCTTGCCGTCAGCGTAGCGTGGAAAGCCGCGAACGTTGCTGCGCGAAGTACCGTCGGAATTGCTGACGGCAAAGCCCAGGGTGGTGTCTTCGCTCAGGTCGAAGTCGAGCGAGCCGTAGAGCGAGGTGGTTTTGTACCACTCCTTGTCGACGAACGAATGGGTGTTGTCCTGATCGGCGACAAAGCGGCCACGAATCGTGCCGGCCTGGTTCAGCGGACCGCCCGCGTCCAGTTGCAGGCCGTAATGGTCCCAGGAGCCGGCCTTGCCGGTCAGGGTCACGGTCGGTGCCGCCTGGCCACGCTTGCGCACCAGGTTGACCGCACCACCCGGGCTGCCAGTGCCTTGCAGCAGACCGGAGGCGCCACGCAGCACTTCCATGCGGTCAAAGAAGATCAGGTCCTGCGTGGCCCAGTTTCCCAGGGCGTAGGTGTTGCGGGGGATCGGTACGCCGTCGTATTGCCAGTCATCAATCTGAAAGCCGCGCGAGCTGAGGATCATGCCCCGCCCCACGCCTTGCGCACCCACCAGGCCGGTGGTCTTGTTGGCCGCATCCTTGAGGTCGACGATGTCCTGGTCGTCCATCTGCTTGCGGGTCATCACCGTGACCGACTGCGGAATCTCCTTGAGGGTGTGGGTGCCCTTGCCGATGGTCACGGCGTTGGAGGTGTAGGAGTTGGAACCTTCAGTGGTGGCCTCGACCCGCTGCCCATTGATGGTGGTCGCGCCCAGTTCCAGGCTTTCGCCGGTGGTGCCGCGCACCAGCATCAGCGTGTTGCCTTCGAAGCTGTAGCGCACGCCGGTGCCCTTGAGCAGTTCGGCAATCGCCGCTTCCGGGGTGTATTTACCGCTGACACGCGTGCTGCGCAGGTCGGCCATCTCGCTGGCGTCGTAGACCACCTGGCGGTTGGTCTGGTTGCCGAACGCCTTCAAGGCCTGCGGCAGCGATTGCGCCGGGATGTTGATGGCGAATTCTTCAGCCATGACCTGCGCGCTCAATGGCAGCAGGCACGCCATGCCCAGCCCGGCCAGCGCGTGGCGCGAGCGAATGCTTCGGGACATGACCAAAGCCTTGAACAGAGGTTTGAACTCATGAATTGCTGACATCGTGCTCTCTATTATTGGTAGAAGGATTAGACGGCCAACCGTTGTCTGGACCTCTGACCGAACCCCTCCCCGGGTAGCGGTCGCCTGGCAACGGAAAAATTCTTGTAAAGCCGCACAAATCGGTCACCCAAGGCACTCTTGCCCACCCGGATTTGTGTGCTCACAGAAGTGAGACGCAGCACCGGGGAAAAACCGGAATGAGTTTATTTATCATTTGTGGATATTTTTGAAAAAAGCCCCGGTGGATCCCCATTGGCCTTGCTCGCGATGGCGGCCTTACAGGCGTACATATCCATTTCTGCGGTAACGGCCGCTTAGGGTTTCGCCCTCACGGCGGGTTACTTTGGGGTCCTGTAGGAGCGAGCTTGCTCGCGATGGCGGCCTAACGGTGTACATATCCATTTCTGCGGTAACGGCCGCTAAGGGTTCCGCCCTTACGGCGGGTTACTTTGTCGCGCCAAAGTAACCAAAACGCCACGCCCCTGACGTACGGCCCTTCGCTGGCGCTCCGGGTTCCCTCGCTCCGGTCCTGCTCCGTGGGCGCGCCGCCATCGGCCATCCTTGGCCGAGGGCGGCTAACCCGGCATCCATGCCGGGTTGCCCACTACGCAGAACCTCCACTCGGCCTTCCGACGGGGCAATCTGCGTCGCCTGTGGGATCGTGGTTCTGTTTCTGTTTCTGTTTCTGTAGGAGCGAGCATGCTCGCGATGGTCGTCAACGATGACGCGGGCGGTCTGGATGCCTGTGGGGTCTGGGCCTCCATCGCGAGCAAGCTCGCTCCTACAGAGGATTGCGTTTAACCGTGCTGGGGAAATATCGGATGGCGCCTACAGGTCTTTGTAGGCAAACTCTGATTCTTGCTGTTGGGCAATTTGATGTCTTGTTGCGTGTTTCTTTGGCGGGATAGTCTCGGGTCGTCGCTGAGCATTCAGCGGTCGGGTGTGGTAACCCGAGAAACCAGCGCGACAGTGCATGAGTCACGAACACAGGCAGTCTTCATTGCCTGTGTTTTTGATATGGCGGCTGTGCGTGGGACGCCCTTGGGCGTGCCGGTTTCCTTGGTTTCCGGTTTACCACCCTGCGTGCAGCTGCCACCCTTTCGTGTGGTAACGAAATGGCAGCTCCTCAAACCTTGGAGTTAACCAATGAAAACCACCAAACAGTCTTCCGCCGCAAAACTGAAAACCATCGGTTTCACCCCTCTCATCTATTGCTCAGACAATCCACTCTTCCACGTCTCTCGCAACGTCCCGCTCGTTGACGCATTGTCCATGGCTTCCGATTTCCTGTTCCTCGCCAAAGGCCTGACCCAGGACGCGGCCTACGCCCGCGACTCCGACCGGCACGCCTGGGCCGCGCATTACCTGACGCAGATGGGCAAGGCGTTGGTGGATGATGTGGTGAAAGTACTGGAGCCCGTGCCAGAGCGAACACAAGCCGAACCCAAGAAATAAACCTCCCCCCTCCCTGTAGGAGCGAGCTTGCTCGCGATGGCGGACCGGACACCGCTGGGTGTCAGGCAGCCAGCGTCATCGTTGACCACCATCGCGGGCAAGCCCGTTCCCACAAGGACAGTGTCCGTCAGTAGATATTGGGGTGACTGTAAGATCGCTATCGCGAGCAGGCTCGCTACCACAGGGGCTATGGGGAGAACAGCAAGCTTTTGATCCTGCTTTTGATCTTGCTCTTGATCCACCCGCCCCTTCGGCAGGCTGAGTGGAGGCATTCATCCGGGGAATAGGCGCGCAGCGCCGTGCGGCGTAGCCGCACACATCGAGAGGAGGTGCAGCGAAGCAAACCGGAGGCGATGTCCCCGGATGGATGCCGGAACGAAGGAACCCCGAGCGTCAGCGAGGGGCCGTACGCTGGGGCGAGCGTTTTTTTGCTTACTTTTTTTAGGCGCTTGTAAAAAAAGTGAGTCGCCGTAAAGGCGAAACCATAAGCGGCCGTTACAGCAGAAACGGATATGTACACGACCAAAGGCCCCATCGCGAGCAAGCTCGCTCCTACAGAGGATTGTGTTTAACCGCGCAGGGGAAATATCGGATGGCGCCTACAGGCCTTTGTAGGCAAACTCTGATTCTTGCTGTTGGGCAATTTGATGTCTTGTTGCGTGTTTCTTTGGCGGGATAGTCTCGGGCCGTCGCTGAGCTTTCAGCGATCGGGCTTGGAAACCCGCCGGATCACAACGCAAGGCGCCCTTGGCACGATTGAAGTGTTATGGCAGCTGTGCGTGGGACGCCTTTGGGCGTGCCGGATTTATGGTCCCCGGTTTCCAACCTGCGCACAGCCGCCACCCACTCGCTTGGAAACGAACGTGGCGAATTCTCTTACGTTGGAGAAAGACCATGACAAAAATTGATTCCCGTTCCGCCGCAAAACTGAAAACCATCGGTTTCACCCCTCTTATCTATTGCTCAGACAACCCACTCTTCCACGTCTCTCGCAACGTCCCACTCGTTGACGCATTGTCCATGGCTTCCGATTTCCTGTTCCTCGCCAAAGGCCTGACCCAGGACGCGGCCTACGCCCGCGACTCCGACCGGCACGCCTGGGCCGCGCATTACCTGACGCAGATGGGCAAGGCGTTGGTGGATGATGTGGTGAAAGTGCTGGAGCCCGCGCCAGCGCGAACACAGGCCGAACCCAAGAAATAAACCTGCCCCCCTCCCTGTAGGAGCGAGCTTGCTCGCGATGGTGGACCGGACAACGCTGGGTGTCAGGCAGCCAGCGTCATCGTTGACCACCATCGCGGGCAAGCCCGCTCCCACAGGGACAGTGTCCGTCAGTAGATATGGGGGGACTGTCAGATCGCTATCGCGAGCAGGCTCGCTCCCACAGGGGGGCGGGGGGAGAACAGCAAGCTTTTGATCTTGATCTTGATCTTGATCTTGCTTTTGATCCACCCGCCCCTTCGGCAGGCTGAGTGGAGGCATTCATCCGGGGAATAGGCGCGCAGCGCCGTGCGGCGTAGCCGCACACATCGAGAGGAGGTGCAGCGAAGCAAACCGGAGGCGATGTCCCCGGATGGATGCCGGAGCGAAGGAACCCCGAGCCCTGGCGAGGGGCCGTACGCTGGGGCGAGACCTTTTGGTTCCTTTTGGCTGGGCCGGCATTCCGGGCGTTTGCCAAAAGGGACCCGCCGTAAGGGCGGAACCATAAGCGGCCGTTACCGCAGCAACGGATATGTACACCGTAAGGCCACCATCGCGAGCAAGCTCGCTCCTACAGGGGTCCCAAAACGACCCGCTGTAAGAGCGGAACCCTAAGCGGCCGTTACCGCAGGAATGGATATGTACACCAACAAAGGCCTCATCGCGAGCAAGCTCGCTCCTACAGGGCCTTCGCCTCCTGCAGCTGCCGCGCCAGCAACGCCTTTTCCTCCGGGCTCATGCTGTCCAGGCGCAACCTCGCCTGGGCGATTTTTTCCAGTTGGCCCGGGACGCTCTCACTCGCGCGCAACGCCTGGGCCAGACCGGCCACCGTGGGGTGATCGAACACCAGTCCCGGCTGGATCTCGCATTGCAGCAGCTTGCGAATACCCGCCACCAGCTTGATCACCAGCAACGAATGCCCCCCGGCCGCAAAGAAGTCGCGGTCGATGCCCAGGCGCGGCAGGTCGAGCAATTGCGCCATCCGCGTCGCCAGCAACTGCTCCAGCGCATCCCGGGGTTCCAGGCCGGCGTCATCAACAGACGTGGCCCCCAGTTGCTGCAACGCCTGGCGGTCAATCTTGCCGTTGGCCAGGCGCGGGAAGCGCTCCACCGCCTGGATCTGCTGCGGCAGCATGACGCTCGGCAAGCGCAGGGCCAGCGCAGAACGCAAGTCGTCGAGCCATCCGGAAACCGGCGCTTCTCCTGCCACGACAAACGCGAGCATGCCCTCTTGCGCCGTCGCCCCCGGCAGCACCAAGGCCTGTGCCACGTTCGGCAGGCGCAGCAGCTCGGCTTCGACTTCGGCCAGCTCGATGCGGAAACCACGCACCTTGATCTGCTGGTCGCGCCGTCCGTGCAACTGGATCGACAGGTCCGGCCGATAACGCGCCAGGTCCCCCGTGCGATACAGGCGCTGCGTGGCATCGAACGGGCTCTGGATAAACGCCTGCGCATCGGCCTCGGCGTTGAGGTAACCGCGGCACAGTTGCGCGCCGCCCAGGTACAACTCGCCCAGCACACCGACCGGCGCCAGTTGCAGCGCCTCGTCGAGCACGAACACCTGGTTGTTGCCCAGCACCTGGCTGAGAGCACCGGTGTCCGTAGAAGAAGTGTCCAGCGGATGCACCAGCACCCCCACCGTCGCCTCGGTCGGGCCGTAGTGGTTGAACACCCGACAATCGCTGCGCAAATGGGCGATGCGCGTGAGCAACGTCGGTGCAATCGGCTCGCCGCCAAGCACCAGCGTGCGCGGCACCCGCGCCTGTTCGCCGTCGAGCAGCGCAGCCAGGTGCGAGGGCACGATCTTCAGGCAGTCGATGGCCTGTTGTTGCACGAACGCGGCGAAGCGGCTGGCGTCCTGCATCTGCTCGTCGCTGGCCACGTGCAGGGTGGCGCCGTTGAACAACGCGCCGAACAACGCGGTGTTGCCCAGGTCCGCCGCCACCGTGGAGGTCAAACCCACCTGCCGGCACTGCTCCAGTCCCAGCGCCTGGCTGACCTGCGCGGTGTAGTTGAGCAATTGCCGATGCTCGATCACCACGCCTTTGGGCTGACCGGTCGAGCCCGAGGTGAACAGCACGTAGGCCACGTCGTCACCCTGGGTTTGCAACTCGACAGCAGGCTCAATAGCAAGCACCGACGCGGCATTGAACAACGGCGTCAGCGTGCTCACTCGCACGCCACTGCCCTGCCACTGTTGCAACTGCGGGTCATCGACCAGCAACAATTCGGCCCCCGCCTGTTCCACCATCAAGGCCTGGCGCGCCTGCGGCCATTGCGGGTCCAGCGGCAGGTATGCCGCGCCGACCTGCCACGCCGCCAGCATCGCCACCACCAGGTCGACCGAACGCGGCAACGCCAGCGCAACGATCGCGCCACGCCCCAGCCCCTGGGCACGCAAGGCCTGCGCCAGCGTCGTCACCTGCGCCTGCAATTGCCCGTAGCTCAGGCGCTGCGTGGCGTCGGTCAGGGCAATCGCGTCCGGGTTGCTGCGGGCATGCTCGGCAATCCGTTGTGGCAGATAGCGCGCCTCGACCACGCTCGGCGCCGGGTTAATCGCCAACAGGCGTTGCTGTTCATCGGCACCGAGCAGCGACAATTGCCCCAACGGCGCACGCGGGTTGGCGACGATGGCGCCCAGCAGCACCTTGAACTGGCCGACCAGCCCCTCAATCGCCTGCACGCTGTAGCGCGAGGCGGCAAAGTGCAGGTGCAACGCCTGCGCCGCACCGCCGTCATCCAGCTCGGCCTGCATCAGCAATTCCACCTCGCCGAGCGCCAGCGGAAAAATCGACGGCAGCCAGTGCAACCCGGCCGTCTCGGCACGCGGCGCACGCCACGCGGCGAAACCACAAGCCGGCAGTGCGGCCTTGGGTGCCAGTTCCGGCGCCCAGTATTCCTGCCAGGTGCGATGCTCATCCAAACGCGCTGCCAACTCCGCCAGCCAGCCATCGAACGGCGCGGCCAAGGGCAGCGCCAGATTCAGCGGCAGATTGCGCGCGAAAACGCCCACGGCGTCGGCAAAATATTCGTAGTCCTCGCGGCTGTCGTGGCGCACACCCACCAGCATCTGTTCCTGCCCGCTCAAACGGGCGAGCAACAACCACCAGGCCCCTTGCAACAACAGGCTTTGCGGTTGTTGCAGCGCCGCGCTGGCCTGCTGCAAGCCGGCCAGCAGCGCAGGTTCCAAGGCGCTGCTGAACAAGGCCGAAGAGGACTCGGCACTGGCCTTGCGATAGGCCAGCCATGGGCTGGACAACTCGACGTCGGCATCCTGCAGGTGTTCCTGCCAATACAGGCGAGCACCGGCAGCGTCCTCGTCGAGCACCACTTCGCTGCGCCACTCCAGATACTGGCTGAACTCGCCCGGCGCATCGTCGCCCTCGGGCAAGCTCTGCTCGTAAGCCAGGCACAGTTGCTGGTACAACACCTTCAAGCCACTGTCATCGCAGCAATGCCGGGCCACGCCGAACACCAGTTTCCATTGCTCATCCGCCAGGCGATAGAGCACTGCCTGAACGCTCTCCGACTCGCCCAGCACATAGGAACGCGCCGCCCATTCGGCGATCTGCGCCTGGATATCCGCCGCCGACTCGATCCGCGCCTGCACCGTCAGGGGAAAGCGTTCAACCTGCGCCGCAAACTGGCGAAACCCATGGAACCCCGCTGCCTTGCCGACTTGCGCCAGCAACATCGGCTGCTGCACCAGCAACGCATCCAGCGCGGTTTGCAGGCGCTGCGGGTCCAGCGCACCGTTCACGTCAACCTCGAAAAAATGCAACGCATCGCCGCACAGCGAAGCCTTGGGCAACTGCGCCAGCACCTGCTGCTGTTCCGGGGTCAGGGCGTAACCCAGATCCTGCTGATCCATCGACAAAGGGTTCATGCGCCGGTTTCCTCGGTGTTCGGTTGCGTCACGCGCAACGTGCTGTGGTCGTACATATCGCCCATGGCGACGACGATTTTGCGTGTGCCTTCGTACGGGTCACGGGCGTGGGCCACCAGCATGTTGTCGAGCAGGATCGCGTCGCCCTTCTGCCAGTCGAAACGCACCGCACATTCCTCGTACAGCTCGCCGATGCGCTGCATCACCTCGTCTTCGATCGGTGTGCCGTCGCCGTAGTAGACGTGGCGCGGCATGCGCTCCAGGCCATACATCGACAACAGGTCTTCCCGCACCTGCGGCTCAAGCCAGTAGATGTGGTGCAGTTGCACCTGGTTGAAGAACGACTTGGCGCCCGTCACCGGGTGACGAATGATCGCCGGGCCCGGCGTGCGGGTCTGCAACTCGTCGTTGTCCAGCCAGCGCCACTGGATACCACCGGCACGGCAGCGCGCTTCGACTTCGGCGCGGTCCTCGGTTTTGAAGAAGTGCTGCCACGACACGTCGAGCTTGTCGGTGAAGGTGCGCACGTAGAGCAAGCCCTTGTCCTCGAACTTCTCGCGCAGGTCCGCCGGCAGCTTCTCGTACATCAGCCGGCAATCCACCACCGGCGTCGCCCCACCGGAAAGCGAAGGCTGCTCGCAATAGAACATCTGCTTGCGCGGCCAGCGGTCCTGGTGCGAACTCTCGTTGTGGAACAGGATCATCTTGCGTTCCGGATACGGCGTGGAGCGGTAGGTGTTCTTGCCGCCCTCCTTCTTCGGCAGGTCGCCGTACTGGCCGTAAAGGCCCGGCTGGATCGCCTCGGCGAAGGCTTCGAAGCCCTGGATGCCGTCGAGTGCGAAACCACGGAACAGGATGCCGGCGTGTTCGGCCAGTTTCTGCTCCAGCAATGGCCGGTTCTGCTTGATCCACTCGATCAGGTCCAGGTTCGGCTCGTTCGGCTCCACCAGCAACGGGAACGGCTGTGGTGCGGCCAGCAGCGATTCACGCACCGGCGCCGGGCGGATCTTGCTCACGGTGGCGGCAGAGCGTTTGAGGAATTTGCCGAGTTTGTCGGCTTTCGGTCCTGGCGCGGCGGGCCTTGCGGCTGCGGCTGAGTGTTCGACTGGCATGCTGATAGCTCCCAATTGAATGTCCTGATCAGCGACGATCTGTTCCAACAGGGCTATCCAGGCCTTGACCAGGTACTGGATACGCTCGTGTCCGAACAAGGTTGTGGCGAATTGCCAATTACCCAGCAATTGCCCTTCTTCATCGTCAACGAACAACGCCATGTCGAATTTAGAATGCGACTCCAGCACCGGCAGGGTTTCCACGCTCAAACCACCCAGAGCCTGCACGCGGCCAGGCAGGTTGTTCATCACGAACAGCACCTGCACCAGCGGGTTCATGCCCTTGTGCCGCGTCACTCCGGACGCATCGACGATCATGTCGAACGGCAGGTCCTGGTGCTCCAGGGCGCCGAGCAGGGAGTGCTGGGTGTTGGCCAGGAAGCTGGCGAACGGTACAGCGGCGTCGAAGCGCGAACGCAACGGCAGTACGTTGACGAAGAAGCCGATCAGCCGCTCCAGCTCCGGCTGCCCGCGCCCGGCCACGTCGGCGCCGACCAGCACATCCGCCGCGCCACTGAAATGGTGCAGCAGCACCTGGAACGACGCCAGCAGCGTGCTGTACAACGTCACGCCGGCCTGGGTCGAGTGCTGGCGCAGGGCACGGGTCAGTTCCGCACTCAGGCGGAACTGCACCGAGTCGCCCTCGAACGACGGCACCAGGCCGCGCGGGTTGTCCGTCGGCAGCGACAATTGGCCGCTGTAACCGGCCAACTGATCCTTCCAGTAAACGGCCTGCTGCCCGAGCACACCCTGCTGTTCCAGCGCCTGTTGCCACAGGGCGAAGTCTGAATACTGCACGTCCAGCGCCGGCAACGGCGCGGCCTGCGGGTCTTCGCTCAGGTGGTAGGTCTGCACCAGTTCGTTGACCAGCACGCCCATCGACCAACCGTCGGAAATGATGTGGTGCATGCAGAACAACAGCACATGCTCGTTCGCACCCAGGTGCAGGATGCGCCCGCGCCACAACGGCGCCTGTTCCAGGTCGATGGGCGTGCGCACGTTGTCCAGCGCGGCCTGGGCCACGTGCTCTTCCTGGGCACTGCGCGACAGACCGGACAGGTCGGTCAGCGGGAAATCCACCGGCACCTGTTCATGGATCAGCGCAATCGGGTCGCCCTCATCGTCCTGGGCATAGGCGGTGCGCAGCACTTCATGGCGCTGCACCACGGCAGCAAAACTGCCAATCAGCCGTTTGATGGACAGCTCGCCGCGCAGGCGCAGGGCCATCGGCATGCCATAGGCCGAGGTGCCGCCGGACAGCTGTTCGGCGATCCACAGGCGCCGTTGCACCAACGACAGCGGTGCCTCGGTCTTGTGGCCGAAGGCCTGGAGCACCGGCACATCGACCAGCGGCTTGGCCTGTTCCTGCATGAAGGCCGCCAGGTCCTGGAGGCGTGGATGGCTGAACAGGTCGCGCAGGCTCAACGGGCAATCCGTCAGCTTGCGCAGGCGCGACACCGCCTGGGTCGCCAGCAACGAATGGCCGCCCAGTTCGAAGAAATGATCGCCGCGCCCGACCTGCTCAAGCTCCAGCACCTCCTGCCAGACCGTGGCGATCTGCTGTTCCAGCACACCCACCGGCGCGACGAAATCGCCGCTGGCCAGTGTGGCATCCACTTTGGGCAGGGCCTTGCGGTCGATCTTGCCGTTGGGGCTCATCGGCAGGGTTTCCAGCAGCACGATGTGCGCCGGCACCATGTAATCCGGCAGGCTGTCGCGCAGGCGCGCCTTGATGCCTTCGCGCAGGCTCGCCTGAGCCGCGGCATCGCCCCGGGCCAGAGCCGGGTCGTCGAAGGCCACGTAGGCCACCAGTTGCTGACCGATGGCCGCCGGTTGCGCCACCACCAGCGCCTGGCGTACCGCGGGTGCCTGCAACAGATGGGTCTCGATTTCCCCCAGCTCGATGCGGAAGCCGCGGATCTTCACCTGATGGTCAAGACGCCCGGCGTAGTCGATCAAGCCGTCGGGGCGATAACGCGCCAGGTCGCCGGTGCGGTACAGGCGCCCACCGCCGACCGGATCGAACGGGTCGGGAATGAAGCGCTCGGCGGTGAGGTCGGCGCGGTTGAAGTAACCCCGGGCGAGCAGGTCGCCGCCGATCACCAGTTCCCCGACCACACCGACCGGTGCCGGTTGGCCGTGGATGTCCAGCACGTGCAGGCCGCGCCCCTGCAACGCATGCCCGATCGGCATGGTCGCCGGCAACGGTGTGCGGCCTTGGGCGTAGTCGGTGCACACCAGCTCGGTGGCGCTGACCGTGGCTTCCGTCGGGCCGTAGGTGTTGAGCAGGCGCACATGGCCCAGGCCTGCCTTGGCCCAGGTGGCCACGCCTTCGGGTGGCATCGCCTCACCACCGACGCTGACCAGGCGCAGCGCAGCGTAATCACGCGGAGTACCGGCGGCGAAGTCCTTGACCAGCATGTTCCAGTAGGCCGTGGTCAGGTCGCTGACCGTGATCTGCTGCTGCAGCACCACGCGGTGCCAGGTCTCGCTGTCCCAGATGTCCGGACCGCGCAGGATCACCGTGGCCCCGCAGACCAGCGGTGGATAAAGTTGCTCGACGAAGGCATCGAAGTTGAACGTGGCGAATTGCAGGCAGCGGTCCGCCGCACTCAGGCCGTGGAAGCCTACGGTGGTCAGGGTGTGCCGCGACAGCGCCGAGTGCTCGATGGCCACGCCTTTCGGGCGCCCGGTGGAACCGGAGGTGAACATCACATAGGCGAGGTTGCGCGCGCTGCAACGTACCGGCAGGTTGTCGTCCTGCGCCGGCAATTCGAGGTGGTCGAGGCTGAGCACCGTGACGTCCTGCACGACCGGCAACGCACCCTGCAAATGGCTCTGGGTCAGCAACAAACGCAGGCCGCTGTCCTCGATCATCGCCCCGAGGCGTTCGGCCGGGTATTGCGGGTCCAGCGGCACGTAGGCGCCACCGGCCTTGAGCACGGCCAGCAGGCTGACGATCATCGCCACCGAGCGCTCCACGGCGATGCCCACCAGCACGTCCGGGCCGACGCCGTGTTGCACCAGCAGGCGAGCCAATTGGTTGGCCTGGGCATTGAGGGTGGCGTAGCTCAGCTGTTGGTCGTTGAACACCAGCGCGATGGCGTCCGGCGTGCGGGCCACCTGCTGCTCGAACAGCTGCTGCACGCGGTGCTCATCGCCCGGTTGCGCCAGCGGTGCGCGCACCGCCACCGGCGTCAGGGTCAACTCACCGAGGCAACGCTCGGCCGGCGCCTGCACCATCTGCTGCACCAACTGGCCGAAACACGCCGCCAGTTGCGCGATCACCGCGCCGTCGAACTGCTGGCGGTTGTAGCTGAACTGCACGGACAACCGCTCGCCGAGCATCACCGACAGGGTCAGCGGGTAGTTGGTCTGCTCGAAATTGGCCACCTCGCCAAAGCGCAGCGCTTGCGCGCCACCCTGTTGCAGGGCCTCGGCAATCGGGTAGTTCTCGAACACCAGGATGTTGTCGAACAGCGCTTCACCGCCCTGCCCGGCCCAGCGCTGGATGTCGAACAGCGGCGTGTGCTCCTGCTCGCGCAACGACAGGTTCTGCGCCTGCACCTGTTGCAGCCATTGCGCCAAGGGTTGCTCGGCACGGGGGCTGGCGATGACCGGCAAGGTGTTGATGAACAGGCCGATCTGTTGCTCGACCCCGGCCAATTGCGCCGGACGCCCGGACACCGTGGCGCCGAAGCACACCGTGTCCTGCCCGGTGCAGCGCTGCAACAGCAGCAGCCAGGCGGCCTGCACCAGGGTGTTGGCGGTGACTTTGTGGCGGCGCGCAAACTGTTGCAGGTCGGCGGTGCGTTCGCGGTCCAGTTCGAGGAAATATTCGCCCTGGCCCGCGGGCTCGCTGGCGCTGTGGATAAGCGCCTTGGCCAGGCAGGTCGGCTCTTCGAAGCTGGCCAACTGCGCCTTCCAGAAGTCCTCGCTGACTTGCCCGTCCTGGCGCGCCAGCCACTGGATGTAATCGCGATAACGCCCGCTACCCAGCACCGGGGCCTGGCCGTGGTAACGTTGCAACACATCACCGAGCAACTGCGAATTGCTCCAGCCGTCCATCAGGATGTGGTGGCTGGTGTAGATCAGTTGATAACGCTCGGCAGCGAGCTGCACCAGCACCAGGCGCAGCAACGGTGCGGCTTGCAGATCGAAACCCTGCTGACGTTGCTCGCTGGCCAACTGCGCAAGCGCCTGGGGCACGTCGCTGCGCTCGCGCCAGTCGAGCACGCTGAATGGCACCGTCAGGTCCTTATGGATCACTTGCAGCGGGCGCTGCACCTCGCCGTCCCAGACAAAACTGCTGCGCAGCACATCGTGGGCGTCCATCGCCGCCTGCCAGGCATCGCGGAAACGCTCGACCGCAAGGCCGTCCACGCTCACGCACAGCTGATTGATGTAATCGCCGGCCTGTTGCTCGAACAGGGTGTGGAACAGCATGCCCTGTTGCATCGGCGACAGCGGGTAGATGTCTTCGACCTGACGCGGGGTGACCGCCAGGGCGTCGAGTTGCGCCTGGTTCAGCGCGGCCAGCGGGAAGTCGGACGGCGTCAGGCCCTGGTGCAACGGCTGGCAGCAATGCGCGATCAGGCGCTCCAGCTCGCGGCCATAGGCCTGGGCCAGGCGCTCGATCGTCGCGGCGTCGAACATCTGCCCACTGAAGGTCCAGGCGATGCTCAGCTCCCCGCCATACACCCGGCCATTGAGGGTCAGCCAGTTATCCAGCGCCGCCTGCGGGCTCTGGTTGGCGCCCGCCGATTCGCTGGCCGGGGTGAACAGCGCGTCGTCGGTGAAACCGGCGTCGAACTGGCCCAGGTAGTTGAAGGTGATGCGCGGCACCGGCAGTGCCTTGAGGGTCTGCCGCGCCTGCTCGTTGCCCATGTAGCGCAACGCCGCGAAACCCAGGCCCTTGTCGGGGATGGCGCGCAGTTGTTCCTTGATCGCCTTGATCGACGCAGCGGTATCAGCCGCCGGAGTCAGGCGCACCGGGAACAGGCTGGTGAACCAGCCGACGCTGCGGCCGAGGTCCAGCTCGTCGAACAACGCTTCGCGGCCGTGGCCTTCGAGCTGGATCAGGGTCGAGGCTTGACCGGTCCAGTCGCCGATCACCTGCGCCAGCGCCGTCAGCAGCAGGTCGTTGATCTGCGTGCGGTAAGCGGCGGGCACCTGCTGCAACAGTTGGCGGGTCAGTTGCGCATCGAGCCGGGTTTCCACGTGCAGGGCATGGCAGTTGTGCAACTCACCGTCGGGTCGATCACACGGCAGGTCCACCGGCGCGCCTTGCAACTGCGCGGTCCAGAAACCCAACTGCGCGTGCATCGCGGCGCTGTCGGCATGGGCTTGCAGGCGGCGCGCCCAGGCCTGGGTGGAACTGGTCTTGGCCGGCAGCTTGAGCGCCTGCCCGGCCTGCAGTTGCCCGTAAGCCTGTTGCAGGTCTTCGAGCAGGATACGCCACGACACGCCATCGACTACCAGGTGATGGATCACCAGCAACAGGCGCTGGCTGCCATCGGCCATGGTCGCCAGCAGCGCGCGCAGCAGCGGGCCGTTGGCAAGGTCGAGGCTGCGCTGGGCCTGTTCGGCCAGCTGTTCGAGGGCCTCGGTGTCGGCGACATTGGCCTGCCACAGCAGCGGCTGCTCGGTCAGGTCGCGGTGGCTGGCGAGTACGTTGCCGTCCTGCACCGTGAACGAAAGGCGCAGAGCGTCATGGTGCAGCACCAGCGCCTGCAACGCCTGTTGCAGGTGGTCGGCGTGCAACGGTTGGGCGGTCTTGAGCAGCACCGACTGGTTCCAGTGGTGCGGCTCGGCCAGGTCGCGTTCGAAGAACAACTGCTGGAACGGCAACAACGCGGTGCTTCCGCTCACCGGGCCCTGGTCGATGCTCACCGCGCCCTCGCCCACCGTGGCCACTGCCGCCAGGCTTTGTACGCTCTGGTGCAGGAACAGGTCTTTGGGGCTGAAATGAATGCCGGCCTGACGGGCACGGCTGACCACCTGGATCGAGATGATCGAATCGCCGCCCAGCTCGAAGAAGTTGTCCGCGGTGCCGATCGGCGAGCGCCCGAGCACGTCTTGCCAGATCTGCACCAGCGCCTGTTCCACCGCCGTGGTCGGCGCGCTGTAGGCGTGGCTGCTGGGCTGGCTGTCAGCCTTGGGCAGGGCCCTGCGTTCCAGCTTGCCGTTGGGGCTGACCGGCATTTTCTCCAGCCACAGCCAATGTTGCGGCACCATGTACTCCGGCAGGCTCTGGCCCAGGTGCGCCTTGAGCACCTGCGCCAGGGCGTGGCGGCTGGTGTCGTCGGCGTGCAGCAGCGCGGCGTCGACGGGCACCACGTAGGCCACCAGCATTGTGCCGTCCTGGGCGATGACCACGGTTTCACGCACGGCGTCATGCTCGGCCAGGCGCGCTTCGATCTCCCCCAGCTCGATGCGCAGGCCACGGATTTTCACCTGATGGTCGATGCGCCCGGCGTATTCGATCACGCCATCGGCGCGGTAGCGGGCCAGGTCGCCGGTGCGGTACAGGCGTGCGCCAGCGCCGAACGGGCTGGTGACGAAACGCTCGGCGGTCAAGGCCGGGCGACGGTGATAACCGCGGGCCAGGCCTTCGCCGCCCAGGTACAGCTCACCGATCACGCCGACCGGCAGTGGCGCCAGCTCGGCGTCGAGGACGTAGGTGCTGAGGTTGGCAATCGGCTGGCCGATCGGCACCCCGTCATGCCCTTCATCGACACAGATCCAGTGGGTCACGTCGATGGCCGCTTCGGTCGGGCCATAGAGGTTGTACAGGCCGGCGTTCGGCAACTTGGCGAACACCTGCTGCTGCGCGTCCACTTGCAGGGCCTCGCCGCTGCAGACGATGCGCGTCAGGCTGGTGCAGGTGGCCACGGCCGGGTCCTGCACGAACACCTGCAACATTGACGGCACGAAGTGCAGCGTGGTGATGCCGTGTGTGGTGATCAACTCGATCAATTGCGCCGGATCGCGATGCGCGCCGGGGGCGGCGACCACCAGCGTCGCACCGGTCAGCAACGGCCAGAAGAATTCCCAGACCGACACGTCGAAACTGAACGGGGTCTTTTGCAGGACGTTGTCGCTAGCGTCCAGGCCATAGGCCTGTTGCATCCAGCACAGGCGGTTGACCAGTGCCGAGTGACGGTTGGCCGCGCCCTTGGGTTTGCCGGTGGAGCCGGAGGTATAGATCACATAGGCGAGGTTTTCCGGGGCCAGGGCCAGGCCCGGGTTGGCGTCGCTGCGCCCGTCCAGCCAGACGTTGTCCTGATCCAACACCAGGCTGCGCAGGCCCGTCGGAATCGGCAGGTGCCCCAGCAGGTGGTTTTGCGTCAGCAGCAGCTCGATGCCGCTGTCTTCGAACATGTAGGCCAGGCGTTCGGCCGGGTACTCCGGGTCCAGCGGCACGTAGGCGCCGCCGGCCTTGAGGATCGCCAGCAGGCCGACGACCATTTCCACCGAGCGCTCCACGGCGATGCCCACCAGCACATCGGCGCCGACGCCCTGCTCGATCAACACGTGCGCCAACTGGTTGGCCCGCGCATTGAGCGCGGCGTAGCTCAGGCGCTGTTCGCCGAACACCAGCGCGCAGGCGTCTGGCGCCTTGGCCACCTGCTCTTCGATCAGGGTGTGCACCGGGCGCTGCAACGGGTAATCGGTGGCGGTGGCGTTCCAGCCCACGACCATGCGCTGGCGCTCGTCGTCATCGAGCACGGCCAGTTGCGCCAGCGGTTGGTGGACGTCGGCCACCAGGCCGCGCAGCAGGTTCAGCCAATGGCGGCCCATGCGTTCGATGGTGGCGGCCTCGAACAGGTCGGTGGCGTAGGTCAGCGAGGCATGCAGCCCCTGCGGGTTGTCGCTGGTATCGAGGGTCAGGTCGAACTGCGCGCTCCGGTGCTCCCAGCTCAGGGTATCCAGCTCCAGACCCGGCAAGGCCGCGGCCATGTTCGATTCGGCTTCGCTGCGATGGTTGAACATCGCCTGGAACAGCGGGCTGTGGCTGAGGTTGCGCTGCACCTGCAAGGCATCGACCAGTTGCTCGAACGGCAGATCCTGGTGCATCTGCGCCGCCATCGCCGTCTGCCGGACCTGTTGCAGCAACTGCGCGCCGCTCATCGAGCTGTCGAACTCGGCACGCAGCACCTGGGTGTTGACGAAGAAGCCGATCAGACGCTCGGTTTCCAGGCGGTTGCGGTTGGCGATCGGCACGCCGACGCGGATGTCGGCCTGGCCGCTGTAGCGGTGCAGCAAGGCCTGGAACGAGGCCAGCAACAGCATGAACAGGGTGACGTTTTCGCGGCGGGCCAAGGCTTTCAACTCGGCGGCCAGGGCCGGCTCGATGCTGACGGGCAGACGCGCGCCGGCAAAGCTCTGTTGCGCCGGGCGCGCATGGTCAGTCGGCAGTTCCAGCAGCGGCTGTTCGCTGCCCAGTTGCCCTTTCCAGTAGGCCAACTGCCGCTCGCGCTCGCCGGCCGCCATCCACTGGCGTTGCCACACGGCGTAGTCGGCGTACTGCACCGGCAAGGCCGGCAATGGCTCGGCCGAGTACAGCGCCAGCAGATCGTCGATCAGCACCTGCAACGACCAGGCGTCGGAGACGATGTGGTGCATGGTCAGGATCAGCACGTGGTCCTGCTCACCGACCTGCAACAGCACGCAGCGCACCCGCTCACCGTCGAGCAGGTTGAACGGGCGCTGGGTCTCGGCTTCGACGAAGGCCCGGATGCTGGCCTCGTCGCCCTGCGCCAGACGCTCCTCACACAATTCGATGTGGCCACTCGGCTCGATCACCTGCACGGTGCGCCCGTCGTCCTCGACGAAGGTGGTGCGCAGGCTTTCATGACGCTGCACCAGCGCTGCGAAGCTGCGTTGCAGCGCGGGCTTGTCCAGTGCGCCACGCAGGCGCAACGCGGTGGGAATGTTGTAGGCGGCGCTGTGCGGGTCGAGTTTCCACAGAAACCACTGGCGCTCCTGGGCAAACGACAACGGCAGCGGCTGCTCGCGCGATACGCGGCTGATCACCGCGGGCTGGTCGCCCTGCCCGGCCTCCAGGGCCTGGACGAAATCCGCCAGCACGCTGTGCTCGAACAGGCTGCGCAGCGGCACCTGGATATCCAGCAGGCGACGCACCCGCGACACCACCTGGGTGACCAGCAGCGAGTGGCCGCCCAGTTCGAAGAAGTTGTCGTCCAGGCCCACGCGTTCAAGTTTGAGCACGTCCTGCCAGATGGCGGCGACCTGCTGCTCGCGTTCACTGCGCGGCGCCCGGTACTGCGCCTGCAACTGGCTGACATCGGCGGCCGGCAGGGCCTTGCGGTTGAGTTTGCCATTCGGGGTCAGCGGCAGGTGCGCCAGGAACAGCAGGTGCGCGGGTACCATGAATTCCGGCAGGCAGGCCTTGAGCGCGGCCTTGAGTTGCTCGCGCACGAGGTGCTGCGCTTCGCTGTCGTCGGCAAGGTTTTGCGTGGCGACCACATAGGCCACCAGTTGCTGATTGCCCAGGGCTTCCTGGGCCAGTACCACCGCTTCGCGCACGCCGGGTTGTTCGAGCAGGCGCGCTTCGATTTCCCCCAGCTCAATGCGGAAGCCGCGAATCTTCACCTGATGGTCGATGCGCCCCATGTATTCGAGCACGCCGTCATGACGGTGGCGCGCCAGGTCGCCGGTGCGGTACAGCCGCGAGCCCTGGCCGAACGGATCGGGCAGGAAACGCTCGGCGGTCAGCGCCGGACGGTCGTGGTAACCGCGGGCCAGGCCATCGCCGCCGATCAGCAGTTCGCCGATGGCGCCCGCCGGGTTCGGCGCCAGCTCGTCACCGAGGATGTACAGCGTGGTGTTGGCAATCGGCTGGCCGAGGTAAGGCCGGCGCTGGTCTTCGGTCAGTTGCCAGGCGGCCGACCAGATGGTGGTTTCGGTCGGGCCATAGAGGTTCCACACCTGCCCGGCCAGGCCCAGCATGCGTTGCGCCAGGTCGTCGGCCAGGGCTTCACCGCCGCAGAAGAATTTGCAGCCGCGCAGGATCGGCGCCTGTTCGTGGTCCAGCAGCATGCGCCAGGTCGAAGGCGTGGCCTGCACGACGCTGACCGATTGCGCGTCGATCAACGCCAGCAGGGCCTGCGGGTCCTGGGCGGTCTGTTTGTCCACCAGCACCACGCTCGCCCCGCAAAGCAGCGGGCCGTAGATTTCCAGACCGAAGATGTCGAACGAGAAGGTGGTCAGCGACAGCATGCGGTCAGAGGCTGCAAGCCCCGGCTCGCGCACCATGCTGGTGACGAAATTCACCAGCGCCTGATGGCGCACCATCACGCCCTTGGGCTTGCCGGTGGAGCCGGAGGTGTAGATCGCATAGGCGAGGTTTTCACCGTCGATCTGCACCTGCGGATCGGCCTCGCTGTAGCCGCTGGCGTGCAGGCCCTGCGGGTCGAGCAGCAGCGTCTGCACCTGGCGGGGAATGGGCAAGGCGTCCAGCAGGTGCGCCTGGGTCAGCAGCAATTGCAGGCCGCTGTCCTCGATCATGTGCGCCAGGCGGTCCTGCGGGTATTGCGGGTCGAGCGGCACATAGGCGCCCCCGGCCTTGAGGATCGCCAACAGGCCGACGAGCATTTCCAGGCTGCGGTCGATGGCGATGCCCACCAGCTGATCCGGGCCGACGCCCAGCTCGATCAGGCGATGGGCCAGTTGGTTGGCGCGGCGGTTGAGCTGCGCGTAATCCAGTGCCTGCCCGTCGAACAGCAGCGCGGCAGCCTGCGGCGTGCGCAGGGCCTGCTCCTCGATCAACTGATGGATGCAACGCTCGCGCGGATACTCGGCGGCGCTGTGGTTCCAGTCCACCAGCACCTGGTGCTGTTCTGCGCTGTCCAGCAGCGCCAGCTCGCCCACCCGTTGGTGCGGATCGGCGACGATGCTGCGCAGCAGGTTCTGCCAATGGCGGCCCAGGCGTTCGATGGTTTCGCGCTCGAACAGGTCAGTGGCATAGGTCAGTTGCGCGCCGAGGCCCTGGGCGTCGTCGAAGGTTTCCAGGGTCAGGTCGAACTGCGCGGTGCGCGCCGGCTGGCGCAGGTGTTCGATAGTCAGCGCCTGGGGGTTCGCCCGGCCCTGAGCGTTCGCGGTGCTGCCCTGGTGGTTGTACATGACCTGGAACAGCGGGCTGTAGCTCAGGCTGCGCTGCGGTTGCAGCGCTTCGACCAGTTGTTCGAAAGGCAGGTCCTGATGGGCCTGGGCCGCCATCGCCGTGTGCTTGACCTGGGCCAGCAGCGAACTGAAACGCGCGTCTGGCTCGAACTCGCTGCACAGCACCTGAGTGTTGACGAAGAAGCCCACCAGCCGCTCGGTCTCGACCCGGTTACGGTTGGCGGTGGGCACGCCGACGCGGATCTGCGCCTGACCGCTGTAGCGGTGCAACAAGGTCTGAAACGAGGCCAGCAACAGCATGAACAGCGTGACGTCCTGGGCCTTGGCGACCGCGCGCAACTGCTCGGCCAGCGCCGCCGGCAACGCCAGTTCGACCCGCGCACCGCGCAGGCTCTGCACCGCCGGGCGCGCATGGTCGGTGGGCAATTCCAGCACCGGGTGCTCGCTGCCCAGCTGCTCTTGCCAGTAGGCCAACTGGCGCTCGCGCTCACCGGCTTCCATCCAGTGGCGCTGCCAGATGCCGTAGTCGGCGTACTGGATCGAAAGCGCCGGCAATGCCGGTACCTGGCCCTGACGGTAAGCGTTGTACAGGTGCAGCAGCTCTTCGACCATGACCCGCATCGACCAGCCATCGGAGGCGATGTGGTGCTGGGTCAGGGTCAGCACGTGTTCAGCGGCGCCCAGGCGCAGCAGGCTGACGCGCAGCAGCGGGCCGTTGACCAGGTCGAACGGCAGCGCGGTCTGCGTGGCGACGAAGGCCTCGACCTGCGCATCACGGGGCAATGCCGCAGACGATTGATCGAGTTCGTGGACATCGACGGTCAGCGCCATGTGCGCGTGGATCACCTGCACCGCACGGTCATCCTGCTGGCGGAAGGTGGTGCGCAGGCTCTGGTGGCGCTCGATCAGGGCATTGAAGCTGCGCTCCAGTGCCGCCACATCAAGTTCGCCGTGCAGGTGCAGGGCGCTGGGGATGTTGTAGGCGGCGCTGCTTTCGTCCATCTGCCAGAGGAACCACTGGCGTTCCTGGGCGAAGGACAGCGGCACCGGATCGAACTGCGACTGGGTTTCCGGGATCGGCAGGTTGGCCGGCGACACCCCTTCTTCGAGCATCTTCTGCAGATACACCCTGCGCTTGTCGAGCGGCAAAGTAATGAAGCGCCGCGCAATCTTCAAAGCGACATTGGTATCCATCAAGCTTCCTCCATTTCGTCAAGCAGGGCGTCCAGCTTGCTCAGTTTCAACGTGTCGACCTGCTCACCGGCAGCGGCCAGACGGCTGACGAAATCTGTCAGTACGGGGTATTGAAAAATCAGTTGCGGGGTCAGTTTCAGCCCCAGTTCCAGTTGCAGCCGCGACACCACGTTCACCGCCAGCAGCGAATGCCCGCCAAGCTCGAAGAAGTGGTCACTGCGGCCCACGCGCTCCACGGTCAGCACTTGCTGCCAGATCGCCGCGACCTGCTGTTCCAGCTCGCTGACCGGCGCCACGAAGCTGGCCTGCAGGTGGCTGGCATCGGCGGCAGGCAGGGCCTTGCGGTCGAGCTTGCCGTTGGGGGTCAGCGGCAAGGCATCGAGGAACAGCCAATGGGCCGGCACCATGTACTCGGGCAGGCTGTCCTTGAGGCGCGCCTTGAGTTCTTCGCGCAGCTGGCGTTGCGCCTCGGCATCGTCGAGCGCCAGTGACCTGGCCACCACGTAGGCCACCAGTTGTGGACCGCCGGCGACGTCCTGGGCCAGCACTGCCACTTCGCCCACGGCCTCCTGTTGCAGCAGGCGCGCTTCGATTTCGCTCAGTTCGATGCGGAACCCGCGGATCTTCACCTGATGGTCGATCCGCCCGCGGTACTCGATCACGCCATCGACGTGGTAACGGCTGAGGTCGCCGGTGCGGTACATCCGCTCGCCATTACGGGCAAACGGGTTGGGCACGTACTTCTCGGCGGTCATCGCCGCGCGGCCCAGGTAGCCACGGGTGATGCCGGCGCCGGCCAGGTAAAGCTCGGCGCTGACGCCTTGCGGCACCGGTTGCAGGTCGGCATCGAGCAGGTAGCTGGCGGTGTGTTTCAGTGGCCGGCCGATGTTTGCGATGCCGCCGGCGGTGCGGCGGGTCCAGGTGGAATAGGTGGTGTCTTCGGAGGGGCCGTACAGGTCGTAGACGTGCTCGACCGTTGCCTGTTGGTAAAGCGCATCGACCAGCGACTGCTTCAGAGGCTCGCCCGCCAGGTTGATGATGCGCACGCTCGGCGGAATCTGCCCGGCGGCATGCAGCGCGTTGATGGCCGAGGGTACGGTGTTGATCAGGCGCACCTGATCCCGCGCTGGCAACTGCGGCAGTTCCAGGGCGTTACGGGCGATGACCAGCGAACCGCCGTTGGCCAGGGTAACGAACAGCTCCCACACCGACAGGTCGAAGCACACCGAAGTCGACGCCAGGACACCTTGAATGTCGTCACGGCTGTACACCGATTGCGACCAGTCGATCAGCGCCAGTACGTTGCGATGGGCGATGGCTACGCCTTTCGGTTTGCCGGTAGAGCCCGAGGTGTAGATCACGTAGGCGAGGTTGTCCGGCGTCGCACGGCTCAGCGGTGCGTGCTGTGGATAACCCGACCACGCCTGCGCGGCATCCATCAGCAGCACTTGGGTGTCGCTGGCAACGGTCAGGTGTTGCGCCACTGCCGACTCACTGATCAGCACGCGAGCGCGGCTGTCTTCGAGCATGTAGGCCACGCGTTCCGCCGGGTAGTCCGGGTCCAGCGGTACATAGGCGCCACCGGCCTTGAGCACCGCGAGCAACGCCACCAGCAATTGTTCGGAACGCGGCATGGCCACGCCGACCCGCACTTCCGGGCCGACACCCAACTCGATCAGCTTGTGCGCCAGACGGTTGGCCTGGGTGTCGAGTTCGGCGTAGCTCAGGTTCAGCGTGCCGAAGGTCACCGCCAGCGCTTCAGGCGTCGACGCCACCTGCCGGGCGATCAGTTCGTGGATGCACAGGTTGTCGGCAAAGCCCTCACCCGTGAGGTTCCAGTCGTCAACGATGCGCTGTTGCTGCACCGGGTCGAGCAACGTCAGCTCGGCGAGGCAACGTTCCCCGCCGCCGGTCATCTGGCTCAGCAGGTGTTGCAAGTGGCTGGCCAGTTGCGTCAGGGCCGGTGCGGCGAACGCGCTGCGCTGATAGCTGAAATGCAGCTCAAGTTCGCGGTCCAGGCTCACCAGCAAGGTCAGCGGGTAGTTGGTCTGTTCGCGGCTGGCTACAGGGCCGAAACGCAGCCCTTGTGGTGCGCCCTGCTCCAGCGCCTGGGAGACCGGGTAGTTCTCGAACACCATCAAGGTGTCGAACAGCGCCTCACCGCCCTGCCCGGCCCAGCGCTGGATATCGAACAGCGGCGTGTGCTCGAACTCGCGCAATGCCAGGTTGTGCGCCTGCACCGCCTGCAACCAGCTGCTGAGCGACTGCTCGGCCCGCGGAGTGGCAATGACCGGCAAGGTGTTGATGAACAGGCCGATCTGCTGCTCGACGCCCGGCAGGTCCGCCGGACGCCCGGCCACGGTGGCGCCGAACGCTACGGTGGCCTTGCCGCTGTAACGCTGCAACAGCAGCAGCCATGCTGCCTGCACCAGGGTGTTGACCGTGACTTTCGAGGCCCGGGCGAATTCGCCCAGTTGCGCGGTCAGCTCAACGTCCAGGACCTGGAAATGATCGCCGTAGCCCTGCTCGCCGTTCGCGGGCGGCGTGAGGGTCTGCGCCAGTCGCGTCGGTTCTTCCAGCTCACGCAAGGCCGACGTCCAGAACGCTTCGCTGGTCGCGGTATCCTGGCGTTGCAGCCAGCTGATGTAGTCGCGATAGCGCCCGGCCTGGCCGGCCACCACCTGCCCGCTGTAGCGTTGCAGCACTTCTCCGAGCAGCTGCGAATTGCTCCAGCCGTCCATGAGGATGTGGTGGTTGGTGTAGATCAGGTGATGACGTTGCTCATCGAGACGCACGATCACCAGGCGCAGCAGGCTGGCATCGCCGAGGTGCAGTTGCTGGCGCTCGCGGTCGGCCAGCTCGGTCAGGGCCTGTTGCGGCTGCGGGTGTGCGCGCAGGTCATGCAGGCTGTAGGGCATCGGTGCGTGCTTGCTGACCACCTGCACCGGCGCCGGCAATTCACCCTGCCATACAAACCGCGTGCGCAGGATGTCGTGGGCTTCGATTGCCGCTTGCCAGGCCTGATGGAAGCGCTCGGGGTCGAGGCCTTCGACGTCGAGGCGCATCTGGTTGATGTAGTCGCCCGAGGTTTCCTGGTACACGGCGTGGAACAGCATGCCCTGCTGCATCGGCGACAGCGGGTAGACGTCCTCGATCAGCGCCGCAGGCACCGGCAGGCGATCCAGTTGCGCCTGGCTGAGCGCTGCCAGCGGGAAGTCCGACGGCGTCACGCCGTGGTGACCGGCCGCGCAGCAATGGGCGATCAGCGCTTGCAGCTCCTGGGCGTAATCATCGGCCAGGCGCTGGATGGTCGCTTCATGGAACATCTCGCGGCTGAAGGTCCAGCCCAGGTTCAGCTCGCCGCCGTACACCTGGCCATTGAGCGCCAGGTGGTTGGCCAGTGGCGCGGCGGCGTCCAGTTCGTCCCCGGCCGCTTCAGCGGACGGCACGAACAGCGCGCCGTCTTCGGCGTTGAAACTGCCGTCGAACTGGCCCAGGTAGTTGAAGGTCAGGCGTGGCACCGGCAAGTCGGCCAGGGCCTGCTGCGCCGCGGCATCACCGAGGTGGGCCAGCGCGCCGAACCCGATGCCCTTGTCGGGGATTGCGCGCAGTTGTTCCTTGATCTGTTTCAGGCAGTCGGCGAGCTCGGCCACCGGGGTCAGGCGCGCCGGGTACAGGCTGGTGAACCAGCCGACGGTGCGGGTCAGGTCGACGCCGTCGAACAGCTCTTCACGGCCATGGCCTTCGAGCTGGATCAACGCGCTGTCGGCGCCGGTCCAGCGCACGATGACGCGGGCCAGCGCGGTCAGCAGCAGGTCGTTGACCTGGGTGCGATAGGCCGCCGGCGCGTCCTGCAGCAGTTGCCGGGTGAGGTCGCGGCCCAGTTGCGTGCGCACCGTCACGGCGTGGCGGTTTTCCAGGCTGCCTGCGGGGTTGTCCAGCGGCAGCGCGCCGTCGGCGCCGGCCAGCCGCTGTTGCCAGTGGGCCAGTTCGGCCTGCAACGGGGCACTGCGGGCGTAGGTTTGCAACTGTTGCGCCCAGGCCTTGGCCGAGGTGGTTTTCGCCGGCAGTTGCAGCGCCTGGCCCTGGGCCAGTTGGCCGTAGGCGGTTTGCAGGTCGTCGAACAGAATCCGCCACGACACGCCGTCCACCACCAGGTGATGGATCGCCAGCAGCAGCCGCTGGCTGCCGTCGTCGAGATTGGCCAGCAGCGCCCGCAGCAACGGACCCTGTTGCAGGTTGAGGCTGCGCTGCGCTTGGTTGGCCGCCGCCTCGAGCGCCTCGGCATCGGCCACGTCGACCGTCCACAGCAGCGCCTCGTTGTTGCTGCCTGGCGCCTGGTACTGGGCGTGCCAGCCATCGGCCTGCTCGATGAAGCTCAGGCGCAAGCCGTCGTGGTGCGCTACCAGGGCCGCGAGTGCCTGCTCCAGCCACGCGGCGTTCAGCGTTTGCGTGGGCTTGAGCATCACCGCCTGGTTCCAGTGCTGGCGCTCGGGGATGGCTTGTTCGAAGAACGAGCGCTGCACCGGCAGCAACGCCAGCTCCCCCGTCACCGTGCCCTGGTCGATCCGTTGCGGCGCTTCGCCGACCCGCGCCACCTGGGCCAGGGCCTGGATGGTCTGGTGCTGGAACAGGTCTTTGGGGGTGAAGCGAATTCCTGCCTGACGGGCACGGCTGACCACCTGGATCGAGATGATCGAGTCACCGCCGAGTTCGAAGAAGTTGTCGCCCAGGCCCACCTGCTCGAGTTTCAGCACGTCCTGCCAGATCGCGGCCAGTTGGCGCTCCAGCGCGCTTTGCGGCGCCACGTAGGTTTGCTGCAATTGGCTGACGTCGGGCTTGGGCAGGTTCTTGCGGTCGAGCTTGCCGTTGGGCGTCAGCGGCAGGCGCTGCAGCATCAACAGGTAGGCCGGCACCATGTGCGCCGGCAACGTGGCCTTGAGCTGCTCGCGCAGCTGTTCGGCAAAATCACTGCGCGCGGCATTTGCCGCATCGGCCACCACGTAGGCGACCAGGCGCTTGCCGCTGCCGGCGCTGCCTTCCTGGGCGACGACCACCGCTTCACGCACCCCGGCGAGGGCTTGCAGACTGGCTTCGACTTCGCCCAGCTCGATACGGAAGCCACGGATTTTCACCTGGTTGTCGATGCGGTCCAGGTAGTCGAAGGTGCCGTCGCTGCGCTGGCGCACCAGGTCACCGGTGCGGTACAGCAAGCCGCCGGTGCGGCTGAACGGGTCGGCGACAAAGCGCTCGGCGGTCAGGCCCGCACGGTTCAGGTAACCGCGCGCCAGCCCGCTGCCACCCAGGTACAACTCACCCGCCATGCCCTGGGGCAACAGGTTCAGGTCGGCGTCGAGCACGTAGGCGCTGCGGTCGCCGATGCGGCTGCCGATCGGCGCATAAGCGGCGCCGCAGGGCACCTCGCGTCCGGCTTTCCAGATCAGCGGCGTGACCACGGTTTCGGTCGGCCCGTAGCCGTTGATGATGTAGTCCGGGTCGAGCGCACGCTTGACCCGCTCGAAACTGGCGGCCGGCACGGCGTCGCCACCGAAGCAGTAGATGCGCACTTTCGGCGGGTGACCTTCGCGCTCGGCATGCTCGGCCAGTTGTTGCAGGTACACCGGCGGGAAGGCCACCACCGTCACGCCGTGTTCACGCATGGCGTTGTAGGTCTGTTCCGGGGTCCACAGGCTGTCATCGCGAATCAGCAGCGAGGCGCCGTGGGTCAGGCTGGTCAGCCAGCGCTCATGGGCGCCGTCGAAGGCGAAGGACATGAAATGGAATTCGCAATCGCTGTCGCGCATTTCGTAACGCTCGCCGATGGCCTGGCAGTGCATGGCCAGCGGGCCGTGGGCGACGCTGACGCCCTTGGGGTTACCGGTGGAACCGGAGGTGTAGATGACGTAGGCGAGGTTCAGCGGGTCGAGTGCTACGTTCGGTGCCTGGGTGGGCTGGTTGTCCAGGTCGAGGCGATCCAGTTCCAGCATTTGCACCTCACCCTGCACCGGCAATTGCGCCGACACCGAAGCATCGGTCAGCAGCAGGGCCAGCCCGGAATCCTCGATCAGGTAGGCCAGGCGCTCGCGTGGGTAGCTGGTGTCCAGCGGCACATAGGCGCCCCCGGCCTTGAGCACCGCCAGCAGCGCGACGATCACCCCTTCGCTGCGCGGCAAGGCCACGCCGACCCGGCTTTCCGGGCCGACACCGCGGGCGATCAGCGCGTGGGCCAGGCGGTTGGCGCGCTGGTCGATTTCGCCAAAGCTGAAGCGGCGACCGGCGAAGATCACCGCCGTGCGTTCAGGTTGCTGCGCCGCCCATACGGCGATGTGCTGATGCACCGCCACGTCGACCGGGTACGGTTGCGGGTGGTTGGCGGCTTGTTGCTCGGCCAGTTCTTGCGCGTTGGTCAGGGCGATTTCACCCAGGCGACGTTCGGCGGATTCGCTGAACTGCGCCAGCACGTGCAGCAGGTGACCGCCGATGCGCTCGATGGCGGCCTGGGCGAGCAGCTTGCGGTCGAAGCTCAGGTGCAGGGCCAGCGCCTGGCCCAGGGTCACGGCGATGCTCAGCGGGTAGTGGGTCTGTTCCAGGTTGGCGACCTCGCCGAACACCACGCCCTGCTCGGCGCCCTGTTGCAGCGCCTGGGCAATCGGGTAGTTCTCGAACACCAGGATGTTGTCGAACAGCGCTTCGCCGCTCTGCCCGGCCCAGCGTTGCACGTCCGCCAATGGCGTGTGCTCGAACTCGCGCAGGCTGAGGTTCTGCCCCTGCACCGCTTGCAGCCAGGCGGCCACGCTCTGGTCAGGGCGCGGCGTGGCGATCACCGGCAAGGTGTTGATGAACAGGCCGACCTGTTGCTCGATGCCGGGGATGTCCGCCGGACGCCCGGCGACCGTGGCGCCGAACGCCACGCTTTCATGGCCGGTATAGCGTTGCAGCAACAGCAGCCACGCCGCTTGCACCAGGGTGTTGACGGTGACTTTCTGCTGGCGGGCGAACGCTTCCAGCCCCTGGGTGTGCTCAGGCGTCAGGTTGAGGAAATGATCGCCATGACCGCTCAGGCCCTCATTGCCGGCCAGCACCTGGGCTAGGCGCGTCGGCTCCTGCAACAGCGCCAGTTGCCCGCTCCAGTAGGCCTCGCTGGCCTGGGCGTCCTGGCGTTGCAGCCAGCCGATGTAGTCGCCGTAGCGTCCGGCAGCGGCCGGCGGGGTGTGGCCGCGATAGCGTTGCAGGACTTCGCCGAGCAACTGCGAATTGCTCCAGCCATCCATGAGGATGTGGTGATGGGTGTAGATCAGGTGCCAGCCATCGGCAGCCGTTTGCACCAGCACCAGACGCAGCAGCGGTGCCTGGCCGAGGTCGAAGCCCTGCTGGCGCTCGGCGTCCGCCAGGGCCGTCAATGCGTCTGGCAGCTCGCTGCGTTCGCGCCAATCGAGCACGCTGAAGGGCAATTGCACCTGGCTGTGCACGATCTGCACCGGTTGCTCAAGCTCGCCCTGCCAGACGAACCCGGTACGCAGGATGTCATGGGCGTCGACGGTGGCCTGCCATGCTGCGCGGAATCGCTCGGGGTCCAGACCCTGGACGTCGACGCGCAGTTGGTTGATGTACTCGCCCGCCGCCTGCTCGTACAGGGTGTGGAACAGCAGGCCCTGCTGCATCGGCGACAACGGATAGAGGTTGTCCAGGCGGCCGGCGGCCACCGGCAAGCCATCGAGCTGCGCCTGGGTCAGGCGCGCCAGCGGGAAGTCCGATGGCGTCGCCTGCGGCGCTTGCAGGGTGCAGCAATGCTCGATCAGCGCGGCGAGTTCGGCGCTGTATTGGTCGGCCAGTTGCTCGATGGTGCGGCGGTCGAACATCTCGCTGCTGAAGCCCCAGCTCATCGCCAGCTCGCCGCCGTACACCTGGCCTTCGACGGTCAGCCAGTTGGCCAGCGGCGCAGACGGATCCTGCGCCGCGCCGTGGCCTTCGCTCGACGGCACGAACAGCGCCGCCTCGTCGAACTGACGGTCGAACTGGCCCAGGTAGTTGAAGGTGATGCGCGGTGTCGGCAGGGCCGCCAGCGCGGCGCCGATGGCAGGCTCGGCCAGATAGCGCAGCGCGCCATAACCCAGGCCCTTGTCCGGCACGCCGCGCAGTTGTTCCTTGATGGTCTTGATCGACGCCCCGACCTCGACGCCCGGCGTCAGGTTGATCGGGAACAGGCTGGTGAACCAGCCGACGGTGCGGGTCAGGTCGATGTCATCGAACAGGTCTTCGCGGCCATGGCCTTCGAGCTGGATCAGCGTGCTGCCCTGCCCGGTCCAGCAGCACACCACACGTGCCAGCGCGGTCAGCAACAGGTCGTTGACCTGGGTGCGGTAGGCCGCCGGGGCATCCTGCAACAGCTTGCGGGTGTGCGCGGCGTCGAGGCGGATCTCGACCTTCTGCTCGAAACGGTTCTCCAGGGCGCCGTTGGCGTGATCGCACGGCAGCTCGCCCGAGGCGTCGCGCAATTGCGTCTGCCAGTGAGCGAGGCTGTGCTGGAACACCGGCAGATGCGCTTGCAGGCGCGCGACCCAGTGCTGGTAGGCGCTGGTCTTGGCCGGCAGCGCCGCGCCCTGGCGGTAGCACTGTTGCAGGTCTTCCAGCAGGACCCGCCACGACACGCCGTCCACCACCAGGTGATGGATCACCAGCAGCAGGCGCTGACTGCCGTCGTGCAGGTCCACCAACAGCGCCCGCAGCAACGGACCTTGCTCCAGGTCGAGGCTGCGCTGGGCCTGTTCGCACAGCGCCAGCAAGGCCTGCTCCGAGTCGGCCTGACGCTGCCACAACGGCGAAGCGCTGGTCAGCCCGGCGTAGGCCTGTTGCCAGCCAGCGTCGCTGCGTTCATAGCGCAGGCGCAAGCCGTCGTGATGCTGGAGCAGTTGCTGCAACGCCTGTTCAAGCTTCGCACCGTCGAGGCGCTCGCGAGGGATCAGCAACAGCGACTGGTTCCAGTGCTGGCGCTCGGGGATGGCTTGCTCGAAGAACCACTGCTGCACTGGCGCCAGGGCCACCGCGCCCTGCGCCAGGCCTTGGTCGATGCTGTGCTGCTCGCCATGACGGGCCACCTGGGCGAGGCTGCGCAGGGTCTGGTGCTGGAACAGGTCCTTGGGGCTCAACAGGATGCCGGCCTGCCGGGCGCGACTGACCACTTGCATGGAGACGATGGAGTCGCCACCCAGTTCGAAGAAGTTGTCTTCCAGGCCGATGGCGTCCACCGCCAGGACGTCTTGCCAGATCGCCGCCAGGGCTTTTTCCAGGGCGCTGCCGGGGGCGACGTGTTCGCGCTGTTGCTGGCTGCCGTCCACTGCCGGCAAGGCCTTGCGGTCGAGCTTGCCGTTGGGGGTCAGCGGCAAGGCATCGAGGAACAGCAGGTACGCCGGCACCATGTAGTCTGGCAGGTGCTGGCGCAACGCGGCCTTGAGGGTTTCGCGCAAACCCGCCTGTGCCTCGGCATCGCCGGCAACGATGGTTGCATCGCTGGGCACGATGTAGGCCACCAGTTGCTGACCGTGGCCGCTGTCCTGGGCCAGCACCGCCAGTTCGCGCACGGCCGCCTGCTGCAGCAGGCGCGCCTCGATTTCGCCGAGCTCGATACGGAACCCGCGCACCTTGACCTGATGGTCGATGCGGCCGACGTATTGCAGTGCGCCCTCTGGCAGGTAGCGTGTGAGGTCGCCGGTGCGGTACAGGCGTTCGCCATTGCCGGCGAACGGGTTGGGCACGTACTTCTCGGCGGTCATTGCCGCGCGGCCCAGGTAGCCACGGGTGATGCCGGCGCCGGCCAGGTACAGCTCGGCGCTGACGCCTTGCGGCACCGGTTGCAGGTCGGCATCGAGCAGGTAGCTGGCGGTGTGTTTCAGTGGTCGACCGATGTTGGCGATGCCGCCGGCGGTGCGGCGGGTCCAGGTGGAATAGGTGGTGTCTTCGGAGGGGCCGTACAGGTCGTAGACGTGTTCAACCGTCGCCTGTTGGTAAAGCGCATCGACCAGCGACTGCTTGAGCGGCTCACCCGCCAGGTTGATGATGCGCACGCTCGCAGGAATCTGACCCGCCGCATGCAGCGCGTTGATGGCCGAGGGTACGGTGTTGATCAGGCGCACCTGATCCCGCGCTGGCAACTGCGGCAGTTCCAGGGCGTTACGGGCGATGACCAGCGAACCACCGTTGGCCAGCGTGACGAACAGCTCCCACACCGACAGGTCGAAGCACACCGAAGTCGACGCCAGCACGCCTTGAATGTCGTCACGGCTGTACACCGATTGCGACCAGTCGATCAGCGCCAGCACGTTGCGATGGGCGATGGCTACGCCTTTTGGTTTGCCGGTAGAACCCGACGTGTAGATCACGTAGGCGAGGTTGTCCGGGGTGACGCGGGAAAGCGGCGCACGGTGCGGATAGGTTGCCCATTCCTGCGCGGCGTCCATCAGCAGCACTTGGGTGTCGCTGGCCACGGTCAGGTTCTGCGCCACCGCCGATTCGCTGATCAGCACGCGAGCGCGGCTGTCTTCGAGCATGTAGGCCACACGTTCGGCCGGGTAATCCGGGTCCAGCGGCACATAAGCGCCACCGGCCTTGAGCACCGCGAGCAACGCCACCAGCAATTGTTCGGAGCGCTGCATGGCCACGCCGACCCGCACTTCCGGGCCGACGCCCAGCTCGATCAGCTTGTGCGCCAGGCGGTTGGCCTGGGCATCGAGCTCGGCGTAGCTCAGGCTCAGCGTGCCGAAGGTCACCGCCAGTGCTTCGGGTTTTGCTGCCACCTGCCGGGCGATCAATTCGTGGATGCACAGGTTGTCGGCAAAACCCTCCCCCGTGAGGTTCCAGTCATGGACGATACGCTGGTATTCGCCCTGCTCCAGCAACGGCAGGTCGCTGATGCGTTGCTGGCTGTCGCCGACCATGCCTTGCAGCAGGCGCGTCCAGTGTTGCGCCATGCGCTCGATGGTGGCGGCGTCGAACAGGTCGTTGGCGTAGGTCAGCGCCGCGTGCAGCGTGCCGGCCTTTTCATAGGTGTCCAGGGTCAGGTCGAACTGGGTGGTGCGCCCTTGCCACTCGATGGCGCCCAGCTCCAGGCCCGAAGCGGTGGTCACCGTGGAAATGTCGGCGACCTGCGGCTGGTGGTTGTACATCACCTGGAACAGCGGCGTGTGGCTGAGACTGCGCTCCAGTTTCATCGCCTCGACCAGGCGCTCGAACGGCAGGTCCTGGTGGGCCTGGGCGCCGAGGGCGGTTTCCTTGATCGCGCCGAGCAGATCGGCCACGCGGGTTTGACCGTCCAGTTGCGTGCGCAGCACCTGGGTGTTGACGAAGAAGCCGATCAGGCCTTCGATTTCACCGCGGTTGCGGTTGGCGATGGGCACGCCGACGCGGATGTCGGTCTGCCCGCTGTAGCGGTGCAGCAACACGTTGAACGCGCCGAGCAGGAGCATAAACAGGGTGACGTTGTGCTTCTGCGCGGCGGTGCGCAGTTGCTCGGTCAGTTGCGGGTCGACGCCGAACTCGTAGCGGGTGCCGCTGAAGCTTGGCATCGCCGGGCGTGGGTGGTCGGTGGGCAACTCCAGCACCGGGTGCTCGTCGCCCAACTGCGCCTGCCAGTACGCCAGTTGCCGCGCCTGCTCGCCCGCCTCCAGCCAGCGGCGCTGCCACAGGGCGTAGTCGCTGTACTGGATCGGCAGCGCCGCCAGTTGCGGTTGCACACCGGCGTCATGGGCGTCGTAGCAACGGATGAACTCGTCGATCAGCACGTTCATCGACCAGCCGTCGGAAACGATGTGGTGCAAGGTCAGCAGCAGCACGTGTTCCTGATCTGCCAGCTTGAGTAGCTGCACCCGCAGCAGCGGGCCGACGGCCAGGTCGAATGGCAACAGCGATTGCGCCTGCGCGGCCCGGGCTACCGCCTGCTCGCGCTCATTCGCCGGCAGCGCGCTGAAGTCGACGTCTTCGATGTGCAAGGTTGTGCTGGCCGGCACCTGCAACAGACTCTCGTCGGCCTGACGCTGGAACACCGTGCGCAGGGTTTCGTGACGCGCCACCAGGCTGGCGAACGCCTGCTCCAGCGCGGCGCGGTTGAGGCGGCCTTTCAGGCGTACGGCGCCTGGCAAGTTGTAGGCGCCGCTGCGTGGGTCCAGTTGCCAGAGAAACCACATGCGCTGCTGGGCATAGGACAACGCCTGCCGATCCTCGGCCTCGACCCCTTCAGGAATCGGGAAACGGGCGAAATCCACACCCTCCTTGTGCAAGGCCGCGAGGAACAGCTGGCGCTTCTCCACGGGCAACCCGATAAACCGGCGAGCAAGTTTCAAGGAGTCTTCAGCATTCATTTCTTGGCATCCGGATCAGTAGGCAGAAAGCACAAAGGCGCGTCGTCCCTATAAAACGAATGCAGTCCGGAAAAATTAGAGAATGGGATGACTGGTGTTCTTTGTGTGGGAGCGAGCCTGCTCGCGATGGTCGTCAACGATGACGCGGGGCTTCTGGGTGCCCTGCGGCGGCCTCAGGTTCATCGCGAGCAGGCTCGCTCCCACAGTTGATTTGCAAGGTTTGCCCATGCAGGAACAAGTACCGGGGAATGAGTGACGTCAGGCCGTTGCGGCCATCGCGTGCCGGCGGTGATGAACGTCCAGTTGGTCCTTGATCACTCGCAGCACCTTGGCCTCGTGCTCATGGATGAAGAAGTGCCCGCCGGCCAGCATGTCCACCGAGAAGCTGCCGTGGGTTTCCTTGCTCCAGCCGATCAGCTGTTCGGTGCTGGCCTTGTCGGCCTTGCCGCCAAGCACGTGCACCGGGCATTTGAGCAAGGGCCGCTGCACCGGCTCGAAGCGTCCGCACAGGAGAAAATCGGCGCGCAGGATCGGCAGCGTCAGGCTCATCAGCTCTGCGTTGGCCAGCACCTCTTCGGAGGTGCCATTTAGCGTGCGCAACTGGTCGATCAACTGCGCATCGGTCTTGGGCTCGGCAAAGCCGCGGTCGTAGTCGGCACGCATGGTCGGCGCCGCCGTGCCCGAGGCGAACAGCGCTACCGGCTCCGGGCACCCGAGGGCGCGCAAGGCATGGGCCATTTCACAGGCGAGCAAGGCGCCCAGGCTGTGCCCGAACAGCGCATAGGGCGCCGTCAGCCGTGGCTTTTGCTCGTGCGCCAGTTGCTGCGCCAGGGTGCGCATGTCGGCGTGCAGCGGCTCGGCATAACGGGCGCCGCGCCCCGGCAGCTCCACCGGTTGCACATCCAGCCACTGGGGCACCTTGCGCCGCCAGCGGCTGTAAACCATCGCACTGGCGCCCGAGTATGGCAGGCACAGCAGGGTCAGCTTGGTCACCGCGTTCACCTTGTCAAAGTCGTGTTTATCCATGAACGCATGGTCGGCGCAGCAAATTAGTCGGGCGCGCGGATAAATTTGCGCCACACCGGCTCGTTCTCTGTTCAGACCCAAACCAAGAAGAGTGATCGTCGTGGACCTGCAAATCATCCTGGGCAAACTGTTCGCCAATGCCGGCGCCGTCGGCATCGAAGGTGTCTTCCAATTCGTCTTCGGCCCCGGGCAGGCCTACTGGTCCGAGGTCCGGGCCAGCAGCCGCACCGAGGCCGGACACCACGCCAGCCCCGACGTCACCATCGAAGTCGCGCACGAGGACTTTCTCGGCATCATGGGCGGCATGGCCAATGTCGAAGAACTGTTCGCCAGCGGCCGCCTGAAAATCGGCGGCAACATGGGCCTGGCGACCATGCTGCCGCAGATCATCGACAGCGCGCGTTATGGCGGCGCGGTGGCGGAAAAGGTCGACATGAACAAACGCTACCCGACCCCGCCACGCTTCAGCGAAAAACTCACCGCCAGCCTGCCGACCCAACGCACGGTCGAGCGCCGCTCACGCGCTGATTTGTCGGTGCAGGAATTCGAAAGCCGCTACCTGCCCAACGGCGTCCCGGTGATCATCAGCGATGCGTTGCACGACTGGCCGCTGTTCAAGCTCAGCCGCGAAGAATCGCTGGTGCATTTTGCGCAGCTGCAAGGCATCACCCGCCACGGCGACTACGTGAAGAAGACCTTCTCCACGGAACGCGACTTTCGCTCCACCTCCATGGCCGAGTTCATCGCCTCGCTCGATGCCCCGGCGGCCAAAAGCGCCGATGGCGAGCCGCCGGCCTACATGGGCAACAACATTCTGCCGGCACAGTTGATGGAGCAGATCCAGTACCCGCCCTACTTCGACCCTTCATTGTTCATCCCCCCACGCATCTGGATCGGCCCCAAGGGCACCCTGACCCCGCTGCACCGCGATGACACCGACAACCTGTTCGCCCAGGTCTGGGGCCAGAAAACCTTCACCCTCGCCGCGCCCCACCACCGCGAGGCCCTGGGCACCTGGTCGACGGCACCGCAAGGCGGGCTGGACGGCTGCGACTTCAACCCGGATGCGCCGGATTATCAGCGCTTTCCGCAGGCGGCCGGAGTGACCTTTTTGCGGGTGACGCTGGAGGCTGGGGATCTGCTGTTTTTGCCGGAGGGGTGGTTTCACCAGGTGGAGTCGGTGTCGACTTCGTTGTCGGTGAATTTTTGGGTGAATTCGGGGAGGGGGTGGTAGCTGGGGGCCTTATATTTTGGTGTACACCTGTGGGAGCGGGCTTGCCCGCGATGGCGGCCTTCCGGTGTACATATCTGTTTCTGCGATAACGGCCGCTTTCGGTTCCGCCCTTACGGCGAGTGACTTTGGGGCTCTGTAGGAGCGAGCTTGCTCGCGATGGCGGCCTTACGGTGTACATATCCATTTCTGCGGTCACAGCCGCTTTGGGCTCCACCTTTACGGCGGGTGACTTTGGGGCTCTGTAGGAGCGAGCTTGCTCGCGATGGCGGCCTTCCGGTGTACATATCCATTTTTGCGGGTATGGCCGCTTAAGGTTCCGCCCTTACGGCGGGTTACTTTGTCGCGCCAAAGTAACCAAAACGCCCGGCCCCTGACGTACGGCCCTTCGCTGACGCTCAGGGTTCCCTCGCTCCGGTCCTGCTCCGTGGGCGCGCCGCCATCGGCCATCCTTGGCCGAGGGCGGCTAACCCGGCATCCATGCCGGGTTGCCCACTGCGCAGAACCTCCACTCGGCCTTCCGACGGGGCAATCTGTGGCGCCTGTGGAATCGTGGCTCTGTTTCTGTAGGAGCGAGCTTGCTCGCGATGGTGGACCGGACAACGCTGGGTGTCAGGCAGCCAGCGTCATCGTTGACCACCATCGCGGGCAAGCCCGCTCCCACAGAAGATCAAAAGCATCCCGCGATCCCCTGTAGGAGCGAGCCTGCTCGCGATGGTGGTTCAGGCAACGCTGGGTGTCAGACAGTCAGCGTCATCGTTAACGACCATCGCGAGCAGGCTCGCTCCCACAGGGGGGCGGGGGGAGAACAGCAGGCTTTTGATCCTGCTTTTGATCTTGCTTTTGATCCACCCGCCCCTTCGGCAGGCTGAGTGGAGGCATTCATCCGGGGAATAGGCGCGCAGCGCCGTGCGGCGCAGCCGCACACATCGAGAGGAGGTGCAGCGCAGCAAACCGGAGGCGATGTCCCCGGATGGATGCCGGAGCGAAGGAACCCCGAGCCTTGGCGAGGGGCCGTACGCTGGGGCGAGCGTTTTTTTGCTTACTTTTTTTAGGCGCTTGTAAAAAAAGTGAGTCGCCGTAAGGGCGAAACCATAAGCGGCCGTTACCGCAGGAACGGATATGTACGCCGTCAGGCCGCCATCGCGAGCAAGCTCGCTCCTACAGAGGCCCCAAAATGACCCGATGTATAGCGGAACCATAAGCGGTTGTTACCGCAGCAATGGATATGTCCCCAAATCAAAACCCAATCAAACCTGACAAAAACTTCACCCACCCACCTGAACTCTCCCCTCCCCCCATCAGTCAGCAGAATAAGCCCTAACCCCAAGGCGCCAGCCTTCATGCACATCTCATTGAACAAACAGGTCGCCCTCATCACCGGCGCCAGCTCCGGCATCGGCTTGGGTGCCGCCAAGGCATTGGCCGCCGCCGGCGCCGCCGTGGTGATCAACTACAACACCCACGCAGAACCCGCCGAACAACTGGCCCAGGAAATCAACGCCCAAGGCGGCCGCGCCATCGCCATAGGCGCGGACGTATCACAGGAACAGGACGTCGAACGCCTGTTCACACAAACTCTCGAAGCCTTCGGCACCCTGGACATCCTGGTGGCCAATTCCGGTCTGCAAAAAGACGCGCCGGCGGTGGACATGACCCTCGCCGACTGGAACCACGTGATCGGCGTCAACCTCACCGGCCAGTTCCTCTGCGCCCGCGCCGCCCTGCGCATCTTCAACCGCCAGGGCATCCGCGAAGGCGTGTCCCGGGCGGCCGGCAAGATCATCCACATGAGCTCGGTGCACCAGCGCATTCCGTGGGCCGGGCATGTCAATTACGCCGCGTCCAAGGGCGGCATCGACCAGTTGATGCAAACCCTCGCCCAGGAAGTCAGCCACCAGCGCATCCGCATCAACAGCATCGCGCCGGGGGCGATTGCCACGGCGATCAATCGTGATGTCACCGAAGGTGATACCACCCAACTGCTCAAGCTCATCCCCTACGGGCGGATCGGCGCGGTCGAGGACGTCGCCAACGCCGTGGTGTTTCTCGCCAGCGATGCCTCTGACTACATCGTCGGCACCACCCTGTTCATAGACGGCGGCATGAGCCTCTATCCGGAGTTTCGCGGCAATGGCTGATCATCACCAGGAACGACAAAGCGCCATCGACGCCCACGGCATCATTGGCGACATGCGCAGCGCGGCGCTAGTCAACGACAAGGGCAGCGTGGACTTTTTCTGCTGGCCGGAGTTCGACAGCCCGTCGATCTTCTGCTCGCTGCTGGACAGCCCCGACGCCGGGATTTTCCAGCTCTCGCCGGATCTGCCCGACGCCCGTCGCGAGCAGATCTACCTGCCCGACACCAACGTGCTGCAAACCCGCTGGCTCAGCGAACGGGCGGTGGTCGAAGTGACCGACCTGCTGCCCATCGGCGACAGCGAGGATGACCTGCCGGTGTTGATGCGCCGGGTCCGCGTGGTCAGCGGTTGCGCCACCTTTCATCTGCGCTGCGCGGTGCGCCACGACTACGCCCGCGCCCAAACCCGTGCACGCCTGGACGATCAGGACGTGGTGTTCGAGGCGGCGGATCAACCGGCGCTGCGCCTGGCCTCGGATCAGGCATTGCGCGTCGAAGGCGACGCCGCGTTGGCCGAGTTCACCCTGAAGCAGGATCAGACCGCACAGTTCCTGCTCGGCGGTGTCGACGACCCGCGCTTCAAGAAAGGCGCCGCCGATTTGTGCCTGGAGCGCACGCTGAAGTTCTGGCGCGACTGGACCGGCCAATCCAACTACCGTGGCCGCTGGCGGGAAATGGTCAACCGCTCGGCCCTGGCGCTGAAGTTGCTGACCTCGCGCAAACACGGGGCGATCGTCGCCGCCGCGACCTTCGGCCTGCCGGAAACCCCTGGCGGCGAGCGCAACTGGGACTATCGCTACACCTGGATCCGCGACGCCTCGTTCACCGTCTACGCGTTCATGCGTCTGGGGTTCGTCCAGGAAGCCAACGACTACATGCGCTGGTTGCGCGGGCGGGTCAGCGATTGCCATGGCAAGCCGATGAAAATCAACATCCTCTACGGCATTGACGGTCGCCAGGAACTGCCGGAGGTCACCCTCTCGCACCTTGCCGGCCACGGCGGCGCGCAACCGGTGCGCATCGGCAATGGCGCCTACGATCAGGTCCAGCTCGACATCTTTGGCGAGTTGATGGACGCGGTGTACCTGGTCAACAAATACGGTGACGCCATCTCCCATGAAGGCTGGAAGCACGCGGTGCATGTGGTCGATCAGGTGTGCGAGACCTGGCAGAACAAGGACGTCGGCATCTGGGAAATGCGCGGCGAGCAGCATCATTTCCTGCATTCGCGACTGATGTGCTGGGTGGCCGTGGACCGTGCCATCCGCCTGGCTTCCAAGCGTTCGCTGCCCGCACCCTTCGCCCGTTGGGACCAGACCCGCCAGGCGATCTACGCCGACATCTGGGACAACTTCTGGAATGAAGAGCGCGGGCATTTCGTCCAGCACATCGGCGGCACCGCCCTCGACGGTTCGATGCTGTTGATGCCTCTGGTGCGCTTCGTCAGCGCCAAGGACCCGCGCTGGCTATCGACGCTGCAGGCCATCGAAAAGACCCTGGTGCGCGACGGCATGGTCTATCGCTATCGCAACGACGACACCCGCATCGACGGCCTGGACGGCACCGAAGGCGCGTTCGCCGCCTGCTCGTTCTGGTACGTCGAGTGCCTGGCCCGCGCCGGCCAGGTGGAAAAGGCCCATCTGGAGTTCGAACAACTGCTGCGCTACGCCAACCCGCTGGGGTTGTATGCCGAGGAGTTCGACAGCCATGCCCGGCACCTGGGCAACACCCCGCAGGCGCTGACCCACCTGGCGCTGATCAGCGCGGCGGTGTTTCTGGATCGCAAGCTGGGTGGGGAGAAGAGTTTCTGGCAGCCTTGAGACCGTGTCGTCATCATCGCGAGCAAGCTCGCTCCTACAGGGATTTGTATACGCCGCAAAACCTGTAGGAGCGAGCTTGCTCGCGAAGGGGCCCCCAAGCCAAACACAACACCCACGCCCTACACCGACTAAACAAAACCACACACAAAACCCATTGCCCCCCACAAAAATCCCCGGTTGCCACCCGCCAAAACCCCACCTAACATCCCGCCAACGGGCACAGCGGAGCTGTGCAACACCCGCCGAATTCAAGGAAACCGAATGTCCCAACACATCCACCGCAGCATCGACACGCCCCTGCGCTCTGGGCTCAATCGCAGCCAGCTATGGGAGGGTCCCGACAAGGGCCTGATCAAATGCTGGGAAATCGGCCGCCAGCGCGCCGAACGCTTTCCCGAACTGGCCCAGCAATGCCTGGCCGGCGAGCTGCCGGTGCTGGGCTGGAAAGGCGGTGTCAGCCGCAGCCTGAAAAAGCTCGAAAAGTACGGTTCCCTCAAGTACCTCGCCCAGTGGCAAGGCTTGCGCGGCGAAGACCTGCAAGTCGACCTGGCGGCGGAACGCGCCCTGACCTGCTCGCGCACCGGGATGGTGGTGACGTTCACGCCCGAGCGGGCGAAGTATTTCAATCAGACATCAGATACGGAAAGCTGAGGAGAACAACATGGTTGATTTGCATCAGGAATTTCAAAACAGCGGTTTTTTTCACGAGGCACGAATAAACAGACGCTCAGCTGATGCACTTGTAGGTATCGCAGCTGGACTCGCTGCGGATGGCAAAATTAATCAACAAGAAGCCGAGTTTCTAAAAAGCTGGATGGAGACTCATCTATGCCATCTAGAAGATCCTGTCGTTAACATTCTCTACAAGCGTCTCGCCGATATGCTCAGCGACGGTTTTTTGGATTCCGACGAGTCCCGCGAGTTGCTGGGAATGCTTCACCAGTTCGCAGGATTACCAGTCGGCTCAAATCAAACCTTCACCGCGCCTTTTAGCCTCCCTTTAGACAACCCCGCCCCGCAATTGAATTGGACTGATCGGCTTTTTCTGTTCACCGGCGTAATGGCTTACGGTCCACGGAAAGAATGCGAATCGCTAGTTATCGAGCGTGGTGGATTGATTGGTGGATCTGTCAGCAAGAAGATCCATTATCTTGTCGTAGGCAGCATCGGCAATGAACAGTGGCTTCACAGCACTTATGGAACAAAGATCAAAAAAGCAGTTGAACTGAGGGAAAGTGGTGTTCCCATAGCAATCATCAGCGAAGAGTATTGGCAGAAAGTTCTCTTCGGATAACACCCTGACACACCGGCCAAAGCAGTGCTGACAGACTATTGAAGGCGCTATTGAATCGGTTGCGTGTCGACCGAAAACCGCTCCCGATACGCCTGCGGCGTCACGCCCATGGCGCGCAGGAAGCTGCGGCGCAGGGTTTCTTCGCTGCCGAACCCGCATTGCATGGCGAGTCGCTTGATCGGTACGCCGGTGTCGCTGAGCAGGCGACGGGCGGTTTCGACGCGGATCAGTTCGATGGCGCGCGCCGGGGTCTGGCCGGTGTCGGCGCGGTAGTGGCGCACGAAGCTGCGTTCGCTCATGCCGGCTTGCTGGGCCAGGGTGGGAATCCCCAAGTCAACGGTGAGATTTTCGCTGATCCAGGCGTGAAGCTCGTCGAACCGGCTGCCTTCCTTCTGCAATGACAGGGTCACGCTGAACTGCGACTGGCCGCCGGGGCGCTTGAGGAACACCACCAGTTGCTGGGCGACTTCCAGCGCCGTGGTGCGGCCCAGGTCGGCTTCGACCATGGCCAGCGCAAGGTCGATGCCGGCGGTAACTCCGGCCGAAGTCCACACCGGGCCATCGTTGATGAAGATCGGATTGGGCTCCACCGTCAGTTGCGGATGCTGTTGTGCCAGTTGCTCGCAGCGGGTCCAGTGCGTCACCACCCGCCGGCCATCGAGCCAGCCGCTGGCCGCCAGCAGGAACGCCCCGGTACAAACCGACGCCACCCGCCGGCAGCCGGCCGCATGCGCCTTGACCCACGCCACCAGCGCTTCGTTTTCCGACGCCGCATAAACGCCCCAGCCACCGGCGATGATCAGGGTGTCCCCGGCCTGTTCGGGCAAGGGTTCGGCCAGCAGCGCCAGCCCTGCCGACGACGTCACCGCCCCGCCACCGCTGGCGATCACCGTGGGTGCGTACGGCGCGGGCAAGCCTTTATGACGGGCAATGTCGTTGGCCGAGGCGAACACCTGCAAGGGCCCGGTGACATCGAGCAATTGCACGTTGGCGAAGGCGAGCACATGGATGATCCTGGGCATGATTGGCGTAATTCGAGGGTTGATTGGCGTATGCGCCAAATCCTACGAGTCTAAAGTGAAGTCGTCCACCCACTTCACGAGATACTCACCATGACGTTGCAGATCGGTTTTCTGTTGTTCCCGCAGGTTCAGCAACTGGACCTGACCGGCCCTTACGACGTGCTGGCCTCGCTGCCGGATGTGCAGGTGCACCTGATCTGGAAAGACCTGGTGCCGGTCACCGCCAGTACCGGCCTGGTGCTCAAGCCGACCACCACCTTCGATGACTGCCCGGCGCTGGATGTGATCTGCATCCCCGGTGGCAGCGGTGTCGGGCCGCTGATGGAGGATGAGGTGACGCTGGCGTTCATCAAGGCCCAGGCGGCGCAGGCGCGCTACGTGACGTCGGTGTGCACCGGTTCGCTGGTGCTCGGCGCGGCGGGTCTGCTCAAGGGCAAACGGGCGACCACGCATTGGGCCTATCATCAAATGCTGGCACCGTTGGGGGCTATCCCGGTGCAGGAGCGGGTGGTGCGCGATGGCAATCTGTTCACCGGTGGCGGGATTACCGCCGGCATCGACTTTGCGCTGACGCTGGCGGCGGAGCTGTTCGACGAGGACACGGCGCAATTGGTGCAGTTGCAGCTGGAGTACGCGCCGGCGCCGCCGTTCGATGCCGGCAGCCCACGGACGGCGCCTGCTGCGGTGCTGGAAGAGGCCAACCAGCGCACAGCGCAATCGCGCCAGCAAAGGGCGCAGATTACCGAGCGGGTGGCGGCGAGGTTGGGGATCTGACCCCATCATCTATATGACGACACCGCCCCCTGTAGGAGCGAGCATGCTCGCGATGGACACCAGAACACCGCGGGGTGTCAGGCCGCCAACGTCATCGTTGACGACCATCGCGAGCATGCTCGCTCCTACAGGATTAAATCAGTTCCAAAAGACCAAAAAAAACCCGCCAGAGGCGGGTTTTTCCCAAGACCATGTCGACTCCCTGTCGATAGCGAGTCCTTGCTGATGGCCGATCGTCCATGATCCTGAAGCACTCCCTGTGCTTCAGTTGATGTGGCTAGATTACGTTTCGGATCCAATCTGCAATAGACGACATCATTACCACCGCGTGTAAGACATTCGCCATAGCCGCCCTTCCGAAAACCCTTAGACCAGGCTTACTCTTCCTGACGCTCCCGGGCGCGGGTGTTGGTCTTGAGGAACTCTTCGATGTTGTTCATCTGCTCATCCCACCCGCGACTGTCCATGCGGAACGCCTTGAGGCGGCGTGTCTGGGGGATGTGATCGAAGCCGGACTCGGTCACCTTGAACAAGGTGCCGCCGTCCATGTCTTCCAGGTCGAAACGCACCAGCGTGGTGGGTTCCTGGGAATAGTCGACGTCCGGTTCCACGGCATACGGGTGCCAGCGGAAGGAAAACACCCGCTCGGGCTCGACCCGTTCCACCAGGACATTCCACAGCAGGTGCTCGTAGCCGGGATAAGTGATCTGCCCCTGGGTCCACTCGCCGGCGACGAAACGCTTGCCTTCCAGGGCGACGCCAAACCACTGCCCGAACGCCTCGGCGTTGGCCAGCACGCGCCAGACCTGCGAGCGCGGTGCCTTGAGCAGAATCTTCCTTTCGATGCGATCTGATGCTGGGTTCATAAATCACCTCCTTTACTGAACAGTAGGCCCGTCAGGCCCTTTGTCCAACCCTGAATGTGTTTCTCGATCCATTTGTCTGACCTATTCGGCCGCATATCCGGGGCAAAGTTCGCCTGCCGGGTTTCACATCCTGTCATTGTCGTTTCGCTACACTGCCCCGACGTTTCCCAACGAAGTGAGATTTTCCATGCCCCCTCGCCTGCTCCTGGCCCTGACGCCACTGCTGTTCACCCCCCTTGCCCACGCCCTCGACTGCGCCAACGCCAGCGACCAGGCGACGATGAACCAGTGCGCGGCGCAGGAGCACAAGGCGGCGGACAAGGAATTGAATGCGCTGTACCAGCAGATCACCGCGCGATTGAAGAGCAACCCCGACAGCAAGAAGCTGTTGGTCGGTGCGCAGCGGGCGTGGGTCGGGTTTCGCGATGCCGAGTGCAAGTTCGCGTCCTCGGCTGTGACAGGCGGGAGTGTTTATCCGTTGATCTACAGCAACTGCGTCACCGAGTTGACCAAGGCGCGGGTGGAGACCTTCAAGAATTACCTGAAATGCCAGGAGGGGGATTTGAGTTGTCCGGTGCCTGGGCAGTAGATTTTCAGTGTTTTTGAGGGCCCCATCGCGGGCAAGCCCGCTCCTACACGAACCTGTGGGAGCGGGCTTGCCCGCGATAGCGTCAGCCCAAACTCCACGATTTACCGGATAAACACCTGAGCCGTCGTAATCGCCATATCCCCCCCAGGCAACTTGATGCTCCCCACCTGTTTCAAACTGTCGGCATCAAAGATCGCCACATCGTTGAACGTCCCCGCCAGGTAGATCTTGCTGCCCTCCTTGTTGAAGGAAATGCAGTAGTAGGAGTGATCCAGCGTCGCCGCCTGGAGCATCTTTTTCTCCTTGATGTCGTACTTGGCCAAACGATTGAGCACGCCGAACATCAGGTTGGGGTCTTTCGGCGAACGCATGCCGCTGAAGTAGATTTCGGTCAGCGGGCCGAAGTCGGTGGTTTCGGTCTTGCCGGTCTTCAGGTCGACGCTGAACAGCCCGTACAGGTAGTCGGCGGTGGCCGGGTCCTGCTTCTTGTCCTTGAATTTCGCCGTGGTGTAGAGCAGCGAGAAGTCATGGCGCCAGGTCTGTTGGTTCCACACGTAGAGCACGTCCGGTGCGGCGTAGTTCGCCCGTTTCCAGTGGCGGCTGGGGATCAGCACGTCGAACTTGCCGGTTTTCACATCGACCTTGTAGATGTCCGCGCCGGCCACGTACAGCGTGCCGTCGTCACCGCTTTGCATGATGGTCAGCTGGCGCGGTGCCGGAAAGCTGCGCACGGGCTTGGCGTCCATGCCGGCGTCGGTGGCGTAGACGTCCAGGCGCGGTTGCTGCACTTCGTAGCGGTCGTTGAGCATCAGGGTCGGGTTGGCGATGGCGAACAGCTCCTTGCCGTCGTGGCTCAGGGTGAAGGCGAACATCGACTTGGCCTTCTCCCCCGGCTTCTGGGTGATGCTGGCGCGGAACACCTGCTTGCAACTGTCGAGTTCGACGCCGTAGATGTCCGCATAGTGGTTATTCAACACGTAGGCGGTCTTGCGGTCCGGTGATAACTGAATGGTGCCGGGGCCGAAGGCATCCGGCATCTTGCAGGTCTTGAACAGGCTGTCGGTCGCCAGGTCGATGACGTGCAGGTTGTTGGGGTAGTTGGTGGTCAACATGTACTCGTGACCCACTTGCAACACAGGGTTTTCATCGGCCAGGACGTTGAACGAATAGACGACGGCAAACGCGGCCAGGCCGCAGGCTTTGATGCTAGGCATGCTGGAATCCTTCTTCTCTGTCCGATCACTTGTCTTTGGGGAAGACAGTGCCAAGGTTGCGCCAGTTGTCGTTGGACGCCTGGGCATCCTTGTTCCAGTCCGGGTAGGTGCTCATCATGTCGGGCACCTGGGCCGGCCACCAGCACGGGTCGGAGCAGCCATACAGGTCGGCCTCCATGGGCTGGCACAGCGACGACACACCGCCAAACGCGTCGATTTCCCAACCCGGGTCGGTGGTCGCGGCGCAACCGGCCACGGAACTCATGGCCACCACTTCTTCGATGCGGTTCTCGTCCGCGGCCTGATCCAGCTTCAACGCTTTGTTATTGATTGCCTTGAGATGTTTCATATCAGTGAGCCTTGCGCGGAGTGATGTAACTGCTGATGAACGCAGGGTTATTGGCCATGATCCGGGTGTAGACCTCGATGCCGAAGTCGACCCAGTCACGCATCAGTTCGCAGTAGTGATAGGTCGGGTGGGCCGGGTCGCCGTAGCGGGCGTAACTTTCGTGGTAGCAGCCGCCGGAGCACAGGTTGCGGATGTTGCAGTCGTTGCAACCGGTGTTGGTGCGGTCCAGGCGCTGTGACAGAAAGTCGTTCAACTCGACCTGCTTGACCCCTTCATGGACGTTGCCGAAGGTCGGCAGCGACGATCCGGTGAAGCGGTGGCACAGGTTCAGCTCGCCCTTGTGGTCCACCGCCAGCATCTTCAGGCCCGCGCCGCAAGGCAGGGCTTTCTTGTGGCCTTCGTGGATGTCGGTGATCAACTGGTGCAGGTTGGAGAAGCCGATGTTGCGGTGCTCCAGCGCCGCCTCCAGGTAACGCCGTCCGAGTTTCTTCATGTTGGCGAACACGTCCGCCAGTTCCTGGTTGGTCAGGTTGAAGCTGCTGATATCGCCGGAAGTCACCGGGGCGAACCCCACTTCGGCAAACCCCAGTTCGTTGAACAGGTGGTTCCAGATGGTCTCGACATCGGTGACGCCGGTGGTCAGCGTGACCCGCGCGCCGACCGGGCGGCTGTTGTAGCGTGACAGCAGCATCTCGGCCTTGCGCCGCACCACGTCATAGGTGCCCTGCCCGCCCACGGTGATGCGGTTGCGGTCGTGCACGGTCTTGGGCCCGTCGATGCTCACCGACAACCCGAAACGGTGGGCGTTGAGGTAGTCCACGGTTTCCTCGGTGAGCAGCGTGGCGTTGGTGGTCATGACGAACTCGACGAACTTGCCGGCCTCGCGGAAGCGTTTCTCGCAGTAATCGACCATGTACTCGATCAGCTTGCGATTGCTCAGCGGCTCGCCGCCGAAGAACACCACGGTGAAGCGCTCTTCGTCGGGGGACTCCTTGAGCAGCATTTCCACCGAGGCGATGGCGGTCTCGACGTCCATCTTCTTGCCGGCCGACGGCTTGTCCAGGTCTTCCTTGTAGCAGTAGGTGCAGCTCAGGTTGCAGCCGGTGTTGACGTTGAGCACCACGGTGTTGATGGCGGTGCGCTCGACCCGCTTGGTGGCGATGTCCGGGGTCAGCGGCGAGCCGTCGCTGACCAGTTCCAGGGCCATCAGCTCGCGCAGGGTCTCGGTGATTTCCTCGCCGTTGAAGCGCGTCGCCAGGCGCTGGATCAGCTCCTCCGACGAACAGCCCGGCCCGCGCAGGGAGTCGATGATGGTGCCCGTCAGTTCATCGCTGGCGAACAGCGAACTGCTGGGGATGTGAAACAGCATGCGATCGGCATCGACCTGCACTTCGTGCAGGTTGCGTTCGACCAGATTCAAGATAGCGCCCATGGCAAACCTCCTGTGCAAACCCCGCCTGGCGGGGCTGCGGTCATTCCGAAAAGTGTCTGTAACCGGGTCGGGCCAGCCTTACGGAATGGGTGGATTGTTCCAGCGTTGCACGGTCACGATCATGTGGGCCTCGCCGGTCAGGGACTTCCCTGCGTCGTCGACGGCGGCAATGACCTTGAGGTTGCCGGCATTGTTGGTGGACATCTTGCGTTGCGGGTTCGGCCCGGCATCGCCCGGCGTGAACACGCCCGCGTCGGCCTGCATGGTGCCGGCGAACTTGACGTCTTCGTCTTCCCTGGCGCGATCGTCGAAGGCTTCGACCTTCCATTGCGCCGGGAACACTCCGATGCGATACGGCTTGCCATCGGCGCCCTTGCCCCAGGCCTCGGCATCGAAACGCCCTTGGACCTTGGGCGTCGAACCACCGCCCTCGCCGATCCGCGCCACCGAGAATTCCGGCACCACCTTGACCTCGGCGATCTTGCTGTAGACCGACAGGCTCGGGCCCTTCAGCGTGCCGACGCTGACCGCGCGCAGGCCCGGCTGGGCGTTGGCGGCGGCCTTGAGCTTGACCTTGATCTGTTCGGGGGTCTGCGAGACGACCTCGAGCACTTCCACGCCCTTGCCGAAGTTCGGCTTGCCGGTAAGGCCACTGCCGATCAGGGTCACTTCGGTTTCGCTGCCGGCCTTGAGGTAACCCGGTTGCACCGCCAGCAAGCGGCTGCTGCCCTGCTTGGCGGCGACGAAGTCCAGGCCGCGCTCGTCATGCTCGGCTTCGAACATCCGCCCTTGCATCGCGTTGCCCTGGGCGGCGAACACCTGGCGCATGGTCACACCGTCGATGCTGACGTTGCCGCGCCATTCGTAGCCGGTGTAGAGGATCGCGCTGCCGTCGCCGTTGAACGGCGTGCCGTCGGCGTACTGGCCTTTGACACTGACCTTGAAGGTGTCATCGCCATCAGCGCTGACGCTCATCACCCCGGCCAGCTCGCCCTTGCCCGGCAAGTGCCCGCTGAAACTCCAGTCGCCCACCAGCGCCTCGGCTTTCGGCGCGCTGCTCAGCCATTTTTTCCAGGCCGGGTTGTCCAGCGCATAACGCTTGGCCAGCATCGGCACCATCTCCTTGCGGGCGATGTCGAACCAGTCGCGGTCACGGGCCAGGGCCTGGTATTCCAGCGACGGCCATTGGCCGAGGTGGAAGTTCACCAGGCGCTCCCATTCCTGGGCCGGCCGACGTTGCAGGGCGACCCGCGCACCGGAGTGGCAGCGGCCGCACATCTGGCTGGTTTTCTCGTCGAACTGCTCGATGGTGTTGAGCCGGCGCTCCATGGCGTAGCGCACGCCGTCGGTTTCGCTCGGCGCCAGGCCCTGGGTGTCGGCCAGGTATTTGACCAGGGTGCGACGGTCCTCATCGCTGATCTGCAGGCCGTGCATGGTCTGCATCCGCGCGATGCTCATCAGCCAGCCTTCCGGCGTCTTGCGCTGGTGACTGATGCGGCTCAGGGCGTTATCGGCTTCGGGGGTGTGACAGCCCTGGCAGGTTTCCTTGAGGATGCTCTGGGCGTCACGGGCGGCCAGGCTGGCCGGCGAATGCAGCGTTACACAGGCGGCCACGGCCAGCAGACTGACACTCAGGCCTGATCGGAGTTTTCTCTTCATCAACGTCGAACCTCGCACGGTGCTTTCTTATTTTTGTGGCTTATCGTTTTTATGGTTTCTGCCGTTGGCCTTGAGCGGCCAACGGAGGCAAGAGAAACGTCTGCGATGAGCAATACACGGAGCGTGCCAGCTTATGAATCTGTTTATTAATCAATGATTTGTGCTGAACAGGGTGGGTTTTGCCAGGGGCGACAGCGGTGTTGCCCGTTTTATTTCGCGACAGCCGTTGCAACCTGAGACAAGCATAGCCCCGCTCTCTTCCCCTGTAGGAGCGAGCTTGCTCGCGATGGACTAAAGAACAGCGCTGCGTGTCAGGCAGCCAGCGTCATCGTTGACGACCATCGCGAGCAAGCTCGCTCCTGACAGGGGGCGGTGTTGTCGTTGTCTCATGTCGTCGCAAATTGCGACGTCTGGCGATGACTTTACGATCGCGCAAACAACGGGAAAACCCGCCCGCTCGGGCTCCCGCCAGCAAAACCCACAACTGGCACACCCATTGCGAACGACCTCGGCACACGAACAAGACGAGGTTTCAACATGTCGCTTCCCAACCTGCTTCCTGCCACCACGGCTTTCATCCAGCGCGCCCCGCGCATGCTGATCGGTGGCGACTGGGTCGAGGCCGCCGATGGCCAGACCATGCCGTTGCACAACCCGGCCACCGGCGAGGTGCTGTGTGTGGTGCCACGGGCAACGCCAGAGGACGTCGATCGCGCGGTGCTCGCGGCCCGCCAGGCCTTCGATGATTCGGCCTGGACCCGCACCCGCCCGCGCGAGCGGCAGAACCTGTTGTGGAAACTCGCCGACCTGATGCAGCGCGACGCCGAACTGCTGGCCCAGCTCGAATGCCTGAACAACGGCAAGAGCGCAGCCGTAGCCCAGGTCATGGACGTGCAACTGGCCATCGACTTCCTGCGCTACATGGCCGGTTGGGCGACCAAGATCGAAGGCTCGACGGTGAATGTCTCGGCGCCGCTGATGCCAAACGAGCAGTTCCACAGTTTCATCCGCCGGGAAGCGGTGGGCGTGGTCGGCGCCATCGTCGCCTGGAACTTCCCGTTGCTGCTGGCCTGCTGGAAACTCGGCCCGGCCCTGGCCACTGGCTGCACCGTGGTGCTCAAGCCCGCCGACGAAACGCCGCTGACCGCACTGAAACTCGCCGAGCTGGTGCAGGAAGCCGGCTACCCCGAAGGCGTGTTCAACGTGGTCACCGGCACCGGCATCACTGCCGGCTCCGCCCTGACCCACAACCCGCTGGTGGACAAGCTGACCTTCACCGGCTCCACCGCCGTGGGCAAGCAGATCGGCAAGATCGCGATGGACTCGATGACCCGGGTCACCCTGGAACTGGGCGGCAAGTCGCCGACCATCGTCATGGCCGACGCCGACCTGGCCAGCGCCGCGGCCGGTGCGGCCAGCGCGATCTTCTTCAACCAGGGCCAGGTCTGCTGCGCAGGCTCGCGCCTGTATGTACAGCGCAAGCACTTCGACAACGTGGTGGCGGATATCGCCGGCATCGCCAATGCGATGAAGCTCGGCAACGGCCTGGACCCGAGCGTCGAGATGGGGCCGCTGATCTCGGCGCGCCAGCAGGAGCGGGTCTACGGCTACATCGAAAAAGGCCGTGAAAGCGGCGCGACCATCGCCTGTGGCGGCGAACAGTTCGGCCCGGGCTACTTCGTCAAACCGACGGTCATCGTCGACGTCGACCAGAAACACTCGCTGGTGCAGGAAGAAATCTTCGGCCCGGTGCTGGTGGCGATTCCGTTCGACGACGAGGCCGACGCCTTGCGCCTGGCCAACGACAGCCCGTATGGGCTCGGCGCGAGCATCTGGTCGAACGACCTGGCGGCGGTGCACCGGATGATTCCGCGAATCAAGTCAGGCTCGGTGTGGGTCAACTGCCACAGCGCACTGGACCCGGCGTTGCCGTTCGGTGGCTACAAGATGTCGGGGGTCGGGCGGGAGATGGGGCATGCGGCGATTGAGCATTACACGGAGTTGAAGTCGGTGTTGATCAAGTTGTAATTGCGGCGCCCTTCAGGCCGCCATCGCGGGCAAGCCCGCTCCTACAGAGGGTTCGCGTCTCTCACTGTAGGAGCGGGCTTGCCCGCGATGAGGCCAGACCTTCCAACACAAAACTCAGGGCTTATACCCCTGAGCCAACAACCACCCCCTCACCACCTTCCCCTGCTCCCCCGTCAACCCCGCCAGCACCTGCCCAATCGGCTCCCCCGCCAACCGCCTCAGCAACGGCGCCAGCTCCACCCCCTGTACATGCCAGATCCCCAGCGGCTGGTCCGCCGTGATTACCACCTCAGCCTCATCGACAAACCCTTCGCGCAATACCGGCGCACGCTCGATGCGCAGCGCAGCGAAATCCGCCTGGGCATGCGCCACCTCGGCATCCGGCCATTGCCGCCGGGCGTGCCAGAACGGCTGATCCTTCCAACGCTGTTCATCGGCATAAAAATCCCGGCCGATGCGCGCAAAGCGCAGGAACAACTGTTCCACCCGCTGCTGGTGAAAACGCCGGGCCAGGGCCGCCCGTTCCGGTTTGCGCAACAGCGTGTTGATCACCACCGGCGCCTGCAAGGCCGAGGACAACGACTGGAAAATCCCGTTGCCCGACAGCGGGTCCACCGCCATCGCCGCATCACCGACACGAATCCAATGGTCGCCACATACCTGCGGGCTCAAGATCGCCGTGCTGCTGCGCGCATGCAGTTGCAGATCGGCCTCGGTGCCGGCACCGAAAAACGCCCGCGCCAACGCCGAGCCCCGACGCCGCTGGCTACAGTAGTCGAGCAACTGCGCCTTGCCCGGCAGTTGCGCGCTGGCCACGTCCACCGTCCATTGCCAGTAGCACTGACCGTCCGCGCGCCGCGCCATCCACGCCCAGCCGTCTTCAAGGCTCTCCACGGCGCTGGCGGTCTCGCCCGTCGTGCCTTGCCAGCGGTTGAGCAGGCTGACCGTCTCCGGCCCGCGCAGCCCCTTGCCCAGTGTTTTGTGCGAGGCCGGCGCCTGACGCCCGCGAGCTTCCACCAGGAACTCGCAGGCGAGTACGCCATGCCCCTCAATCTCGATCCGCGACCCGGTGGCCAACGGCTGCACGCCCAGCACGCGGCCCTCGATCAGTTCAACGCCGGCCAGGCGCAGGTCTTCACGCAGGCCACGGTCGAATGCCGGGCGATCCAGTAGATACTCGATATTTTGTGCATGCTGCTGTCCATTCCACGACACCTGACGCTGGGACGGCAACGTCGCTTCAGCCAAGGCATGCTGCAGGCCGGCGCCGCGCAAGGCTTCCAGCACCCGCACGGACACGCCTTCCAGCGCGGCGAACCGGCGCCACTCGCACACGACCGTGACGTCGTAGCCCAGCCGACGCAAACCCAGGGCTACCGCCGCCCCCGCCGGGCCTGCGCCAAGAATCGCGATCATGGCCCGACACGCCGTTCAGGGCCGCGATAACGGGCATTGTCGCGCAGCCAGTCGATGATCTGTGGATTGCTCGCCTCGGGGTGCGCCTGTAAAAAAGCAGCGATGTGCCCGCTCAACGCCGCACAACCCAGGCTCGCCCCGGATTGCCCCGGATAAGTGCCACGCACACACGCGGCAAAATCCGCCTGGGCGCTGTCCAGCCACGACCACTCCTGCTCGGCGCAGCGCGCATCCCCGGTGACCCGCAGCACCTGTGGATAACTGGCCGGGTACACCGCCTCGCCCTGGGCCGGGCTGGAAGCACACAGCAACACGCCCCGCTCCACCGCCGCCGCGCACGCCTGGCGCAGCAGGGGGCGGTCCTGGCGCAGGCCTAAGCTCAAGTTGATCAACCGCACATCCTGCGCCACCAGCCATTCGATGGCGGTGGCGATCTGCAAGGCGCTGGTGACGCCGCGCTGGTCGAACACCTGGGCCACGCAGAACAGCGCCGCCGGGGCTCGCCGGCTGATCGCCTCGACCACCGCACTGCCGTGGCCGAGGGCGTCGTCGTGCAGGTCATCTTCCAACAGGCGGTCTTCAAGCAACGAGAACCGCCGTCCGGCGACCACCTGTACGCGCTGCGCCGCCGAATGCCCGCTGTCGACCACGCCGATTCGCAGTTCAGGCTTCATGGGCCACCGTTTTTGCCGTGAGCACGCCGTCGACCAGTTCGAAGCGCAGGTCGGCGTCGGCCAGGGTGGAAGGACGATGACTGATGAGGATCCGCGTACGCCCGGCGAACAGGCGGTCGATGGCCTCGATCACTTCGCGCTCGGTGGTTTCGTCCACCGCCGAGGTCGCTTCGTCCAGCACCAGGATCATCGGGTCCTGCAACAGCGCCCGGGCAATCGCGATGCGCTGTTTCTGCCCGCCGGACAACTGCTGGCCACGCTCGCCCAACGGGCTGTCGAGGCCTTCGGGCAGGGAGGCGATCAGGCTGTCGAGTTGCGCCAGGCGCGCGACTTCGGCAATCGCCTCGCGACTGGCGTCGGGCACCACATAGGCGAGGTTGTCGGCCAGGCTGCCGCGAAACAGCACGATGTCCTGGCTGACCACGGCGATCCGCCTGCGCAATTGCATCAGGTCCAGTTCGCGCACATCGACCTCGCCCACCAGCACCCGCCCGGCCTGCGGGTCATGATGGCGTTGCAGCAGGTCGATCAGCGTCGACTTGCCCACCCCGGAGCCGCCGCTCAGGGCCACTTTCAAACCATAGGGAATCTGCGCCTGGATACCGCGCAGGGTCGCCGCCCGACCGGGATGGCTGAAGTGCACGTCATCGAAACGCAAATCGCCGCACGCCGGCATCGGCTGGGGTTCGACCGGGCTCAGCACGGTGGGCTGTTCACCGCGCAACTCCATCACCCGACCGAGACTGACGGTCATGCGCTGGATCGCCACGTACAGGCCGAGCAGGCTCTGCACCGGCCCGACCGCCATGCCCAGGTAAGTCGAAAACGCGATCAGCGCGCCCAGTTGCCAGGTGCCCTGCACCACCCAGTAACCGCCGATCAGGAAGGCGCAGGCCCGCGACAGCGAGGTGAGCGTGCCCGGCACGGCCTGGGTGAAAAACTCGGTGACCTGCAAGCGCAACAACTGGCTCATGTAGCCCTGGTCCAGCGACTCCAGCCGCCGCGACTCGCGCTGTTGCTGCCCGGCCGACTGGATGAACTTCATCACCGGCAGGGTCTCGACCATGAACGACGACATGTCCGCCGAGCGCTCGCGCAACTGCCGCACGTCACGCTCGACCTTGCGCCGCATCCAGCGCAGCCACAAGACGTCGAGGGGAATCAGCACCAGGGCAATCAGCGACAGCTGCCACGACAGCGTCACCAGCATCGCCAGGGCCACCACCAGGCCGATCACGCTGGACACCGCCGAGAACAGCGAGTCCACGGCAAAGCGCTGGATCTCCGCGACGTCGCCATCCAGGCGCGACATCAGGTCACCGATACGCCGCTGCCCGTAGAAACCAGGCGACAGGGTTTGCAGGTGCCGATAGAGGTCATCACGCAGGGCGAACAGAATCCGCCCGGACAGCCGCGTGTGCAGGTAACGATTGATCCCCGAGAGTACCGTGCCAAGCAGCCCGGCAACGATCATCAACACGGCGATCAACACCAGCATGGGGAAATTGCGGGCCAGCAGGCCATCGTCGATCAACAGCTTGGTCAGCCAGGGTTGCACCAGCACCAGCGCCGATGCACAGACCGACAGGCCGAGCAGCCCGGCGATGGCCAGGCGCTGCGGTTTGACGAAGCCGTACAGCCAACGCAGCGCCGCTTGCAGGGCTTGGGGGTTGTGGCTGTCGACCAGCCGAGCGATCCACATCACGAACGCAACTGTTTGAGCTTGCGATACAGGGTCGCGCGACTGATGCCCAAGGCGTCGGCGGCGGCCGAGACGTTGCCCTGATGGTTGTCCAGGGACTGGCGAATCATCTCCAGCTCGTTCTCGCGGATGCTGCCCGACGCTGGGCGCTCGCTGGCGGTCAGTTCGTCGAGCATGCTGTCGGGCAGGTGATCGAGGGTCAGCACCGTCTCGCCCGGCTCGCGCATGGCCAGAGCGGTGCGCAGGACCATTTCCAGTTGGCGAATGTTGCCCGGCCAGTGATAACCGGCGAGCAGCCGATCAAGGTCGTCGTGCAGGACCACGCTCGGGGCATCGAGCCGGGTCAGCAGACGGGCGACCAGCGCGCTGAAATCGTCGCGCTCGCGTAACGCCGGGAGCATCACGCTGATGCCGTTGACGCGGTAGAACAGGTCTTCGCGAAACTGTTTGTCTTCGACCAGGCGCTTGAGGTCGCGATGGGTGGCGCAAATCAGGGCGACGTCGATGTCCTGCTCTTCGCCGGCCCCCAGTGGCGCCACCTTGCGGTCCTGCAACACGCGCAGCAGGCGCGCCTGCAAGGCCAGCGGCATGTCGCCGATTTCATCGAGGAACAAGGTGCCGCCGTGGGCCTGTTGCAGGCGACCGACCATACCGCCACGGCGCGAACCGGTGAACGCGCCCTCGCGGTAACCGAACAGTTCCGACTCGATCAGACCTTCCGGGATCGCCGCGCAGTTCACCGCGACGAAGGGCTTGTCGGCGCGGCTGCCGGCCATGTGCAGGGCGCGGGCAATGACTTCCTTGCCGGTGCCGGTTTCACCGAGCAGCAACACCGGCAGCTCGTTGGCCAGCCCCTGGCGCGCCATGCGCAAGGCGCGGGCGTAACGGCTATTGCTGCCGGCCAGGGACTCCAGGTCCGGGACAGGTTTGGCGGTTTTAGCGCTGCTGCGCGGCGCCGGCATGCTGACATTGAGGGAACGCTGGGGCGCGCGCAGGGTTTTGTAGAAGAACTCGCCCTTGGCGGTCTGCAGGCTGCCGCTACCGCCCTGGTGCAGGCGCGAGAGCAATTGCAAGCCATCGACGCCGAGAAACTCTTCGCAACGCTTTCCGACCAGTGCCGAACGTTCGGCGCGCAACAACTGGCAGGCCTGGGCGCTGACCGCGAGGATCTGCCCGCCGAGGCTCACGGCCAACAGCCCTTGCCAGGGCGACTCGAGGTACTGCCGACGGCTGTGGAAGGCCAGCACGATCTGGTCCGGGAAGCTGGCGTTGAACACCCGGCTCTCGATCTGGCTGACGGCCATGGCCAGCAGCGCGGTGCTGTCGTGAACACGGCCGAGCGGGCCTTCGCGGGTCAGGTCGAGGACGCCGAGGATGTCGCCTTGCGGGCAATGGATCGGCACCGAGGTGCAGGAAAAATCGGTGAGGCGGTCCAGGTAGTGTTCGCCGCAGTCGATCAGGGTCGGCCGCGCTTCCACGAGGGCGGTGCCCAGCGCATTGGTGCCGCGAGCGGCCTCGCTCCAGCAGGCGCCCAGGGTGATGTCCTGCAGGCCACTGCCCTTGAGCCGATCGGCACGGCCTTCGACGGCCAGGATGGTCGCATCGGAATTGGCCAGGATGATCAGCCCTTCCTTGCCCTGGCGTTCGGCCAGGTAATCGATGGCGGGCAGTGCCGCGTCGATCAGCAGGCGGTTGTTGTTCAACAACACATCGAGGCTCGCGCTCGATTCCAGCGCCAGTTCATGCTTGCTGTTGAAATGCACGCCATGGCTGAGGCTGCGTCGCCACGAAGCATCAATCTCTGCCCGCAGCACGCCGTCGGGGACTTCGCCTTCCAGGTGAAGTTTTTCCCGTGCCAGTCGGGCTTCGCGATGCAGTTTGGGGGAGTTTGTTTTTATCAGCGTCATCAAGCGCTCCGGGTCGTCCGCCCTGCGCCTTCAAACATCAGGCGCCCTGAAGCATCTTTACGTTAACGTCAGGGCGATGGCAAGTGCCTTACGGCGCTTGTGGTTCTGCTGGTGGACCGCGTTATCGTTCATCGCGAGCAGGCTCGCTCCCACATTGGATCTTCAGTGAGACCACTATTGTGTGTACACAGATGCCCCCTGTGGGAGCGAGCCTGCTCGCGATGAGGCCCTGTCAGGCGCTAAAGCCCCCCCCAGATCAAACATGCGGATCCCCAGGCACCTTGCTCGGCGTCGCATACTGCGGCTTGAGATGCCCATCCTGATCGAGCAACCAGGCATCCATGATCTGCCGCACCACGGGGCCGGCGACTCGGCCGCCGGCCTCGCCGTTCTCGATCATCACCGAAATCACGATCTTGGGGTGCTCGGCCGGGGCGAAACCGACGAACAAGGCGTTGTCGCGGTGGCGCTCCAGGGTCTTCTCGCGGTTGTAGCGCTCGCCTTGCTTGATCGCCACCACCTGCGCCGTACCACTCTTGCCGGCGATGCGGTACTGCGCGCCCTGCGCCGCTGCCCGGGCGATGCCGCGGGCGTCGTGCATGACCATCTGCATGCCGTGGTTGACCTGCTCCCAGTCGCGCGGGTCCTTGAGCAGGATGTTGGGCATCGGGTGCTCATCCACCGGGGCCACGCCGTCCACGGTCTTGGCCAGGCGCGGACGATTCCACACGCCCTTGTTGGCAATCAGCGCGGTGGCCTGGGCGAGTTGCAGCGGGGTGACCTGCATGTAGCCCTGGCCGATGCCGAGGATCACCGTTTCACCGGGGAACCAGGCCTGACGGCGCGTGGCCCGTTTCCAGGCCTGGGACGGCATCAGGCCGGCGGACTCTTCGTTCATGTCCAGCGAGACTTTCTCACCGAGGCCAAACATCGCCATGTAGTCGTGCAGGCGGTCGATACCCAGCTTGTGCGCCAGGTCGTAGAAGTAGGTGTCGTTGGAACGCATGATCGCCGCGTCCATGTCCACCCAGCCATCGCCGCTGTGGTTCCAGTTGCGGTATTTGTGATCGTAGTCCGGGAGCTGGTAGTAACCGGGGTCGAAGACCCGGGTCTGCGGCGTGACCACGCCCGCATCCAGGCCCGCGATCGCCACTTCCGGCTTGATCGTCGAACCGGGCGCGTAGAGGCCGCGCAGCACACGGTTGAACAGCGGACGGTCGATGGAGTCATGCAGCGCCGCATACTCCTTGAAACTGATACCGGTGACGAACAGGTTGGGGTCGAAGCTGGGCTTGCTGACCATGGCCAGCACTTCGCCGGTCGACGGGTCGAGGGCGACCACCGAGCCGCGGCGATCACCCAGGGCTTGTTCCGCCGCCTCCTGGAGCTTGACGTCCAGGCTCAGGACGATGTTTTTGCCAGGCACCGGGTCGGTGTGCTTGAGCACCCGCAGCACCCGGCCCTGGGCATTGGTCTCCACCTCTTCGTAGCCGACATGGCCGTGCAGCTCTGACTCGTAGAACTTCTCGATACCGGTCTTGCCGATGGACTGGGTGCCACGGTACTCGACCGAGTCCAGCGTCTTGGCTTCCTTTTCGTTGATACGCCCGACGTAGCCGATCGAATGGGCGAAGTGTTCGGCCAGCGGGTAATGGCGGATGAATTGTGGCTCGACATCAATCCCCGGCAGGCGGAACTCGTTGACGGCCAGCACGGCGATCTGTTCTTCGCCCAGCTCATAAAACAGGGTGACGGGCACAAACGGGTGGCGCCCCTGCTTCATCGCCTTATCGAACAGCGCACGGTCTTCGGCCGACAAGTGCAGGAGGTTCGCGACCTCGTCCAGCTCGGCCTTGACGTCGGTGGCACGCTCGCGGGTGATGGTCAGGTTGAAGCTGGGCCGGTTATCGGCCAGGACTACGCCGTTGCGGTCGTAGATCAGGCCCCTGGTCGGGGTGATGGGCAGGACGTGAACACGATTGTTCTCGGAGATCGTCGAGTGATAGTCGAACTCCATCACTTGCAGCACATACATGCGTGCTACCAGTGTGCACATGATGGCGACAACGAACAGCGCGCAGGCTATCAACCGCTTGTTGACCAGGCGCGTCTCTTTTTCGTGGTCCTTGATGGGTATGGGTTCGGGCATTTCTACAGCGGCTCTTTGACTGGCAATGAAGCGCCGATCCCTGGGCTGGAAATTCGTCCGTGAAAAAAAGGACGTGCACCATACCAAAAACCAGGGACATGTTTTATGACGATTCCGTCAGGCAGAATTTTTTCGCGGCAAAAACAAAACCCCAACTGCTTTCGCAATTGGGGTTTCGGAATTTAATCTTGACGATGACCTACTCTCACATGGGGAAACCCCACACTACCATCGGCGATGCATCGTTTCACTGCTGAGTTCGGGATGGGATCAGGTGGTTCCAATGCTCTATGGTCGTCAAGAAATTCTTGAGCTGACGTGTCTTTCGACATTCCAGCGAATCGGGTATGTGACTGGTGTTTTGTGAGTTGCAAACTTTCGGTTTGTTTCGTCTTCACAACACCGCAATCTGGCCATTCGACGCAAATTGCTTGGGTGTTATATGGTCAAGCCTCACGGGCAATTAGTATTGGTTAGCTCAACGCCTCACAGCGCTTACACACCCAACCTATCAACGTCGTAGTCTTCGACGGCCCTTCAGGGAACTCAAGGTTCCAGTGAGATCTCATCTTGAGGCAAGTTTCCCGCTTAGATGCTTTCAGCGGTTATCTTTTCCGAACATAGCTACCCGGCAATGCCACTGGCGTGACAACCGGAACACCAGAGGTTCGTCCACTCCGGTCCTCTCGTACTAGGAGCAGCCCCTCTCAAATCTCAAACGTCCACGGCAGATAGGGACCGAACTGTCTCACGACGTTCTAAACCCAGCTCGCGTACCACTTTAAATGGCGAACAGCCATACCCTTGGGACCGGCTTCAGCCCCAGGATGTGATGAGCCGACATCGAGGTGCCAAACACCGCCGTCGATATGAACTCTTGGGCGGTATCAGCCTGTTATCCCCGGAGTACCTTTTATCCGTTGAGCGATGGCCCTTCCATACAGAACCACCGGATCACTAAGACCTACTTTCGTACCTGCTCGACGTGTCTGTCTCGCAGTCAAGCGCGCTTTTGCCTTTATACTCTACGACCGATTTCCGACCGGTCTGAGCGCACCTTCGTACTCCTCCGTTACTCTTTAGGAGGAGACCGCCCCAGTCAAACTACCCACCATACACTGTCCTCGATCCGGATAACGGACCTGAGTTAGAACCTCAAAGTTGCCAGGGTGGTATTTCAAGGATGGCTCCACGCAGACTGGCGTCCACGCTTCAAAGCCTCCCACCTATCCTACACAAGCAAATTCAAAGTCCAGTGCAAAGCTATAGTAAAGGTTCACGGGGTCTTTCCGTCTAGCCGCGGATACACTGCATCTTCACAGCGATTTCAATTTCACTGAGTCTCGGGTGGAGACAGCGCCGCCATCGTTACGCCATTCGTGCAGGTCGGAACTTACCCGACAAGGAATTTCGCTACCTTAGGACCGTTATAGTTACGGCCGCCGTTTACCGGGGCTTCGATCAAGAGCTTCGCGTTAGCTAACCCCATCAATTAACCTTCCGGCACCGGGCAGGCGTCACACCCTATACGTCCACTTTCGTGTTTGCAGAGTGCTGTGTTTTTAATAAACAGTCGCAGCGGCCTGGTATCTTCGACCGACGTGGGCTTACGCAGCAAGTGCTTCACCCTCATCGGCGCACCTTCTCCCGAAGTTACGGTGCCATTTTGCCTAGTTCCTTCACCCGAGTTCTCTCAAGCGCCTTGGTATTCTCTACCCAACCACCTGTGTCGGTTTGGGGTACGGTTCCTGGTTATCTGAAGCTTAGAAGCTTTTCTTGGAAGCATGGCATCAACCACTTCGTCACCTGAAAGGTAACTCGTCATCAGCTCTCGGCCTTGAAACCCCGGATTTACCTAAGATTTCAGCCTACCACCTTAAACTTGGACAACCAACGCCAAGCTGGCCTAGCCTTCTCCGTCCCTCCATCGCAATAACCAGAAGTACAGGAATATTAACCTGTTTTCCATCGACTACGCTTTTCAGCCTCGCCTTAGGGACCGACTAACCCTGCGTCGATTAACGTTGCGCAGGAAACCTTGGTCTTTCGGCGTGGGTGTTTTTCACACCCATTGTCGTTACTCATGTCAGCATTCGCACTTCTGATACCTCCAGCAAGCTTCTCAACTCACCTTCACAGGCTTACAGAACGCTCCTCTACCGCATCATCCGAAGATGATACCCGTAGCTTCGGTGTATGGTTTGAGCCCCGTTACATCTTCCGCGCAGGCCGACTCGACTAGTGAGCTATTACGCTTTCTTTAAAGGGTGGCTGCTTCTAAGCCAACCTCCTAGCTGTCTAAGCCTTCCCACATCGTTTCCCACTTAACCATAACTTTGGGACCTTAGCTGACGGTCTGGGTTGTTTCCCTTTTCACGACGGACGTTAGCACCCGCCGTGTGTCTCCCATGCTCGGCACTTGTAGGTATTCGGAGTTTGCATCGGTTTGGTAAGTCGGGATGACCCCCTAGCCGAAACAGTGCTCTACCCCCTACAGTGATACATGAGGCGCTACCTAAATAGCTTTCGAGGAGAACCAGCTATCTCCGAGCTTGATTAGCCTTTCACTCCGATCCACAGGTCATCCGCTAACTTTTCAACGGTAGTCGGTTCGGTCCTCCAGTCAGTGTTACCTAACCTTCAACCTGCCCATGGATAGATCGCCCGGTTTCGGGTCTATACCCAGCGACTAAACGCCCTATTAAGACTCGCTTTCGCTACGCCTCCCCTATTCGGTTAAGCTCGCCACTGAATATAAGTCGCTGACCCATTATACAAAAGGTACGCAGTCACAGAACAAAGTCTGCTCCCACTGCTTGTACGCATACGGTTTCAGGATCTATTTCACTCCCCTCTCCGGGGTTCTTTTCGCCTTTCCCTCACGGTACTAGTTCACTATCGGTCAGTCAGTAGTATTTAGCCTTGGAGGATGGTCCCCCCATATTCAGACAAAGTTTCTCGTGCTCCGTCCTACTCGATTTCATGACTAAGAGACTTTCGCGTACAGGGCTATCACCCACTATGGCCGCACTTTCCAGAGCGTTCCGCTAATCTCAAAGCCACTTAAGGGCTAGTCCCCGTTCGCTCGCCACTACTAAGGGAATCTCGGTTGATTTCTTTTCCTCAGGGTACTTAGATGTTTCAGTTCCCCTGGTTCGCCTCTTAAACCTATGTATTCAGTTTAAGATAACCAGCTTATGCTGGCTGGGTTCCCCCATTCAGAGATCTCCGGATCAAAGTCTGTTTGCCGACTCCCCGAAGCTTTTCGCAGGCTACCACGTCTTTCATCGCCTCTGACTGCCAAGGCATCCACCGTATGCGCTTCTTCACTTGACCATATAACCCCAAGCAATCTGGTTATACTATGAAGACGACATTCGCCGAAAATTCGCAAAACTCTTAAGAGTACTCACAAATTTTACCTTAGCCTGATCCGTTACCAGTGAAAGTAACGTTCAGTCTATCTTTCTATCACATACCCAAATTTTTAAAGAACGAACTAGTCAAAGACTAGAAATCAACATTCATCATCGCAGCGATGGAATGCTCATTTCTAAGCTTTACACTTCAGAAGCAGTAGTGGTGGAGCCAAACGGGATCGAACCGTTGACCTCCTGCGTGCAAGGCAGGCGCTCTCCCAGCTGAGCTATGGCCCCGTATTTCTACAGGCGTTTCCCACACAAAATTGGTGGGTCTGGGCAGATTCGAACTGCCGACCTCACCCTTATCAGGGGTGCGCTCTAACCAACTGAGCTACAGACCCAATTTCGGGCTGCTTCTTTCGTCTTCTTCAATGAATCAAGCAATTCGTGTGGGAGCTCATGGAGCAGCTGCTGTCGTCGATTAAGGAGGTGATCCAGCCGCAGGTTCCCCTACGGCTACCTTGTTACGACTTCACCCCAGTCATGAATCACACCGTGGTAACCGTCCTCCCGAAGGTTAGACTAGCTACTTCTGGTGCAACCCACTCCCATGGTGTGACGGGCGGTGTGTACAAGGCCCGGGAACGTATTCACCGCGACATTCTGATTCGCGATTACTAGCGATTCCGACTTCACGCAGTCGAGTTGCAGACTGCGATCCGGACTACGATCGGTTTTGTGGGATTAGCTCCACCTCGCGGCTTGGCAACCCTCTGTACCGACCATTGTAGCACGTGTGTAGCCCAGGCCGTAAGGGCCATGATGACTTGACGTCATCCCCACCTTCCTCCGGTTTGTCACCGGCAGTCTCCTTAGAGTGCCCACCATAACGTGCTGGTAACTAAGGACAAGGGTTGCGCTCGTTACGGGACTTAACCCAACATCTCACGACACGAGCTGACGACAGCCATGCAGCACCTGTCTCAATGTTCCCGAAGGCACCAATCCATCTCTGGAAAGCTCATTGGATGTCAAGGCCTGGTAAGGTTCTTCGCGTTGCTTCGAATTAAACCACATGCTCCACCGCTTGTGCGGGCCCCCGTCAATTCATTTGAGTTTTAACCTTGCGGCCGTACTCCCCAGGCGGTCAACTTAATGCGTTAGCTGCGCCACTAAAGACTCAAGGTCCCCAACGGCTAGTTGACATCGTTTACGGCGTGGACTACCAGGGTATCTAATCCTGTTTGCTCCCCACGCTTTCGCACCTCAGTGTCAGTATCAGTCCAGGTGGTCGCCTTCGCCACTGGTGTTCCTTCCTATATCTACGCATTTCACCGCTACACAGGAAATTCCACCACCCTCTACCATACTCTAGCTTGTCAGTTTTGAATGCAGTTCCCAGGTTGAGCCCGGGGCTTTCACATCCAACTTAACAAACCACCTACGCGCGCTTTACGCCCAGTAATTCCGATTAACGCTTGCACCCTCTGTATTACCGCGGCTGCTGGCACAGAGTTAGCCGGTGCTTATTCTGTCGGTAACGTCAAAATTGCAGAGTATTAATCTACAACCCTTCCTCCCAACTTAAAGTGCTTTACAATCCGAAGACCTTCTTCACACACGCGGCATGGCTGGATCAGGCTTTCGCCCATTGTCCAATATTCCCCACTGCTGCCTCCCGTAGGAGTCTGGACCGTGTCTCAGTTCCAGTGTGACTGATCATCCTCTCAGACCAGTTACGGATCGTCGCCTTGGTGAGCCATTACCTCACCAACTAGCTAATCCGACCTAGGCTCATCTGATAGCGCAAGGCCCGAAGGTCCCCTGCTTTCTCCCGTAGGACGTATGCGGTATTAGCGTCCGTTTCCGGACGTTATCCCCCACTACCAGGCAGATTCCTAGGCATTACTCACCCGTCCGCCGCTCTCAAGAAAAGCGAGCTTTTCTCTACCGCTCGACTTGCATGTGTTAGGCCTGCCGCCAGCGTTCAATCTGAGCCATGATCAAACTCTTCAGTTCAAACATCTTTGGGTTTTGAGAAAACCCTAAACTTGGCTCAGCAATCGTTGGTTACATCTTTGATTTCTCGCGGAGTAACTTGTGATGCTGATAATCTGTTGACTAGCAGTCTGACTCCACAAGCACCCACACGAATTGCTTGATTCAGTTGTTAAAGAGCGGTTGGTTAAGATCTTTCGTCTCAACCGAGGCGCGCATTCTACAGCGCCTGGAGTATCTGTCAAGCGGTTATTTTCAGAAGTTTTCAAAATTTCTTTTTCAACTTCAACCACTTGCGCTTCCGATCTCTCGTTAGCGGGAGGCGAATTCTACAGCGTTGTTCGCTGCTGTCAACACCTCTTTTTCTCCGCTTTCGATCGAGAAGACCGAACCGTCAATCAAGCGACAACTTGCTGCCTGACCGACTCCTTCCAGGCTTCGATAACTTGAAGCTGAACACTGTCGAAATTCGCGTAACTCGTTGTTTACCAAGGAGTTTTCCGTTTCGACTGCGCCGGAAGTGGGGCGAATTATAGACCTCCAGAATCTGTCGTCAACCCCTAATTTAGCTTTTCTATCAGAAGGCTGAAAAACGCCGCTTATATATAGACGCGCCGTGCGCGAGTGCGCAGTATATTGCGCAAACTACAATCAGCTTCGCGCTTTCTGCCTTTTGGACGATGCCTAATAATGAATGAACAACCCCGCAGCCTTGCCTCAACCCTGTTCCCGGTTGGCTTGCTGTTGATAGCCATGGCGTCGATCCAGTCCGGAGCGTCCCTGGCCAAAAGCATGTTCCCCGTTGCCGGTGCCCAAGGCACCACCACGTTGCGCCTGATCTTTGCCAGCCTGATCATGATTGCCCTGCTGCGTCCCTGGCGCGCCAAGCTCACGGCCAAGTCCCTGCGCACCGTCATCGTCTACGGCATCGCGCTGGGCGGCATGAACCTGCTCTTCTATATGTCCCTGCGCACCGTACCGCTGGGTATTGCGGTGGCACTGGAGTTCACCGGGCCATTGGCCGTCGCCATCTATTCATCACGCCGCGCCATCGACTTTCTGTGGGTGGGCCTGGCCGCGATCGGCCTGATGCTGCTGATCCCCACCGGCGCCACAACCACGAACATCGACCCACTCGGTGCGGGCTACGCGCTTGCCGCCGGCGTGTGCTGGGCGTTGTACATTCTGTTCGGCCAGAAAGCCGGCGCCGACAACGGCGTACAGACGGCCGCCCTGGGCGTGATGATCGCGGCGCTGTTCGTCACTCCTTTCGGCATCGCCCACGCGGGCGCCGCGCTGTTGACACCTTCGCTGATCCCGGTGGCGATTGCGGTCGCCCTGCTCTCCACTGCCCTGCCCTATACCCTGGAAATGGTCGCCCTCACGCGAATGCCGACCCGCACCTTTGGCACGCTGATGAGTATCGAACCGGCGATTGGCGCGCTGTCGGGCCTGCTGTTTCTTCAGGAGTACCTCACGTTTTCCCAATGGATGGCGATCCTGTGCATCATTCTGGCTTCGGTGGGCGCGACGCTGACCATGGGCAGTGCTGCCAAGCCCGCCATCGCGGCAGACTGACACGGATACGATGAAACTCTGGTATTTACCGCTCATTTAGGCCATGTTTAGCCCGCACTTAATTTCAGACATGGACTTTTCAGGATAGGGATATCAGCGACGCTTCAGCGAAAGCGATTACTGCCAGACCCGGACACGAAGATCCGGGACGCTTTAAGGACAGCAATGAAACGTATTTTGATACTGATCGCCGTGCTTGCAATTGCGGGCTGCGCGGCGACTTCGGAAACCCACACCAAACGCGGCAAGAAAGGTTTGCATATCAACTGCTCCGGGTTGTCGTCGTCGTGGGACAAGTGCTACGCCAGTGCCGCCAACTCATGCGCGCCGAAGAGCTACAAGGTCATCGCCAAATCAGGGGATGGCGTGGAGGAGCCCGGCGACTATCCGTTCGGTCTCAACCCTGCCGGCTACACCAGCCGCAGCATGATCGTCATCTGCAAATAAAGGCCTGTCGTCTGTCCGTTTCACCTTCTTGACGCCCATCCGATCCCCGGCATAACGTCCGTTGCATCAACGATCGTTCAGCGACGGGATCAAGCATGGATAACAGCAAGGTCGTATTGGTGGTGGGTGCGGGGGATGCCACGGGCGGCGCAATCGCCCGGCGATTTGCACGGGAAGGCTTCATCGCCTGCGTGACCCGGCGCAGCGCCGACAAGCTCCAGCCCCTGGTGGATGCCATCAACCTCGCCGGGGGGCAAGCCCACGGTTTTGCCTGCGATGCGCGCAAGGAAGAGGACGTGGTGGCGCTGATCGAACAGATCGAAAGCCAGATCGGCCCCATCGAAGCGTTCGTATTCAATATCGGCGCCAATGTGCCGTGCAGCATCCTCGAAGAAACCGCACGCAAATACTTCAAGATCTGGGAGATGGCCTGTTTCTCCGGTTTCCTCAATGCCCGTGAAGTCGCCCTGCGCATGGTCAAGCGCCAACGGGGCACGATCCTGTTTACCGGTGCGACGGCGGGTTTACGCGGCGCCGCCGGTTTCGCCGCCTTCGCCGGTGCCAAGCACGGCATTCGCGCCCTGGCCCAGAGCATGGCCCGCGAGCTGGGACCGATGAACATCCACGTGGCCCATGTGGTCGTCGATGGCGCCATCGACACCGATTTCATCCGCGACAACTTCCCCGAAAAGTACGCCACCAAGGATCAGGACGGCATCCTCGATCCCGAGCACATCGCCGACAACTATTGGTACCTGCACAGCCAGCCACGCGACGCGTGGACGTTCGAGCTGGACCTGCGTCCCTGGAACGAACGCTGGTAAGTCTCCCCCAACAATAACAAGGAGCGCACCGACCATGAGCAAAACCGTGGAGTTCTACTTCGACCTCGGCAGCCCTGCCACCTACCTGGCCTACACCCAGCTGCCGAAGATCTGCGCGCAGACCGACAGCCAGTTGATCTACATTCCGATGTTGCTCGGCGGTGTATTCAAGGCCACCGGCAATGCATCCCCGGCGACCATCCCGGCCAAGGGTCGCTACATGTTCCAGGACCTGGACCGCTACGCCCAGCGATATGGCGTGCCCCTAAGATACAACCCGAATTTCCCCATCAACACCCTGATGTTGATGCGCGCCGTCACCGGCATGCAACTGCGCCACCCGCAACGTTTTCAGGCGTTCATCGAGTGCCTGTTCCACGCACTCTGGGTCGAAGCGCGCAGCCTTGACGACCCGGCGACCGTCGCCGAGGTACTGACGCAGAACGGCTTCGATCCCATGCAGGTGCTGGCCTTGACCGCCGATGAGGAGGTCAAGGCTGCGCTGAAGGCCAACACCGAGCAGGCCGTGGCCCGTGGCGTGTTCGGCGCGCCGAGCATGTTCGTCGATAACCAGTTGTACTTCGGCCAGGATCGCCTGGACTTCGTCATCGAAGCCTTGCGTTAGACCTCGATGACCAACCGCCCCTGGGCTGCTCCCGACACCAACAGCTCATGGGCGGATTCGGCATTCTCCAGGGTGAAAGTGCGCGCATCCATCATGGGCTTGAGCTTGCCCGCCTCGATCAACTGCGCCGCCTGGCGAAGAATCTGCCCGTGCTGCTCACGCCCCACGCCAGTGAGCAACGGCAGCAAGGTAAACACCCCGGAATACGTTGCCCCGCGAAACGACAGCGGCGCCAGGCTGTGCTGCCCCCAGCCGAGGCAACTCACCACATGGCCGTGATAAACCCTCGCCGCCTTGAACGAAGCGTCCAGGGTTTCACCGCCCACCGTGTCATAGACGATATCAAAGCCTTCCCCGGCAGTATGTTGCGCCACATAGGCCTCAACCTCGCAGTGACGGTCGATGAAGGTCGCGCCCACCCCTTCGATGATCGCCTGGTGCCGTGCTGACCCTGTGGCGAACACCTCAGCGCCAAACGCCCGGGCGATCTGTATGGCCACGTAACCCACGCCTCCGGCCCCGCCATGAATCAACACTTTTTGACCTGCACGCACCCGCGCCCGATCCACCAACCCTTCCCACGCGGTGATCAACACCAGCGGCAACCCTGCTGCTTCACGCATGCTCAAATTGTCCGGCTTGGCAGCCAGCAGCCGCGCATCGACGGCGGCATATTCGGCCAGCGAACCTTGCGCGCCGCCAATCCCCGTGGCCATGGCATACACCTCGTCGCCCGGTTGCCAGGCGCTGACGCCCTCACCCACCGCCTCGACGATCCCCGCCAGATCCATGCCCAGAATCGCTGGCAACGGTTGGCGGGCATGGGCCGCCTGGCCGGCACGGATCTTCCCGTCCAGCGGGTTGACCCCACTGGCCTTGACGCGCACCAATACCTGCCCGGCTCGCGGCGTAGGCCGTTGCATGGACACCAAGCGTAAGGGCGCGTTGGCCGAGTCGACAATCAGAGCGCGCATTTCAAGTGTGTCAGTCATTTCGTTTATTCCCATCGGAGGTGGCTGTGGGATAAATCATCGCCGCAGCAACTCATGCCGATAAGACGCCAGATGGCTATAGTGATCATGCCCATTTGGCATGAATGAGAATCCCCGTGGACAAACTCAACGCAATGGCGATCTTCGTCCGGGTCGTCGAACGTGGCAGCTTCTCGGCGGTGGCCCGGGAGCTGCAAACCAGCCAGCCGACCATCAGCAAAGTGCTGCGCGCACTGGAGAGCGAACTGGGCGGCAAGCTGATTGCCCGCAGCACCCGCCAGCTTTCCCTGACCGATGAAGGTCAGCGGTACTACAACGAATGCCGAAACATCCTGGCGGCGGTGGACGCGGCCGAGCTCAGTTTTCACACCGGCCGCGAAAGCATCGCCGGTCATCTGCGCATCGGCTCTTCGGTGAGTTTCGGTCGTTTGCAGATCGCCCCGCGCCTGGCGACCTTCCTGCGACAGCACCCTGGCCTGACCATCGACCTGCAATTGAGCGACCAGAACCAGGACCTGATCAGCGAAGGCCTGGACGTCACCTTCCGCATCGGCGAATTGAATGACAGCGGCCTGATCGCCCGGCATCTTGGCTTCACCCACCGGGTGACCGTCGCCGCGCCCGCTTACCTGCAGCAACACGGCCAGCCGCACACACCGCAGGACTTGAGCGCGCACAACTGCCTGCAATTCAACCTGCTGAGCAGTCAGAACCTGTGGCTGTACGAAAAAGAAGGAAGGCGCCACGAAGTGCGGATCAAGGGCAACGCCCAAAGCAATAATTCGGAGGCGATTCGCGAGATGGTGTTGGCCGGAATGGGGATTGCGCTGTCGCCGGTGTGGCTGTTCAGCGAAGACCTGAAGGCAGGCCGGGTGACGGCGATTCTGTCCGACTACGTCGCGCAGTCGCTGCCGATACATGCCGTGTCCCCGGCGAATCGTCGCCAATCCGCCAGGGTCAGGGCCTTCGTCGACTACATGAGCCAGGCGCTGCAGGCAGCGCCGGAGCTCAAGCCGATCAGATAGCCGCGGTGCGCGTGTTCAACCACGCAAGGGCCGCGCCATCGACCAACGGACTCAAACGCTCACGCACCTGGGCGTGATAGTCGTTGAGCCATTGTTTTTCTTCTGCCGTCAGCAACGATGGCTCCAGGCAACGGGTGTCGATCGGGCACAGGGTCAGGGTTTCGAACTTGAGGAACTCGCCGAACTCGCTTTTCCCCGCCTCGCGGTTCAATGCCAGGTTCTCGATGCGCACACCCCAGCGACCCGGACGGTAGGTGCCCGGTTCAATGGAGGTGATCATGCCCGGCTGCATCGCGGTCTGCGGCGCGGCCACGGCCTGATAGGCAATCACTTGCGGGCCTTCGTGCACGTTGAGGAAGTAACCGACGCCGTGCCCGGTGCCGTGACCGTAGTCGACGTTGTCCGCCCAGATCGGCGCACGGGCGATGGCGTCCAGCAGTGGCGACAGGATGCCCCGCGGGAAGTGCGCACGGGACAGGGCAATCACGCCCTTGAGCACGCGGGTGCAGTCGCCCTTCTGTTCAGCGGTTGGCGTGCCGACCGGCACCATCCGCGTGATGTCCGTGGTGCCGCCCAGGTACTGGCCGCCGGAGTCGATCAGCAGCAGGCCATCGCCTTCGATCACCGCATGTTCCTGCTCGGTGGCGTGGTAGTGCGGCATGGCGCCGTTGGCGTTGTACGCGGCAATGGTGTTGAAGCTCAACGACACGTAGTCCGCGCGCCGGGCGCGGGCGGCGGTCAGGTGTTCGTCGATGGTCAGTTCGGTGATGCGCTCGCGGCCCCAGGCCGATTCCAGCCAGGCGAAGAATTCGCACAGCGCCGCGCCATCCTGCTCCATGGCCCGACGAATGTGTGCAGCATCGTCCAGGCTCTTCTGCGATTTGGCCAGGGTCGTCGGGTTCAGGCCTTCGACCAGTTTCACCCCACTGTCCAGGTTATCCAGCAGGCCAGCGGTCACGCGGGCCGGATCGACCAGCAGGCTGGCGCCACCCGGCACCGCACGGAGGGCCTCGGCCACTTCGCTGTAGTCGCGCAGGGTGATGCCGTCCTGTTCGAGCACCGCGCGCAGCTCGGCGCTGACTTTGCTCAAGGCCACGAACAGCGTTGCCTGTTGCTGGCTGATCAGTGCAAAGGAGACGAATACCGGGTTGAACGACACGTCGCCGCCGCGCAGGTTGAACAGCCAGGCGATGTCGTCGAGGGTGGCGATGAAATGCCAGTCGGCGCCGCGTGCGCTCAAGGTTTCGCGCAGGCTGGCGAGTTTTTCGCCACGGCTGACGGTGGCTTGTGGCGGCAGATGCTGGTAGATCGGCTCGTTGGGCAGCGCCGGGCGGTCGCCCCAGACCTGGTCCAGCAGATCAATGTCGGTGCGCAGGCGCGCGCCGCGTTCTTCGAGCTTGCCGCCCAGGGTCCGCGCCGACGCCACGGCCATCACCGCACCGTCCACGGCAACCACACCGCCTTCAGGGGTTTGCTCGGCCAGCCAGTCCAGCGGGCTCGGTTGACCCGGTTGCAGCTTCACCAGCTCGATGCCGCTGCCCTTGAGTTCCTTGGTCGCCTGTTCCCAATAGCGGCTGTCGGCCCAGACCCCGGCGAAATCCGGCGTGACGATCAGGGTGCCGACCGAACCGTGGAAGCCCGACAACCACTGCCGCCCCTGCCAGTAACCCGGCAGGTATTCCGACAGGTGCGGGTCGGCCGACGGCACCAGCAGGGCGTGAATGCCCTCCCGGCTCATCAGCTCGCGGGTGTGCGCCAGGCGCTCGGGCACCGATCCGTTGATCGAAGGCTGCGTACTCATCATGTCTCCTGCTAACCACTCATCATTATTGTTGAGTGCCGGTCGTTGCCGGCACTTGAGGTCACGTCGCCCAGAATGCCGGAGCACTGGCGCAGTTGGCTTTAATCAGTTGTACCGCCTGGTCGATATCCTGCTCGGTGGTGAACCGGCCCAGGCTCAAGCGCACGGTGCGGCTCGCCGAACGGGCATCGAGCCCCAGGGCCAGCAGCACGTGGGAAGGCGTATTGCTGGCGGAGTTGCAGGCCGAGGTCGCAGAAAACGCGATCGAAGTGCTCAGTGCCGCGGAATTGAACTCGCCCTCGGCGAAGGTCAGGCTCAGGGTATGGGGAATGCGCTGGGTCGGGCTGCCATTGACGCTCACGCCAGGCAGGCTCGACAAACCATCGAGCAGACGCTCGCGCAGGCGCACGATGGTGGCTTTCTCCTCGTCGAACACCTGCGCTGCCAAAGCGAAGGCCACGCCCATGGCGGCGATCTGGTGAGTCGCCAACGTCCCGGAACGCAAACCGCCCTCGTGGCCGCCGCCGTGGATCTGCGCCTGCAAGCGCTGCTGCGCCCGCGGCCCGACATACAGCGCGCCGATGCCTTTGGGGCCATAGAGTTTGTGCGCCGAAAACGACATCAGGTCCACCGGCAGTTGCGCCAGGTCGATTGCCACTTTCCCCGCGCCCTGGGCGGCGTCGACATGGAACAGCGCATCGCGGGCGCGCACCACCTCGCCGATGGCGGCGATGTCATTGACCGTGCCCAGTTCATTGTTGACCAGCATCAGCGACACCAGGAAGGTGTCCTCGCGCATCGCTTCGCTGACCGCTTGCGCGGTGATCAAGCCCTGGGCATCGGGCACCAGGTAGGTCACGGCAACGCCGTTGTCCTGCAATTGTCTGGCCGTATCGAGGATCGCCTTGTGCTCGATCTGGCTGGTGATGATATGGCCGCCGGACACGCCGCGAGCCTGGGCCACGCCCTTGAGGGCGAGATTGTTGGACTCGGTGGCGCCGGAGGTCCAGACGATTTGCGCAGCCTCGGCCCCTATCAGGTCGGCGACTTGCTGGCGCGCCCGCTCGACCGAAAGCCTGGCCTCGCGGCCAAATGCATGGGAGCTGGACGCCGGGTTGCCGAAGTTGCCGGCAAAGCCCAGACACTCGACCATCACCTGGATGACTCGCTCGTCCACCGGCGTGGTGGCGGCGTAGTCGAAATACAACGGACGTTTGTTCATATAAGACTCGCAGAGCTTGTTCCGGGATCAGGGACTGGAAACCTGTGCACCAGTCAGACCCGATCGGATGCGTTGAATGAGGACGACTTCGTTGGAAAGTGCGTTGGAACGCTCCTGGAAGCGAGCTTAACAGGCAACGGGCAAGGCGTTGAAGCAATGCGTCAGCTAAAACTTTCCAGGAACAACGGATAAAGCGACGCCACCAGCAACGCAGCCATGCCCCAGTTGAACAGGCGCAGCCAGCGGCGATCCTTGAGGACGTTGCGCAACAGCGTGCCACACGCCGCCCAGAGGCCGACACTGGGCAAATTGATCACGGCGAAGACGGCCGCAATCACGATGACGTTGGCGAAATAACCCTGCATCGGTGTGTAGGTGCTGATGGCGCCGATGGCCATGATCCAGGCCTTGGGGTTGACCCATTGAAACGCCGCAGCCCCGAGATAGCTGATTGGCTTGCCCTGCCCCGCTTCGCTGTCGGACACCGGACCGGAGTGGGCGATTTTCCAGGCCAGGTACAGCAGGTACCCCGCGCCGACATAGCGCAGCACGGTGTAGAGCAATGGATAAGTCTGGAACACCGCGCCCAGGCCGAAACCCACCGCCACCACCAACGCGAAAAAGCCGCAGGTAATGCCCAGCATATGAGGAATGGTGCGGCTGAAGCCGAAGTTCACGCCGGATGCCAGCAACATCGTGTTGTTCGGGCCGGGCGTGATCGAGGTGACAAGGGCAAACAGGGCGAAGCCCAGCAGCAGGTCAAGCGAGAGGGTCATGTGCGGCAGTCCATCAGGGTCAGTCAGGTATCGACCCTAGCGCACGCCTGCCGGGAAACCCATGGACAGTTGGGCGAAACTTCAAGCGGTACAGTCGCTCAGCTTGGACGACCATGCAGTTGCACGGCGCGTTCGGCGCTCATTTCACCCTGTTTGTCGAAACCGAAAGTCTTCTGTGGCTGGCCGAGCAGTTCGGCTTTTTTCGCGTGGTACTCGTCGAACGACAGGCCGCGACGATTCAGTGCTTCCATCGCCAATTCGCGGGTTTCTTCGGCGGTGTAGGGGCGCAGTTCAGGGGAAACATGAGTGGCGCATCCGGCGAGAACGGAAACGGCGAGCAGCATGGCGATGGCGAGTAGTTTTTTCATGATCGGGCGTCCTGGCATCTGGGTTCGGGGCAATGAACACAGGCTACTCGCGCCCCTCGACAGGCAGAAATCAACGCTTTCGATAGTGGCTATCGGCTTTTCCTAATGGCTGATCTTGCTCAACTCAAATATTCCATAGCGATCTATAAATATTTATTTATCGTATTTTGAGGAATAAGCGTAAGGCTTTATAACAATCCCTGCAGCCGCAGTCACTGTTGCCCAGGCAACTGTTCGCCAGGCAACAGCCAATCAACAAACAGTCCTGAAAATTCAACAAAGGACACTCAGCGAATCGCTGAAAGCCCCGCAGAACCTGGGCTCCATGGATTGGTACAGCTCTTGCTCAAGCCCTGTGACTACTCACTGCTCCCTGAGCAACTGTTGAAAAGGAACTGATGATGTCGCGTCCATTGAAAGTCGTCGCCGTTTCCGGCGGAACCTGGCGTCCGTCGCGCACCCTGGTGCTGACCCAGGCCCTGATCCACGAGTTGGCCGAACAACTGCCGATCGAAAGCACGCTGATCGAGCTGGGCGATATCGCCCGCCCCGTGGGCGCCGCCCTGTCGCGCCAGGAACTGGCGGCCGACGTCGAAGCGCAATTGCAGGCCATCGAAACCGCCGACCTGCTGATCGTCGCCGCGCCGGTGTATCGCGGTTCCTACCCTGGCCTGCTCAAGCACCTTTTCGACCTGATCGACCTCAACGCGCTGGTCAACACCCCGGTGCTGCTCGCCGCCACCGGTGGCAGCGAGCGCCATGCACTGGTGCTCGATCACCAGTTGCGCCCGCTGTTCAGTTTCTTCCAGGCGTTGACCCTGCCCATCGGCGTCTACGCCACCGAAGCCGATTTCGCCGATTACCAAATAACCAGTGAGCCCTTGAAGGCCCGCATTCGCCTTGCTGCAGAACGCGCCGCGCCGTTGTTCGGTGCGCACCCCAACCATCTGCTGAAAATCGCTTAAGGACCTCTCATGGATGTTTTCTGGTTTCTGCCGACCCACGGCGACGGCCATTACCTGGGCACCACCCAGGGCGCACGCCCGGTGACCCTCAACTACCTCAAACAAGTGGCGCAAGCCGCCGACAGCCTCGGTTACTACGGTGTGCTGATCCCCACCGGGCGTTCCTGCGAGGACTCCTGGGTGATCGCCTCCGCCCTGGTGCCGCTGACCGAACGCCTGCGTTACCTGGTGGCAATTCGTCCGGGGATCATCTCGCCGACCGTGTCGGCACGCATGGCGGCCACGCTCGATCGCCTGTCCGGCGGGCGTTTGCTGATCAACGTGGTGACCGGCGGTGACCCGGACGAGAACCGTGGCGACGGGATCTTCCTCGATCACGGCGAACGCTACGAAGTCACCGACGAATTCCTCAGGATCTGGCGCCGTGTGCTGCAAGGCGAAGCGGTGGATTTCGAAGGCAAGCATTTGCAGGTGCAGAACGCCAAGGCGCTGTATCCACCGGTGCAGAAACCCTACCCGCCGCTGTACTTCGGCGGCTCGTCCGATGCGGCCCACGACCTGGCCGCCGAACAGGTCGATGTCTACCTGACCTGGGGCGAACCACCGGCCGCCGTGGCGCAGAAGCTCGCCGACGTGCGTGAACGCGCGGCCCGTCACGGGCGTACGGTCAAGTTCGGCATTCGCCTGCACGTGATCGTTCGCGAGACGGCGGCAGAGGCCTGGAAAGCCGCGGACAAACTGATCGAGCACATCAGCGACGACACCATCGCGGCCGCGCAGAAGTCGTTCTCGCGGTTCGACTCCGAAGGCCAGCGACGCATGGCCGCCCTGCATGACGGCCGGCGCGACAACCTGGAGATCTCGCCCAACCTGTGGGCCGGTGTCGGCCTGGTACGCGGCGGTGCCGGCACGGCACTGGTGGGTGACCCGCAACAGGTGGCGGCGCGCATCAAGGAGTACGCAGACCTGGGGATCGAGAGCTTCATCTTCTCCGGCTACCCGCACCTTGAAGAAGCCTATCGCTTTGCCGAGCTGGTGTTCCCGCTGTTGCCCGAACCCTACGCGAGCCTGGCCGGGCGCGGAGTTACCAACCTGACCGGGCCGTTTGGCGAAATGATCGCCAATGATGTGTTGCCTGCAAAAGCCACTGCCTGACCTGCACGGTCCCTCCCTGTGGGAGCGGGCTTGCTCGCGAAGGCGGTGTATCAGTCAACACATGATTAGCTGACACACCGCCTTCGCGAGCAAGCCCGCTCCCACAGAAGAGGACGTGCTCTGTCTTCAAGAGAGGAACCCCGCGTGACTGCCAAGCCGCAAAGCGCCCTGATTTCCCCCCTGCAAACCGCCCGCCACCTGGCCGCCGAGTTTGCCCTGACGGCTGTCGAGCGCGATGAGCGCGGCGGCACGCCGAAAGCCGAACGCGATGCCTTGCGCGACAGCGGCCTGCTGGCCCTGAGCATTCCCAGCCAATATGGCGGCCTCGGCGCCAACTGGAGTGACACCCTGACCATCGTGCGCGAGTTCGCCAAGGTCGACAGCTCGATTGCCCACGTCTTCGGTTTTCACCACCTGATGCTCGCCACCGTGCGCCTGTTTTCCCGGCCCGAGCAGTGGCAACCGTGGTTCGAACAGACTGCGCGCAAGAACTGGTTCTGGGGCAATGCCCTGAATCCTCTGGACACCCGCACCGTGGTCAAGGACCTGGGTGGCTGGCGCGAGTTTTCCGGCAAGAAAAGCTTCTGCTCCGGCGCCAGTGATTCGCAGATGCTGATCGCCTCGGCGGTGGATGAAAACGCCGGCGGCAAGTTGTTGATCGCCGCCATCCCCAGCGGGCGCAGCGGCATTACCCTGCACAACGACTGGAACAACATGGGCCAGCGCCAGACCGACAGCGGCAGCGCCACGTTCGAACGGGTACGGGTCGAGGAGTCGGAGCTGCTGCTTGATCCCGGCCCTTTGAGCACACCGTTCGCCTGCCTGCGGCCATTGATCGCGCAGCTGACCTTCACCCACATGTTCCTTGGCATTGCCGAAGGCGCCTTCGAAGAAGCGCGGCAATACACCCTCACCGAGACCCGCGCCTGGCACAAGTCCAGCACCCAGGACGTGCGCCAGGACCCTTACGTGCTCGGCCACTACGGCGAATTCTGGGTCGCGCTCGAAGGCGTGCGCCTGCTGGTGGAGCGCGCTGCCGAGCTGCTCGACCAGGCCTGGGCGAAGGGCCCGGCGCTGGGTGCCGAGGAACGCGGGCACCTGGCCACGGCCATTGCCACCGCCAAGGTCGCCGCCACCCGCAACGGCCTGGAACTGTGCAGCCGGCTGTTCGAGGTGACCGGCGCCCGCTCGACCCACGCCTCGCTGCGCCTGGACCGCCACTGGCGCAACCTGCGCACCCAGACCCTGCACGACCCGGTGGATTACAAACTCCATGAACTGGGCGACTGGGCGCTGAACCAGTCACTGCCGATTCCGACTTTCTATTCATAATTTGCCTACATGGAGCGTGCCCTCATGCAACTGCTGACCTTACCGCCCTCGCCCGCTCTGGCCACGTCGATCCGCGCCACGGCCCAGGTGTTCGAAGACCCGAAATCCCAGGCATTGCTGGCGCACCTGCAACAAGTAGCGCCCAGCGAGGCCAGCGTGTTGATCATTGGCGAGACCGGCACCGGCAAGGAGCTGGTGGCGCGGCACATCCACAACCTCAGCGCCCGGCGCAATCGCCCGTTCGTGGCGGTGAACTGCGGCGCGTTCTCCGAATCACTGGTCGAAGCCGAGTTGTTCGGCCACGAGAAAGGCGCCTTCACCGGGGCCTTGAGCGCCAAGGCCGGCTGGTTCGAAGAAGCCGATGGCGGCACCTTGTTCCTCGATGAAATCGGCGATTTGCCGATGGCCATCCAGGTCAAGTTGCTGCGGGTGTTGCAGGAGCGTGAAGTGGTGCGGCTGGGCTCGCGCAAGAGCATCCCGATCAACGTGCGGGTGCTGGCGGCGACCAACGTGCAACTGGAAAAGGCCATCAACGCCGGGCATTTCCGTGAAGACCTGTACTACCGCCTCGACGTGGTCAGCCTCGAATTGAGCCCGTTGCGCGACCGCCCCGGCGACATCCTGCCGCTGACCCGGCACTTCGTCGACGCCTACAGTCAGCGCCTGGGCTACGGCAGCATCACCATCAGCAAGGAAGCCGAGCTGAAACTGCGCAGCTACAGCTGGCCGGGCAATATCCGCGAGCTGGAGAACGTCATTCACCACACCCTGCTGATCTGCCGCAACGGCGTGATCGAACGCGATGACCTGCGCCTGTCGCACATGCGCATCGAGCGCCAGGACGATGGCCACGGCCACCACCACGATTCACCGGAAGCCCTGCTGGAACGGGCCTTCCAGAAACTCTTCGAGGAACAGGCCGGTGCCCTCCACGAAAAGGTCGAGGACGCCCTGCTGCGCGCCGCCTATCGCTTCAGCCACTACAACCAGGTACACACCGCCGCGCTGCTGGGCTTGAGCCGCAACGTCACACGCACCCGCCTGATCAAGATGGGTGAATTGGCGGTGAACAAGCGCAGGCCCACGGAGAACGTACAGGGCGAGCGCTTGATGCACCTGTCGATCTAGCCCACCAGGTTGCAGTGCAACGCGTTGTCGTGGCTGCGCTCCAGGCTGTGCACCACCTGGAACGAGCCGAACGTCACGGTTTTTGCCTGGTGTTCACGGATCAGTTGCCAGAAGTCCTGCTCGCCGCTTTCAAAACTCTGGAAAGCGGCCTCCCCTGCCTCCCGCGATTGCCATTGCAGGTAATTGAGCACCCGCCGGCCGTCATCGCTGGCCTGGATGCTCGCACTCAGAAAACCGCTGTACCCCTGGGCCAGGCGTTCGGTCTGCCTGGACAACGCCGACACCAATGCCGATTGTTGATCGGGTTCGATCTCGAATTGGATCAACTGGGTGAAACTGCGATTTTTCTCTGAAGCGTGCATGAAAGATCCCCACAGATGTGTAAGGCGAATCTTGCGATCCGCAGGCCTGCAGGGTAAAACCTCTAGTTAAGTAGAGGTCAAGAGGCAATTTTCATGATCACCCCTGAGCAGGTCCACAAAGAACTCACCGTCGGCCAACTGGCCGCCCGCAGCGGCGTGGCGGTCACGGCGCTGCATTTCTACGAATCCAAGGGGCTGATCAGGAGCAATCGCAATCAGGGCAACCAGCGCCGTTACCCACGGGAAGTGTTGCGCCGGGTGGCGCTGATCAAGGTGGCGCAACGCCTGGGGATTCCGTTGGCGGAGATTGGCGCGGCGTTGCAATCGCTGCCGGACAACCGCGCGCCGACGGCGGCGGACTGGAAGACGTTGTCGGAGAAGTGGAGCCGGGAGCTGGATGAGCGGATCAACCAGTTGACCCTCCTGCGCGACAAGCTCAATGGCTGTATTGGCTGTGGGTGTTTGTCGATGGAGGCGTGCCCGTTGCGCAATATGGGGGATGTGTTGGGGGAGCTTGGGGTTGGGGCGCAGCTGTTGGAATCGGGGGCGGATTCGCAATAGGGGTGCGGCTATCGCGAGCAGGCTCGCTCCCACAGGGGATCGGGTTGAAGACAAATGTTGTGTTCACACCAACCTACTGTGGGAGCGAGCCTGCTCGCGATGACCTTCCCCCCGTCAACGAAGATCAGAACCCCGGCGCAATCTGCCCCTTGTACCGCGTCAGGATGAACTGCCGCACTTCATCGGAATTTAGCGCCTTGGCCAGTTTCTGCAAACCCGGGTCATTGATGTTGTCGGGCCGGGCCACGAGGAATTCGATGTACAGGCTCTTGCCCTTCTCGACGATCAACGCACTGTTGGTGTCGATGCCGGCCTCCAGCGCGTAGTTGGCGAAGACGAACGCCAGGTCCACCTGGCTGACCGAGCGCGCCAGCAATGCGCCTTCCAGTTCGCGGATCTTCAGGTGCTTGGGGTTGTCGATGATGTCGCGCTGGGTCGCCAGGGTGTTGCTCGGGTCCTTGAGCTTGATCAGCCCGGCTTCGTGCAGCAGCACCAGGGCGCGGCCGGTGTTTACCGGGTCGTTGGGGATCGACACGCTGGCGCCGTCCTTGAGTTCGGCGATGTTCTTGATCTTGGTCGAATAGGCACCGAACGGTTCGATGTGTACCCCGACGACCGGCACCAGATCGGTATGGCGGGTCTTGTTGTAGTCATCGAGAAACGGCCGGTACTGGTAGTAGTTGGCGTCGAGGTTCTTCAGCGCCAGTTGCTGGTTGGGCTGGATGAAGTCGGTGAACACCTTGATGTTCAGGTCCACGCCTTCCTTGGCCAGGGTCGGTTTGACGAACTCGAGGATCTCGGCGTGGGGCACCGGGGTAGCACCGACGGTGAGTTTTTCGTTGGCGTGAACGCTAAGCGACACAAGGGCGGCCAGAATGGCCAGGGTCTTTTTCATGTTGCACTCCTGGGCAGATAAAGTGGCCGTCGTGGGGTGGACGTGGGGCCTGATTGTTTTCGTTACGGTTGTTAAAACTTTTCAGCGGCGGCTGTAGCGCGCCACCAGACGGTCGCCACTCATTTGCAGGGCCTGGACGAGGATCAGCAGAAGCACCACGGTGACCACCATCACGTCGGTCTGGAAGCGTTGGTAGCCATAGCGGATCGCCAGGTCGCCGAGCCCGCCACCACCGATCACCCCGGCCATCGCCGTGTAGTCCACCAGCACGATCGCGGTCACGGTGACCGCCGCCAGCAACCCGCCCCGAGCCTCGGGCAGCAAGGTGTGCCGGATGATCTGCCAGGTGCTGCCACCCATGGCCTGGGTCGCCTCGACCACGCCGCGGTCGACTTCGCGCAAGGCGGTTTCCACCAGCCGGGCGAAGAATGGCGTGCAGCCGACCACCAGCGGCGGGATGGTCCCCGGTACGCCCAGCGAAGTGCCCACCAGCAGCGTGGTCAGGGGAATCAGCACGATCAGCAGGATGATGAACGGCAGCGAACGCAGCATGTTCACCAGCATCGACAGCAGCCGATACACCGCCGGCGCTTCGTGCAACTGGCGCTTGCCGGTGAGAAACAGCACCACGCCCAGCGGCAGCCCCAGCAGCACGGTGAACCCCAGGGCCGCGCCGAGCATGGTCAACGTGTCGAGGCAGGCCTGACCGATGTCCGCCCAATAAATGTTCTTGAACAGTTCAGCCATGATCACGACCAGTCGTGGCGTGGCGGCTTCACGCCGTTGAGCAGCCAGTTGCCGACCACGTGGTACTTCCAGCGCACCGGGTCGTGCAGCGTGTGAACCCGGGCGTTGCGCCAGTGCCGATCGAAATTGTGTTTTTTCAGGGTCGAGCGGGTGCCGCCGAGTTCGAACAACTTGTTGCTGGCTTCGATGGCGATTTCCGTGGTCAGCACCTTGGCCTTGGCCACCGCCAGGGACGCCTGGGCGACGTTGTCTTCATCGGGCGCCGAACGTGCGGCATCCAGCGCCCAGCCGGCGCGCTCCAGCAAGGCTTCGGCAGCTTCCAGGCGAATCTCCAGCGCGCCCACCTGAATGATGGTCAGCGGGTCTTCGCTGGCCTTGTCCACACCCGCGTCGATCCACGGCCGGGCGAACTCGCGGACGAAGGCGATGGTGTCGCGCAGCGCTGCGCGGGCAATGCCGGCGTCGATGGCGGCGGTGGTCAACTGCGCGAAGGGGCCGGCCAGGGTCGGGCTTTCATAGGAGCGATAGGTGGGGAACACGTTGAACGCCGGGACGTGCAGGTCTTCGGCCAGGACGGTGCCGCTGGAAGTGGTGCGTTGGCCGATGCTGTCCCAGTCGTCGACGATCACCAGCCCCGGCGTACCGCGCGGCACGAACGACAACTGGCCGTTGTGCGCTTCATCCAGGGCCAGCACCGCCAGCCAATGGGCGTAGAGCGAACCGGTGCAATAACCCTTGCGCCCGTTGATGACGTGACCGTCGCCATAACGGCGGATGGTCGCCTGGATGTCCTGCACGTTCTTGCCACCGGTCTCCGACAGGGCATTGGCAAACCGATGCCCTTGCAGCGCCAGGCCAAAGAAATGCGCCTGCTGCTCGGCCGTGCCTTGCAGGCGGATGTCTTCGAGCAGGCAATAGTGATTCTGCGGGATCTGCCCCAGGGACGGATCGGCAGCCGAGATGATCGCGATCACCTGCGCCAGCACTGCGTACGACACCTGCGCGCCGCCGTATTCCCTGGGCACGCTGATGCCCCACAGGCCGCTGTTGGAATACAGGTCGACGACCTCGGCGGGCACCTGGCGCGTGCGGTCGCGTTCGGCGTCCTGTTCCAGCAGCACGGCGGCGACGTGCCGTGCCACGCTCAGGGCTTCGGCTTCATCCAGGATGCGATGGGCGGCAGGCGGGTTGATCGGATAAACGGCAGATTCAGGCATGGGTGTCTCTCGGGATCAGTGAATACCCAGGCCATTGCAGCTTCTGTGCCTGACCGCCAGACCCCGTGTTTCCGGGCTGTTCAGGTCATTTCCCAGGGTTTACCCCATGCCCAGCCGGGCATTCTGTTGCTTCACTGTTGATGGCTGAACAGTGGCGCTACGGCCGGTCGGGCATTCAATGATCATAAGGCGCCTGGCCTATAGTGAATCGGCGAAGCAACACCTCACCAAGACAAGAACAGGGAGACGGATCATGAGCGTCAAACCCATTCCAGAGGGGTATCCCGGCATTACCCCGTACCTGGGCATCCAGAAAGCCGCCGAGGCCATCGAGTTCTACAAGAAGGCCTTCGGCGCCGTCGAGATCATGCGCCTGGCCATGCCGGACGGCGGCGTCGGCCACGCCGAGCTGCGCATCGGCGACTGCCCGATCATGCTCGGGAGCCCGTGCGACCAGGGGCCGTTGAGTAATCCGGACACTTCACCGTCCGTCGGCCTGCACCTGTATGTCAACGATGTCGACACGTCCTTCAAGCAGGCGATTGCGGCGGGCGGCACGGTGGTGTCAGAGGTCAAGGACCAGTTCTACGGTGACCGGTCCGGCACGCTGAAGGACCCGTTTGGGCATTTGTGGTTCCTGGCCACGCGCAAGGAGGACTTGAGCCAGGAGCAGATCGAGCAGAGGGCCAGGGAGATGTTTCAGCAGGGGTGACAGCCTGAAGCCAAGCCATCCCCTGCCGTGTGGGAGCGAGCCTGCTCGCGATAGCGTAGTGTCAGCCAGCCTGTCTGTAACTGTTGCACCGCTATCGCGAGCAGGCTCGCTCCCACAGGTTGTTGTTCACAGTTTTTGCCATTTGCCAGAATACGAAACATTTACTTTCATATTTACTTCGGGATTTTGAATTCTCATCCGTCTTATATAGATGTAGTCGGCTCGCGTAGGCAAAAGCCACGACCGGCTTTCCATGGACCTGACGCTGGGAAGCCCGCAGCTAACGTCCTCTCATCCCATACAAGACCCCCACCATGTCGAAGAAATCCCGTTCAAAACTCTGGTTTCTGGTCCATAGCTGGCTGGCGCTGCCGATCTGGTTTTTCGTACTGATCGTCTGTGTCACCGGCACATTGGCCGTGGTCAGCCAGGAAATCGTCTGGCTGGCCAATCCGGAAATGAGGGCGACCCAGCCGTCGGACGATGCGCCGCTGCTGACGTACGACCAGATCCTCGCCGAGATGAAGAAGGCCGAGCCGAACACGCTGGTGCAGTCCATCAGCCGTCCGGACGAATCGCACTTCGCCCTCGATGCCCGCGTCACCTACCCCGACGGTCGCAGCGTGACGGTCTACGTCAACCCATACAGCGGGGTGATCCAGGGCGTTGCACCGGAATTCAACTTCCAGGCCTTCACCCGCGCCCTGCACGGCTGGTGGCTGGTGCCTTTCACCAATGGCTACAGCTGGGGCTGGTACCTGGTGTCGTTCCTGGGCCTGCCGATGCTGGTGTCGTTGATCACCGGGCTGGTGGTGTACAAGAAGTTCTGGAAAGGCTTCCTGCGCCCGACCCTGCGCCTGCGCCACGGCGCGCGGATTTTCTGGGGGGATTTCCACCGGCTCAGCGGTATCTGGTCGATCTGGTTCATCGCGACCATTTCCGTCACCGGTACCTGGTTCATGATCGAAGCGTTCCTGTACGACAACCAGATCTCGATTTCCACCGCCCCGGTGGCACCGGTGGTGCCGCGTGAAAGCGTACCGCTGACCACCAATGGCGCGCCGGCCCCGATGATCAGCCTCGAATCGGCCATCGCCCAGGTCAAGGAGCGCATTCCCGGCCTCGACGACAGCTTCGTGCAGTTGCCCGCCAACGCCTACAGCTACCTCTCGGTGGGTGGTCGCAGCTGGTATCCGTTGATTTACCAGACCGCCGAGGTCAACCCGTACACCGGCGACGTCGCCGTGACCCGCCAACTGTCCGACCGCTCGGGCCTGGAGTTGGTGACCGAATCCATGCGTCCGCTGCACACCGGCGACTTCGGCGGGCTGTGGATCAAGCTGATCTGGTTCTTCTTCGGCCTGCTGCTGAGCATGATGGTCCTCAGCGGCCTGCTGATCTGGACCAAACGTACCGCCCTGGCCACCGCCAATGCGCTCAAGCGTGAGAAAAAACGCCCACGCAACGTCGAGACCGCCCCAGTCGCCAGCCACAACACCCCGGAGGTCAGCCAATGAGCCTGTTTACCGCTGAAAAACCGGGGTCGGCCCTGAGCCGCATCTGGCACAAATGGCGCTTCCACATCAACATCCTGCTGTTGCTGATCCCACTGGGTTTCATGCCCAAGTACTTTTCCGAAGTCGCGCTGTTTCGCGGTGACGACGGCCTCGGCCAACGGGAAGTGGGTGAAGTGCAGGTCGGGCCGTGGAGCCTGCGCCTGGCCGAGTTTCGCGATGAAGCGCCGCGCCCTGACCCGGCCGGCTACATGAAGGCCTTCAACGCCGCGCTGTGTGACACCTGCCGCGATCAGGTCAAGGCCACTTACCTGCGCATCGGCAAACCGCGCAGCCTGCGCGCCGCCGGGGTGATTTTCTTCGGCGCGCCGTATCGCATGGGGGCCATGTTGCCCATCCCGGAAAAGACCAAAATCACCGACGAACTGTGGATCACGATGGAAGGTTGGGACGGCTCGATGCACCAGGCAGCCGTTCCCCTGAGCCAGGCATCCCCGGCCACCATTGCGTGGCTGAACAAACAAGGAGGCAAACCATGATCAACGCCATTCGCCCATTTCACGCCGCCCTGCTGGTGCTGTGCGCCGGCTTCAGTGCCAGCGCCCTGGCGCACAACCCGATGTGCGAGTGCAAGGAACTCGATGCCGAGCAGATCCAGTGCACCGGCGGTTTCTCCGACGGCAGCGGTGCACCGGGGGTGACCCTGGATGTGATCGGCTACGACGAAACCATCCTGGTACCGGGCAAGCTCGGCGAAGACTCGAAACTGACCTTCAAGAAACCGAGCGCCGAGTTCTACGTGCTGTTCGACGCAGGTCCCGGCCACGTCGTCGAAATCGACCAAGCGGACATCCAGGCGCCATGAGTACACCCACCACGCAAGTCGTGCGCCCGGCCGGGGCCGGTCATGAAACCCTCAATGTGCTGCTGTTGTGCCTGCTGATCCTGGCGGTTGCCGGTTCCGTCGTCGCCTGGCGCCACGAGTCCCAGGACACCACCAGCATCACCAGCCACCAACTCGATGCCCGCCGCGATCTCAGCGCCGCCGAGCAAGGCATCTACGCAGACCTGCGGGTCACGCTGGACGAAATCCACCTGCTGCAACAGGAACAGCAAACCCTGCCGACGCCGCAAACCCTCGCCGACGAGGGTTTTGCGCCGTTCGCCCAGGACGCCAGTTCCGTCAGTCGTGGCGGCCATGTCTGGCAGTTGCTCGACACCAAGGCATACTTCGGCCACAGCCAGGCACCTGCCGTGGCCGGTTCGTTTCTGATGCGCCTGGGCGCGGATGACGCTGGCCCCGACATCTGGCTCAGCCGTGCCACCGACCTCAAGGCGCCCGCCGACCTGACTGACGCCGCGCTGGAAAGCGCCGGCTGGCAGCAGATCGTCGCGCAATTCGACGCCGGCGTGACCCGCCAGCATCGGCACTGACCCCTCGCCTTTCATCGAGAGAAGACCGCTTTCCCATGCCCATTTCATCTCAACGCTCTTTCTGGCGCCTGCTGCTGGTCGGCCTGCTTGCCTGCCTGCTGACACCTTTGGCCAGCGCCGACGAGGCCAAGCGCCTGCGCATCGGCATCACCCTGCACCCTTATTACAGCTACGTGGCCAACATCGTCGGCGACAAGGCCGACGTGGTGCCGCTGATTCCCGCCGGGTTCAACCCGCACGCCTACGAACCCCGCGCCGAAGACATCAAGCGCATCAGCGGGTTGGACGTGATCGTGCTCAACGGCGTCGGCCATGACGACTTCGCCGACCGCATGATCGCCGCCAGCGAAACCCCCAACGTCGCCGTGATCGAAGCCAACGAAAACGTGCCATTGCTAGCCGCCACCGGAGTTGCCGCTCGCGGCGCCGGCAAGGTGGTCAACCCGCACACCTTCCTGTCGATCAGCGCCTCGATCGCCCAGGTCAACAACATCGCCCGCGAACTGGGCAAGCTCGACCCGGCCAACGCCAAGACCTACACGCAGAACGCCCGCGCCTACGGCAAACGCCTGCGGCAGATGCGCGCCGACGCCCTGGCGAAACTGACCCAGGCGCCGAACGCCGAACTGCGCGTCGCCACCGTTCACGCCGCTTACGACTACTTGCTGCGCGAGTTCGGCCTGGAAGTCACCGCCGTGGTGGAACCGGCGCACGGTATCGAGCCAAGCCCGAGCCAGCTGAAAAAGACCATCGATCAACTGCGCGAGCTGGACGTGAAAGTGATCTTCTCGGAGATGGACTTCCCATCCACCTACGTCGACACCATCCAGCGTGAATCCGGGGTGAAGCTCTACCCGCTGTCGCACATTTCCTACGGCGAATACACCGCCGACAAGTACGAAAAGGAAATGACCGGCAACCTCAACACCGTGGTTCGGGCCATTCAGGAGTCTGGCGCATGACCGCTCAAGAACCCCTCAACCTGGGCACCAGCGGCCCGACCCTGGACTTTGCCGAGATCAGCCTGACGCTCGGCCGCACCACCATCCTCGACAAGGTCACCTTCCAGGTGCAGCCCGGCAGCGTGCATGCGCTGGTCGGCCCCAACGGCGGCGGCAAGAGTTCGCTGATCAAGACCCTGCTCGGGCAAATGCCCCATCAGGGTCGCCTGAGCCTGCAATGGCCGGGCGAACCCGGCACCATCGGCTACGTGCCCCAGGCGCTGGAGTTCGACCGGGGCCTGCCAATGACCGTCGACGATTTCATGGCGGCGATGTGTCAGCGCCGACCGGCGTTCCTCGGGCTGAGCAAGCACTACGCGGCGGCCATCGGCGATGCGCTGGAGCGCGTCGGCATGCAGGACAAGCGCAAGCGCCGCATGGGCGCATTGTCCGGTGGCGAGCGCCAGCGCGTGCTGCTGGCCCAGGGACTGATCCCGACGCCGCAGTTGCTGGTGCTGGACGAACCGATGTCGGCCCTCGATGAAGCGGGCATCCAGGTGTTCGAGCGGTTGCTGGGCGACTGGCGCCAGAGCGGCATCACCGTGCTGTGGATCGAGCACGACCTGGAAGCGGTCGGGCGCCTGGCCGACCGTGTCACCGGCCTCAACCGCCGCGTGCTGTTCGACGCCACACCGAAGCAGGCGCTGACCCCGGAAACCCTGATGACCCTGTTCTCGACCCATCCACGGAGCGCTGCCTGATGAGTTACGAAGCCTTTCGTCTGATGGTCCAGGGCTGGGCGTCGGCCGGTTACCTGCCGGAAGCGCTGGCCTATGGATTCGTGGTCAACGCCCTGCTCGCCGGCCTGCTGATCGGCCCGGTGCTGGGCGGCCTCGGCACCCTGGTGGTGGTCAAGCGCTTCGCGTTCTTCTCCGAAGCCGTGGGGCACGCGGCACTGACCGGCGTGGCCATCGGCATCCTGCTCGGCGAACCCTATACCGGGCCCTATGGCAGCCTGTTCGGTTACTGCCTGCTGTTCGGCATCCTGCTCAACTACCTGCGCAACCGGACCGGCCTGGCGCCGGATACCCTGATCGGCGTGTTCCTGTCGGTGTCGCTGGCACTCGGCGCAAGCCTGCTGCTGGTGCTGGCCGGCAAGATCAACGTGCACATCCTGGAAAACGTGCTGTTCGGCTCGGTGCTGACGGTCAACGGCAATGACCTGCTGGTGCTGGCCATCGTCGGCTCGCTGGTGATGGCGCTGGCCCTGCCGCTGTACAACCGCATCATGCTCGCCAGTTTCAACCCGCAACTGGCGGCGGTCCGTGGCGTGGCGGTGAAGGCCCTGGATTACCTGTTCGTGATCCTGGTGACGATGATCACCGTGGCCGCCGTGAAAGTCATCGGCGCGATCCTGGTCGGCGCCCTGCTGGTGATTCCAGCGGCGGCGGCGCGTTTGCTCAGCCAGTCGCTCAAGGGCTTTTTCTGGTGCTCGGTGCTGATCGCCACGGTCAGCACCCTGTGCGGGATTCTTGCGCCGATCGTCTTCGACCTGCCGGTGCCGTCCGGCGCCGCGATCATCCTGATGGCCGGCATCGCCTTCGCCCTCGCCGCCATCGCGCGCGGCGTCGTCCCCAGCCTCAAAGGGAATATCGGATAAATGTCATTTTCTCTGCGTCGCCTGACCCTGGCCGTTGCCCTGTGCGGGCTGGCCAACACTGCCTTCGCCGCCGACAGCGCCAAGCCGCTGCACGTGCTGGCGTCCCTGCCGATCACCTACGGCCTGGGCGAAGTCCTGCTCAAGGGCACCAACGTCAACCTCGAACGCGCCGCGCCGGCCAACCTGCCGGGCAGCCGCCAGAGCGCCTACTTCACCGGCCGTGGCGCCCCGGCGCTGGCCAAGCTGGCCACCGATGCCGACGCGGTGATCGGCGTGCGTTCGCTGTGGGCCGATGACCCGCTGTACCCGATCTCCCGGCGCAGCAACATCCGCATCGTCGAAGTCGACGCCGCCCGCCCGGTGGACGGCGCCCTGCCCGGCATCGCCGTACAGCCGGACAACAAGGTCGATGGCCTGAACAGCCAGCCGTGGCTGTCCAGCAACAACATGGGGCGCATGGCCGATGTCATGGCCGCTGACCTGGTGCGCCTGGCACCCGCCGCCAAGCCGACCATTGAAACCAACCTGGCGGCGCTCAAGCAGCGCCTGCTCAAGTTCAGCGCCGACAGCGAAGCGCGCCTGGCCAGTGCCGACAACCTGAGCGTGATGAGCTTGAGCGATCACTTCGGTTATCTGATCGGCAGCCTCAACCTGGAACTGATCGGCGTCGACCCACGCCCGGACACCGAATGGACGCCCGAGGCGCTGAAGCAATTGACGGCGACGCTCAAGGACAATGACGTGGCCGTGGTCATGCACCACCGCCAGCCGTCCGACGCGGTGAAGGCGGCCATTGCCGAGTCGGGTAGCCGATTGGTGGTGCTGGGCGTGGACGGTGCCGATCCGGTGGGTGAACTGGAGGGGAATGTGGATTTGCTGATCAAGGGGTTGAATGGGGTTTGAGGTCTGAGCCTTGTTTGCTGCGGCGGGTGGGCATTTCCATTCCTGCGGCAGCGGTTTGAACCTTGTGGGAGCGAGCCTGCTCGCGATGGCGGCTGCTTTGGGTTCCGCCCCTACGGCGGGTGACTCTGTAGGAGCGGGCTTGCCCGCGATGGCTGCCTGACGGGTGTACATATCCGTTGCTGCGGTCACGGCCGCTTCTGGTTCCGCCCTTACGGCGGGTTACTTTGGAGCGCCAAAGTAACCAAAACGCCCGCCCCTGACGTACGGCCCTTCGCTGACGCTCAGGGTTCCCTCGCTCCGGTCCTGCTCCGTGGGCCCGCCGCCATCGGCCATCCTTGGCCGAGGGCGGCTAACCCGGCATCCATGCCGGGTTGCCCACTGCGCAGAACCTCCACTCGGCCTTCCGACGGGGCAATCTGCGGCGCCTGTGGGATCGTGGTTCTGTTTCTTTTTCTGTCTCTGTAGGAGCGAGCTTGCTCGCGATGGTCGTCAACGATGAAGTTGGCGGCCTGACACCCCACGGTGTCCGGTCGTCCATCGCGAGCAAGCTCGCTCCTACAGAGGATTGTGTTTAAACGTGCAGTGGGAATATCGGATGGCGCCTACAGGTCTTTGTAGGCAAACTCTGATTCTTGCTGTTGGGCAATTTGATGCCTTGTTGCGCGTTTCTTTGGCGGGATAGTCTCGGGTCGTCGCTGAGCTTTCAGCGATCGGGCTTGGAAACCTGTCGAATCAACGTGCATCAGTACCTTCAGAATGCAGGCGCTCTTTCGCCCGTGATCTGGATTAATGGCGGCTGTGCGCGGGACGCTCTCCTCGGGGGCGTGCCGGTTCCTTGGTTCCCGGTTTTCCAACCTGCGTACAGCTGCCTCCCTTCGCTTGGAAACGGAGGTGGCAGCTCCTTGAACCATGGAGTAAAACCAATGAAAACAACAAAGCCATCAAGCCCCGCCGAACTCAAAACCATCGGCTTCACGCCACTCATCTACTGCTCCGACAACCCGCTCTTCCACGTCTCTCGCAACGTCCCGCTCGCTGACGCGCTGTCCATGGCTTCCGACTTCCTGTTCCTGGCCAAGGGCCTGACCCAGGATGCCGCCTTTGTCCGCGATACCGACCGGCACGCCTGGGCCGCGCATTACCTGATGCAGATGGGCAAGGCGTTGGTGGATGATGTGGTGAAAGTGTTGGAGCCCACGCCAAAGCGAACACAGGCCGAATCCAAGAAATGACCCCGCCCCCTCTGTAGGAGCGAGCATGCTCGCGATGGCGGCCTTACGGTGTACATATCCATTTCTGCGGAAACGGCCGCTTTCGGTTCCGCCCTTACGGCGGGTGACTTTGGAGCCCTGTAGGAGCGAGCTTGGTCGCGATGGCGGCCTTCCGGTGTACATATCCGTTTCTGCGGTCACGGCCGCTTTGGGTTCCGCCCTTACGGCGGGTGACTTTGGAGCGCCAAAGTCACCAAAACGCCCGGCCCCTGACGTACGGCCCTTCGCTGGCGCTCAGGGTTCCCTCGCTCCGGTCCTGCTCCGTGGGCCCGCCGCCATCGGCCATCCTTGGCCGAGGGCGGCTAACCCGGCATCCATGCCGGGTTGCCCACTGCGCAGAACCTCCACTCGGCCTTCCGACGGGGCAATCTGCGGCGCCTGTGAAATCGCGCGCTTTACCCTGTAGGAGCGAGCTTGCTCGCGATGGTGGACCGGACACCGCGGGGTGTCAGGCAGCCAGCGTCATCGTTGACGACCATCGCGAGCAAGCTCGCTCCTACAGGGACCGGGTGCACCAACAAAGGAAAGGTCGGCTGGCCGGCCGCCTTCGCGAGCAAGCCCGCTCCCACAGGGGCAGTGTCCGTCAGTAGATATTGGGGTGACTGTGAGATCGCTATCGCGAGCGGGCTCGCTCCCACAGAGGAAAACAGCTAGCTCTTGATCCTGCTTTTGATCTTGCTCTTGATCCACCCGCCCCTTCGGCAGGCTGAGTGGAGGCATTCATCCGGGGAATAGGCGCGTAGCGCCGTGCGGCGCAGCCGCACACATCGAGAGGAGGTGCAGCGAAGCAAACCGGAGGCGATGTCCCCGGATGGATGCCGGAGCGAAGGAACCCCGAGCGTCAGCGAGGGGCCGTACGCTGGGGCGAGCGTTTTTGGTTCCTTTTGGGGCGTTTGCCAAAAGGGACCCGCCGTAAGGGCGGAACCATAAGCGGTCGTTACCGCAGGAACGGATATGTACGCCGTCAGGCCGCCATCGCGAGCAAGCTCGCTCCTACAGGGGTCCCAAAACGACCCGCTGTAAGAGCGAAACCCTAAGCGGCCGTGACCGCAGAAACAGATATGTACACCGTCAGGCCGCCATCGCGAGCAAGCTCGCTCCTACAGGTTTAGTGCGCCACCGCCGCCTGCTCTTCCATCTTCTTGCGCAAGCTCAACGGCCGCATGTCCGTCCAGGTTTCTTCGATGTAGGCCAGGCATTCCTTTTTCAGGCCGCTCTTGCCCACAGTGCGCCAGCCTTCGGGGACGGCCTTGTAGTCGGGCCAGATCGAGTATTGCTCTTCGTGGTTGACCACCACCTGGAAGACGATGTCCTCGCGGTCGAATACTGAAGTCATGTGTTTCTCCATCGCTGTTGGATAGGCTGCGCCACACGCACAGCCGGTATGTAGAAGGAACGTTATCGACGCGCAAAAATTTACAGGTTGGCGATAGCAGCGCTCATCGCCCGGCCAAAAATCTCGGCCACCTGGTCGATTTCGGCCGAGGTGATGACCAGTGGCGGCAGGAAGCGCACCACGCCGCCATGCCGGCCGCCCAGTTCGAGAATCAGCCCACGCTTGAGGCATTCGCGCTGGACCAGCGGTGCCAGGCGCGCGAACACCGGTGGATGGCCCAGCGCGTCCGGCGTGCCGGTCGGGTCGACCAGTTCCACGCCAAGCATCAGACCACGGCCACGGATGTCGCCCAGTTGCGGGAAGTCCCGTTGCAGGATGCGCAGGTGTTCGCCCAGGCGTTCACCCATGGCGGCGGCGTGCTCGCAGACCTTGTGCTCGACCAGATAACGCATCACCGCAGAGCCCGCCGCCATGGCCATCTGGTTGCCACGGAACGTGCCGGCGTGGGCGCCCGGCTGCCAGGTGTCGAGCCAGTCGCGGTAGACCACCACCGCCAGCGGCAGGCTGCCACCGATGGCCTTGGACATCACCACCACGTCCGGAACGATCCCGGCGTGTTCGAAGGCAAACATTTTGCCGGTGCGGGCAAAACCGCTCTGGATCTCGTCGACGATCAGCGCCACCCCGGCCCGCTCGGTGATGCGGCGCAAGCCGCGCAACCAGTCGAGGTCGGCCGGGATGACCCCACCCTCGCCCTGCACCACTTCGACGATCACCGCCGCCGGCAATTGCACGCCGGCCTCGGGGTCGTTGAGCAGGTTTTCCAGGTAGTTGAGGTTGGCCTGCACCCCTTGGGCGCCGCCCAAGCCGAACGGGCAACGGTAGTCGTAGGGATAGGGCATGAACTGCACGCCGCTGCTGAGCAGCGCGCCCAATGGCCGTTTCGGCCCCAGGCTGCCCATCAGGCTCAAGGCGCCCTGGCTCATGCCGTGATAACCGCCCTGGAACGACAGCACGGTGCTGCGCCCGGTGGCGGTGCGCACCAGTTTCAGCGCCGCTTCCACCGCGTCGGTGCCGGTCGGGCCGCAGAACTGGATCTTCGCCTGGGCGGCCAGTGCCGGTGGCAGCAAACCGAACAGGTCCTGGACGAACTGGTCCTTGACTGGCGTGGTCAGGTCGAGGGTGTGCAGCGGCAGTTCATCGGCCAGCACCTCCTGGATCGCTTCGATCACCACTGGGTGGTTATGCCCCAGGGCCAGCGTCCCGGCGCCGGCCAGGCAGTCGATGAAACGGCGGCCTTCGACGTCCTCGACATGAATACCCTTGGCCCGCTTGAGCGCCAGGGGAATACGTCGCGGGTAGCTGCGGGCATTGGACTCCTGCTGGCTCTGGCGTGCCAGCAGCGGTGAGTCGTTGAACTGATAAAGCGTCTCGGCCGGTGCTGGAGCGGACCGGGCCGACTGATCGTGCACAAGGCTGGTAGCGACTGACATTTCTGAACCCTCGATAGGTTTTCCTGTTCTGGAAACGCATCAGCACGCCGGGGATTTAGACCCTGGATCAGCTTTCTCTGACAGGCGTGTCAGGGCCTTGTGCATCGGGATGGCGTGCAGCCCGGCGGCGATGAAGGTTTCAGCGCAGGGCCGATAGCCGAGGCGGCGATAAAAGGTCTCGCCCGTGCGGGTGCTGTTGAGGCGCACGTGCGCCAGGTCCTGCTCGATCAGCCAGCCTTCGAGGTCATGCACCAGCGCCCGCCCGGCGCCACGGCGAAACCATTCCGGCAGCACGTAACAGAGCGCCAGCCGGCCATCGAGGGTGGCCATCGCCATGCCCACCGGTTTGTCCCGCGACAGGGCGAGGTTGAGGTACAGCCGCGGGTCGGCCAGCCATGGCTGGATGTGCGCGGGGGTTTTGTTGCGGGTCCAGGTGGCGAGGGTATCGGGGTCATTGCGGTGGTCCAGGGCACAGCCAACGCGGATCGAACGCTCGATGATGCGGCTGATGATGCCGGCGTCGGCCGGGGTGGCCTTACAGACTTGCAGGGGTGATTGCATGGCGCTGTTACCTCAATCCATTGAGAGAAAGCTGCGCTGCAAGATAGCGTCGGGGGTGGGGGATGGCTATTGGAGAGGCGTTACATTTGATGTGGGCTGGAGAGCCCAACTGTGGGAGCGAGCCTGCTCGCGATGCTTTGTGTCAGTCAACAATGTGCCAGCCGACAGACCGCCATCGCGAGCAGGCTCGCTCCCACAGGGGGTTGTGGTAACCCGTCAAACCGGCTGCAACGGCATCGTCAGTTCAACCCGCAAACCATCCGGCCGGCTGTCGAAATGCAGCGTACAGCCGCAACGCTGAACGATGGCCTGGACAATCGCCAGGCCCAGGCCGCAGCCGGTGCTCTGGCCGTTGCGCCAGAACCGTTGGGTCAGGTGTTGCAGATCGTCCGGGGCGATGCCCGGGCCATGGTCGCGCACGATGAAGCGCACGCGGTTGTCGCGGGTTTCCAGGCTCAGTTCCACCGGGCCGTCGCCCGGGGTATGGCGCAGGGCGTTGTCCAGCAGGTTGCGCAATGCGGCAATCGACAGCACCGCGGGCATCTGCACCGGCGCGGCGGACAGGGTCGTCGCCGGCTTGAAGGCGATGCGCTGGCGTTCGCCGCTGGCGGCGTCCTGGATCGCCAGTTTCGCCACCTGTTCGGCGCTGCATTGAACGCCGTCATCGAACGACAGGCTGCCTTCGACCCGGGCCAGCAGCAATAACTGTTCGAGGGTGCGGTGCATGCGGTCGGCGCCCTCTTCGGCCCGGGCCAGGGACTGGTCGCGGGCCGCACCGTCGGTCATGCGCGCCACTTGCAGGTGGGTCTTGATCGCCGTCAGCGGGCTGCGCAGTTCGTGGGCCGCATCGCCGGTCAAGCGGCGCTCACGCTCGATGGTCTTGCCGATGCGCTGCAACAGCTGGTTCTGGGTGTCGAGCAGCGGTTTCAGTTCGCTGGGCAGCGGCTGGATCTGCAAGGGTTCGAGCGAGTCGGCGCTGCGACGCATCAGCGCATCGCGCATGCGATTGAGCGGCGCCAGGCCCTGGCCGATGCCCAGCCACAACAGGCACAGGCAACCGAGCAAGGCCACGCCGACCGGCACCGAGGCGGCCAGCAGGATCGACATGTTCAGGGCCTCGCGCTCGATCTGCCGATCAGCGGTGGTGATTCGCACATCGCCACGGGCCAGGGTGAAGCTGCGCCAGGGCGCACCGTCGATGATCTGGTCGTGGAAGCCCATTTTCTCGGCTTCCAGGGTTTGTTGCGGGTCGGCATGGCTGCGGGCGAGGATTTCGCCGCGCAACGAGCTGACCTGGCAGGCCATGCCGCCCGGAATGTTCAGTTGTTCGGCGCTGAAATGGGTGCCTTCGCCCTTGGTCGGCAGGGCCGGCAACTGCTCCATCAGCCCGGCGACCATGCGCGCCGAGGCCACCAGCCGCTGGTCGAGGGAAAACATCATCTGGTTGCGCAGGTCGCTGAGCATCCAGGCCGCCGCCAGCGCCCAGATCAGCGCAAAAGCGGCGCCCAGGGTCAGGCTCAGGCGTACACGCAGGCTCATCACTTGGATTCTTCTCCGCCATCGGCCGGGCCCAGGCGATAGCCCAGGCCGCGCACCGTCTCGACAATGCCATTGCCAAGTTTGCGCCGCAGGTGATGGATATGCACGTTGAGGGCGTTGCTTTCCAGCTCGTCATTGAAGCCGTAGACGCTGTCCTTGAGCTGTTCGGTGGACAGCACCCGGCCACGGTTGTGCAACAGGGCCTGCAACAGCGATTGCTCGCGGCGCGACAGGTCTACAGGCTGGCCGCCGAGCAGGGTTTCGCGACTGCTCGGGTCGTAGGTGAGGCGGCCGTGCTCGATCAGGTTGACGCTGCGCCCCGCCACCCGTCGCAACAGCGTGTGCAGGCGCGCGGCCAGTTCGCGCAGGTCGAACGGCTTGAGCAGGTAATCGTCGGCCCCGGCCTGCAAGCCGTCTACCCGGTCGGTCACCGAATCGCGCGCCGTCAGGATCAGCACCGGGATTTCCAGGCCGCTGTGGCGCAGCTGCTGCAACAGTTTCAAGCCGTCTTCGTCGGGCAGGCCGAGGTCGAGCACCATCACGTCGAACTCCGCGACCTTGAGCATCGCCCGCGCCTTGGAGGCGGTGTTGACGTGCTCGACGGTCAGGCCCTGCGCGGTCAGCCCGGCCACGATCCCGCTGGCGATCAACTCATCGTCTTCGCAAACCAGTACGTGCATGGGACCTCCCGTGATAAAAGCCAGATTCAATCAACTGCGGATTAAGCCGCAATTATGGCAAGCGCCCGACCTGACGAGAAGTACGGCCTTGTTTTACTCTAATGCAGGCAATATGTGGAAATACGGGCTCGGTGCATGGGGATTCCCGGTTAATCATTGGTTAATCGCTACCCGCCACTGTGCACCCACCAGCACAGGAACAAGGCTTTTTCATGCGTCACTTCTTTTTACTGTTCATTCTGTTGATCTCGGGACTGGCCCAGGCAGGGACTGATCCCTTCGCGACAAAGCCAGACTTCCTGCCCGTGGACAAGGCCTTCGTCCTGACCTCCGAACGCCTGGAATCCGGTGAAACCCAGTTGTTCTGGCAGATCGCCGACGGTTACTACCTTTATCAGAAACGCATGAAATTCGACGGGCTGACGGCTGAAAACCAGCCGGCGCTGCCCCAGGGCGAAGCCCACAGCGATGAGTTCTTCGGCGAGCAACCGGTGTATCGCCAGGGCGTGGAGGTGAAGATCCCCGCCGCCGCCAGCGGTTCGATCAAGGTCAGTTATCAGGGCTGCGCCGATGCCGGCCTGTGTTATCCGCCGCAGACCCGGGTGATTGACCTGGGCGGTGCCGCTACTTCGCAAGCCGCCGGTGAAGCCCCGGACCAGGCCCTGGCCAGCAGCCTGCAACAACGGGCGCTGGGCTGGAGCCTGCTGGTGTTCTTCGGCCTCGGCCTGTTGCTAGCCTTCACCCCGTGCTCGCTGCCAATGCTGCCAATCCTCGCCGGCCTGATCGTCGGCAGCGGCGCCACGCCCAAGCGCGGTTTTGCCCTGGCCACCAGCTACGTGGTGAGCATGGCCCTGGTGTACGCGGCGATGGGCGTCATCGCCGCGCTGCTGGGGGCGAACCTGCAGGCCTGGTTGCAGAACCCGTGGTTGCTCGGCAGTTTCGCCGCGATCTTTGTGCTGCTGGCATTGCCGATGTTCGGCTTCTTTGAACTGCAACTGCCGGTGGCCGTGCGCGATCGCCTGGAAAACGTCTCGCGCAATCAACGTGGCGGCAGTCTGCTCGGCGCCGGTGTGCTGGGCGCCTTGTCCGGCCTGCTGGTGGGGCCGTGCATGACCGCGCCGCTGGCCGGTGCCCTGCTCTACATCGCGCAAACCGGCAATGCGCTGTATGGCGGGCTTGTCCTGTTCGCCCTGGGCATCGGCATCGGCGTGCCGCTGTTGCTGCTGGTGACCGTGGGCAACCGCTTCATGCCCAAGCCCGGCGCGTGGATGAACCTGGTCAAGGGCGTATTCGGTTTCCTGTTCCTGGCCACGGCGCTGCTGTTGCTGCGCCCGGTGCTGGACCCTTCGTTGTGGCTCGGCCTGTGCGGCGCGCTGCTGCTGGTTGTCGCCTACAGCGCCTGGAAACAGTCGGACGGCTTCGGCCGCATGGCCCGCGTGTTCGGCGCCAGCTCGCTGTTGCTCGGTGTGTGGGGCAGCCTGCTGATCGTCGGCGCGGCGGGCGGCAGTGACGACCTGTACCAGCCGCTCAAGGTCTACAGTGGCTCGAACACCACGGCCGCCGCTCGCCCTGCCGGCCACGAAGCCTTCACCACGGTCAGCGACCCGCAAGCCCTGCAACGGGAACTGGACGCCGCGAAAGCCCAGGGCCAGTGGGTGCTGCTGGACTATTACGCCGACTGGTGCAGGCCGTGCAAGATCATGGAAACCCAGGTGTTCGGCCAGGCGCGCGTGCTCGATGCGCTGAGTGATGTGCGCCTGTTGCGCCTGGACGTCACCGCCGACAATGCCGCCAGCCGCGACCTGCTCGCCCGTTACAAGGTGCCGGGACCACCGACGTTCCTGTGGATCGGTGCCGACGGCGAAGAACGTCGCAGCCAGCGCATCACCGGCGAAGTGGACGCCGACACCTTCCTGCAACGCTGGACCAGCACCCGGGACGCCCGTTAATGCTGACCTTGACCCTGGGCACCTTTGCCATCGCGCTGAACCACCTGCTGTTGATCAGTGCCCTGGCGCTGGCGACGTTTATCGGCTGGCGCACGGCCAAGCGCGGTGGCGAGAACCCCGAGTCAGTGCTGTTCAGCCTGTTTCTGCTGGGCATGCTGGCCGCGCGGATCGGTTTCGTCGCGCAGTACTGGATGCACTATCGTAACGATCCGTGGCAAGTGATCGACCTGCGCGACGGCGGTTTCCTCGCCCTGCCCGGAGTGATCGTGCTGCTGCTCGCCGCGCTGTATCGCGGCTGGCGTCGTCCGGGGCTGCGCCGCCCGTTGGGCTTTGGCGTGGCCAGCGGGCTGGCGTTCTGGTTGCTCGCGACCTTTTCCCTGAGCATTTATGAACAAGGCACACGCCTGCCGGACATCGCCCTGCGCAATGCCGCCGGCGAGACCGTGCACCTCGCCGACTACCAGGGCGGCCCGCTGGTGATCAACCTGTGGGCCACCTGGTGCCCGCCCTGCCGCCGGGAAATGCCGGTGCTGGAAAACGCCCAGCAACGCCGCCCGGACCTGACGTTCCTGTTCGTCAACCAGGCCGAAAGCATGCAGAGCGTCAGCACGTTCCTGGAAACCCAGGGCCTGAGCCTGTCCAACGTGCTGTTCGATGGCAGCGGTCGCCTGGGCCAGGCCGTCGGCTCCATGGCCTTGCCGACCACCTTGTTCTACAGCCCCGATGGTCGTTTGTTGGGCAGCCACCTGGGTGAGCTGTCGGAAGCCAGCCTGGCTCGCGCCCTGGAAAACTTCGATACCCCCAATCCCGCCGCACCGGCCACCTCGTCAAGGAAACTGCCATGCCCCGCCTCCGCCACCTGCTGACACTGACCCTCGGCGCAGCCCTGCTGCACCTGCCGGCGGTGCAGGCTGCCGAAGAACTGCCCGAGGCGATCAAGAAGATCGAAGCCAAGGGCGCGAAAATCGTCGGCCAGTTCGACGCCCCCGATGGCTTGCGCGGTTATGCCGCGCAGTATCAGAACCGTGGCATGGCGCTGTACCTGACGCCCGATGGCAAGCATGTGTTGCTGGGTAACCTGTACGACGCCGAAGGCAACGACCTGAGCAGCGCGCCGTTGCAGAAGCTGGTGTATGCGCCCATGGCCAAGGAAGTGTGGGCCAAATTCGAGGCCAGCCACTGGATTCAGGACGGCAACAAGGATGCGCCGCGCACGGTGTACCTGTTCAGTGACCCGAACTGCCCTTACTGCAACATGTTCTGGGAACAGGCGCGGCCATGGGTCAAGGCCGGCAAGGTGCAGTTGCGGCACATCATGGTCGGCATCATCCGCGAAGACAGCCCCGGCAAGTCAGCGGCGCTGCTGGCCGCCAAGGACCCGCAAAAAGCCCTGCAGGACCACGAGTCCGCCGGCAAGGCCAGCACGCTCAAGGCCCTGAAGGACGTACCCGCAGCCGTTCAGGCGAAACTGGCGGCGAACATGCAGTTGATGGAAGACCTCGAACTGCAGGCGACGCCGGCGATCTTTTACATGGACGACAAGGGCGAGCTGCAACAGCAGCAAGGCGCACCTTCGCCGGACAAGTTGGTGAAGATTCTCGGGCCGAAGTAACCGTTCCCTGTAGGAGCGAGCTTGCTCGCGATGGGGGTGTGTCAGTCAATGCATGTGCTGGCTGACACTCCGTCATCGCGAGCAAGCTCGCTCCTACAGAAAGCTAGCGGTTTCTTTCGCTCAGGAACATCAACAGCGTCTCGGTCACGAACGCCGGGTTCTCCAGGTTGGAGATATGCCCCGCCTCTGGCACCTCGACATACGGGCAGCCAATCAACTCGGCCATTTCCCGCGCCTCGGCCGGTGGTCGCGGCTTGTCCTGGTCGCCGCCCATCACCAGCGTGGTGGACGCCTCCAGCTCCGGCAGGCGCGCCATGAAATCTTCACGGCCAAAGGTGATCCGCCCCATCGGCACGATGCTCTGGCGCAGGCGCTCGGCGGGCAACGCCGCCAGTTTCGCGTAGAAGTCCCGATACAGCGCTGACTCACGATCAATGCCCGGACGGAAGAAGATCGGCACGATGATGTCCAGCAGAGGTGGCGTGATCACGCCGCTGTCTTCGATCTGCTTGAGCAGCGAGAAATAGTACTGGCGCGTCGGTTCGGGTTCGGCGCCGAGGTAGGTGTCCATCAGCACCAGGCCATTGACCCGTTGCGGCGCCGACAGCGCCAGGCGCGCGCCCCACATGCCACCCACCGACAGTCCGACCAGCGTGGCCCGGTCGATGTCCAGGTGATCGAGCAAGACCAGCGCCTGGCGGGCGATGTCGTCAAGATTCGTGGTGCCGTCGGGCAGTCGCCCGGATTCGCCGTGGCCCCACAGGTCCAGGGCGATGACCCGGTAGTGCGGCGCCAGCGCGGCAATCTGCGGTGCCCACATGGCCTGGTCCCACAGGTAGCTGCCGGCCAGCAATACCGCCGGGCCCGAGCCTTGGTCGATGTAATGAAGGGGTTGTCCGTCAATCGTAACGAAAGGCATCGACTGGTTCCTTTGTCGAAAAGAGAAGAGGCAGACTGAGGGGGCGGTGGCGGATCGTCAATCGGGGAAATGTACGGGATTGTATATGGGGGTTTTGTGGTGCCTGGAAGGGCCTCATCGCGGGCAAGCCCGCTCCTACAGGTTTTTGTGCCGTACACAAATCCCCTGTAGGAGCGGGCTTGCCCGCGATGAGGCCCTTCCAGACGCCGGAGATTACAGGCCCTCCAACTCCGCCATCAGATCATTCAACCGATCCGCCTTCTCTCCGGTGATCTCGCTGGCCGCCAGCCCTTCGATGTACTCGGCCAGTTCCTGCACCGTGCTGCACTCGAACATCGCCCGCAGCGGCACATCCCGTTGCAGGGTTTTCTGCACCCGCGAGGCGATCTGCGTCGCCAGCAGCGAGTGGCCGCCCAGTTCGAAGAAGTTATCGCTGATGCCCACCTGCTCGACTTTCAGCACCTGCGCCCAGATGTCCGCCAGGGTCTGCTCCAGTTCGTTGCGCGGCGCCTGGTAATCCTGGCTTTGCAACTGGCCGATCTCCAGCGCCGGCAAGGCCTTGCGGTCGAGTTTGCCGTTGGCGTTGAGCGGCATCTGCTCCAGCCACAGCCAGTGCAGCGGCATCATGTACTCCGGCAGTTCGGCGCGCAGGCGTTGCTTGATGCGCTCCAGGCGCTCGGTGGGATTGATCGTCAGATCCGCCGCCACCAGGTAACCGACCAGGTGCTTGCCGTTGACGCCCTCCTGCACACCGACGGCCGCGTCGCGCACCTCGGGCTGTTCATGCAGGCGCGCCTCGATTTCACCCAGCTCGATGCGGTAGCCGCGAATCTTCACCTGATGGTCGATACGGCCAACGTACTCCAGCACGCCATCGGCGCGACGGCGAGCGAGGTCGCCGGTGCGATACAGGCGCGCACCCGGCTCGCCGAACGGATCGGGCACGAACACCTGTGCGGTGCGCAGCGGGTCGCTGACATAACCGCGCCCGACCCCGGTGCCGGCGACGCACAACTCACCCACCGCCCCCAGCGGCACCAGTTCCAGCGCACCATCGAGCAGGTACAGGCGATTGTTGTCGGTGGGCGTGCCGATGGGCAGGTAAGTGCCACGGGTCGAGGCCTGGTCGACGCGGAAGAACGCCACGTCGTCCGAACACTCCGCCGGCCCATAGGCGTTCACCAGCCCGATGTCCGGGTAACGCAGCAACCATTGATGGGCCAGCTCCGGCGGCATCGCTTCACCGGTGGGCAGCATCCAGCGCAGGCCGTCGAGGCTCATGCGCTCCTGGGCGAGCATGCCCTGGATCAGCGACGGCACGCTTTCCAGCACGGTGATGCCCTGCGCCGAGACGTGCGCCAGCAAGCCCTGGGGATCATGGGCAATGGTGTTCGGCACGATGTCCACCCGCGCCCCGAACAGCGGCGCGGCGAGGAACTGCCAGACCGAAATGTCGAAGCTCTGCGAGGCAGTCTGCGCGATCACGTCCGCCGCGCTGAGGTTCAGGTACGGCACCTTGCTCAACTGGTTGTTGAGCATGCCGCGCTGCTCGACCATCACGCCCTTGGGCAAACCGGTCGAGCCCGAGGTGTAGATCACGTAGGCCAGGTTGTCCGGGCCGCTGTAGATGCCCGGGTTGGCCACCGACACCGCACTGGCCTGCACCTCTTCCCACACCAGCAGGCGCGGCCTATGGACACAAGCGCTTTCTTCGAGCAAGGCCAGTGCCTGTTCACGGCAGGCCTGGGTGCACACCAGCAATGGCGTGCGGCTCAGGTCGATGATCCGGCTCAGGCGCTGGCTCGGCAGCCCCGGGTCCAGCGGCAGGTAACCGGCACCGGCCTTGAAACTGCCGATGATCATCCCGAGCAGGTCGAGGTTGCGTTCGGCGAGCAAGGCCACCGGTTGATCCAGCCCGACCCCGGCTGCGATCAGCGCATGGCCCAGACGGTTGGCCTGTTGGTTCAACTCTGCATAGCTGTGTTGCAGGCCCTGGCAACTGGCGGCGATACGCTGTGGATGCGCAGCCACCTGCGCCTCGAACAGCGCCACGTAACTCTGCTCCAGCGGGTAATCGTGGGCGCTCTGGTTGCAGCCATTGATCAGGAAATCCTGCTCTTCGCTGCTCAGCAGCGGCAGCTCGGCCATGTCGCCGTGGAAACCCTGCACCAACGCCAGCAGCAGGCGCTTGAACTCGCCCAGCATGCGCTCGACGGTAGCCTCGTCGAAGTAGCGCTGGTCATAGGACAGGTGCAGGCCCAGGTCATCGCCCGGATAACACACTGCGGTCAGCGGGAAGTTGGTGTGGGTCCGCCCGGAATCCGAGGTCGCGTTGAGGCTTTGCGCGCGGTCCAGCACCGAGACTTCCACCGGCGCGTTCTCGAACACGAACAGGCTGTCGAACAGCGGCTGGCCCTTGGGCAGCTCGCTGTGTTCCTGGATGCTCACCAACGGCAGGTATTCGTACTCGCGCAATTGCATGTTGCTGTCGAGCAGCTGCGTGAGCCACTGACGCACGCTGCACGGCTGATCGTCCTCGGGCATTTTCACCCGCAGCGCAATGCTGTTGATGAACAGGCCGACGGTGCGCTGCATCTCCGGCATCTCGACCGGACGTCCGGCCACGGTGACGCCGAACAACACGTCGCGATCACCGCTCAGGCGCCGCAGCACCAGGGCCCAGGCCGCCTGGGCAAAGGTGTTGATGGTCAATTGATGGGCCTGCGCCAGTTCGCGCAACTGCGCACCGTCGCGGGCATCGAGGCGGGTGTAGCGGTCCCCGACGATCATGCCGCCACTGTCGCCGGCGTGTTCGCGCAGGAACGGGCGATCGCTGGGGATCGGCGTGGTGCGCTCGAACCCTTGCAGGTTGTTTTTCCACCACTGGCGCGCCTCGGCCAGGCTCTGGTGTTGCAACCAGCCGATGTAGTCGCGATAACGCGGCGCCGCGGCCAGTTGCACCTCACGGCCTTCGCCCAAGGCCATGTAGATTTCGAAGAAATCGTTCATCAGCAGCGAGCGGCACCAGGCGTCGATGAGGATGTGGTGATTGCTCATCATGAACCAGTAGCGCGCCTCGCCGACACGAATCAGGCGCAGGTGGAAAGGCGCCTGGTTGAGCAGGTCGAAGCCGGCTTCGCGCTCGGCCTTGAGCAGGGCTTGCAGCTTCGGCTCCTGCTCGGCGTCGGCGACATCGCGCCAGTCGAGGTAGTCGATCGGCGTGCCGCCCGGCTTGTGGATAACCTGCAGCATGTCTTCGCCAACGTTCCAGCAGAACGAGGCGCGCAGGGCTTCGTGACGGGCGATCACCGCCTGCCAGGCCTGGGCGAAGCGTTGCGGGTCGAGTTCGCTGTTGATGCGGTAGCGGTCCTGCATGTAATACAGGCCGGTGCCCGGTTCGAGCAGCGTGTGCAGCAGCATGCCTTCCTGCATCGGTGTCAGCGGGTACACGTCTTCGATATTCGCCTGGGCAATCGGCAGGGCATCGAGTTGTGCCTGGGTGAGTTTGGCCAGCGGGAAGTCCGACGGGGTCAGGCCGCCGGCATCGTCACGCAGGCAATGCTCGATCAGGCTGCGCAATTCGCCCAGGTAAGCTTCGGCGAGCTCAACGATGGTCTGCGCGTCAAAACGTTCGGCGCTGAAGGTCCAGCGCAGCAGCAGTTCGCCGCCATAGACCTGGCTGTCGACACTCAGCTCGTTGGGCAGTGGTGCATGCGGATCATGGGCGGCACCGACCGGCTCGTCCAACGGCTGGAACAACGCCTGCTCGCCGAAGCTCTGGTCGAACTGGCCCAGGTAGTTGAAGGTGATCGGCGCCATCGGCAACGCCGCCATGGCCTCGCGGCACGGCTGATCGGCGAGGTAACGCAGCACGCCATAACCCAGGCCCTTGTGCGGTACCTCGCGCAGTTGTTCCTTGATCGCCTTGATCGAGGCACCCTGCCCGGCCGCTTCCTCGATGTTCACCGGGGTCAGGCGCAGCGGGTAAGCGCTGGTGAACCAGCCGACGGTGCGGGTCAGGTCGATGTCGTCGAACAGGGCCTCGCGACCGTGGCCTTCCAGTTGAATCAACGCCGTCGCGTGCCCGCTCCAGCGGCACAACACGCGGGCCAGGGCGGTCAGCAACAGGTCGTTGACCTGGGTACGGTAGGCACTCGGGGCCTGTTGCAACAGCTGCCGGGTGCGCTCGGCGTCCAGGCGCACGCTGACAGTCTGCGCATGGCAATTCTGCCGGCCGCCGTCCGGGCGCTCGCACGGCAGCTTGCCAGCCGTCCCGGCCAGTTGCGCCTGCCACCAGCCGAGTTCTTCGCGCAGGGATTCGCTGCTGGCATAGGCCTGCAAGCGTGCCGCCCAGTCCTTGAAGGCACTGGTTTTCGCCGGCAGTTGCACCGACTGCCCGGCCTCGAGCTGGCGATACACGGTTTGCAGGTCGTCGAGCAACACCCGCCAGGACACCCCGTCGACCACCAGGTGATGGATCGCCAGGAACAGCCGTTGCTGGCCTTCCGGGCCATCGACCAGCAGCACGCGCATCAGCGGCCCCTGGGCGAGGTCGAGGCTGCGCTGTGCGTCGGCGAACAGCGCAGCGCACTTGTCCATCGACGTTACCTGCACCTGCCACAACACCGGCTGGTCGGACACCGGCTGGTGCTGCGCGGTCCAGGCCCCTTCTGTTGGCTGAAGCGCAAACGCAAGGCGTCATGCTGCTCGATCACCGCCAGCAGCGCCTGCTCCAGGCGGTGGGGTTCGAGGGTCACGCCCGGCTCCAGAAGCAACGCCTGGTTCCAGTGCTGGCGCTCAGGCATGTCGGTGTCGAAGAACCAATGCTGGATCGGTGTCAGGCGCGATTCACCGCTGAGCAAGCCTTGCTCGGCGCTGACCTGCTCGGTGCGACTGGCCACCGCGGCCAGGGTCTGCACGGTCTGGTGCTGGAACAGGTCACGCGGGCTGAAGTGAATGCCCTGCTGGCGCGCGCGGCTGACCACCTGGATCGACAGGATCGAGTCGCCGCCCAGTTCGAAGAAATTGTCATTGAGGCCGACCTGCGCGACGTTGAGCACTTCGCACCAGATCTGCGCCAGCGTCAGCTCGAGCTCATTGCTCGGCGCCACGTACTGCTGGCGATTGAGCTCCGGGTCGGGGGCTGGCAATGCGCGACGATCGAGCTTGCCGTTGGCGGTCAGCGGCATGTTTGCCAGCAGGATCAGGTGCGTCGGCACCATGTATTCCGGCAATTGCGCCTTGAGGTGAGTTTTCAGTGCCTCGCGCAGGTCCGCTTGTTGCGTCTCGTCCTGTGCGGCGACGTCGCTGACCAGGTAGCCGACCAGTTGCTTGCCGCTCGGTGCATCGAGGGCCAGCACCACCGCTTCGCGGATCGCCGGATGTTCGAGCAGGCGGGTTTCGATTTCGCCCAGCTCGATACGGAAGCCGCGGATTTTCACTTGATGGTCGATACGCCCCAGGTACTCCACCAGGCCATCGGCCCGCTGGCGCACCAGGTCACCGGTGCGGTACATGCGCCCACTGGCGAACGGGTTGGCGACAAAGCGTTCGGCGGTGATGCCCGGCCGCTGGTGATAACCCTCGGCCAGCCCGGCACCGCCGACGTACAACTCGCCGGTCGCGCCTTGCGGCACCGGTGCCAGGTCGGCATCGAGGATGTACGCCGTGCGGGCGCCGATCACGCTGCCGATCGGCACGCTGCCCAGCCCTTCTTCCAGCACCGGCGGCGCCAGGCTGGCCAGCGGCATGACCACGGTTTCGGTAGGGCCGTAGGCGTTGAAGAACAGGCTTGGGTTGAAGGCCGCGCGAATGCGCTGCAGGTGTTCGCCGGTCAAGGCTTCACCACCGGTGATGCACATGCGTACCGGCAGGGTCTGCCCCTGGGTCGCCAGCCACTGCGCCAGCTGGCTGCCGTAGCTGGGGGTGAAGCCGAGGATGTTGATGTGATGGCGGCGGATCAGGCCGCAGATTTCCTCGGCGTCCCACTGCCCCTGAGCGCGCAGCACCACCTGTGCACCACTGAGCAGCGGCACCAGCAGGCGCTCGGTGGCGGCGTCGAAGTTGATCGAATAGAAGTGCAGTTCGCAGTCGTCCGCGCGCATGCCGAAGCGCTGGATGACCGCCTGGCAATGCATGGCGATTTCCCCATGGGACACCACCACGCCCTTGGGTTTGCCGGTGGAGCCGGAGGTGTAGATCAGGTAGGCCTGATGTTGCGGCAGGCTGATGAACGGCAGTTCGCTGGCCGGGTAACCGGCCAGTTGCGCGGCGTCTTCCTCCAGGCACCAACGGGCGACGCCCGGCGGCAGTTCGCCAAGGGCGGCAAACATCGCCGCATCGCTGAGCAGCAGACCGACGCCGCTGTCCTCGATCATGTAGTGCAGGCGGTCCAGCGGATATTCCGGGTCCAATGGCACATAGGCGCCGCCGGCCTTGAGAATCGCCAGCAGGCCGATGACCATTTCCAGCGAGCGCTCCAGCGCCAGGCCGACGCGCACCTGCGGGCCGACACCGCGCTCACGCAGCATCCAGGCCAGGCGATTGGCGCGGCTGTCGAGTTCGGCGTAGCTCAGGGTCTGTCCGGTGAAGGTCAGCGCCGGCGCCTCCGCGCGCAGCAGGGCCTGTTCGGCGAACAACGTGTGGATGCACTGGTCGAGGCGGTGCTCGCCCGGTTCCACGCCCAGGCTGTCGAGCAGTTGCTGTTGTTCGGCCGCTTGCAGCAACGGCAGTTCACTCAGGCGCTGCATCGGGTCGGCGACCAGCGCCTCCAGCAGGTTGCGCCAGTGCCCGGCCATGCGCGCGATGCGCGGTTCGTCGAACAGATCGGTGCTGTAGGTCAGGCAGCAACCCAGGCGGTGATCGAGGTCGGTGACTTCCAGGTTGAGGTCGAACTTGGTCGCCCGCGCATCGTTGGCCAGGTATTCGACGCTCATGCCATCGAGTGTGCGGCTTTGCTGGAACTCCCAGCGCTGCACGTTGCACATCACCTGGAACAACGGGTTGTACGCGGCGCTGCGTGGTGGCTGCAACGCTTCCACCAGATGATCGAACGGCAGGTCCTGGTGGGACTGGCCTTCGATGACGGTGTGGCGCACCTGCTCGAGCAGTTCAGCCACCGACATTTGCCCGTCGAGCTGGCAACGCAGCACCTGGGTGTTGAGGAACGCACCGATCAGCCCTTCGCTTTCCGGGCGGATGCGGTTGGCCACCGGCGCACCGATGCGCAGGTCGGTCTGGCCGCTGTAGCGGTACAGCAGCGCCGCCAGGGTGGCGGTCATGGTCATGAACAGAGTCAGGCCATGGCTGGCATTGAACGTCCGGACCCGCGCGGCGAGGTCATCGCTGAGGTCGAAACGGTACAGCTCGCCCCGATGGCTTTGCACCGCGGGCCGCGCACGGTCGGCCGGCAGTTCCAGCAACGGGTGTTCGTGGCCCAGTTGTGCGGTCCAGTAGTCGAGCTGGCGCTGACGCTCGCCGGACTCCAGCCACTGGCGTTGCCACACGCTGTAATCCAGGTACTGCACCGGCAGCGGCGGCAACGGCGACTCGCGGTCATCGACGAACGCTTCGTACAGGGCACTGAGTTCACGGGCGAAAATGTCCATCGCCCAGCCTTCGGTGACGATGTGGTGCAGGGTCAGTACCAGGTAATGTTCCTGCTCGGCGGTCTTGACCAGGCAGGCGCGCAGCAAGGGCCCGGTTTCCAGGTTGAACGGGCGATGGGCCTCGCTGTCGGCCAGCGCCTGCACCCGCTGCTCGCGCAGGTCTTCGGCGAGCGCCGAGAAGTCCTGCCAGTCCATGCGCACACCGGTTTGCGCATGCACCCGCTGCTGCGCCACGCCATCGACGCTCGGGAACGTGGTGCGCAGGGTTTCGTGACGCAGGATCAGCGCCTGCAAAGCCGTCTCGAAACGCCCGACATCCAGCACCCCGCGCAGGCGTGCCATGCCGCCGACGTTGTAGGCCGGGCTGTCCGGCTCCATCTGCCAGAGGAACCACATGCGTTGCTGGGAATAGGACAGCGGCACCGGCTGGCTGCGGTCAACCTTGTCGATCGGCGGTTGCCGGTTGGTCTGGCCGCTGGCCTGGATCACCCGCACCTGCTCGGCAAAGGCCCCCAGTTCACTGTTTTCGAACAGGGTGCGCAACGGCAACTCGACATCGCAGGCCTGGCGGGTGCGCGAGATGATTTGCGTGGCCAGCAGCGAATGGCCACCGAGGGCGAAAAAGTCGTCACGCAGGCCGACTTGCGCGACCCCGAGCACTTCGCGCCATATCGCGGCGATCTGCTGCTCCAATGCGGAAACCGGCGCCACGTGCTCGGCAGTCTGCCAGGTGGGTTCGGGCAAGGCACGCGGGTCGAGCTTGCCGCTGGGGCTCAGGGGCATGTGCGTAAGCTGCATGAGCTGCGCCGGCACCATGTACTCCGGCAACTCGGCGGCCAGCGCGGCTTTCAGGCGGGCGTTCTGCGCCTCGCTGCCGTCGGCGTTGTCAGTGCTGGTGTAGTAGCCGATCAACTGCGCACCCGCAGCGGTCTCACGCACCAGCACCACCGCCTGGGCGACACCGTCCTGGGCCAGCAGGCGCGCCTGGATTTCCTGCGGTTCGACGCGGAAACCGCGCAACTTGACCTGTTGATCGAGACGGCCGAGGTATTCGATCACACCCCCGGCGCTCCAGCGCGCGCGGTCGCCGGTGCGGTACAGGCGCGCGCCGGGCTCGCCCAGCGGATCGACGACAAACCGTTCGGCGCTCAGGCCCGGACGCCCCAGGTAACCGCGGGCCAGCCCGGCACCGCTGATGCACAACTCGCCCGGCACCCCGGCCGGCACGGGGTTGAGGTCGCTGTCGAGGATGCGGCAGACCACGTTACCCAGTGGCCGGCCAATCGGCGAGCGCTCGCCGTCGGCGGCGCTGCACTGCCAGTGGGTGACGTTGATCGCCGTTTCGGTCGGGCCGTAGCGGTTGTGCAACTGCACCGCTGGCAGTTGCGCCAGCACGCGGTTGCGCAGTTCGGCCGGCAAGGCTTCACCGCCGGAGAACAGCCGACGCAGGCTGGTGCATTCGGCACTCTGCGATTCTTCGATGAACAGCGCCAGCAAGGGCGGCACGAAGTGCAGCGTGGTCACGCCGAACTGCTGGACCAACTGAGCGATGCGATGCGGATCGCGGTGCTCGCCGGGGCCGGCGAGCAGCAGGCGTGCGCCGGTGATCAACGGCCAGAAGCACTCCCACACCGACACGTCGAAACTGATCGGCGCCTTTTGCATCAGCACGTCGCTGTCGTCCAGGCGATAGGTGTCCTGCATCCATTGCAGGCGCTCGGCCAGGGCGGCGTGGGTGTTGCCGACGCCCTTGGGCTGGCCGGTGGAACCGGAGGTGTAAATCACATAGGCCAGGTTGTCGCCGTGCAAGTGCAGGCCCGGCGCCTGGCTCGGCCAGGTTTCCAGGTGCAGCGCGTCCATGGCGATCACGCAGACGCCGTCGGTGGCCGGCAAGCGTTCGAGCAGAGGTGTTTGCGTCAGCAGCAGTTCCACGCCGCTGTCACGCAGCATGTAGGCCAGGCGTTCGGCGGGGTAATCCGGGTCCAGCGGCACGTAGGCGCCGCCGGCCTTGATGATCGCCAGCAGGCCGATCAGCAGTTGCGGCGAACGCTCGGCGGCGATGGCCACGCACACGTCCGGCCCCACGCCCTTGTCGCGCAGGTAATGCGCCAGGCGGTTGGCCTGGCTGTGCAGCTCGGCGAAATCGAGGCTGCCGCCCTGCCACATCAAGGCGGTACGGTTCGGCGTCTCCCGCGCCTGTTCATTGAGCCGTTCCGGCAGCCATTGGCTCGCGGGTGCGCAGGGCGCGACGCTCCAGTGCGCCTGTTGGGCGATTTCGCTCGGCGCCAGCATCGGCAGGTCGCCAATGGCCGCTTGCGGTTGTGCGCACGCGGCGCGCAGCAGGTTGTTGAAATGTTCGGCCAGACGCTCGATGGTCGCGGCGTCGAACAGTTCACTGGCGTAGTCGAAGGACAGGGTCAGGCGACCGTTGCGATCCTCTTCGCTGTGCAGTTGCAGGTCGAACTTGGCTTCCCGGCTGTGCCACGGCAGTTCTTCGGCGAGCAACCCCGGCAAACGACGCAAGGCGCTGAGGTCGCGTTGCTGGTGGTTGAACATCACCTGGAACAGGCCTTGCTCGCGGGCCTGGGGAAAGGCTTCGAGCAGTTGTTCGAACGGCAGGTCCTGATGGGCCTGCGCGCCCAGGGTGGTGGCGCGGGTTTGCGCCAGCAGTTCAGAAAACGGCAGGCGCGGGTCGATCTCGGCGCGCAGGACCTGGGTGTTGATGAAGAAGCCGATCAGGCCCTGGGTTTCCAGGCGCGGACGGTTGGCGTTGGGCACGCCGACGCGGATGTCGCGCTGGCCGCTGTAGCGGTGCAACAGGCTCTGGAACGCTGCGAGCAACAGCATGAACGGCGTCGACTCATGGGCCTGGGCGGTCTGGCGCACGGCGCTGCTGAGGTTGGCGTCCAGGCGCACCGTGTGGCGGGCGGCGCTGCGCAGTTGTTGTGCCGAGCGCGGGTGATCGGTGGCCAGGTCCAGAGTCGGGTGCTCCTCGCCCAACTGCGCTTGCCAGTAGGCCAATTGCCGTGCGCCCTCGCCTTGCGCCAGCCATTGGCGTTGCCAACTGCCGTAGTCGGCGTACTGGGTCGGCAGCGGCGCCAACGTGACGGACTGACCCTGCGAAGCGGCCGCGTACAGCCGGGAAAACTCGTCGATCAGCACGTTCAGCGACCAGCCGTCGGCGATGATGTGGTGCAGCGTGACCAGCAACTGGTGATCGTCCTCATCGAGGCGCACCAGGGTTACCCACAGCAGCGGGCCTTTCTCCAGGTCGAACTGGGTCTGCGCTTCGTCGTCGCGAATATGTTGCGCCCGCACCTCGCGCTCGGCGGCGGGCAGATCGCTGATGTCGATGCGTTGCAGGTTGAAGGTCCCTGCCGCGTCGACCTGTTGCAGCGCCACGCCGTCGCGCTCGAAGAAGCGCGTGCGCAGGGACTCGTGACGTTCGATCAGTTGCTGGAAGCTGGTCAGCAAGGCCGCTTCATCCAGCTCGCCACGCAAACGCAAGGCGCCGGGAATGTTGTAGGCGCTGCTGTGCGGGTCCAGTTGCCAGGTGATCCACAGGCGGTTTTGCGCCAGGGACTGCGGCAAAGCCTCGCTGCGTGACAGCGTGCTGATCGCGCCCTGGGCCAGGCCGCCGTCCTGTTGCAGTTGCAGGACCGCAGCGGTGAAGGCCGCGAGGGTTGGCGCTTCGAACAGCAGGCGCAGGTTCAGTTCCAGCCCCAGGGCTTCACGCAAGCGCGCCACCACCTGGGTGGCGGCAATCGAGTTGCCGCCCAGCAGGAAGAAATGGTCATCGCCAGCCACCTGTTGCACCTGCAACTGCTCGGACCAGATCTGGCCGATCAGGCTTTGCAGCTCGCCCGCCGATTCGCCAGAGGTTTCGCTGGCCGCATCGTTCGCGGGAAACAGCGCATAACTATCGAGGCTGCCGTCGGCCAGGCGGCTGCGGCAGGCCGAGCGCTGCAATTTGCCACTGGAGGTTTTCGGCAAGGCACCGGGATTGAGCAGCACCACCACGCTCGGCGCCTCCTGGTACGCCTCGGCCACCGCCTGGCGAATGGCCTTGATCAGCGCCTCGGGCGGCAGGATCTTCTGCACGCTGCGGCTGATTTCTGCCGCGATGCCGATGCCTTCCTCGCCATCGGTGGTCACCGCGAAGGCCGCGACCCGGCCCTTGCGCACCACTTCCACTTCGCGCTCGACGGTCTGCTCGATGTCCTGCGGATACAGGTTGTGGCCGCGCACGATCAGCATGTCTTTCAGGCGCCCGGTGATGAACAGTTCACCACCGCGTAGGAAACCCAGGTCGCCGGTGCGCAGCCAGGTCCGGCCCTGGTGCTGGACGAAGGTTTTCGCACTGGCCTCGGGATTGCGCCAGTAGCCGTGGGCGATGCTCGGGCCGCTGGCCCAGACTTCGCCGACGGCATTGTCGCCCAGTTCGGCCAGCGTCTGCGGATCGACCACCAACACCGCGTGGTCCGGCTGGCTGATGCCGCAACTCATGATGGCGCTGCCCTCGCCTGGCGCCGCACGGTTTTGCGCCAGCGCCTGATCGTCCACGCGCAGGTTGCCGATGCCCTGGCCACGGCGCGTGCCGGCAACGAACAGCGTGGCTTCCGCCAGGCCGTAGGACGCCATGAAACTGTCCGCGGTAAACCCTGTGGCGGCGAACTTCTCGGCGAAGCGCTCCAGGGTATCCAGGCGAATCGGCTCGGAACCGGAATACGCGACCCGCCAGCCGCTGAGGTCGAGGCGTTCCAGCGCCGATTCGCTGACCCGCTCGCTGCACAGGCGATAGGCGAAATCCGGCCCGCCGCTGATGGTGCCGCCGTATTCGCTGATCGCTTCCAGCCAGCGCAGCGGCCGACCGAGGAAGTACGCCGGCGACATCAGCACGCACGGCACGCCGCTGAAGATCGGTTGCAACAGGCCGCCGATCAGGCCCATGTCGTGGTACAGCGGCAGCCAGCTGACGATCACGTCGTCAGGATTGATGTCGATGCCGAAGCCGTGGCGGATCAGCAATTCGTTGGCCACCAGGTTGCCGTGGCTGACCTGCACGCCTTTGGGCAGCGCGGTGGAACCCGAGGTGTATTGCAGGAAGGCGATGTGCTCGGGCGCAAGGTACGGCTCGACCCAGCGTTCGGCCAGGGCGCTGTCGAGGGTGTCGACGCACAGCAGCGGCGGCGCGCCCTCTATTTGTTGCAAGGCGTCGCGCAGGCTGGCGCTGGTCAGCAGCAGGCGCGGCTCGGCATCGCTGATGATCGACAGCAGGCGCTCCTGGTGATGGCGCTTGGTCGATTCCGGCGGGTAGGCCGGCACCGCGATCACGCCAGCATACAGGCATCCGAAAAACGCCGCGACGTAGTCGGGACCGCTGGGAAACAACAGGACCGCGCGATCGCCGAAATCAGCCTGGGCCTGCAACGCCGCAGCGATGGTGCGGGCCCGCTGATCCAGCTCGCGATAACTGAGCACCACGGCCTGATCCGCGCTTTCGGCGAGGAAACGCAGGGCTAGCCGGTCCGGCGTCAGGGCCGCGCGGCGGGCAAGGGCTTGGACCAGTGTGCTGGGGGTTTCGAAGGCGTCGGTCATGAGGTTTCCTGCCTGAATTCGGCTCGCAAGTGAAATCGGTGTGCTGACGTCATGCCCTGTCCAGGGCACGCGGGACGTGGTCTTCGCCGACCACGCGAGGCATTGGCAATGCTGTTTTGGCGGGGCTTGCGCCCACGGCCATTCACCAATGAGAACGGATGACGTCTTGAAATAATTAGTCGGCAGGCTTGATCGCCAGGGGCTGGAAAGGCAGGAGAGCGCCCCGGTCGGGTGCGTCAGTGTGTCGCAATTCTCACTATGCACCATTGATATGCATTGTTTCTCTTTCTCATTTGACAATCATTATCATTAAGAATAATTTGTCGCTCGATATGTCGGACGGCCCCCGCGTCAACTTGCCGTCCCATGACCCCATTCGCAGCAAGGTGATTTCCATGACGGAACAAGTATCGACAAGCACGTGCGATTCACCGCTACTTCAGGCATTCGTCGACAATCGAGTGATACTGGTCAAGATTGCCGCGCGTATCACCGGCTGCCGGTCGCGTGCCGAAGATGTGGTTCAGGATGCGTTCTTCCGCCTGCAATCGGCGCCGCCGATCACCTCCTCGATCAAGGCCCAACTGAGTTATCTGTTCCAGATCGTGCGCAACCTGGCCATTGATCACTACCGCAAGCAGGCGTTGGAGCAGAAGTATTCCGGGCCGGAAGAGGAGGGACTGAATGTGGTGATTCAAGGCGCCTCACCCGAAACCTCGCACATCAACTTCTCGACCCTGGAAAACATCGCCGACGCCCTGACGGAGCTCCCGGCCCGCACCCGCTATGCCTTCGAGATGTACCGCCTGCACGGCGTGCCGCAAAAGGACATCGCCAAGGAACTCGGCGTATCGCCGACCCTGGTCAACTTCATGATTCGCGATGCGCTGGTGCATTGCCGCAAGGTGTCGGGGAGTCGGGTGGCGGCTCGCCGGTAGACCGAGTCGACCCCATCGCGGGCAAGCCCGCTCCCACAGGTTCCGCGAACACCGACGAACACTGTAGGAGCGAGCTTGCTCGCGATAGCGGCCTCGAGGCCGCCGCAACCCTCAAGCCAAACTACACCGCTCAAAAAACCGCCCCCGCCCCAACACCATCAACGCCGCCCGCTTGTGCGGAAAGTCGAATTCCTTCTCGCAGTAAAAACGCTGGCCCTGCATGTAGCCGATCATCTTCGCGTTGTCGGCGCGAGGCTCGGCGACCACACGCTGGGTGCGCGGGTCGTCGAGAAACAGGTAATGCGTCAGCGCCGATAACCAGCTGGCCACCTTGTGCGGGCCGCGGTGATGTTCTTCGCCCACCAGCATGTGGATGCCACGGTCGTAGTCGCCCGCGTCATAGAACGGCGCGATCCGGTCTTCCTTGGCCCAGTAGGCCTCGAAGTAGGCGAACGGCTCATCGTCGAAACAGCCAAGCAACGTCACCGTATGCGGATCGGCCGCGAGTTTTTCCAGGTACTCGCGATGTTGCTCGAGGCTGCCCTCCTCCTGCCAGAAGTTGGCCACCCGTGAACTGTTCTGCCAGCGGTTGAAGCGCGCCAGGTCCAGTTCGATGTCCACGGTGCGCAGGGAAATCCACGCCCCCAGCCGGGTATCGAAACGCCGATAGACTTCGCCACGGGGTTTCACCGGACGCAACGGATGACGCTTGCCGGCGCTGAGCACCATCTGTTGTGGATAACTGCCGGTCAAGGAACTGCCCAGCCAGGGTTGTGGCAGTTGCCAGAACAACGCGCGTTCGCAGCGGTATTGGCCGGCGACATCGGTCGGCACCAACAAGCCGCTGAGCACGGCCTGGGCCGGTGCATCATCGAGGTGCCAGATCAGGTGCTGGCAGGCCGGGTCGCGGGCGAACAGCCAATAATTGGCGGCCCACAGGGCCTGGGTGTCAGCACGCGACTCGACACGCAGTTGCAATGCGGGTTCGCGATTCAGGTGCAGGCTGATCAGCGGCTGCGTATCGAGGCTCAGGCTCAGGCGGTTTTCGCTTTCCTGCGCGACAAGGCGCTGGCCCGTCGGCAGCGCCAGGGTGGTCAGGTCATTCAATTCGGGCATGGGTCGGGCTCACGTTAATCGTCGACAGTTCAACGAAGTGACGTGAGCCAGCGGGAAAAATTTAAGCGCCGCCGGCGGCTCAGTTGCTCGGCACCGGCACCACGGCGATCTTGTAGGGATCGAAAATCTTCAACATCTGGCCGTTGTCGCGCAGGCCTTGCAGCAACCGGGCGAACGCCTCCCCGCTGATCGGGGCTGCCGGACGCAGAATGGCGTAATGGTGATAGATCTGGTCGATACGCTCGGACACCAGCAACTGATCACCGACCTTGTCGTTGCGCAGCAGGTAATCGCTGAGGTACGAGCGAGTGACCAAGGCAATGTCGGCGCGCCCGCGCAGCACCATCAGCAGGTTGCTGTCGTGGGAGTAGGTCAGCGTGGCGTTGTAGTTCTGCGCGAGGAATTTCGGGTCGGCGTTGAAACTGGAAAACTCGTAGTGATAGCCGCTGAACAGCGCCAGGCGTTTACCGACCAGGTCGGCGAAATAATCCTGCTGACGATGAGGCAGGCGTTGCGCGACAAAAATCTCGGCGTCTTCCAGGCCCATGTCGACACTGGTGTGGGGGATGTCTTTCCAGCCCCAGCCGGGGTTCTCGAAAATCGCCATGTCCACCCGGCCCTGCTTGAAGTCACCAAAGCGGCGCGGAATGGAGGTGGGCACCAGCACGAACTGGTATTCCTTCTGCGAGGCGTTGAGCGCTTCCACCAGTTGCGGCAGCAAGCCGGTGTCGGCGCCGGTTTCCGGGCGCACGGTATAAGGCGGGAAATGCGCGGCACCGACGCGTACCAGTTGTGCGGCCGGAGCCGGCAACACCCACAATGCCCCAAGCGCCGCCAGCAAAAGCCGCGAGGCCGTCCGAATTGGCGAAGACATCAAAGTGACCCACTCCCCAAAAAAACATCAATCCATTCAAGCCAGGCGGTTTGCACCACTTAGCCAGTTCCAACCGTCCTGTGCAAACTATTGTTGCCCTTGCAGTACCAGAATCAACGCTTCTTCGGCCAACTGATCGGGGCTCAGGCTGCCGCCGGGGCGAAACCAGGTGGTGGTCCAGGACAGCGCACCGGTGAGAAAACGCCGCGTGATGAACACATCCCCGCGAATGAATCCCGCCTCCTTGGCCTCCCCCAGCACTTGCAGCCACAGTTCTTCATAGATGTCGCGCAGCGCCAGCACCTGCGCCTGCCCGTCCTCGGACAGTGATCGCCACTCATACACCAGCACCGCCATGGCTTCGCCGCTGCCGCCCATGATCGACTGCAATTCGCAACGGATCAGCGCCAGCACCCGCTCGCGCACACTGCCGGCTTCAGCCAGCGCAGCGCGCATCAACGCGGTGTTGTAGCGGATGGTTTCTTCCATCACCGCCCGCAGGATTTCGTCCTTGCTCTTGAAGTGATGAAAAATACTGCCCGACTGGATGCCCACGGCACCGGCCAGATCGCGCACGGTCGTGCGTTCGAAACCCTTGTTGCGAAACAGGTGAGCGGCCACTTGCAGCAGCTTGCCACGGGCGCTGTCCGGGTCGGTCAACTGGTTGCTGTCGACCAGCTCGCGCATGACCTTCAGGGCTTTTTGCTCATCCACCCGTTCTCTCCTACAGTCGAGTCCATCGCCAAAAACAGCGGGGTTGCGCGGGCAATTTAAGCTGGCGCAGGCGACCAAGCAAGCGCTTGGCCATAAGATATTAAAGACCATTTACAAACCAAGCGCTTGCTTGGTAGTCTCGATGCACGTTCGACGGAGGTGACTATGGAAAGGTCTGTGCCTGAAACTGTTCGCATCGGTTGCGCCAGCGCGTTCTGGGGCGACACCTCGACGGCCGCCGCGCAATTGGTGGACGGTGGGGATCTGGACTACCTGGTGTTCGACTACCTGGCGGAAATCACCATGTCGATCATGGCCGGCGCGCGGATGAAAGATCCCCAGGCCGGTTACGCCAGCGACTTCGTCGAAGTGCTCAGCCCGTTGCTGGGCCAACTCGCCGAACAGAACATCCGCGTCATCAGCAACGCCGGCGGGGTCAATCCCCAGGCCTGCGCTGCGGCGCTGCAAGCCGCGTGCGACAAGGCGGGTGTACCGTTGAAAATTGCCGTGCTGCTGGGCGATGACCTGCAGCCGCAGTTCAAGCAACTGAGCAACGGCGGCATCCGCGAAATGTTCAGCGGCGCCGCGCTGCCGGCGATGTGCGTGTCCACCAACGCCTACCTCGGCGCGCCGGGCATCGTCGAAGCCCTGCGCCTGGGTGCGGACATCGTGATCACCGGGCGCGTGGTCGACAGCGCCGTGGTCAGCGCTGCGCTGGTGCATGAATTCGGCTGGTCCTGGCACGACTACGACAAGCTCGCCCAGGCCGCCCTCGCCGGCCACATCATCGAATGCGGCGCGCAGTGCACCGGTGGCAACTTCACCGACTGGCGCGAAGTGCCCGACTACGAACACATCGGTTTCCCCATCGTCGAAGTCGGCACCGATGGCCAGTTCACCGTCAGCAAGCCCGAAGGCTCAGGCGGCCTGGTCACGCCCCTGACCGTCGGCGAACAGATGCTCTACGAAATCGGCAACCCGCAGGCCTACCTGCTGCCGGACGTGGTCTGCGATTTCACCCAGGTCAGGCTGACGCAGCAAGGCCGCAACACCGTTCAGGTGCACGGCGCCAAGGGCCTGCCGCCGTCCAACCAGTACAAGGTCAGCGCCACCTACCCGGACGGTTTCCGCTGCACCGCCAGTTGCCTGATCGCCGGCATAGATGCGGTGGCCAAGGCGCGGCGCGTCAGTGAAGCGATCATCAACAAGACTTCCGGGATTTTCCGCCAGCGCGGCTGGGCGCCCTACAGCGAAGTCGATGTCGAGCTGCTGGGCAGCGAGGCCACCTACGGCCCCCATGGCCTGCGCCAGGACAGCCGCGAAGTGGTGATCAAGCTCGCCGTGCGTCATCCGGACAAGAAAGCGCTGATAACCTTTTCCCGCGAGATCGCCCAGGCCGCCACCGGCATGGCCCCGGGCCTGACCGGGATCGTCGGCGGCCGGCCCACCGTATATCCGCTGATCCGCTTGTTCTCGTTCCTGATCGACAAGAGCGCCTGCACCCTGGAAGTCGACTTCGCAGGCACCCGCCACGCCTGCGCCCTGCCCGCAGCCGATACGCTCGCCAGCGCCGACCTGCCACTGCCCTTCGATCCGCCCAAGCCCAGCGGTCGCGCCGATGCCAGCGTGGCCCTGGTCAAGCTCGCGGTCGCGCGCTCGGGCGACAAGGGCAACCACAGCAACATCGGCGTGATCGCCCGAGACCCTGCGTACCTGCCGTGGATCGCCGAGGCCCTGACCCCGGCGGTGGTGGTCGACTGGATGAGCCACGTGCTCGACCCGGTGCTGGGGCGGGTCGAGCGCTGGTATCTGCCCGCTACCCACAGCCTCAATTTTCTCCTGGAAAACGCCCTGGGCGGCGGCGGCGTGGCCAGCCTGCGCATCGACCCGCAGGGCAAGGCGTTCGCCCAGCAACTGCTGGAGATCCAGATTCCCGTACCGCAGCACATCGCCGATCAGGTCAACTAGAGGACCGTCACCGTGGCCTACGATTCGATTTTCAAAGCCGACCTGTTTGCCGGCCAAACCATCCTCGTCACCGGTGGCGGCAGCGGCATCGGACGCTGCACCGCCCATGAACTGGCCGCCCTCGGCGCCCATGTGCTGCTGGTCGGGCGCAAGGCCGACAAGCTCAAGGCCGTGGCCGCCGAGATTGCCGAGGATGGCGGCCGCGCCGATTGGCAGGCCTGCGACATCCGCGACGAAGAAGCGGTCAAGCACCTGGTCGGCGAACTGATCCGCCAGCACGGTCCGATCCACGGGCTGGTCAACAACGCCGGCGGGCAGTACCCGTCACCGTTGGCCGCGATCAACCAGAAGGGTTTCGAAACCGTGATGCGCACCAACCTGGTGGGCGGTTTCCTGATGGCCCGGGAAGTGTTCAACCAGTCGATGAGCAAGCACGGTGGCGCCATCGTCAACATGCTCGCCGACATGTGGGGTGGCATGCCCGGCATGGGTCACTCCGGGGCGGCACGCTCTGGCATGGACAACCTGACCAAGACCGCCGCGTTCGAATGGGGTTACGCCGGGGTGCGGGTCAATGCCGTGGCACCGGGCTGGATCGCCTCCAGCGGCATGGACACCTACGAGGGCGCGTTCAAGGCGGTGATCCCGACCCTGCGCGAACACGTGCCGCTCAAGCGCATCGGCACCGAATCGGAGGTCAGCGCCGCCATCGTGTTCCTGCTCAGCCCTGCCGCCGCCTTCGTCAGCGGCAGCACCCTGCGCATTGATGGCGCCGCCAGCCTCGGCGGACGCGCCTGGCCGATCCACAAGGCGACCAACAGCGAATCCTATAACGGCTTTCATCGCGCCTACCTTCCCGACGTGCTCAAGGACTAAGCCATGCCAGTGATCGAGTCGCAGATCGACCCGCAAAGCGAAGCGTTCGCCCGCAACCGCACAGCCATGCTGGCCGGGGTCGAACACATCCGCCGGCTGGAACAGAACCTGTTGGACAAGGCCGCCGAAGCCAAGCCCAAGTTCGACAAGCGCGGGCAACTGCTGCCCCGCGAGCGCCTCAACCTGTTGCTCGACCCCGGCGCGCCCTTTCTCGAACTGGCCAGCCTCGCCGGCTACAAACTACACGACGACAAGGACGGCAGTGCGGCCGGCGGCGGCCTGATCGCCGGGATCGGCTATGTGTCCGGCGCGCGGGTGCTGGTGATCGCCAACAACAGCGCGATCAAGGGCGGGACGATTTCCCCCAGCGGCCTGAAAAAATCCCTGCGCCTGCAACAGATCGCCGTGGAAAACAAACTGCCGGTGATCACCCTCGCCGAAAGCGGTGGCGCCAACCTCAATTACGCCACGGAAATCTTCGTTGAAGGCGCACGCAGCTTCGCCAATCAGGCGCGCATGTCGGCCCTGGGCCTGCCGCAGATCACCGTGGTCCACGGCTCGGCCACGGCGGGCGGCGCCTATCAGCCGGGGCTGTCGGATTACGTGGTGGTGGTGCGCGGCAAGGCCAAGCTGTTTCTCGCAGGCCCCCCGCTGCTCAAGGCCGCCACCGGCGAAATCGCTACCGATGAAGAGCTCGGTGGCGCCGAGATGCATGCGCAAACCGCGGGCACCGCCGAGTACCTGGCAGAGAACGATGCCGACGCCGTGCGCCAGGCCCGCGAGATTGTGCGCATGCTGTCGTGGAACGACCAACTGCCGTGGGTGCCCGAACGCCCGTTCGAAGCGCCGCGCTACCCCATCGACGAATTGCTCGGGCTGATTCCCGACGACCCGAAAAAGCCCTACGACGTGCGCGAAATCATCGCGCGGATTGCCGACGGTTCGAACTTCCTCGAATTCAAGGGCGAGTTCGACCAGCAAACCGTGTGCGGCCACCTGCACATCGAGGGGCGCGCCTGCGGCTTCATCGGCAACAACGGCCCGATCACGCCCAAGGGCGCGAGCAAGGCTGCGCAGTTCATCCAGTTGTGTGACCAGAGCCGCACGCCGCTGCTGTTCTTCCATAACACCACCGGGTTCATGGTCGGCACCGAGTCGGAGCAGCAAGGTGTGATCAAGCACGGCGCCAAGATGATCCAGGCGGTGGCCAACGCCCGCGTGCCGAAGCTGACCATCGTCGTCGGCGGCTCCTACGGTGCCGGTAACTACGCGATGTGCGGCCGCGGCCTCGACCCGCGCTTCATCTTCGCCTGGCCCAACAGCCGCACGGCGGTGATGGGCGGCGCCCAGGCCGGCAAGGTGTTGCGCATCGTCACCGAGGCCAAGCAGCTCAAGGACGGCCTGACCCCGGATCCGAAGGTGCTCGACATGCTCGAACAGGTGACCGCGCAGAAACTCGACAGCCAGTCCACTGCGCTGTACGGCAGCGCCAGCCTGTGGGACGACGGCCTGATCGACCCGCGCGACACCCGCACCCTGCTCGGTTACCTGCTGGACATCTGTCACGAGGCCGACCTGCGGCCACTGCAAACCAACAGTTTTGGCGTAGCCCGGTTCTGAACCGGCCAGAGGAGAACAATAAAAATGATCTTCACCCAGGAACACGAAGCACTGCGCCGTACCGTCCGCCAATTCGTCGATCACGAAATCAACCCGCACGTCGAGGCGTGGGAAAAGGACGGGCGTTTTCCGATCCACGAGATTTTCCGCAAGGCCGGTGAGCTGGGGTTGCTGGGGATTTCCAAGCCGGAGAAGTTCGGCGGCATGGGCCTCGACTACAGCTACTCGATCGTCGCCGCCGAAGAGTTCGGCACCATCCATTGCGGCGGCATACCGATGTCCATCGGCGTGCAGACCGACATGTGCACCCCGGCGCTGGCCCGGTTCGGCTCCGACGAATTGCGCGAGCAGTTCCTGCGCCCGGCGATCAGCGGTGAGCAGGTCGGTTGCATCGGCGTCTCCGAGGTCGGTGCCGGTTCCGACGTGGCCGGTTTGAAAACCACCGCACGCAAGGACGGCGACGATTACGTGATCAACGGCAGCAAGATGTGGATCACCAACTCGCCGAGCGCCGACTTCATCTGCCTGCTGGCCAACACCTCGGACGACAAGCCGCACATCAACAAGTCGCTGATCATGGTGCCGATGGACACCCCCGGCATCAGCCTCAGCTCGCACCTGGACAAGCTCGGCATGCGCAGCTCGGAAACCGCCCAGGTGTTTTTTGACAACGTGCGCGTGCCCCAGCGCAACCGCATCGGCCATGAAGGCGCGGGGTTCATGATGCAGATGCTGCAGTTCCAGGAGGAACGCCTGTTCGGCGCGGCGAACATGATCAAGGGCCTGGAATACTGCGTGGACAGCACCATCGAGTATTGCAAGGAGCGCAAGACGTTCGGCAGTGCGCTGATCGACAACCAGGTCATTCACTTCCGTCTGGCCGAACTGCAAACCGAGATCGAATGCCTGCGGGCCTTGGTCTACCAAGCCACCGAGCAATACATCAAAGGCCAGGACGTCACGCGCCTGGCGTCGATGGCCAAGCTCAAGGCCGGGCGCCTGGGTCGCGAGGTCACCGACAGTTGCCTGCAATACTGGGGCGGCATGGGCTTCATGTGGGACAACCCGGTGGCCCGCGCCTACCGCGATGTGCGGCTGGTTTCGATCGGCGGTGGCGCCGACGAAATCATGCTGGGGATCATCTGCAAGCTGATGGGCATCCTGCCGGGGAAAAAGAAATGAGCCCCCTGCCGGTCTGCCAGACGCTGTCGCTCGAACCGCATAACGGCGTGCTGCACGTGACCCTCAACCGCCCTGACTGCCGCAATGCCATGAGCCTGCAAATGGTCGCCGAACTGCGCTCGGTGCTGGCGGCCATGCGCGATGACCTGAGCGTTCGCGTGCTGGTCATTGCCGGCGCTGGCGGGCACTTCTGCGCCGGTGGCGACATCAAGGACATGGCCGGGGCCCGGGCCCAGGGCGCCAGCGCCTATCGCGAGCTGAACCGCGCGTTCGGCGCGCTGCTGCAAGAGGTGCAGCACGCACCGCAGGTGGTGGTGACGGTGCTGCAAGGGGCGGTGCTGGGTGGCGGCTTCGGCCTGGCCTGTGTCAGCGATGTGGCGATGGCCGATCACCAGGCGCAATTCGGCCTGCCGGAAACCAGCCTCGGCCTGCTGCCCGCGCAGATCGCGCCCTTCGTGGTCCAGCGTATCGGCCTGACCCAGGCCCGCCGGCTGGCGCTCACCGCCGCGCGCTTCAACGGCACCCAGGCGCTGCACATGGGGCTGGTGCACTTTGTCGAGCAGGACGCGCAAGGATTGGCCGAACGCCTGGGAGAAGTGCTGGCCCAGGTGTTGAGTTGCGCGCCGGGGGCGAATGCGCGGACCAAGCAGCTGTTGCTGGCCAGTGCCCTGCAACCTTCCGATGAACTGCTGGATCAGGCGGCCCAGTGGTTCGCCGAGGCGGTGACGGGGGCGGAAGGGACTGAGGGGACCGTGGCCTTCGTGCAAAAACGCAAGCCGGGGTGGGCTTGCTGAAAAAGCATCGCGAGCAAGCTCGCTCCTACAGGTTTTGTGAACACCCAAAATCCCTGTGGGAGCGGGCTCGCCCGCGATGAGGCCCGCAAATACACCGCCAAAATCAGGGGAATAAAAACCATGCCCGGATTCACCAAAATCCTCATCGCCAACCGCGGTGAAATCGCCTGCCGCATCCAGCGCACCGCCCAGGCCCTGGGCTATCGCACCGTCGCCGTGTTCAGCGACGCCGACGCCGATGCCCTGCATGTGCAAATCGCCGACGAAGCCGTCAACATCGGCCCCGCCCCGGTGCAGCAATCCTATCTGAACGTGCCGGCGATCCTCGACGCCGCCCGCCGCAGCGGTGCCGATGCGATTCACCCCGGTTACGGCTTCCTTTCGGAAAACGCCGAGTTCGCCCGCGCCTGCCAACAGGCGGGCCTGACCTTCATCGGCCCGAGCCCCGAAGCCATCGAGCTGATGGGCAGCAAGCGCCTGTCGAAACTGGCCATGCTCGAGGCCGGCGTCCCCTGCATCAAGGGCTACCAGGGCGCCGAGCAGGACGACGCCACACTCAGCCGCGAGGCCGAGCGCATCGGCTTTCCGCTGATGATCAAGGCCAGCGCGGGCGGCGGCGGGCGCGGCATGCGCCTGGTGCACGATGCCGCCGATCTGCTGGCGCAGATTCGCACCGCACGTTCCGAAGCCCTGAATGGCTTTGGCAGCGATGAGCTGATCCTCGAACAGGCCCTGATCGACCCGCGCCACGTCGAGGTGCAGGTGTTCGGCGACCAGCACGGCAACCTGATCTACCTCGGTGAACGCGACTGTTCGATCCAGCGTCGTCACCAGAAAGTCATCGAGGAAGCGCCCTGCCCGGTCATGACCGCCGAACTGCGCCAGGCCATGGGCGAAGCGGCGCTCAAGGCCGCAGGCTCGGTCAACTATGTGGGTGCCGGCACCGTGGAATTCCTGTTGGATGCGCGCGGGCAGTTCTACTTCCTGGAAATGAACACGCGCTTGCAGGTGGAGCACCCGGTCACCGAACTGATCACCGGCCTGGACCTGGTGGCCTGGCAACTGCTGGTCGCCCAGGGCCAGCCATTGCCACTGCGCCAGGAGCAGGTGCAACTGAACGGTCATGCCATGGAAGTGCGCCTGTATGCCGAAGACCCGACCCAGGGTTTCCTGCCGCAGACCGGGCGCGTGGTGGCCTGGGAACCGGCGCTGCAAGACGGCGTGCGGATCGACCATGGGCTGGTTGAAGGCCAGCAGGTCAGTCCGTTCTACGACCCGATGCTGGGCAAGATCATCGCCCACGGCGCCACCCGCGAAGAGACCCGGCGCAAGCTGTTGCGGGCGGTGCAGGACAGTGTGCTGCTGGGTCTGCCGAGCAATCAGCGCTTGCTGGCCAACCTGCTGGAGCATCCGCAGTTTGTCAGCGGCGCATTCAGTACCGGCTTCATTCCCACACATTTCGCCGATCATCCGTGCCTGCATCCACAGCCCCCCAGCGCCGAAGAACTGGCGACGGCGGCGGCGCTGTTTTATCACGCCTCGGCAACGGCTCAGCCCGCGGCCCTGGCGGGCTGGCGCAACAACGCCAGCGTGCCGCTGCACTACCGTCTTGGCACCCAGGAGCAGGACTGGCCGGTGCAACTCGACGCGGTGCCAGGCGAGCCCTTGCGGGTTCAAGTGGCCGGGCGCAGCCTGGAACTGCGCGTGATCCAATGCGACGGGCAGCGGGCCACACTGGAAATCGACGGGATACGCCAGCGCCATGTCTATCGCCTGGAAGCCGGGCAACTCTGGCTGTTCACCCGCCCCGGCAGCCTGCGCCTGGAGGATCGCACCCAGGCACTGGTCAGCAGTGAGGCCCGGGCCAGCTCCGGTACGCTCAAGGCACCGATGGACGGCGCGATCGTCGACGTGCTGGTCAGCGAGGGCAGCCAGGTGAGCAAGGGCCAGTTGCTGGTGGTGCTGGAGGCCATGAAAATGGAGCATCCGCTCAAGTCCGGCATCGACGGCGTGCTCAAGCGCTTGCAGGTCCGGGTCGGCGATCAGGTGAAAAATCGTCAGATTTTGTTGGAGGTCGAATAACCGGCTAGGCGGATCCGCCGGGTTTGGCTACGCTCAAGCCCATCAGGACGCGGATATCAGGAACCTTTTAATGCCTCATTGGCTGGTCATTGATCTGGAAGCCACCACCGATGAAGGCGGTTGGCCGGTCACGGAAATGGAAATCATCGAAATCGGTGCCACCCTGGTGGACCGCCAGGGGCGTGAACAGGATCATTTCCAGCGGTTCGTGCGCCCGCTGCGCCGGCCCCTGCTTACGCCGTTTTGCCGGGAGTTGACCCACATCACCCAGGCCAACATCGACAGTGCCCAACCACTGACCGAGGTCTGGCCGGCGTTCGAGCGCTGGCTCGGCCAGCATCACTCCCGTCTTGAAGGCTGGGCCAGCTGGGGCGATTACGACCGCAAGCAACTGGTCCAGGAATGGCAGCGCCTGCAACTCGACAGCCAACTGAGCCGCACGCCGCACATGAACCTCAAGCAACGGTTCGCCAAGGCCAGGCGCCTGGAGCGCCCGCTGGGCCTCAACGGTGCGCTGCAACTGGCGGGATTACAGTTCACCGGCCAGCAGCACCGCGCGCTGGAGGATGCCCGCAACACAGCCCGTCTGCTGCCGCTGGTCCTGCCCCTCTAGAGAGGTGACGCCGCTTGAGGCCTTGTGCATACTGGCCGGCCTTTTTCAGCCCTTTCCGAGGAATCGCCCATGTTTAAAGTCAACGAGTACTTCGACGGCACCGTCAAGTCGATCGCTTTCGGCACCGCTGAAGGTCCGGCTACCATTGGCGTCATGGCTCCGGGCGAATACGAGTTCGGCACCAGCCAGCGTGAAATCATGCACGTGGTCAGCGGCGCCCTGACGGTCAAACTGCCTGACAGCAGCGATTGGGAAACCTTTGCAGCCGGCAGCCAGTTCAACGTGCCGGCCAACAGCAAGTTCCAGCTGAAAGTGGCGGTCGATACCGCTTACCTGTGCGAGTACCGCGGCTAAGTTTTGAGCGCTTCAACAAAAACGCCCGTGTCCTGCGACACGGGCGTTTTTCCTTGTGCTGCGGTTTATTCCAGCACGGTCACCGGCATGCCGACTTCGAGCCGGCCATTGCCGTCGTTGACCAGGTTCTGGCCAAACATCGCACCCTCTTCCCTGGCGCGGTATTTCTGCAGAGTCGCGAACGGTTCACGATCATCGCTGCGCTCACCGGTCTGCGGATCAATGGTGGTCAGGATGCAACGCGAACACGGCTTGACCACGCGGAACTCGACATCGCCGATGCGGATGCGCTTCCAGCCGTCTTCGGCGAACGCCTCGGCGCCCTCGATCACCAGATTTGGCCTGAAACGCAGCATTTCCATCGGGCGCCCGACCTTCTGCGTCAGGTCATCGAGTGACGCCTGGCCGATCAGCAGAAGGGGAAAGCCATCGGCGAAGGCCACCTGATCGTCGTCCTTGCCATAACCGGCCTGCGTGGTGCGCGCACGGTCCAGCGGGATCTGCACCAGGCGTGTCGGCTTGCCGATGAAGCGGCTGACCCAGGCTGCCGCTTCGTCGCCGGCATCGGGCACGCGCAGGGTGTCGCGCCAGATGGTCACGCCGCGCAGCTCTGCGTCGTTGGCCGGCAGGGCAATATCAATCGGCGGATGGCCCGCCGCGGCGAGCGTCAAGCCGCCGCTGGCATTCCACAACGCCGACAACTGACTCATTTGCGCCACTGCACGCTGGGTCAGAAAGCGCCCGCTGGCCTCGTCCACCAGCATCCAGCGTCGATCCCCGTCGAGTCCCAGCTTGTCGAGGGTGATCTGGTTCAGCACCTCGCCCTTGCCGGATTTCAATGGAAAACGATAAAGCGCACTCAACCGCAGCATGTCCAGCTCCCTGGGTGATAAAAACGCCACCCTATACCAAAATCAGCCGTATCTGTATCTGACCTACAAAACAACTGTGGGAGCGAGCCTGTCGAGGCGTCGAACCGTCGCGATGATCGTGAACGATGACACTGGGCATCAGCTAGCCAGCGTCATCGTTGACGTTCATCGCGAGCAGGCTCGCTCCCACACAGGTAAAGAGGTACGCGCTTACGCCGGGACAGCATCCAGCATCAGGCGCTGGCGGACCACGTCCACCAGTTTGTCCGGCTGGAACTTGGACAGGAAGTTGTCGCAGCCAACCTTCTTCACCATCGAATCGTTGAAGCTGCCGGACAACGAGGTGTGCAGCACCACGTAGAGGCCACGCAGGCGCGGGTCGTTGCGGATTTCGGTGGTCAGGCGGTAGCCGTCCATCTCAGGCATTTCCGCGTCGGTGAAGACCATCAGCAGTTTGTCGGTCATGTTGACGCCGGTGTCGGCCCAGCCCTTGAGCATGTTCAAGGCCTTCAGGCCGTCGCTGGCGATGTGCATCTTCACGCCCAGCTGGCCCAGGGTGTCGCGCAATTGCGACAGGGCGACGTTGGAGTCGTCCACCAGCAGCACTTCGCGGCCGCGGGCGCGCTCGAGCACCGGGTCCTCGAGTTTGTCGCGCGAGACCTTGGCGTTGTACGGGACGATTTCGGCCAGGACTTTTTCAACGTCGATGATTTCCACCAACTGGTCGTCGACCTTGCTGATGGCGGTCAGGTAATGCTGGCGACCCGCGCTGCTCGGCGGCGGCAGGATGGCCTCCCAGTTCATGTTGACGATGCGGTCCACGCCACCGACCAGGAACGCCTGCACCGAACGGTTGTACTCGGTGACGATAATCGTGCTGGTCGGGCCAGGCACCAGCGGACGCATACCGATGGCCTGGGACAGGTCAATCACCGGCAACGTCTGCCCGCGCAGGTTGACCACGCCGCAGACGAACGGATGGCGCTGGGGCATCAGGGTCAGCTTGGGCAGCTGCAACACTTCCTGCACCTTGAACACGTTGATCGCGAACAGTTGACGCCCCGCCAGTCGGAACATGAGAATTTCCAGGCGATTCTCACCCACCAGTTGCGTGCGTTGGTCTACCGTGTCGAGAATGCCGGCCATCAATGACTCCTGGGCTTGTTCTGGTTAATTCGTTAAAGAGGGTTATCGGCTGTTTTTGCCGGAGCTTGACCCCACACAAAATGCCATGACAGGCATTGATGTCACATTAACATCATGCTTTACTTACGTCCGCAATACATCTGATTCATCCCCGCTGCGCGACCACGGTTTGCGCGATAGGTTCCCGTGCGTAAGGGAATCCCTGAGCAACAATCAGGACCAACCTGATATTCGCAATATCCAATAGCCATTAATGTGACGCCATTCTCATTGCATGAACGGAGTCAGGCTTTTGTGTGCGATCTCAGAATCGTGGTTATCCACTCTGTCGAGCGCCCTGCCTGCCTCCATGTCGGCCGGAATGCGTTCTCGCATCTGCCCGCCCGCGCCATGCGCCAGACCGTCCTCACCCATTCACCCGACACGCCCTCGCTTGACATGAAGTTGTGGAGATAAGCATGCCGAATGACCGTAAAGAGTGGGCTCAGCGGCTCCCTGAATTTCTCGTCGAGGCAGAAACGCTCCTGGCCAAATCCGAGGAGTGCCTGAGCCACCTGCAATTGATCAGCAACGACAAGGACGCCATCGAGTGCATGATGAGCACCCTGCTCAAAATGGCCAGCAAAGCCGATGCCCTCGCTCTGGTTGCCGTTTCGGAGTTCTCCCTGCACATCCATGGCCTGCTCAACCATGCCCAGCACCATGTGGACCTGCATGCCCAGGCACTAGGTGCGCTGAAAGATTGCTTCACCTTGATGGCGTGGCAACTGGAGCTGATTGATCAGACCACCGGGCAGCTGTGCCTGGATGACAGCGAACAGACGTCGCTGATCGAAGCCTTCGCCTTCCAGGTCGGACAAAGCCAGTTTCACCCCCCGGCCCACTACAAACCGTTCAAGCTCATTTCCTGTTCATAACGCCAGGCATTTCCCGCGAACTAGAGGTGGTAGGTATTCTTGTTTGCCTTGGGATCACTCGGTAACTTGAACATACTCATCGCGTTGCACGATTGAATATTTCGTCGACGTCAGTTCGATACAAACTATTCTTCTACAGAAATAATTCAATTGTAGAACTAACGTGCCAACCCGTTATTTCCTGACCGTTTGGACATATATACCGAACGCGACCAACGGTATGTTAAGTGGTATTATGCCGACCATTAGTTGACGTCGATTAATAGCACAGTGCCCCAGACAGAGACCGGTCAGTGAATGAACCGGTTTGCCCGCAGCGAACATCATTGGCTCCATCCGCTATGCACGCCAGCCTCAAGTCAATTATCAAGTGGCCCCCTTCCCGAGAAAATGCCCGCCGATTCACGCTGTTGGTGTGTACCGGATCGGCGCTTGGCAGCCTGGCGATCTATTGTCTGTCCACTCCTCTGCCGTTCGCGCTGCTGGTGCTCAATATGGCGGCCCTGGCTTGTGTCCTGGTCCAGCATCGGCTGTCGCGCAAGTCGATCAAATTCGAACCCCAGGAACTGGCCGACCGCTTGTTGAAGGTCCAGGAGAACGAACGTCACCGGCTCAGTCGCGAACTGCACGATGACATTGGTCAATTGCTCACCGCCGCGAAACTGCAAAGCCAATGGCTCAAGCGGCGCATGCCCGAAGAGCTGCAGACACAATGCTCGGCGCTCTGCGACACGCTCGAAGAGACCCTGAACAAGGTTCGCGACGTATCAGCCATTCTCAACCCCAGGCAGTTGGCGAGCCTGGGCCTGGAAGCCAGCCTGCGCGCTCACCTGCTCAAGACACTGGGCAATAGCTCGGTGAACTGGAGCCTGGAGTGCCAGTCCCGCCTGACCGGCATTCCGGAAGAAATGGCCCTGGCCGCCTTTCGGATCACCCAGGAAGCGGTGACCAACATCCTGCGTCACGCCGAAGCGAAAAACCTGCTGGTGCGCCTGCAACGCCAGCCTCAAGGCCTGATGCTGTCCATCAGCGATGACGGCCTGGGGTTCGCCCCCGCGACGGATCCCGGCCGTGAGGGACAACGTGGCATGGCCGGGATGTCGGAGCGGATCGACCAGTTGGGCGGCACCCTGCGCGTCACCAGCGAACCGGGCAAAGGCACTCAAATCGAAGCTTTGTTCCCGTGGGCGCCTCGCGCGCTGGAACGGGCCAGTACGAATAAGGTTATGCATTGACTTGTAACTTACTTCTGGTGGATGACCACTCGCTGATCAGGGCTGGCGTGCGCGCTCTGGTGCTGGATATTCCCGGCTATGCAGTCATTGGTGAAGCCAGTGATGGCTCGCAGTTACTGGAGATGGTCGAACGACTGGCGCCGGACATTGTGCTACTGGATATTTCCATGAAGGAAACCGGTGGCCTCGAAGCCCTGCAGCGCCTCAAACGTGTGCGTCCCCAGAGCAAGGTGCTGATCCTGTCGATGCACACCGACCCCGCGCTGATCATGCAGGCGCTGGAGTCCGGCGCTCACGGCTATCTGCTCAAGGACACCACGGCGACCGAACTCGAACATGCCCTGGATGCCTTGCGCAATAACGAGCGTTACCTGAGCCCGGCCATTGCCCACACCGTGATCAACCAGGCACTGACCCGCAACCAGAAGCTCCAGCCGGAACCTGCCGACTCGCACAATCTGACAGCGCGCCAGCTGGAAATCCTGCGGCTGATCGTTCGCGGCAAATCCACCCGCGAAATCGCCAACGGCCTGGGCCTGAGCATCAAGACCGTTGAAACCCACCGCTCGCAGATCATGAAACGCCTGCAAATCTACGATGTGGCGGGCCTGGTACTGTTTGCCGTGCGCGAGCAGATCATCAGCCTGGACGATTGATCGCGGCCGGGCTGCCCAGCAAGGGCGAGTCCACCGGCAGATGCACCCGCAGCGCCGCCGGGCGCGCCGAGAAGCGCAGACTGTCGCCTTCGAGCGGCTCACCATCGAGGTTGATGTACAGGCCTTCGGCAACCTTGATCTCCACCCATGGCAAGCGGGCGCGGACAAACAGATTGTCGATGCCGAAGCCGTCGGTGAGCAGGCTTTTCAGTGTCCCGACCACTTCCTGTGGCGCCGGCAGAATACTGATGTCCAGCAACCCGTCATCCGCCAGCGCCTGCGGACACAGCTCATGACCGCCCCCGGCCTGACGGCCATTGCCGATGCCCAGCGCCAGCAGATCCCCACTCCACTGGAAGTCCGGGCCGTTGAGTTCGCCATAGGCGGCATGCAATTCGCTGAAGCGTGACAAACCGGTGAACAGGTAGGCGGCCCCTCCCAGGACTTTTTTCAGGTCTTCGGAGGTGTTCGCCGTGACCTGGCTGCCGAAACCTCCGGTGGCCATGTTCAGGAACACCTGCCCGCCCACCTCGCCGAGGTCGATGGCGCGCGGCTCGGCATCCAGCAGATCCAGGGCCTGGGCCGGCTCCAGCGGCACACCCGCGGCACGGGCGAAATCGTTCGCGGTTCCCAGTGGCATCAGTACCAGGCTGGCCTGCCCGGCCTGTGCCGCCATCGCCTCGGCGATATCGCGCAGCGTGCCGTCGCCGCCGCCGGCGATGATCCGGGTATGGCCTGCAGCCAGCGCCTCATCCACCAGGCGTTGCGCATCACCCGCCTCCCAGGTCAGGCGCACGTCCAGCGTCCAGCCTTGCGCGCGCCGGTCCTGGACGGCCGCCCGGACGTCCTCGTTCAGCGCCTGTTTGCCGTGCAGGATCAACAGTGCCTTGCGTTCAGCCATCGTGCTCACTCCCATGTCAGGTCCGTATGGGAAATGTGACCTCGCCACACGGCATAAAAGTCGCAAAAAAATGAATTATTTCAAGCTGAATGGCGAAGAGGTCCTACAGAGCAGAGTTTTTTCTTACAAAACGTGAGGAATCGGCTCAATTGACCCACGAGGGTGATTAGTACAACTTGATGATCAGGTTGTTCAGTCATCAGCAGCACCACAAGGACGTACCATGCAAAGCCATGACACCAGGGCACCGGGCACTCCGGCAGCAGCGCTCGCAGAGATGCGGGGCCTCTATCAAACCGAACTGAAAGACAGCGCAAAATCCACTGGAGAAGTTGAAATGGAACCTCGTGTCGTTGAACTCGAAACACACCTCAAGTACATCCGCCGCGACATGGAAGAAGTGCGTGGCGATGTGAGGTCCATCAAGCACAGGCTCGCGTATGCAACCGGCGGAACGGCCGTGGTCCTGGGGCTCCTGGGGTGGATCGCCAACAGCCGTTTCGATCAGTTGGTGGCGCTCGTCGTCCATTAGGAATGGTCACGCGAAACCCGGCTCGATGAACCGGGTCTCGCGCACACGCCCAATCAATCCAGAACTTCGCTCAACGGGATGAAACCAACGCTGTCACCTTCCTCCAGCGTTCGATCTTCCAGGACTTCCACAAGGCCATCCGCCCACGCAGCACTGCGCAGGACTCCCGAACTCTGGTTCTTGTAGATGATCGCCCGGCCGTTCTCCAGACGCCCACGCAAGTATTCGCGTCGCTGACCGGCCTTGGGCCAGGCAAATCCTGCCGGCACCTGGAATTTCAACGGTTCGAGCGTTGTCACGCCTTGGCGGCGCAGGAGATAGGGCCTCGCCAACAGTGCAAAGGTCACCAGGGTCGACGCCGGATTACCGGGCAACCCGATCACCGGAACACCCCGAAAATGTCCGAACGTCAGCGGTTTGCCCGGCTTGATCGCGAGTTTCCACAGGGAGAGTTCGCCCTCTTCGCGCAGCGCGATACCCAGGAAGTCGGCTTCACCTACCGATACGCCACCGGTAGACAGGATCAGGTCGACATCCTTCAACTCGCCCAAGCGGGCGCGAGTCATTTCAAGGTTGTCGGGAAGAATGCCCGCGTCGATCACTTCGCAACCCATGCGCTGCAACCAGCTGCACAGCACCACCCGATTGCTGTTGTAGATCTGGCCAGGGCCCAGTGGCTGTCCCGGTTCAACCAGTTCATCGCCAGTGGACAGTACCGCAACGCGCACCTTGCGAATCACGTCCAGTTCCGCGCACCCCAGGGACGCCGCCAGCCCCTGCTCGATCGGCCCAAGGCGTGTGCCGGCGGCCAGGACCTGCTCACCCACCGTGGTTTCCTGGCCTTGCGGACGGATGTTCTGCCCCGGCGTCAGGGTTTCGGTGAAGCGGACTCGATCATCGGCCAGTACTTCGGTGTTTTCCTGCATCTCGACGCAGTCGGCGCCTGCGGGAACAGGTGCACCGGTGAAGATTCGCGCACAGGTTCCGGGCTTCAAGGGCTGCGGAGCAGTCCCCGCAAAAATTTTCTGACTGACCGGCAACGGCTCGCCGCTCCAGTCGGCCGAGTTCAAGGCGTAACCGTCCATTGCGCTGTTGGGCCACGGCGGCAGATCGAGCGTCGAAACCAGATCCTCGGCCAGCACCCGTCCCTGTACCTGCGCCAACGGCAAACGCTCCCGCTCGACGATCGGTGCGGCTTCGGCCATTTCCAGCAAGCGCGCCCATGCCACCTCGAGCGGCATCAGGCTGCCGGTCTTGCCCGGCTTACCCACGGGATTCACAGGGTGCCGCCTGTTTCAGATGGGGCACAAAATTGCAGGGCCGATGCCGGGAATCCAGTTGCTCGGCCAGGATGCCGTCCCAACCGGTGCGCACCGCGTTGGTCGAACCCGGCAGGCAGCAGACCAGCGTGCCGTTGGCGAGGCCGGCCAGGGCGCGGGATTGCACGGTGGAAGTGCCAATGTCCGCCACCGAGATCTGGCGGAACAGTTCGCCAAAGCCATCGACCTGCTTGTCCAGCAGGCAGCTCACGGCTTCAGGCGTGCTGTCGCGGCCGGTGAATCCGGTGCCGCCGGTGATCAGCACCACCTGTACCACGTCCTCAGCAATCCAGGTGGCGACTTGTGCGCGGATTTTGTAGAGATCATCTTTGAGCAGAACCCGAGCGGCCAGGTTATGGCCGGCTTCGCTCAAGCGATCAACGAAGACCTGGCCCGACGTGTCGGTTTCCAGGGTACGGGTGTCGCTGACCGTCAGCACCGCGATGTTCAACGGCGCAAAAGGTACTTCTGCCTTGGCTTTCATTGGCGCATCCAGTTGTAGGAGAAACAGCCCGGTGTTATATCACAGCGCTCCCTTTTTCCGCCGCTCCCATGGAGACCCGTCATGACCTCGAACACACCGTTGCCCCCCTGCTCCATCCTGCTGCTGGCGGGTGGACGCGGCCAACGCATGGGCGGCCGGGACAAGGGGTTGATCGAATGGCACGGCGAGCCACTGATCGCACACCTTCACCGCAAGACCCGCCCGCTGACCGATGACCTGATCATCTCCTGCAATCGGAACCTGGAAAAGTACGCGCCCTACGCCGACCGGCTGGTGCATGACGACGACGGAGCATTCCCCGGACCTCTGGCCGGTATCCGGGCGGGTTTGCAGGTCGCCCATCATCGCTACCTGATGGTCTTGCCCTGCGATGTACCGCGTATCGACGCCGCGCTGCTGCACGACATGCTCGAGACCGCCAGCCAGCATCCAGACAAACCCTTGATGCTGCGCCATGGGGAACACTGGGAGCCCTTGCTCAGTGTCATTCCCGTGGCCCTGCGCGATACGTTCGAAAGTGCCTGGCAGGACGGTGAGCGCAGCCCGGGCCGCATCATGCGCACACTCGGCGCCACGGCCCTGCAATGCCCCGACAACGACCCGCGCCTGGCCAATCTCAACACGCCGGATCTGCTCAGCGCGCATGACGGCGTGGCAGATTGACGCTAGCCAAGGAACTTGCGCTCGTTGTATACGTCTCACGCTCAGTACCCAGAAGATTTTCCATCGGAGATACACTCATGACTCAACGGATCCTCGCCACCTGCCTGCTCGCACTGGGCCTCGCGACTCTGGCCGGTTGCTCATCGCCAAACGTGATCACCTTGAACGACGGTCGCGAAATCCAGACCGTCGACACGCCCAAGTACGACGACGAATCCGGCTTCTACGAGTTTGAACAACTGGACGGCAAGCAAAACCGCGTCAACAAGGACCAGGTTCGTACCGTTAAAGAGTTGTAAGAGCATCGGATAGAAAAAGCCCGCGTCATGCGGGCTTTTTCATGCCTCAAAGATCACCTCACCATTGCAGGGTGAGTGCGCTTGCAAAGTCTCGCGGCTCCCCGGTCACCGGGTCGATGAACCGCAACCCCTGGGCGAGCAGCTTCAAGGGGTTGGCGTAGTCGTCCTCTGCGTCCTTGAGCACGTCCGGGTAGAACGGGTCGTTGCAGATGCTGGCGCCCAGCGCCGTCATGTGCACCCGCAACTGATGTTTCTTGCCGGTCACCGGGTAGAGCCCGTAACGCCAGAGATCACCGTTCTTCTCCCTGACTTCGACCGCCGTCTCGCTGTTGCAGACGCCCGGACCTTCCTGCATGCGGAAGAAGGGTTCGCCATCGACCAGGCGACTTTTGTGCACCAGGGGAAACGTCAACTGCGGCAAGGCCCGGGCGATCGCCTCGTAGCGTTTTTCGATCTGCCGGGTCGGAAACAACGACTGATAGGCGGACCGGCTCTGCGGATTGGCAGAGAACAACACCAGGCCGGCCGTGTGCCGGTCAATGCGATGCAAGGGAACGAGATGCGGGTTATCCAGACGGCGGATCAGACGGCGCAGCAGCGTCTGCTCCACGTACTCGCCCGCGGGGGTCACGGGCAGGAAGTGCGGCTTGTCCGCCACCACCAGATGCTCGTCGGCATACAGGATCGACTCCGTCACCGGGATCGGTTTCTCGTCCGGGACCTCACGAAAGTAATGAATGCGCAGGCCTTCCCTGTACGCCAGGTCAGGAGCGATGGGCACCCCCTGCCCATCGAGGACGCGACCGCGCGCGATCCTGTCCAGCCATTGTTCACGGCCAATGGCGCTGAAGTGATCACACAGACAATCGAGTACGGTCAGCCATGGCCCTGGGGGCAGGTACAGTGTGCTGGCCTGACTGTGCGCGGCGCTAAATGCTGAAGTGGACATACAAAACGCTCTAACCCTCAATGCAGGCCGGCATTATCCAGCACTGCCCGGATCGGGCCTAGAGAAGAATCCTCAGGCGGTGATCGACTGTGTAGTGGCCGCCGCCTCGGTGTACTCCTTGAGCCAGCGCAGCACATCGACCGCTTCCCAGCGCGTCGGATCATACAGCGCATACAACAGCCCCTGATAACCGACGACATCCAGTTGGCGGTGATAACCGGCACGCTGGAACAAGGCTTCGATTTCGGCGAAACAGGTATTGAAATGCACCTTGCTGAAGGGCGTCTTGCCTTCGGTGACCAGGCCATCCAGGCGCAATTCGCTGACAGCCTCACGCACGACGTCCACCGACATCAGGTTCACGCTGCTCTTCAATTGTTCGACATTGACCAACATTCATCCCTCTGACTTGCGGGGTCACCTGTCCAGAACCGCGAGGGAGAACAACAGGACGGGCAACCCAGCTAACTGTATGAACATACAGTAACCGAATAATCCATCCTTCGCCAATGCTGGCGCAAGATTCAGCGCAGGAAAGCCACCACCTGATCGGCGTCGAACGGCCAATCGAGTTCGGCCCCCGTATCCAGGCGGCGCAACACCGGAATACGCAAACCGTAGTCTTCGACCCAGTCTTCGTTTTCCGCGATGTCGACCAGCTCCACCAGCAAACCGTGCTCGACCAGGGGCATCAGTTCTTCTTCGGCAAGCTCACATAGGTGGCACCCCAGGGTGCCGAACAGCTGACATTCAGGAGGCATGAGTGCAGGACCCGGAAAAATAGGCGTTCATTCTAGGCCCGGGATCAAACGCAGTCGAGCGACCACCCCGAACCTGCGCAGGAGCAAGCACGCACAGGAATCGAGCCAACGGCTGACACACGTCACCCGGCTTTGCTATCAATTGCGTGATCCTCGCGGCTTTTTTGCCGCTACGCTGGAATGGCCAGCGATCGCTTCCGGAGATTCCAGTGTTCGCCAATCTACTGATCATTCTCGCCTCGTCCCTGGTGGTGATTGCCCTGTTCCAGCGCCTGCGCCTGCCGCCGGTGCTGGGTTACCTGTGTGTCGGGCTGTTGATCGGACCCACGGCATTCAACTGGGTCAATGAAAGCGAAGATCTGCCCGACCTCGCCGAGCTGGGCGTGGTGTTCCTGCTGTTTACTCTGGGGCTGGAGTTTTCCCTGTCGAAGATGATCGCGCTGCGCAAGGTGGTGTTTCGCCTGGGCAGCCAGCAAGTACTGGGCACCGCGATTGTGCTGGGCGGGCTGTTGATGCTGTACGGATTGCCGGCCACCCCCGCCCTGCTGCTCGGCGCCGGGCTGTCGCTGTCGTCCACGGCCATTGTCAGCAAGGAGCTGGGCAGTCTCGGCGAGATCTTCAGCAGCCACGGCCAGAACGCCATCGCCGTGCTGCTGTTCCAGGACGTGGTGGCGGTGTTGCTGCTGACCCTGGTGCCGGTCTTCGCCGGCAGCAGCGATCAGGCCTGGTACTGGGCCTTGCCGGTGACGCTGGGCAAGACCGTGGTGCTGTTCTTCGGCCTGCTGCTGGCCAGTCGCTGGCTGCTGCCGCGCCTGTTCCATGAAGTCGCGGCCGCCCGCTCGGCAGAACTGTTCGTGCTGCTGGCCCTGGTGATCGTGCTGCTGACGGCGTGGCTGACCCATCTGCTCGGTCTCTCCCCGGCCCTGGGCGCCTTTCTGGCCGGCATGCTGCTGGGGGAAAGCCATTATCGCCATCAGATCGAGGCCGACATCCGCCCGTTTCGCGACATCCTGCTCGGGGTGTTCTTCGTCAGCATCGGCATGCTCATCGACCTGCAACTGTTCGCCAGCCACAGCCTGCTGATACTCGGCCTGACGCTGGGGTTGTTGCTGATCAAGGGTTGTGTGGTTGCGCTGCTGGTCAAATGGCGTGGCAGCGACGCGGAAACCGCCTGGCGCAGCGGCCTGGCCCTGGCCCAGGGCGGCGAGTTCTGCTTTGCGTTGATGGCCCTGATGCAGCAGAACAAGTTGATGCCTGCCGAGATCGGCGGGTTGTTGCTGGCCGCGACCTTCTGCTCGATGCTGCTGACGCCGCTGTTGTTGCGGGCCGCGCCGCGCATCGCCCTGCGCCTGCACCGCAAACCCAACGAGGAAGCCAAGCTCGAGGAAATCAGCGCGCTCAATGCCGGGCTGCACCGCCATGTGGTGATTTGCGGCTACGGTCGCGTCGGCCAGTCCATCGGCCGTTTCCTGCGCCGTGCGCAGCAACCCTACATTGCCCTGGACAACGATCCGGTGCGCGTGCAGGAAGCCGGCACGGGGGAAACCTGCGTGCATTATGGCGATTCGCGGCGTGGCGAGCTGCTGGTCGCCGTTGGACTGGAGCGCGCGCGGCTGCTGGTGATCGCCGTCGACCAGGCCGACATCGCCCTGCTGATCCTCAAGGAGGCCCGCCGATTCAACGCCAGCGTGCCGATCCTGGTGCGAACGCGCGACGACAGCCAGTTGACCGAACTGAAAGCGGCGGGCGCCAGCGAAGTGGTGCCCGAGCTGCTGGAGTCCAGCCTGATGCTCGCCTCCCATGCGTTGATCATGCTGGGCCTGCCCGGGCAGCAGGTGCAAGACCGGGTCGACCAGGTGCGGCGAGATCGTTATCGCCTGCTCCACGACTTCTATCCCGGCGCCGAAGACGTCGAGAAGTGAGTCAATCCTGACTGACTGCGCCGATCTTGTGCACCGACAGGTCGGCGCCGTAATACTCTTCTTCCTGGCTCAGGCGCAGGCCGTGCAGCGCCTTGATCACCCCGTACACGGCAAAGCCGCCGGCCAGTGCAACGACCACGCCCAGCGCGGTACCGATCAACTGGCTGACCAGGCTGACACCGCCCAGGCCACCCAACGCAGCCTGGCCGAAAATGCCACAGGCGATACCGCCCCAGACGCCGCACAGGCCGTGCAATGGCCACACACCCAGCACGTCATCGATGCGCCATTTACCCTGGGCAGCGGTAAAGCACCAGACGAACAGCGCGCCGGCGATGGCGCCGGTCACCAGCGCCCCCACCGGGTGCATCAGGTCGGAACCGGCGCAGATCGCCACCAGCCCGGCCAACGGGCCGTTGTGCAGGAAGCCCGGGTCGTTGCGCCCGACGATCAGCGCGGCCATGGTGCCGCCGACCATGGCCATCAGCGAGTTCACCGCCACCAGGCCACTGACGTTCTGCAGGGTCTGCGCGCTCATCACGTTGAAGCCGAACCAGCCGACGATCAGGATCCACGACCCCAGGGCCAGGAACGGGATGCTCGACGGCGCGAACGCCACCAGCTTGCCGTCACGATAACGCCCATTGCGTGGCCCCAGCAGCAACACCGCCGCCAGTGCCAGCCAGCCGCCCATGGCATGTACGACCACTGAGCCGGCAAAATCATGGAAGCCGGCGCCGAAGCGCTCTTGCAACCAGGCTTGCAGGCCATAGTTACCGTTCCAGACCATGCCCTCGAAGAAGGGATAGATAAACGCCACGATCAACGCCGTGGCGCACAGTTGCGGTACGAACCGGGCACGCTCGGCGATACCGCCGGAAATGATCGCCGGAATTGCCGCGGCAAAGGTCAGCAGGAAGAAAAACTTCACCAGCCCGTAACCATGATCGGCATTGAGCACGGCCGCCGGTTGCAGGAAGGTCGTGCCATAGGAAATCCAGTAGCCTATAAAGAAGTAGGCCAGGGTCGAGACCGCGAAGTCGCTGAGGATCTTCGACAAGGCGTTGACCTGGTTCTTCTGTCGAACCGTACCGACTTCGAGAAAGGCGAAACCGGCGTGCATGGCCAGGACCATGACCGCACCGATCAGAATGAACAGCGTGTTGGAGCTATGGACCAGACTGTCCACAGCGCTTTGCAGATTTTCCATGGAGGGCAGACCTGAAGAATGAAAAAAAGCACCAAAGCGGTTCGCGCGAAACCTTCATGCACCAAGTTGAAACCACCGGCGACCGACACTCCGATCGCGGTGAACCGCTTTGGCGCACAAAGTGGCAACCTTTGCGCGGGTTTTCATTATTTGAGATAAGGCTTGGCGTGGATCACGCCCGACAACAGCGCAAACGCGCGGGCTGGCGCACCATGACATAGCAAAAGACGTACCAGTGATTTGTACTGAACCTTCGCCCAAGGCTCATACTCGAACGCAACAGAAGCCACTTACGGAGATCACCAATGGCCAGCATCAAGGCAAAGACTGCTCAAGAAATCCTGATGAACGATTTTCAGACGCTCGTCAGCGACACCGAACGTTTGCTGGAGCACACCAAGACCCTGGCAGGTGATCAGGCTGACGAATTGCGCGAACAAATCCACGACAGTCTGCTGCGTGCCCGCGAAACCTTGAAGCTGACCGAAGAATCCCTGCTTGAGCGTGGCCAGGCTGCCGTGACCGCCACCGAAGACTACGTGCAGGCCAACCCATGGCAATCGGTCGGCATTGCCGCCGGCGTGGGTTTCCTGCTCGGTCTGCTGGCGACCCGGCGCTGATTATGGCCATCGACGAATCCGGCTCGACCGCCACGGGCCCAGGCTCCTCATCGCGGCGCCTGGGCGCCGCTTTCCTTGGATTGCTGCACAGCCATGTCGAACTGTTCGGCATCGAACTGCAGGAGCAAAAAGCCCGCACCGTCAGCCTGCTGCTGTTCGCCGGCCTGGCGCTGGTGTTCGCCTTGCTGCTGCTGGTCGGGCTCTCGACATTGGTCATGATCATCTTCTGGGACACTTATCGTTTGCCCGCCATCATCGCCCTTTGCGTGTTTTACGTGCTGGCCTGCATCTTTTGCGCGATACGCCTGCGAGCGGCGATTTTCGATGAGTCCTCGCCTTTCCATGGCACCCTCGAAGAATTGGCCAACGACCGGGAGCGCCTGCTGCCATGAGCCTGCCTGAATTGCCTCGCAACAGTTCGCGCACCGAAATGCGCAAGGCCCTGATCCGCCTGCGCATGGAAATGCACCGCCAGGAAATCCGCCAGGAATCCAGACAACTGCTGCAACCCCTGCACCGGGTGCGCGGCATGACGCAAAACCTGCAAGGCGGGTTGGGCATCAAGCACGCACCGCTCTGGGGCATGGCGGCCGTTACCCTGCTGGGCTTCCTGACCGGCAAAGGTGCCAAAAGCGGCGGCACGGGCAGCCTGACTCGACTGGTACGCCTGGCCACCACCCTGGGCCCGTTGATCAAACTGGTCATGGGCTCCACGCCCAAGCACTGAGCCACTATCTGGCTGCATTCTTGCAACGTCACCGGGATGAACCTCTTTAGCCAGAGGTTCAAACCTGTGTGCCCGCACGGCATCCCGGTTATCCAAAAACAAGATCCACTAAGGAGGCCCCGTGATCGACGGGCAACCGCTGGCCTGCTTTCAACCATTCATTGATACCGCCACTGGCCGTATCGCCGGGGTCGAGGCATTGGGCCGGCTGCGTCAGGCCGATGGCCGACTGGCGTCCGTGGGGCCCTTGTTTGCCGATCCGCGAACACCCGCCATCGCCCTGCGCCGGCTCGATCGCCAGATCCGTGACAACGCCCTCGGCCGCCTGCACGAAGCACCTCAGGACTGGTTCCTGAGCCTGAACATCTCACCGCGCTGGATCAACCGCTTGCGCGCGGACCAGGCGCTGCCGAGCCTCAAGCAGTTGAGCCGGCATGGCGTCGACCCTCGGCGCATCGTCTTCGAGATCACCGAACTGAGCGGCGACATCCAGCGTCTGGCCGAGGTGGTGGCGCGCTATCGCCAGGCCGGTGCGCGCATTGCCATTGATGATTTCGGCGCCGGTTATTCGCAACTCGATCGCGTATTGGCCCTGCAACCGGACATTCTCAAACTCGACATGCGCCTGTTCCAGGCCGCCGCACTCGGCGGTCCCAGCAGCGACGTGGTCAAGGCGCTCGCACAGATGGCGGAAAAGACCGGTTGCTGGATCATCGCCGAAGGCGTGGAAACCGAAGCACAATTGAATTTCGCCCTGGAATGCGGCTCGCGTTATGTACAGGGCTACCTGTTCGCCCGGGCACAAACCGATTTTTTCGCCACGGATGCGTTCGTCGAACGCTTTGCCGAGCTGCGCCAACGCTACGTCCAGCAAAAAATCGCCGAACGTGGCCGGCTGATGCTCATGCGCCAGCAACTCTGCGAGCTGATGGCCATCCTGCAAGCCTGGGCGCAGACGCGTGCGCCACTCAGCGCCTTGCCGCAGCTGGATGCCTTTCCCTGGCTGTTGCGCTTTTACCAATGCGACCGCCACGGCACGCAATTGACGCCGAACCTGGAATGGCGCAACCAGCGCTGGGAAGCCGATGATCGCTACCTGGGACACAACTGGTCATGGCGTCCGTACTTCTATCATTTGCTGGCAGAAGGCTGGGATGAACGGCGACTGACGCTTTCCAGCACCTACCGCGATGCCACCAGCAATCAGTACTGCCTGACCGCCGGGCAGTTTTTCAACAACGGCGAACGGTTGCTGCTCATCGACATTGATGCGGCCGGGCTTTGAGGCCAGTCGCAGGTTCCGCTTGCAGGCATCGGTGTGAAACGGGAAGCTAGGGGCTCAGTCACCTGACGGAGAGTCCCCGCCTTGGATTGGCATACCCTGCTTACTCGCGAACGCCTCGGAAAGCCTGTGCACAGCTCGGATGAACTGGGTCGCAGCCCTTTCCACAAAGACCACGACCGCATCATTTTCTCCGGCGCTTTCCGTCGCCTGGGTCGCAAGACTCAAGTCCATCCGGTTTCCAGTAACGATCATATCCACACACGCCTGACGCACTCGCTGGAAGTCAGTTGCGTCGGTCGCTCGCTGGGCATGCGTGTCGGCGAAACCATCCGCGGCGCCCTGCCCGACTGGTGCGAACCCAGCGACCTGGGCATGGTGGTGCAGTCGGCCTGTCTGGCACACGACATTGGCAACCCGCCTTTCGGGCACTCCGGCGAAGACGCGATCCGCCACTGGTTTCAACAAGCCGCAGGCCGTGGCTGGCTGGACGCGATGAGCGAAGCCGAACGCAACGACTTCCTCAATTTCGAGGGCAACGCCCAGGGCTTTCGGGTACTCACCCAACTGGAGTATCACCAGTTCGATGGCGGCACACGGCTGACCTTCGCCACCCTCGGCACTTACCTCAAATACCCGTGGACGGCCAAGCACGCCGATTCGCTGGGCTACAAGAAACACAAGTTCGGCTGCTATCAGAGCGAACTGCCGCTGCTGGAGCAGATCGCCCACAAGCTGGGCCTGCCGCAACTCGAGGATCAGCGCTGGGCCCGCCATCCGCTGGTGTACCTGATGGAGGCTGCCGACGATATCTGCTACGCGCTGATCGATCTCGAAGACGGCCTGGAAATGGAGTTGCTGGAGTACGCCGAAGTCGAGTCGCTGTTGCTGGACCTGGTGGGTGACGATCTGCCGGAAACCTATCGCCTGCTGGGCCCACTGGATTCACGCCGGCGAAAACTGGCGATTCTGCGAGGCAAGGCCATCGAGCACCTGACCAATGCCGCCGCCCGTGCCTTTGTCGAGCAGCAGGACGCATTGCTCGCCGGCAGGCTGCCCGGCGATCTGGTGGAGCACATGCACGGCCCCGCCAAGCGCTGCGTATTGAACGCGAAAGACATGGCCCGCAAGAAAATTTTCCAGGACAAGCGCAAGACACTGCACGAAATCGGCGCCTACACCACCCTGGAAATCCTCCTCAATGCCTTCTGCGGCGCTGCGCTGGAGCAGCACAACGGGCGCACGCCATCGTTCAAGAGCCGCCGTGTTCTCGACCTCCTGGGCAACAACGCGCCCGATCCCAATGGCCCGCTGCACACCTCGTTCCTGCGCATGATCGACTTCATCGCCGGCATGACCGACAGCTATGCCAGCGAAATGGCGCTGGAAATGACCGGTCGTTCCAGCCACTGATGACACCCGGTTGATTGGTCATTCCGTCGCCTGGAATGGCTGATCAACCCTCTCCCACCCAACTGCACTCAGCGTTCTGCGAATCGCCCTACACCTCACGCCGAGCAAACTGATCGCTTGCCCGACACGCTCGCGAAATAATGAGGCGCCCATCTGTATGAGCGATGAAGCGTGAGTAAAACCCGGATAAAAGACGATCTACGTATCCTCCTGGTGGAAGATCACCCCTTTCAACTAAGGGCCACTCAATACTTGCTGGAAAGTTATGGCTTTACCCAACTGACAACTTCCGACAGTGCCCATGGGGCCTTGCAACAAATGCTGACTGCCGTACAACCTTTCGACATTCTTTTGTGCGACCAATGCTTGCCCGATCTTCCCGGCCTCGATCTGGTCGAACTCGCCAGCCATCAAGGCATGATCCGCCAGGCCATATTATTGAGCAGCCTGACCTGCATGGAACTTGATGGGCTGGAAAAAACCGCTAATGCCCACGGACTTCCGCTGCTGGGTTACTTGATAAAACCGTTGAAACAATCCGAATTCAGGGATTTATTGAATACCATAAAGCCATAAACACCAGGCTCAGGAAAACACCGCTGTAATACCGATATATATTCGCAAAGCCCTGATCGAAAAAATAGATGGGCAAACTGATAACAACTTTTTCCAACCCCACGCTAAACCTAGTTGATTCGTAGTCCTATTCTTTTTCACTTGTAGGACAATTCCTATATTGCCGGTTAAGCTCGCTCGGTTCATGCGTCCCGTCAACTATCTGAGCTAAGGTGCGCGCTTTATCTGAGCTCGCATGGGACTTGATTATGAACTCCGTTTTTATCGTCGACGATCACCCTGTCATCCGCCTTGCCGTTCGAATGCTGCTGGAACATGAAGGTTACAAAGTTGTCGGCGAATCCGATAACGGGGTCGATGCCATGCAGATGGTTCGCGAGTGCATGCCGGATCTGGTCATTCTCGATATCAGCATCCCGAAGCTGGACGGGCTCGAAGTACTTGCGCGGTTCAACGCGATGAGTACGCCATTGAAAACACTGGTCCTGACGGCACAATGCCCGACACTGTTCGGTATTCGCTGCATGCAATCCGGCGCATCAGGTTATGTCTGCAAACAGGAAGACTTGAGTGAACTGGTCAGTGCGATAAAAGCGGTATTGTCGGGTTACAACTACTTCCCAAGTCAGGCATTGAATCCGGTTCGCGGGGATGATGTGCGATATGCCGAGCTGGAACTGTTCAAGTCCGTCAATGATCGGGAACTGATGGTATTACAACTTTTTGCACAGGGGCGCACCAACAAGGAAATCGCCAAAGGCATGTTCTTGAGTAACAAGACCGTCAGTACCTATAAGAAACGACTGATGCAGAAACTCAAGGCCAAATCCCTGGTTGAACTCATCGAGATGGCAAAACGTAACGCATTGGTGTGAGCCACAGGATGCCCCGTCGTATAAAGGACTATCTGACACTCATCGCGGCAGGCTTATGCCTGAGCACCTCGGTGTCTGCTGCGCATGTGGCCAGCGAACACTTTTCGCTGCTCAGTCGCTCGACTGTCAAACCCCTGGAAGTCCGACTGGAGCCGTCGCAACGCCAATGGATCGCGGGCAGGCAAGAGCTGATCCTCGGCACATCGGCACCGGACTACCCGCCTTTCGACCTGACCATCAGCGGCAAGGACTACGAAGGGTTCACTGCCGATTACGCGGGCATCCTGGGCAGGACGCTCGGTTTGCCAGTCAAGGTCCAGCGCTTTGCCTCCCGAGGCGCCGCCATCAAGGCCCTGGAAAAAGGCGAGGTCGATCTGCTCGGCACGGCCAATGGCTTCGAGGCTCACAATGCCGACATCGTGCTCTCGGCACCTTACGCCGTGGACCAACCGGTGCTGGTCACCCGCGAAGGCGAAACGCGCTCCCTGACCGATGGCCTGGCCGACTTGCGCCTGAGCATGGTGTACCACTACCTGCCGCTGGAGGAAGTCCGCAGCCTGTACCCCAAGGCGATCATCACCTCCTACCCGTCCTATCAGAATGCGATCAATGCCGTGGCCTTCGATCAGGCCGATGTGTTTCTGGGCGATACCATCTCGACCCACTACATGATCAACAAGGGCTACCTGAACAACATCCGCATGGCGAACTTCGGCAAACACGAAGCCCACGGATTCAGTTTCGCCGTCCACAAGAACAACCCGCAGCTGCTGGGGATCATCAATGCGATGCTCACGGCCATCCCCGCCAGCGAACGGCAGAACATCGCCGAGCGCTGGAGTGCCGGCAGCGACATTCTGCTCACCGACCAGAAGCTGCAACTCTCCCACGCCGAGGAACAATGGCTGACGCAACACCCGGTGGTGCGCGTGGTGGTCAACGAGGCCTTCGCCCCGCTGACGTTTTTCGACAGCGATGGCAATTTTCGCGGGGTCACCGCCGACCTGCTCGAACTGCTCAGACTGCGCACCGGGCTGCGCTTCGACATCCATCGCAGCCGCAGCGACGACGAAATGATCGAGAAGGTCAAAGACCACAAGGCGGACATGATCGCCGCGCTGCTGCCCAGCGCCGAACGCGAAACACAGCTCAACTTCACCCGTCCCTACCTGCAGAACTCCTTCGTCCTGCTGACCCGCAAGGTCGGCAACAGCCCGGCGAACCTCGAGCAAATGGAGGGTAAACGCCTGACCATCGCCCAGGGCCATCCATTGCTGGAATACCTGCGCACCGAGTTCCCGCGGATCAAGCTGATCGAAACGCCGGACACCTTCAGCGCCGTCGAGTTGCTGGCCGAGGGCAAGGCGGAAGGTGCGGTGAACTCGCTGGTCATCGCCAACTATTTCATTTCATCGCGGCTGTTCGAACGTACCCTGCAGATCCGTACCACCATCGGCACCCGGCAGGCCGCCTTTTCCCTGGCGACCGGGCGCGATGCCAGGGAACTCAACGCCATTCTCAACAAGGCCCTGCTGAGCATCGCCCCGGAAGAACTGGGCATCATCAACAGCCGCTGGCGCGGTTACTCGGCCTCTTCGCAGAGCACCTGGCGCAACTACCAGCGACTGTTCTACCAGATCGTGATCGGCGCCGGCGTGCTGTTACTGCTGTCCGCCGCCTGGAACGCCTACATGCGTCGCCAGATCAAACAACGCCAGGCGGCCGAACGTGCGCTCAACGACCAATTGACCGAACGACGCCAACTGGTCGAGCAACTGCGCCACGCCAAAGAGCGCGCCGACGAAGCCAACCGCGCAAAGAGCACCTTCCTGGCGACCATGAGCCACGAGATCCGCACGCCCATGAATGCCGTCATCGGCATGCTCGAACTCACGCTCAAGCGCATCGAAGGCAACCATCCGGACCGCGCGGCCATTGATGTCGCGTACAGGTCGGCCAAGGATCTGCTGGAGCTGATCGGCGACATTCTCGACATTGCACGGATCGAATCCGGGCGCGTCAGCCTCAGCCCGGAGCGAGTGAATCCGAGTGAAATCGTCGGGTCGGTGGCACGCATTTTCGAAGGGCTGGCCCGGCAGAAAAACCTTGAGCTGCTGGTGGAACTGAACCCGGCCAATCCCGCAGTCGATGTCCTGCTGGACCCGATGCGTTTCAAACAGGTCCTGTCGAACCTGGTCAGCAATGCGATCAAATTCACCGAGCGAGGCCAGGTGCGGATCACCCTCGAACTGCTTGCCACCGCGCAACCTGAGCACATACGGATGCTGTTGCAGGTCGAGGACAGCGGCATCGGCATCACTGAACGGGATCAACAGCGCCTGTTCGAACCCTTCGCCCAGGCCGATGCCACCGGCCAGTCAGGCAGGGGCGGCGCCGGGCTGGGCCTGGTGATCAGCCGAAGCCTGTGCGAAATGATGGGCGGCAACCTGAAACTGGACAGTCAGCCGGGCGTCGGCACCCAGGTACAGGTTTCCCTGCTGCTGCCCACCCTGCCCGTCGAACGCCAGGCGCCCGCCGAAGAAACGTTCATCCACGCCAGCACAGCGCCGTTGAACGTCCTGGTGGTCGACGATCACCCGGCCAATCGCCTGCTGATGTGCCAGCAACTGGAGTTCCTCGGGCACCGGTTCTGCGTTGCCGAAGAGGGCGAGTCGGGTCTCAGGGCCTGGGAAGCCGAGCGGTTCGACCTGGTGATCGTCGACTGCAACATGCCAATCATGAATGGATACGAACTGGCCCGCGCCATTCGTGCCCATGAACAGCAGACCCGGCGACCCCGTTGCACGCTCCTCGGTTTTACCGCCAACGCACAGCCGGAAGAACTGCAGCGTTGCAAGCAGGCCGGGATGGACGACTGCCTGTTCAAACCGCTGACATTGAGTGCCCTGAGCCACTGGGTGGCCGGCATCACACCGACCGCGCCGGCCTTCAGCCTCAAAAGCCTGCACTTGCTGACAGGAGGCAATCCGGTGATGGATCTGCGGCTGTTGACCGAACTGCTCACCAGTAACCGCGTGGATCGGCAGGCACTGCTCGCCTTGTCCGGGTCGAACGAGCGACAGTCTTTTCTCGACATCGCACACAAAATCAAAGGCGCTGCGCGTATCGTTCAGGCCAGCCGTCTGATCCACTGCTGCGAGCTGCTCGAACAGGCCTGCCACGAACCGTTCGACCGGCAAGCCGTGGCCGATTGCAGCGAAACCCTGGAGCGCGCAATGCTCGAACTGGAACAGGCATTGCAGCAACAAATAGCGCGAATCGACAACAGCACAATGGCGGAGCCTTAACTATGCTTGGTCGCTGAGCAGTGTGTTCAACATCATGGAGAGAATCCGCAATGCCCAGCCCACTGCGTCCGGATCAACGGCGGTTTCCCCTGCACGTGCACATCAGCGTGATGTTCACCTTGCTGCTGTTATTGACCGGCATCGTGCTGGGCCTGTTCAACTATCAGCAAACCACGCAGATCATTCTTTCCAGCAGCGAAAAACTCTTCCAGCGCATCGAGCAGGACGTGCGGCTGGACCTGCATGCCACCTATGAACCGATCCGCCACCTGCTGAGCCTGCAAGTCTACAATCCCGCGACCCAGGCGACCGACACGGAACAACGCCTGGCTTTGCTCAAGCCCTTCACCCAGTCGCTCAAGGACAACGAAGACCTCGCCTCCCTGTACGTGGGCTACGACGATGGGGATTTTTTCATGGTCCGGCCATTGCAGACGCCAGCCTTGAAAACACTGCTCAAGGCGCCGCCGGCAGCGGCCTATCAAGTGTGGAGCATCGAGCGCAGCGGCAGCGACCAGACGCGTTCGCAATCGTTGTTTTTCGATCAGGAGCTGAACCTCATCAGTCGTCAGGACAACCCCGACGACACCTACGATCCACGAACCCGCCCCTGGTTCTCCAGCGCCCGCAGCGACAGCGATCAGATCACCACGGCGCCTTATCTCTTTTTCTCCACCCATAACGTCGGCACCACACTGGCCCGACGCAGCGGCCCACATGCCGTCATGGGCGCCGACCTGACGCTGTCGGAGCTGTCCGAGACCCTGGCCAAGCACGTTGTCACCCCCCACACCGAAATCGTCCTGTTCGATGCCCAGGGCAATGCCGTCGCCTACCCCGACAGCAGCAAGCTGATCGTCGACGACCAGACCGCCCGCCTGAGCAAGGCCGCCGACCTCAATCCCGCCCTCGCTGCATTGCTCGATGGCCCGGCCACCGGCCAGCGGTTGCAGGCGGCCGGTCGGCAATGGATCGTGGCCCGCAGTCACATGGAAGAAGGCGGTCCCCAGGGTTTGCAACTGGCGCTGCTGGTGCCGGAGGACGAATTGCTCGCCGATGCCTATCGCCTGCGCTGGCAGGGTGCGTTGATCACCCTCGCCACGCTGTTGCTGTGCCTGCCGTTGGGCTGGCTGACGTCCAGGATCCTGGTCCGGCCGTTGCGCCGGCTGGTGCAGGAAGCCGATGCCATCCGCAGTTTCAATTTCAACGTGCCGATCTCGCGCCGCTCGCCGGTGCTGGAAATCGACCAGTTGAGCGTGTCGATGACCCGCATGAAAGACACCCTGGCGAGTTTTTTCCAGATCACTGACAGCCTGAGCGCCGAGACCCGGTTTGCCCCATTGCTGGAGCGGGTGCTGTTCGAAACCGTGAAGATCGCCCAGGCTCAGGCGGGCCTGATCTACCTGCGGGAAAACGACGGCGATCGCATGGAGCCCCAGGGGCTGGTGGTCAACGACAACTCCCAGGCACTGTCGGCGTTCGGCCTGCGTGGTCACGCCCTGCAGGACCCACAAAGCCCGGCCTGGCTGCAGCAACTTGCCACCCGCAACAACGTGGTCACAGGCCTCGGTTTTGACCAGGCCGGGGATCTGCAGAGTGTGCTGTCGGCGATGGCCTGCCCCCGGGTGCACCTGATCGGTATCCGCCTGCACAATCGCCATGACGAAACCGTCGGCCTGCTGGTGCTGTTGCTGGCCGACAGCGGCGATCAAAGCGATTTGGAGAAGCTCCGGCCGGACCGCATCGCCTTTCTCCAGGCCGTCTCCGGTGCGGCGGCGGTGAGTATCGAGAGCCAGCGCCTGCAAGCCCGGCAGAAACAGCTGCTCGATTCATTCATTCAATTGCTGGCCGGCGCGATCGACGCCAAGAGTCCCTACACCGGCGGCCATTGCCAGCGTGTGCCGGCCTTGATGCTGATGCTCGCCCAGGCGGCTGCGGCCAGTCAGGAACCGGCGTTCAAAGGCTATCAGCCGACTGAAGACGAGTGGGAAGCGCTGCACGTGGCGGCGTGGCTGCATGATTGCGGCAAGGTCACCACGCCGGAATACGTGGTCGACAAGGCCACCAAGCTGGAAACCCTGAACGACCGCATCCACGAAATCCGCACCCGATTCGAAGTCCTCAAGCGCGATGTCTGGATCGACTACTGGCAGGCCGTCGCCCAGGGCGGTGACGAGACGCATCTGGCCGAGCGACGCGATGCCGGCCTGGCGGAACTGGATGCCGACTTTGCCTTCGTCGCCCGTTGCAATCTGGGCAGCGAGGCCATGGCCGAAGCGGACCTGCAACGCCTGCGCAGCGTGGCCCAGCGCACCTGGCGCCGAACCCTGGACGATCGCCTCGGCGTTTCCTGGGAAGAAAACCAGCGCCAGGCACGAACCCCGGCACCGACCCTGCCGGTCGATGAACCGCTGCTGGCGGACAAACCCGAGCATTTGATCGACCGCGCCGAGGCCGAGCTGATCCCCCAGGACAATCCATGGGGCTTCAAGCTCGATGTACCCCGCTACAAATACAACCGTGGCGAACTCTACAACCTGAGCATTACCCGAGGCACGCTGACCCGCGAGGAGCGTTACATCATCAACGATCACATGGTGCAGACGATCCGGATGCTCAGCCACCTGCCCTTCCCCAGCCATCTCAGGAAAGTTGCGGAAATAGCCGGCGGCCACCATGAAAAAATGGACGGCACCGGTTACCCCAAGAGGTTGAAACGCGAAGAAATGAGCCTGTCGGCGCGGATGATGGCGATTGCCGATATTTTCGAAGCGCTGACGGCGGCCGACCGCCCCTACAAGAAAGCCAAGTCGTTGAGCGAAGCGCTGGGCATCATGGCCATGATGTGCCGTGACGCCCATATCGACCCGGAGTTGTTCGGTCTGTTCGTCAATGCCAGGATCTACCAGCAATACGCCGAGCAGTTCCTTGACCCTCAGCAGGTCGATGCGGTGGACCCGCCAGCCTTGTTGGCCAAGGCTGGCCTGGCCTGATCAGCAGTCGGTGAGGCGCAGGAAAATGGCCGCCAGTTTTTCAATGCCGGCCTGATCCTCCACGGTAAACCGCGCGAGTTTGGGACTGTCGAGGTCCAGCACGCCGATCAGACGGCCGTCCTTGACCAGCGGCACGACCAGTTCGCTGTTCGACGCGCTGTCGCAGGCGATGTGGCCGGGGAACGCATGGACGTCTTCAACCCGCTGTGTCTGCAACGAGGCTGCCGCCGCGCCGCACACGCCACGTCCGAACGGGATGCGCACACAGGCGATCTGCCCCTGGAACGGGCCAAGCACCAGTTCTTCGTTGCGATTGAGGTAAAAACCGGCCCAGTTCAGGTCATCGAGCTGGTTGAACAGAAATGCCGAGAATTGCGCGGCGTTGGCGATGAAATCACGCTCGTCCGCCAGCAGCGACTCCAGTTGCGCATGGAGCATGCTGTAGCCTTCCAGGCCCTGGCCGCTTTGTTGTAAATCGATCATGCCTTGTGCTCCAACAGCTTGAGCCCTACCCAATAGCGGGCGAATTGATAGGCGCAACGTCCATTGCGGTTACCTCGTCCGGTCGCCCAGCGCACCGCGAGGATGTCCAGTTCTTCATCACGCTGCCACTTCAGCCCGGCCTTGCCGGCCAACTGACCGATCCAGTGTTCGACCACATTGAGGAAGTGTTCCTGGGTGAACGGATAAAACGACAGCCACAGACCGAAACGGTCCGACAGGGCGATCTTGTCTTCCACCGCTTCGCTGGGATGCAGTTCGCCGTCGACGCGTTTCCAGTTTTCGTTGTCGCTTTCCTTTTCCGGCACCAGGTGGCGACGGTTGGAGGTGGCGTACAGCAAAACGTTGTCCGGCGCCTGTTCGAGGGAACCGTCGAGCACGCTCTTGAGCACGCGATAGTCGCCTTCGCCCGACTCGAACGACAGGTCATCGCAGAACAGCACGAAACGCTGCGGCAACTTGGCGATCTGCTCGACGATTCGCGGCAGATCCGCCAGGTGATCGCGCTCGATCTCGATCAAGCGCAGGCCGGCCTTGGCGTGTTCGGCCAGCAACGCGCGCACCAGCGAGGATTTGCCGGTGCCGCGCGAGCCCCACAGCAAGGCGTGGTTGGCCGGCATGCCGTCGATGAATTGCTGGGTGTTGCGCCCCAGTTGCTCCAGCTGTCGCTCGACGCCGATCAGGTCGGACAAGCGCATGTCCAGGCTGACCTGCAGCGGCAACAGAAAGCCGCTGCGCCCTTCGCGTTGCCAGCGTGCGGCCAGGCATTGCGTCCAGTCGATGTCTTGACGCAGCACGGGCAGCAGCGGTTCGATACGGGCCAGAACGGCATCGGCGCGTTCAAGAAAAGCATTCAATCGGGAATCCACGTCTTCTCCTCGGGCACGTTCACAGTAATGATGGCGCTGCAGCGATGAAGCACGGCGTTCGGTGCCTGGGTCATCCCTTGTTGCACAAGGGCTCGCGAGAACATCGGTAGCAATGCATGATCGACTATGCTTGAGCAGCGAAGGGAAACGAAAGTGGTTCGACACCCCATGGATATCAATTTCACCAACCGGCTGTCCTACAAACAGGCCCGGCTGACCGTGCTGGTCGGTTTTATTCTGGGCACGCTGCTCAGCCTGCTGCAAATAGGCATTGATTATGCCAGCGAAGACGCCTCCATCAACCGGGAAATACAGTCTTTACTGGAAATCAGCCACAACCCCGCCTCGCGCATCGCCTACAACATCGACGCCGAACTGGCCCAGGAACTGACGCTGGGGCTGCTGCGCTCGCCGGCGATCATCGGTGCACAACTGACCGACAACAACGGCGCGGTGCTGGCCAACGTCAAGCGTCCCGGCGCACAGAGTGGCTACCGGGTCATCAGCGACTTCCTGTTCGGCGCCGATCGCGCCTTCGAGGACCGCTTGTACCTGGACCACCTGCCGAACGAGTCCCTCGGCACCTTGCGCCTGGACGTCGACACCTACGCCTTCGGCAGCCGGTTCCTGAAACGGGCCGAAGTGACCCTGCTCAATGGCTTCGCCCGCAGCCTGCTGCTGACCGGCATTCTGCTGGCCCTGTTTTACGTGATGCTGACCAAGCCCCTGGTGCGGGTCATTCGCGAGCTCAGCAGCCGCGATTCGCGCAGCGTCACCCCCACCTGGCTGGAATGCCCCGGCGGCCATGAACGCGATGAAATCGGTGTACTGGTGAAGGTTGCGAACCAGCAGTTCGAAAACATCGCCACCGAAATCCAGCAGCGGCGCAACGCTGAAAACCGTCTGACCGACTACCTCGGGCAACTGGAAAACATCGTCTCGGCGCGCACCACCGAACTCAAGGCGATCAACACCCGGCTCAGCCAGTCCAACCAGGAGCTGGAAGTGGCCCGCAGCACAGCCCTGGATATGGCCGAAGCGCGTTCGGTGTTCCTCGCCAACATGAGCCACGAGATCCGCACACCGCTCAATGGCCTGCTGGGAATGATCGCCCTGTCCCTGGACGGCCCGCTGAACGCCGAACAGCAGCAGCAACTGTCGATTGCCCATGACTCGGGCAAAGTGCTGGTGGAACTGCTCAACGATATCCTCGACCTGTCGAAATTCGATGCCGGCCAACTCGAACTCGAACACATCCCATTCGATCTCGGCGCACTGATCGAGGACACCGCCAACCTGCTGTCGCAGAACGCCGCGCCCAGTGTCGAACTGACCTGCCTGATCGAGCCGGCTTTTCCAGCGCTGGTACTCGGTGACCCGACGCGAGTGCGGCAGATCGTCAGCAATCTGTTATCCAACGCGCTCAAGTTCACCCGCTTCGGCCGCGTCGACGTGCGCCTGTCGAGCTATGAGGAAGGCGTGCGGATCGAAGTCTGCGACACCGGCATCGGTATCGCCCAGGATGCCCAGGTCAAGATTTTCCAACCCTTCACCCAGGCCGGAGCCGGTATCACCCGGCAATTCGGCGGCACCGGGCTGGGGCTGGCACTGACCTACAACCTCTGCGAAGCCATGCAGGGGCGCCTCACCATCAGTTCCGAAGCGGGTTTCGGCAGCCAGTTCTGCGCCGATCTGCCCCTGCCCTGCCATACCCGCGCCCTGCCACCGGCGACGTTGCGCGGCAAGGTCATCGCGATCACCGCGGCCAGCAGTGGCCTGGCGGAGTTGTTGCAAAGCCTCCTGCCCGGCTGGGGCCTGGATTACCAGCAGCGCTCGATCGACGACCCGATGGTCGATCTGGCGCCTGACGTGGTGATCACCGACTGCCCGCAATGCCTGTTCAAGCTGCGGCCCCACTGCACGGCGCCGATCCTGCTTGTCACCGCGTACGGCAGTTTCCTGCCCAGCGAGGAAGCCAGTGCCCTGGCGCCTCTGCAACAGCAGGCGCGGCCACTGGCGCGCAATGCCCTGTACCAGACATTGCGGCGCATCCTGCAACCGGAAATCAACACCCTCAACGATGCCCGGCTCGAAGCCTTGTCACCCCAGCGTCGCGGGCGGGTGCTGCTGGTCGAGGACAACCCGGTCAATCAACTGGTGGCCAAGGGCATGCTCGGCAAGCTCGGCTGCGAGGTGATCGTCGCTGCCCATGGTGCAGAAGCGCTGGATCAACTGGAAATCAGTGAGTTCGACTTGGTGCTGATGGACTGCAACATGCCGGTGATGGACGGCTACGAAGCCAGCCGGCAGATCCGCCGCAGCGGGCGCTGGCCGCAGTTGCCGATTGTCGCCCTGACGGCCAATGCCATGTCCGAAGAACGCGAGCGTTGCCGCGCCGCCGGCATGAGCGATTACCTGGCCAAACCGTTCCGCCGTGAAGAGCTGGCGACCCTGCTGGATCAATGGATGCCGGCTACGACAACGCCTTGATCTGCCCCAGCAGGTGATCCAGGCCGGTGCGCAGTTCGCTGAGCCGATCCAGATCGACCCCGCTGTCGCATAACAGTCGGGCCTTGAGCGGCCCGACCTGCTCGCGCAAGGCCTGACCTGCCGGCGACAGGCTCAGGTGCACCTCACGTTCATCCCGCGCCGAACGCTGGCGCTGCACCAACTGCAACTGTTCGAGGCGCTTGAGCAACGGCGTCAAGGTGCCGGAGTCCAGCGCCAGACGCTCCCCCAGGGCCTTGACCGTCGGCTGCTCCGGCGCGGCGTCCTGCCATTCCCACAACACCAGCATCGCCAGGTACTGCGGGTAGGTCAGGCCGAGCTGGTCGAGCATCGGCTTGTAGGCGCGAATCACCGCCCGCGAGGCGGCATACAGCTTGAAGCACAGCTGGTTATCGAGCTTCAGCGAATCGACGGACAGGCTGTTCATTTGAGCAGGGCTTCGATCTCGCGGCTCAAGTCCTGTGGCTTGGTAGCCGGCGCGAAACGCTTGACCAACTGGCCGTCCTTGCCGATCAGGAACTTGGTGAAGTTCCACTTGATACCCTGGGAACCCAGCACGCCCGGTGCGCGCTTTTTCAACTGCACGAACAGCGGATGGGCACCGGCACCGTTGACTTCGATCTTTTTGAACAGCGGGAAGCTGACGCCGTAGTTCAGCTCGCAGAACTCGGAAATCGCCCCTTCGTTACCCGGCTCCTGCTTGCCGAACTGGTTGCACGGGAAACCGAGCACCACCAGCCCCTGGTCCTTGTAGGTTTGCCACAGTTCTTCGAGGCCCTTGTACTGCGGGGTGAAACCACACTTGCTGGCGGTGTTGACCACCAGTACGGCTTTACCGGCGAAGTCGGCCAGGGTCTTTTGTTCACCCTTGATGGTGGTGCACGGGATGCTCAGCAAATTGTCGCTCATGGCAGGCGCTCTTGTTCGAGGTGGATAAGGCAAACATAGCGAGCAATTGAATTGTGTGCAATTTAAATAATCAAGGAGCGATCGGTCGATCGCTCCCGCTTCGTTACCCGCGCGGCACCAGGTCCAGGCACACCGAGTTGATGCAATAGCGCAGCCCGGTCGGTGGCGGACCGTCCGGGAACACGTGGCCCAGGTGCGCATCGCATTTGGCGCAGACCACTTCGGTACGGATCATGCCGTGGCTGACGTCACGGATCTCGACCATGGCGCTGTCGGCGATCGGCGCGTAGAAGCTCGGCCAGCCGCAGCCGGAGTCGAACTTGGTCTTCGAATCGAACAGCGGTTCGTTGCAGCAGATGCAGTGGTAGACGCCATCGACCTTGCTGTCATTGTATTTGCCGGAAAACGGCCGTTCGGTGCCCTTGAGGCGGCAAACGTTGTACTGCTCCGGATCGAGCATCGCCCGCCATTCTTCCAGGTTTTTTTCCAACTTTTCCATCATCACACCTCAGCAGCTGAAAAAGCCCGATCTGTACCTTTTCCACGGATCGGGCGGCACGTATGATTGCGCCTCGTCAAACGCCAGTCTGGCAGCCAGACCACGCGTATTCAACGTATCCGCATTTCAAAGTATCAGGCCTGTGCATTTACACAGGATTCCCGGTGCGGTTGGTCAAACGCCGCCTGGATCGTTCATTTTCGGGAACACATCGCCATGCAGGTCAGCAAATCGAACAAGCTCGCCAACGTCTGCTACGACATTCGCGGCCCGGTGCTCAAGCACGCCAAACGCCTGGAAGAGGAAGGCCATCGCATCCTCAAGCTGAACATCGGCAACCCGGCACCCTTTGGTTTCGAAGCGCCGGATGAAATCCTCCAGGACGTCATCCGCAACCTGCCAACCGCCCAGGGCTACAGCGATTCCAAGGGCCTGTTCAGCGCCCGCAAAGCGGTCATGCAGTACTACCAGCAAAAGCAGGTCGAAGGTGTCGGCATCGAAGACATCTACCTGGGCAACGGCGTTTCCGAGCTGATCGTGATGTCGATGCAGGCGCTGCTCAACAATGGCGATGAAGTGCTGGTGCCAGCCCCCGACTACCCGCTGTGGACCGCCGCTGTCAGCCTGGCGGGCGGCAACCCGGTGCACTACCTGTGCGACGAGCAGGCCAACTGGTGGCCTGACCTGGCCGACATCAAGGCCAAGATCACCCCGAACACCAAGGCGCTGGTGATCATCAACCCGAACAACCCGACCGGCGCCGTGTATTCCAAGGAAGTGCTGCTGGGCATGCTGGAACTGGCCCGCCAGCACAACCTCGTGGTTTTTTCCGACGAGATCTACGACAAGATTCTGTACGACGATGCCGTGCACATCTGCACCGCCTCGCTGGCCCCGGACCTGCTCTGCCTGACCTTCAACGGTCTGTCCAAGTCCTACCGCGTGGCCGGCTTCCGCTCCGGCTGGATCGCCATTTCCGGGCCCAAGCACCACGCGCAGAGCTACATCGAAGGCATCGACATGCTGGCCAACATGCGCCTGTGCGCCAACGTGCCGAGCCAGCATGCGATCCAGACCGCCCTGGGCGGTTACCAGAGCATCAATGACCTGGTGCTGCCGCCGGGCCGCCTGCTGGAGCAGCGCAACCGCACCTGGGAACTGCTCAACGACATTCCCGGCGTCAGCTGCGTCAAGCCGATGGGTGCGCTGTACGCCTTCCCGCGTATCGACCCGAAAGTCTGCCCGATCCACAACGACGAGAAGTTCGTCCTCGACCTGCTGCTGTCGGAGAAGCTGCTGGTGGTACAGGGCACGGCCTTCAACTGGCCTTGGCCAGACCACTTCCGCGTCGTGACCCTGCCCCGCGTCGATGACCTGGATATGGCCATCGGCCGCATCGGCAACTTCCTCAAATCCTATCGCCAGTAATAGATCTGGCCGTGTGCGGCGTTCGCCAGGAAGCCGCACACGGATCGATTCAGCAACACTTCTTATGCGCCTAACATTTGGTTGCGAATTTTCTCGCTGACCGATAGCGCGCTGCCTGCTCGCGTCTACCATTGACGGGGGCCGCGACGGCATTTGCCTGACAAATCCCTCCCCTGCTGCCATCGGAAATGCCCTGCAAACAACTAGACTTTGGCTGTAGGACACAGTTTGAAATAGTCACTCGGTTGAATCGCCCGGTGCAGCACCTTATATACCCCGCAGTACGCTACATCTTTAGCATGAGGAGAGTTCTACAACCATGATGCGCATCCTGCTGTTTTTGGCCACTAACCTGGCGGTCGTGCTGATTGCCAGCATCACCCTGAGCCTGTTCGGCTTCAACGGGTTCATGGCGGCCAACGGGGTTGATCTCAACCTCAATCAGCTGCTGATTTTCTGTGCGGTCTTTGGTTTCGCCGGCTCGCTGTTCTCGCTGTTCATCTCCAAATGGATGGCGAAGATGAGCACCAGCACCCAGATCATCACCCAGCCACGCACCCGCCACGAACAATGGCTGCTGCAAACGGTCGAGCAATTGTCCCGCGAAGCCGGGATCAAGATGCCCGAAGTGGGTATTTTCCCGGCCTACGAGGCGAACGCCTTCGCCACCGGCTGGAACAAGAACGACGCACTGGTCGCGGTCAGCCAGGGCCTGCTCGAGCGGTTCTCGCCCGATGAAGTGAAAGCCGTACTGGCCCACGAAATCGGCCACGTGGCCAATGGTGACATGGTCACCCTGGCCCTGATCCAGGGCGTGGTGAACACCTTCGTCATGTTCTTCGCGCGGATCATCGGCAATTTCGTCGACAAGGTGATCTTCAAGAACGAAGAAGGCCAGGGCATCGCCTACTACGTGGCGACCATCTTCGCCGAACTGGTCCTGGGCATTCTCGCCAGCGCCATCGTCATGTGGTTCTCGCGCAAGCGCGAATTCCGTGCCGACGAAGCCGGTGCACGCCTGGCCGGTACCAGCGCGATGATCGGCGCCCTGCAACGCCTGCGCGCCGAACAGGGCCTGCCGGTGCACATGCCCGACACCCTGAACGCGTTCGGTATCAACGGTGGCATCAAGCAGGGCCTGGCCCGCATGTTCATGAGCCACCCGCCGCTGGAAGAGCGTATCAACGCCCTGCACCGTCGCGGTTGATCGAGAGGCAGCAAAACAAAAAGGCCCGCAGAGATGCGGGCCTTTTTGTTGTCCAGAGGGCGCCCCGTCCCCTGTAGGAGCGAGCTTGCTCGCGATGGTCGTCAACGATGACGCTGGGCATCTGACGCCCAGCGGTGTTCTGGCGCCCATCGCGAGCAAGCTCGCTCCTACAGGGGGTGGGGTCAGCTTTGGAGGCGGTAGACCCGCTCTTCCAACCGCGTCACGCCGTTTTCGGCAAACTTGCCGTTCTCCTCCAGTACATCCTGATCCTCGAGGATCTTCAGCGACCACGCCGAACCGAACAACCGCTGCACCTCATCGTCCAGCACGGCAAACGGTGGTCCGTCCTTTTGTGCCTGGTCATAATCCAGGGTGATCAACAATCCCAGGGCGTCCCTGGGCAGGATGCGCTTGAGATGTGCGGCGTAGCGCTCACGCATGGCCGACGGCAGGGCGATCAACGCGGCGCGGTCATACAGCCCCGCACAATCGGCCACGTCGCCGGGGGTCAATTCGAAGAAATCGCCACACCACAGCTCGATGGACCCCGCCCGGTAGACCTTGAACGGCCCCTGCACACTGACGTGCGGGTCGAACCCATGTTCCTCGAAGAAGTCTTCGATCGCCTTTTCCGACAGCTCGATCCCGAGGACTTCGTGCCCCTTGTGCGCCAGCCACAGCAAATCCAGACTCTTCCCACACAGCGGCACCAGTACCCGAGCGCCCTCTTCCAGCCCCAACTGCGGCCAGAAACGCTGCAGATAAGGGTTCACTTGTGGCAGGTGGAAGCCGATCTGATTCGACTGCCAGCGCTTGTGCCAAAACTCCGGCTGCATACCTATCTCCGAGAAATTCGATCAAAACACCCAAAAACTTATATTAGATTTAGATCAATGATCTGATTGAAGATGGGGCCATCTTACTCTTTGGAGCACCTGTATGTTCCCCAGCCTGTACATTTCCCACGGTTCCCCCATGTTGGCACTGGAACCCGGCGCCAGCGGTACGGCGCTCGCCCGCATCGTCGTCGAACTGCCACGGCCCAAGGCCATCGTGATTGTGTCTGCGCACTGGGAAAGCGATGAGCTGCTGGTCAACGCCAACCCGCAACCGGAAACCTGGCATGACTTCGGCGGTTTCCCCAGGGCGCTCTTCGAAGTGCAATACCCGGCGCCCGGCGAGCCGCAACTGGCCGCCGAGGTGGTCCAGTTGCTCAAGCACAGCGACTTGCCCGCACGCCTCGATTACAACCGGCCTTTCGACCATGGCGTGTGGGTGCCGTTGTCGTTGATGTACCCGCAGGCCGACATTCCGGTGGTGCAGGTCTCGCTGCCCACTCGCGGCGGCCCTGCCCTGCAGACCCGCGTCGGGCATGCGCTGAGTCGCTTGCGTGAACAGGGCATTTTGCTGATCGGTTCCGGCAGCATCACCCACAACCTGCGCGAACTGGACTGGCACGCCGGCCCGGAAAGCGTCGAGCCGTGGGCGAAGAGTTTTCGTGACTGGATGATCGAGAAGCTCGAGGCGAACGACGAAGCCGCTTTGCATGACTATCGCCGGTTGGCGCCGAACGCCGTGCGTAACCATCCCAGCGATGAACACTTGCTGCCGCTGTATTTTGCCCGCAGCGCCGGCGGTGCGTTCAGCATCAGCCACCAGGGGTTCACCATGGGCGCGCTGGGCATGGACATTTACCGCTTTGGCTGATGAAGGCCGCGAGCCTGCGGCGGCCAGGCTCACGCCACGTCAACGCCGACGTGGATTGCATCGTGCCGCCAGAATTCCAGGTCGCAGTCGATCAGCCGCTCGTGCTGGTCGTAATTGACCCGCGCGATGCGCAAGCCAGGGCTGCCCACCGACACCCGCAGCGCCGCCGCGGCATCGACCGACAGCGCGGTCGGGACGATTTCGAAACGCACCCGACCGTAATGCAGGTCGTAATGCCGGGCGTACAGCTCGGTGATGGACTGATTCAGGTCGAAGTCCAGGATCCCCGGAAAATACTGCGGATTGAGGTAGTGCTCCACGTACAGCACCAGCCGCCCGTCGATCCGGCGCGCCCGGCAGATCTGGATCACGCTCGACAGCGCCGGCAACTGCAACCACGCACATACCGCCGCCGAGGCCGGCAGCAGGCGCGCCGAGATCACTTCGGTGGACGGCACCCGGCCCTGGGCGCTGACCATCGCGTGAAAGTGACTGCGCTGCATCAGGTTGTAGGCCAGGCGCGGCGGCGACACGAACCACCCCCGACGTTCCTCACGATAAATCTGCCCTTGCGCCTCGAGCTGCAACAACGCTTCACGCAGGGTGATGCGCGTGGTGCCGAACAACTCACTGAGCTTGCGCTCGGCCGGTAACTTGCTGCCGGGGACCAACAGCCCGTGATCGAGCTGTTCCTGCAACACCTGCCCGATGGCGGTCACCGCTTTGGTTGCCTCAATACGCATCCACATTTACCTATCTGGTCTAGACCAGCACTGTTTCGGGGCGAAGTCCGGGTTTGAATCGGCTTCATCAACTTCCTGCAAGCCTAGGCACTGCTGATGACTGGCAGATGACAAATGCACTGAACGGTCCTGCACACCCCTTGCAATAAAGTGGCCAAACCCCGCGATTTCGGCACCTTGGCCATGGTCTACGCTTACCTCGAACCCTGAGCACTGCGACGTGAAAACAACCGGCGGACATCAAAATGTCATCCAGGGCACCTAGATTGGCTCAGGTATTGCTGACCTAGACCAACACAACCGCAATCGCAGCGTTGAAAACGACCAAAGGAGCTTCGGAATGAAAAAGCTTTTCCTGGCATCACTGTTAGGTTCGACCATTGCCCTGTGCACCGCCGCCATGGCGGCCGATGATCTGAAAACCCTGGAAGCCGCTGCGAAAGCGGAAGGCGCAGTCAACAGTGTCGGCATGCCCGATGACTGGGCCAACTGGAAAGGCACCTGGGAAGACCTGGCCAAGAACTACGGCCTCAAACACATCGACACCGACATGAGCTCGGCGCAGGAAATCGCCAAGTTCGCCGCGGAAAAAGACAACGCCAGCGCCGACATCGGCGACGTCGGTGCCGCCTTCGGCCCGATTGCGGTCAAGCAGAACGTGACGCAACCCTACAAGCCAAGCACCTGGGATCAGGTCCCGGACTGGGCCAAGGACAAGGACGGCCACTGGGCCCTGGCCTACACCGGCACCATCGCCTTCATCGTCAACAAGAAGCTGCTGCACGGTTCCGAAGTACCGACCAAATGGGCTGACCTCAAGGGCGGCAAATACAAGGTGTCCATCGGTGACGTGAGCACCGCCGCCCAGGCCGCCAACGGCGTACTGGCTGCCGCACTGGCCAACGGTGGCGACGAGAAGAACCTGCAACCGGCGCTGTTGCTGTTCGCCGACATCGCCAAGCAGGGTCGCCTGTCGATGGCCAACCCGACCATCGCCACCATGGAGAAAGGCGAGATCGAAGTGGGCGTGGTCTGGGACTTCAACGGCCTGAGCTACAAAGCCAAGATGGCCAACCCGGATGATTACGTGGTGCTGATCCCGTCCGACGGCTCGGTGATTTCCGGCTACACCACCATCATCAACAAATACGCCAAGAACCCCAACGCCGCCAAGCTGACCCGCGAGTACATCTTCAGCGACGCCGGCCAGATCAACCTGGCCAAGGGCAACGCCCGCCCGATCCGCGCCGAGCACCTCACCCTGCCAGCCGACGTGCAGTCCAAACTGCTGCCGAACGAGCAGTACAAGAAGGTCACCCCGATCAAAGACGCGGACGCGTGGGAAAAGACCTCGAAAGCCCTGCCGCAGAAGTGGAACGAAGAAGTCATTGTCGAGATGAAGTAACTCTTTGGCACAAGCGCCAGGAACCCACTGTGGGAGCGAGCCTGCTCGCGATAGCGGTCTGACATTCAACAATGATGTTGACAGACAGGCCCTCATCGCGAGCAGGCTCGCTCCCACAAGGGACTTGGTCTAACGCGGGTTTGTTGGAGCAGCCCCTATGAAACACAACGTCATCCTGGTGGTGCTCGACGGTCTCAACTACGAGGTTGCACGCCACGCCATGGGGCATCTGCAGGCTTATGTCGGCGCAGGACGTGCGGCGCTGTACAAGCTGGAGTGCGAATTGCCAGCCCTGTCCCGCCCCTTGTACGAATGCATCCTGACCGGCGTCACGCCAATCGACAGCGGCATCGTGCACAACAACGTCTCGCGCCTGTCCAACCAGCGCAGCATCTACCACTATGCCCGCGAAGCCGGGCTGACGACGGCGGCAGCGGCCTATCATTGGGTCAGCGAGCTGTATAACCGTTCGCCCTTCATCGCCGCCCGCGACCGTCATACCGACGACCCGCAACTACCGATCCAGCATGGCCATTTCTACTGGAACGACCACTACCCCGATTCGCACCTGTTCGCCGACGCGGAAAACCTGCGCCTGCGCCATGCGCCGAACTTTATGCTGGTGCACCCGATGAACATCGACGACGCCGGGCACAAGCACGGCCTCGACACCGCGCAATACCGCAACAGCGCCCGTTCGGCCGACATCATCCTCGCCGACTACCTGCAAGGCTGGCTCGACGCCGGCTACCAGGTGCTGGTAACCGCCGACCACGGCATGAACAACGACCGCTCGCACAACGGCCTGCTGCCGGAAGAACGCGAAGTGCCGCTGTTCGTCCTCGGTGACGCGTTCAGCCTCGATGCCCACGCTGCACCAAAACAGACGCAAATCTGCGGCACGGTCTGCGAGCTGCTGGGCGTGGCCCACGACAAACCTGTATGCCCGGAGCTGCTCAAGTGAATGCCATGACTCGCGGCAAATGGCTGGCGGCCCTGTGCCTGGTGCCATTTACCCTGTTCTTTATCGTGTTCGAGATCGCCCCGCTCGTATGGGTGATGATCAACAGCCTGCAATCGGAAGAGTTCGGTTGGGGCCTGGCCAATTTCACCCGGATCTTCAGTTCCAAGTTCTACCTCCAGGCGATCCAGTACAGCCTCGAGATCAGTTTCTGGTCCAGCGTGTTCGGCATCATCATTGCCATTCTCGGCGCCTACTCGCTGCGCCGGGTCGACTCCAGGCTGCGCAATTTCGTCAACGCCTTCGCCAACATGACCAGCAACTTCTCCGGCGTGCCCCTGGCCTTCGCGTTCATCATCCTGTTGGGGTTCAACGGCAGCTTCACCATCATGCTCAAGCAGGCCGGGCTGATACAGGACTTCAACCTGTACTCGAAAACCGGGCTGATCATTCTCTACACCTACTTCCAGATCCCCCTGGGCGTGCTGCTGCTCTACCCGGCCTTCGATGCCTTGCGCGAAGACTGGCGCGAGTCCGCCGAACTGCTCGGCGCCAGCGGCTGGCAGTTCTGGCGCCACATCGGCCTGCCGGTGCTGACCCCGGCGCTGCTCGGCACCTTCGTCATCCTCCTGGCCAACGCCCTGGGCGCCTACGCCACGGTGTACGCCCTGACCACCGGCAACTTCAACGTGTTGCCGATCCGCATCGCGGCCCTGGTGTCCGGTGACATTTCCCTCGACCCGAACCTGGCCAGCGCCCTGGCGGTGGTGCTGGTGGCGTTGATGACCCTGGTGACCGTCGTGCATCAGTTGCTGTTGAAGAGGAGCTACCATGTCGCGCGTTGAACGGGGACCCGTGGCTGTCTACCACCGGGTCGTGGTGTACCTGCTGTTCGCCATCCTGCTGCTGCCGCTGGCCGGCACCCTGATCTACTCGATCGCCAGCAGTTGGTCGGCGACCATCCTGCCCAGCGGTTTCACCCTCAAGTGGTACATCGCGCTGTGGAGCGACCCGCGCTTTCTCCACGCCTTCGGCCAGTCGCTGCTGGTGTGCGTGGGTGCACTGATACTGTCGGTGGTGCTGATATTGCCGCTGCTGTTCGTGGTGCATTACCACTTCCCGAAACTCGATGCGCTGATGAACATCCTGATCCTGCTGCCCTTCGCAGTGCCGCCGGTGGTGTCGTCGGTGGGCCTGTTGCAGCTGTACGGTTCCGGACCGTTCGCCATGGTCGGCACGCCGTGGATCCTGATCGGCTGCTATTTCACCGTGGCCCTGCCGTTCATGTACCGGGCGATCACCAACAACCTGCAAGCGATCAACCTGCGTGACCTGATGGACGCTGCGCAACTGCTCGGCGCCAGCACCTGGCAAGCGGCCTTCCTGGTGGTGCTGCCCAACCTGCGCAAGGGTTTGATGGTGGCGCTGCTGCTGTCGTTCTCGTTCCTGTTCGGCGAATTCGTGTTCGCCAACATTCTCGTCGGCACGCGCTACGAGACCCTGCAGGTCTACCTCAACAACATGCGTAACAGCAGCGGCCACTTCACCAGTGCGCTGGTGATTTCCTACTTCTTTTTCGTACTGGTTCTGACCTGGGCGGCCAACATCTTGAACAAGGACAAAAGCGAATGAGCTATGTCAGCGTCCTACACCTTCAGAAGAATTACGCCGGCACCCCGGTGTTCAGCGACATCAACTGCGAGATTCAGAAAGGTGAGTTCGTCACCTTGCTGGGCCCCTCGGGCTGCGGCAAGTCCACGCTGCTGCGTTGCATCGCCGGCCTGACCCCGGTGGACGGCGGAAAGATTTTGCTCGATGGCGTCGACATCGTGCCGCTCAGCCCGCAGAAACGCGGGATCGGCATGGTGTTCCAGAGCTATGCGCTGTTCCCCAACATGACCGTCGAACAGAACGTCGCCTTCGGCCTGCGCATGCAGAAGGTCAACAGCGACGAAAGCCACAAGCGCGTGGCCGAGGCGTTGAAACTGGTTGAACTCAATGACTTTGCCTCGCGTTATCCGCATCAGCTGTCCGGCGGCCAATGCCAGCGCGTGGCCCTCGCCCGCTCGCTGGTGACACGGCCACGGCTGTTGCTGCTGGATGAACCGCTGTCGGCCCTGGATGCGCGGATTCGCAAGCACCTGCGCGAACAGATCCGACAGATCCAGCGCGAATTGGGCCTGACGACGATCTTCGTCACCCACGACCAGGAAGAAGCGCTGACCATGTCTGACCGGATTTTCCTCATGAATCAGGGAAAGATCGTACAGAGTGGCGACGCCGAAACCCTCTACACCGCGCCCGTGGACGTGTTCGCCGCCGGCTTCATCGGCAACTACAACCTGCTCGATGCCGACAGCGCGAGCAAACTGCTGCAACGCCCCATCAGCCATCGCATCGCCATTCGCCCGGAAGCCATCGAGCTAAGCCTGGAAGGTGAACTCGATGCCTTGGTACGCAGCCACAGCCTGCTGGGCAACGTGATTCGCTACCGCATCGAGGCCCGTGGCGTGGAGTTGGTGGTAGACGTGCTCAACCGTTCGGCCACCGATCTGCATCCCGACGGTCAGCGCCTGGCGCTTTCCATTGAATCCGACGGCCCTGCGTGAGGTAGCCTGATGCCTTCGCTGATGTTGAAGAGAGAACCGTACTGATGGCCCTGGCAATTTTTGATCTGGACGAAACCCTGATCCACGGCGACTGCGCCACCCTCTGGGCCGAGCAGATGGGGCGCCTGGGCTGGGTCGACCCCGAGTCGTTCATGCGCCGCAACAACGAACTGATGGACGCCTACAGCCACGGCAAGCTGCGCATGGAGGACTACATGACCTTCAGCCTGGAGCCGATGATCGGGCGCACACCCGAGGAGATCGCCCACCTGGTCGGCCCGTGGGTGGAAGACGTCATCGAACCGATCATCTTCAGCGACGCCACCAAGGCCATCGCCGCCCACCGCAAGGCCGAAGACCGGATCCTGGTGATCTCGGCATCCGGCACCCACCTGGTCGGGCCGATTGCCGAGCGGTTGGGCATTGATGAAATCCTCGGCATCGAACTGGAGGTGTCGCATGGCGTGTACAGCGGCAACACCACCGGCACCCTGACCTACCGGGAAGGCAAGATCACGCGCCTGCTCGAATGGCTGGACGCAGAAGAGGAAAACCTCGAAGGCGCGAGCTTCTATTCGGACTCACGCAACGATTTGCCGCTGCTGCTCAAGGTCGATTTCCCACACGTAGTGAACCCGGATCCGGTGCTGCGCGAGCATGCCGAGAAGGCTGGGTGGCCGATTCATCACTGGAAATAGCCCACCCCTTTCCAATGTGGGAGCGAGCCTGCTCGCGATAGCGATGTGTCATTCAATGAAGTGTTGACTGATGCACCGCTATCGTCGGAGCGCCGCCCGGAGCAAGCTCGCTCCCACAGGTCCGGAGCTGTCAGCTCAAGCTCTCATCAATCACCAACACCACCTTCCCCGCCACCGTGTTGCTCGCCAACTCCGCAAACGCCGCCTCGGCATCCTTGATCGCGAAGGTCCTCGCCACCTGCGGGCGCAGTCGGCCTTCGGCCAGCAACGGCCACACATGCTGGCTGAGGTCGCTGAACAGATCCGCCTTGAACTGATCGTCGCGGCTGCGCAGGGTCGAGCCCAGCAACTGCACACGCTTGGCCAGCACCTGGGCCAGGTCCAGCTTGGCCTCGCGGCCGCCCATCAGGCCGATCAGCACCCAACGGCCATCCCCTGCCAGCAGTTTCAGGTTGAGTGCGGCGTAATTGCCTCCGACCGGGTCGAGGATCACGTCGAACGGCCCCAGGTCACGCAAACTGTCCAGGTCATCGCTTCGAATCACGCCACCCTGGGCACCCAACTCCTGGCAATAAGCCAGGCGCTCGGCAGAGCCGACACTGACCCAGCAAGGGTTGCCAAACGCCTTGCACAGCTGAATGGCAGCTGAACCGATTCCACTTGCTCCGGCGTGCAAGAGAACTTTCTCACCCGGTTTGAGCGCAGCCAATTGAAACAAATTCAGCCACACCGTTGCGTAGACTTCGGGCAGCGCCGCAGCCTCGACCAACGACAGACCTTCCGGCACCGGCAGCACATGCCGCCCGTCGACAACCACCTCTTCGGCCATCCCACCCCCGGCCAGCAAGGCGCAAACCCGATCACCGACCTGCCAGGAAGAGCCCGGCCCCACCTCGCTGATCACGCCGGAGCATTCCAGTCCCAGCACCTGACTGGCCCCAGGCGGTGGTGGGTAAAGGCCAGCTTTTTGTAATAAATCAGCGCGATTGAGGCCTGCAGCCGACACGCGAATGCGAACTTGCCCTACATCACACGTAGGACTGGGCTCTTCAACCCATGCCACTTGACCTTCCACGCCTTGCAATGCTTTCACAGTGCCTCCATAGTGAGTCTGGACTGAGCCCGAAGCTGTATCGCCGGGCTTTTTGCATTATGCGACCGGCCCTCGTGGACCCGGCGACTTCAAAGACGGCCTAATATGCGTTATCAAATGTCCCTGCGTCGAATCGGCATGAAGCACCTGTTCCCCAGCACCGCCCTCGCTCTGTTCATCGGTATCGGCCTGATGCCGATGTCGAGCAATACGTTCGCAGCCAATAGCTGGGACAAGCTTCAGCCTGATCGTGACGAAGTGATCGCCAGCCTGAATGTCGTCGAGTTGCTCAAGCGCCATCACTACAGCAAACCGCCACTCGATGACGCGCGCTCGGTGATCATCTACGACAGCTACATCAAGCTGCTGGACCCGTCGCGCAGCTACTTCATGGCCAGCGACATCGCCGAATTCGACAAGTGGAAGACCCAGTTCGACGACTTCCTCAAAAGCGGCGACCTGAACGCCGGGTTCACCATCTACAAGCGCTACCTGGACCGCGTGAAGGCGCGCCTGGACTTCGCCCTTGCCGAGTTGAACAAAGGCGTCGACAAGATCGACTTCACCACCAAGGAAACCTTGCTGATCGACCGCAAGGACGCCCCATGGCTCAAATCCACCGCAGAACTCGACGACCTGTGGCGCAAACGCGTCAAGGATGAAGTGCTGCGGCAGAAGATCGCCGGCAAGGATTCCAAGCAGATCCAGGAAACACTGACCAAGCGCTACAAGAACCAGCTGGCGCGTCTGGACCAGACCCGCGCCGAGGACATCTTCCAGGCGTACATCAACACCTTCGCCATGTCTTACGACCCGCACACCAATTATCTGTCGCCGGATAACGCGGAGAACTTCGACATCAACATGAGCCTGTCCCTGGAGGGCATCGGCGCCGTTTTGCAGAGCGATAACGACCAGGTCAAAGTCGTGCGTCTGGTACCGGCAGGTCCGGCCGACAAGACCAAGCAGGTTGCACCGGCCGACAAGATCATCGGCGTTGCCCAGGGCAACAAGGAAATGGTCGACGTGGTGGGCTGGCGCCTGGACGAAGTGGTCAAGCTGATCCGTGGGCCTAAAGGCACCGTGGTGCGCCTGGAAGTCATCCCGGCCAGCAATGCACCGAACGACCAGACCAGCAAGATCGTGCCGATCACCCGCGAAGCGGTGAAGCTTGAAGACCAGGCGGTGAAGAAGTCGGTCCTCAACCTGAAACAGGACGGCAAGGACTACAAACTCGGCGTCATCGAGATCCCGGCGTTCTACCTGGACTTCAAGGCCTTCCGTGCCGGTGATCCGGACTACAAGAGCACCACTCGCGACGTCAAGAAACTGCTGACCGAACTGCAGAAAGAGAAAGTCGACGGCGTAGTCATCGACCTGCGCAACAACGGCGGCGGTTCCCTGCAGGAAGCCACCGAGCTGACCAGCCTGTTCATCGACAAGGGCCCGACCGTGCTCGTGCGTAATGCCGATGGCCGTGTCGACGTGCTGGAAGATGAAAACCCGGGCGCTTTCTACAAGGGCCCGATGGCGTTGCTGGTCAACCGCCTGTCCGCCTCGGCTTCGGAAATTTTCGCCGGCGCCATGCAGGACTACCACCGTGCGCTGATCATCGGCGGCCAGACCTTCGGCAAAGGCACCGTGCAGACCATTCAGCCGCTGAACCATGGCGAACTGAAACTGACCCTGGCCAAGTTCTACCGCGTTTCCGGGCAGAGCACCCAGCATCAGGGCGTGCTGCCGGACATCGACTACCCGTCGATCATCGACACCAAGGAAATCGGCGAAAGCGCCCTGCCCGAAGCCATGCCATGGGACACCATCCGCGCGGCCATCAAGCCGGCGGTCGATCCGTTCAAGCCGTACCTCACCCAGCTCAAGTCCGAGCATGACGTGCGTACCGCCAAGGATGCCGAGTTCGTGTTCATTCGCGACAAGCTGGCCCTGGCGCAAAAACTGATGGCGGAAAAAACCGTCAGCCTCAACGAGGCGGATCGCCGTGCCCAGCACGCCGACATCGAAGCCAAGCAACTGGCGATGGAAAACATCCGTCGCAAGGCCAAAGGCGAAGAGCCGCTCAAGGAGCTGAAGAAAGAAGACGAGGACGTTGCCGCAGCCGAGCCGGACAAGGTCAAACCAGAGGACGATGCCTACCTGAGCGAGACCGGGCGCATCCTGCTGGACTACCTGAAGCTCAATACCGCGGTGGCCAAGCACTAAGATGATGGCTTTTTAATGGTGAAGCCCATGAGGCGTCATCAAACAGTCATCATTCTGTCGTGAAATATGGGACTGGAACTGCTCTTGATACAAGAGCGCTTCCGGTCCTTTTTTTTCACCAGAGATCGCCATGACCACGACCGAACAGCTGAGTGCGTTGAGTTCAATCCTGACTCAAAGCGGTTTACACAGTCTGTTCCAGCCGATCATTTCGCTTTCCGAACGCAAGATTCTAGGTTTTGAAGCCCTCAGTCGCGGCCCGTCCAACAGCCCGTTGCATTCGCCCATCGCCCTGTTCGCCGTCGCCCGCCAGGCCGGGCGCCTGAACGAACTGGAAATCGCCTGTCGCGAGAGCGCCTGCCGGCGGTTCCATGAGCAGCGACTGCCCGGCAAGCTGTTCCTCAACGTCTCACCCGAATCCCTGCTCGAAGCCGCCCACCAACCGGGCCGCACCCTGCAACTGCTCGAAGACTTCGGCATCCCGCCCAGCCAGGTGGTGATCGAGCTGACCGAGCAGACGCCGATCGACGACTTCCAGTTGCTGCAAAACGCACTGAATCACTACCGCGCCATGGGCTTCTCCATCGCCCTGGATGATCTGGGTGCGGGTTATTCGAGCCTGCGCTTGTGGTCCGAGTTACGGCCCGACTATGTGAAGATCGACCGGCACTTCATCGACGGCATCCACCAGGACGCGCTCAAGCGCGAGTTCGTCGGCTCGATCATGCAGATCGCCAAGGCCTCGCGGGCGCAGGTGATTGCCGAAGGGATCGAGTTGCCGGAAGAGCTCGCGGTGCTGACCGACATGGGCGTCGATCTGGTGCAGGGTTACCTGTTGTGCCGGCCGCAGGAGCACCCGCCAAGGGATGCGCGCAATCTGATGCCCAAGCAGGACAGCGCGGCCGTAGCCTTGAACGAGGAAGCCAGCGACCTCAGCGCTCTGCTCAACGACCAGCCCGCCGTCGATCGTGATACGCCGACCGCGACGGTGCTGGAAGCCTTCCGCCGCCAGGCCAACCTGAACTCGCTGGCGGTGCTCGACGAACACGGCCGGCCTTGCGGCATCGTGCACCGGCATTCGCTCTCGGACGCCCTGCTCAAGCCGTTTGCCACCGACCTGTTCGCCCGCAAGCCCATCAGCCGGCTGATGAGCGATGATTTCCTTGCCGTCGAAATGAGCCAGTCGCTGCAACAGGTCAGCCGCCTGATCACCAGCCGCGCCCGGCAACGTATCGAAGAAGACTTCATCATCACCCTCAACGGTGGCTACCTCGGGCTGGGCCGGGTCATCGACGTGCTGAAGCTGATCACCGAACTGAAAATCCAGCAGGCCCGCTACGCCAACCCGCTGACCCTGCTGCCCGGCAACGTGCCGATCCAGCAATGCCTGACCCGCCTGCTGCAACAGCAGCGCGAATCGGTAATTTGCTACGTCGACATCGACAGCTTCAAACCCTTCAACGACATCTACGGCTACGGCCGTGGCGACGAAGTCCTGCTGTGCCTGGCGCAGTGCCTGAACGACCGCGTCGACCCCTCCCGCGACTTCGTCGGCCACATCGGCGGCGACGATTTCCTGCTGGTGCTTGGTCCGGATGACTGGCGCAAACGTTTAAACCAGTTGCTGGACGACTTCCAGAGCCAGTGCCGGCGCTTCTACCGCGCCGAACACCTGGAAGCCAACTGCTTCATCGCCCCCAACCGCCAGGGCGTCCGCCAGGAATTCCCCCTGCTGTCGCTGTCGATCGGCGTGGTCCACCTGCACGCCGAGGCCTGCGCACAACTGGACGCCAGCCAACTGGCCGAAATGGCCTCCCAGGCCAAACACCACGCCAAAAACATCCCGGGCTACAGCGTGCACGTGATCGACAGCCTGACGGCGCAAGAGCCCGAGGTGCAGTGCTGAGCGGGCCGCCCCGGATCAAACTGTGGGAGCGGGCTTGCTCGCGAATGCAGTGTGTCAGGCGCCATTGATGTCGGATGTAACGACGCCATCGCGAGCAAGCTCGCTCCTACAGGTCCGGTGCCAGCCAACAAATGGGGACACATAACAAAACCTGAACTACAGCAAATCGAACTGTGGGAGCGAGCCTGCTCGCGATAATCGCACAGTCAACGCGACTTTCAGATTTGACACCGTTCGTTTTTTAACGGTGGAATTAATAACCCTCGGCAGGGGCTTAAACACCAGTCGGATACAAGTCAATTTTCTTAATACACAAATCTACGAAAACCGGGATTCCCCCAGTAAAATCAATAATTTCAAGAAGAACAACAGATCCATTCACATCCAGAACCGCAAATCCATCGTCATCAATGTGAACAATACGCCCAGTCAGTTTTACAGAGTCACTGCCCATTTCAATCAAACACACATTGTTTAGCGAAAAATGACCATTTTCTCCCCAGACAATCGCCTCCCCAATTTCCAGCTCGACGTCATGTGATTCATTGACAGCAGGCGCTACTCCTTTCCAGAATCCAATTCCAGAACCAAAGCTGGTTGAAAATCCAACAACGATTTCATTCCCGATTGAAGTGACATCACCTATAACTACTTCCATTATTTTTTCTTCGGTAATTGGATACGAACTACGGTGTTATCAACGTTCATTACATTCTCCTTAAACTCAAGCGTCAGATTCTCTTCCTAAAGATAGGAACCGTCGGCATCGGATCCGACTTGATCATTCCCACGTTCTGCGTGGGACCCTCGGATGCTCCGAGTTCGGTTTTGAAGGGACGCAAAGCGTCCCTGGCTGCATTCCCCACGCAGAGCATGGGAACGATCATCGCCCCCACTCCTGTAGGAGCGAGCATGCTCGCGATGGTGGCCCAGGCGACACGGGCCTCCAGACATCCCGCGTCATCGTTAACGACCATCGCGAGCATGCTCGCTCCTACAGGTCCGTTGCCAGCCAACTAATGGTACACACCAAAAAAATCGAATAGCCCCCCCGTCAACTGTAGGAGCGGGCTTGCCCGCGATTGACCGCGCAGCGGTCATTCGATTCGTTCATCACAAAGACGACCAACGCTACCAAGTAGACTGGTCTTCAAGACTGGCCTTATCCAGATCATCTTTCCAGACTTCCTGTGCAAGCACATAGACATGCTGTAGGAAGCCCCGGTGGATCCTCTAATTCGTACCATTCGCCTCGCGGCCAACTCGAGGCTTCATCTTCGTCGATCTCGAATAAGCTTTGAAAATCATATTCGCCGTCGCTCAGCTTGGCTGCGAGATACTGCAGCAAAACATACTTATGCCGATAAGATAGATAACTTAAATCCAAACAGTACTTCTTTATTAGCTCTGCCCTATCAGACTCATCATTAGGATCATAAGCATCCAGCTCAACGCCAAGAGTATGCTCAAGATCATAAACATTGAACACCCCGATAAACCACATTAAATTCGGCTCAAAAATCTCATTTAAAAACGGATGACACAACATTACTTTTTCTCCGATGGAAAACCAGTAAATGGTCTCGCCCTATCGACCTTATCAAATTTAATCTCAACCCAGTCCATGTTCTCAGTCAAAATTGGTTCAGCAGCATTTTTTCTGTTCGGCTTATAACCTCGCCCTGCTCCCGGCACCTCCATTCTGACAATTGGGAAGTTGTCGTGATCTACGCCAGTATGAGGACTCAACCCCAGAACCTCTCTGGACAAGGCTTTGTTCAAGGCGTTCAGATGAACCCTCCAGCTAGTAAATTGCGAGCTTCGATTTCCTCTCGCACTCCGGGGAGTTCTACCTGTATGAGGATCCGTCCCATCAATTGCCCGCTGTTTAAGCGCAGCATCAGGTATTTCTGAACTGTGCTTCTTAACAGTATGCATATCGTACCTCTCCTCATACTCCAGAACCCGCCGCTTGGCATTCGCCTCCGCCAACTCATCAATTCTCTCCCGCCGCTGCCCAGCCGACATTTTCGGCAGCACAGGCCCACCCTCATCAACCCTGGCCCCAGCAACATCATCCGGCGCCCCACACCCCGCCTTCCCTGCCCCTGGGCAGCTGCCACTCAACCCCAACGGATCAACCCACCCCGTCGGGTTCACCGCATACCGATACGAATTCAACCCGCCCGCCAGTTTCACCGGGTCCTGCATTAGATACCGGCCGAGATCGGGGTCGTAATACCGATGCCGGTTGTAGTGCAGGCCGCTTTCGGCGTCGAAGTATTGGCCCTGGAAGCGTAGCGGTTGCTCCAGGCGTTCCCCGCCGCCGTGGGCCAGCTGGGTAACTTTTCCGTAGGCGTTGTATTTGGCCGACCAGACGATTTCACCGCTGTAATCGGTCAGTTCCTGAGGCGTGCCGAGGTGGTCGAGTTGGTAGTAGAACGGGCAGGCGTTGCTCGGGCCTTTGCCGTCGAGCAGGGCCAGGGGGCGGAAGGTGCCGGGTTCGTAGAGGTAGCTGCGGTAGTGGTCGCGGCTGCTTTCGGCGACGAGGTGGTCGCCTTGCCAGAAGTATTCGGTGGTTTTGCTGTCGACGGTCTTGGCGATGCGTCGGCCGAAGGCGTCGTAGCGGTAGGACGACTGCCCACCGTCCGGGCGGGTGATGCCGATCAGGCGGTGCTGGCAGTCGTAGCGGTAGTGGGTGACGAGTTTTTGTGCGGTGCCGCGGCGCTCGCGAATGAGGTTGCCGTAGGCGTCGTAGTCGTAATGGCGGTCGCCTTGCATCAGCAGGCGATTGCCCGCGACGTTGGCCACGCCTGGGCGATCCTGCATCAGCAGGTTGCCGGCGGGGTCGTGGGCGAAATTTTCTGCTGGGTCGTCGCGGGTGTGGCGTACGCGGGTCAGGCGGTTGCGGGCGTCGTAGTAATAGCTGCGCTGGCCGTGGCGACTGTCGGCGAGGGTGGCGAGGTTGCCGTTGACCGCGTAGCCGTAGTGGCGCATGTACAGCGGTCGGTTGTGCTGGTGGATGACTTGGGCTTGCAGGCGGCCCTGTTCGTCATGGTGGTAGTGGCTGGTGAGCTGGCCCTGCTGGCGTTGCAGCTCGCGTCCGAAGGCAGACTGATGGGTGGTGAGGCGCGCGCCGTTGAGGTCGATTGCACTCAGTGCACCGCCCTTTTCCCGGTGGTAGTCGAGCACGCTGCCATCGGGCAGACGCATGCGTTTGAGCTGCCCGCAGGCGTCATAGGCATAACGCAGGGTGCCCCAGCTCTGGTGCTCGGTGATCAGCCGGTCCTGCAGGTCGTACTCGAACTCCAGCGGATGATCCTGGCCGTCATCGACACCGATCAACCGCCCCAGGCCGTCGTAGCGATATTCGACCTTGCTGCCATCGGGCAACGTCTTGCACAGCAGCCGCCCGGCCGCATCCCGCTCATAGGCGGTGACCTGCTGCGAGCCGTCCGTACCGAACTCGGTTTTTTCCAGCAGGTGGCCATTCAGGTCGTAGGCGTATGCCGTGTGCAGGCCGTCGAATCCACGTTCCTGACGGATCAATCCGCCCGGCGTGTAGTCCAGTTGATACTTCTCGCCGGCTTCGTTTTCGATTTCCGTGAGCAGCAGTTGCGCGTTGTCATAGCGATAACGCAGTTGGGTGCCGTCGTGGTTGATCCGCCGGCTGACCAGGTGCAGGTCTTCGAAGTATTCGTAGCGCGTGACGTGGCCGAGCTCATCGTCTTCGGTGACGAGCTTGCCGTAGGCGTTGTACTGGAACGAGCGCGTGGCGCCTGTCGGCAGCGTGGTCTGGATCAGCCGGCCAACCGCGTCCCACGTGTAGCGGGTGACGGCGTGGTGTGCGTCCTGCCGGCTGATCAGCCGCCCCAGCACATCGTAGGAAAACCGCCGCACACCACCGTCCGGCAAGGTTTCCTCGAGTAGTTGGCCCAGGGCGTTGCGGACAAAGGCATGTCGGCTGTTGTCCGGGTAGCCAATCGACAGCAGTTGCCCACGTTCATCGTAGAAATAACGAGTGACGTGCCCGTCGGGGTCGGTCGCGGCAGTGATGTCGCCTTGGACATTACGCTGGTAGCCCCACACCGCTTTGCCGCGATGGCGGGCGTGCAGGAAACCGTTGCGATACTCGTAGGAAGTCGGCTCGTCTTCAGGCGCCAGCAAGGCCACCAGCCGCCCGGCATCGTCGTAGCGATACTCGGTGACATGCCCCAGCGGGTCCTGCTCAGCGATCAAACGCCCTTGTTCGTCATAGGCCTTGAGGTGCTCGCCACCCTCCAGATCCACCTTGCGCACCAGCCGCGCGCGATCGTCGTGGCGGTAAACCTCTTCGCTGCCATCGAGGTTGTGGACGGTGACACTGCCCTGGTCATCCCAGAGATAACGCGCCTCCATCTGGGTAAAAGACGCCCAATGGCGGATGCATCGTGCGGCCTTGCCGGACCTTTCCCACTCCCAATAGAAACTTGCCCCGCCGGCCAGTTGCCGCTGGAGGATGACGTGCAGATCGTCGTAGTCGTAGCGCTCGCTTTCACCGGCGGCATTGGTCGCCGCGATCAGTTGGCCGCGCTCGTTGTAGCGGTAACCGACCAGCGTTTGTTCGGTGACCCAGGAGGCTTGCAGCGTGTCGGCGGCAACGAATTGCTGATAGTCGACCGCCACCAGGTGTCGGCGGTTATAACGCAACAACAAGGCACGGCCGGCCCCGTTGTCCAGGCGCTGCAACCGCCCCTGGTAGTCGTGACTCACTTGCAGGCGATTGCCGTAAGCGTCGCTGATGCGGCTCAAGCGGCCGTTGATGAAGTGATAGAAGCGCGCGTCATCGCCTGCCTGGGCGAGGATCAGTTCTTCCGGATCGTCACCCAGATAGATCGCCGCGCACGACAGGCTGTTGTGGATGATCGGGCGCGTGACCGAGGGTTGCGGAAAAGTCGTGCGGCGGTTTTCATGATCAATCCAGATGACTGACTCGCCGTCGATTTCCAGGCGGTGCGCCAGGCTGTGGCTCCAGCCAAAACCAAGGCCAATGTCGAGTTCCGCCGCGCTGGTGCGGTACAGCCGGGTGAAGTCGAACGCGAGGATGCCGTCCAGCACCCCATCGGTCAGGGTCAGCAATTCTTCGCCGGTGACCATCGACACCGGGCACTGGTTGGTGGCGGTTTTATCGGCCGTTTCGGCGCTGTCGCCGTTGGGGTTGGTGGCCTGTTTCGGCGAGTCGTCGTGACGTTCGTCGTGCTTGAGGGTGGTGTTGCGCCTGGCGTCCCAGCGCAGTTGCAACCCGCCGCCTTTCACACCGGCGGCGACACCCCTGGCAGCGACCGGCTTGTAGCGCCCGACGTAGCCCATGAAGGTGTCGAGGATCGCCGCCATCGACTTCACGAAGGCCATGGCCGCGTCGAAAATCTGCTTGCCATACCTGGCTAGGCGCACGCCCAGCCAAGCGATGCCCACTCCGACCACGCTCAAGACCAGGCCGATCAACAGGTCGATGACCAGACCGACCACCACCTTGGCGATGGCCTCGGCCGACGACGCGGCCAGTTGCGTCGGTGGCAGCATCTCCAGCCACAGGGTGGCGGCGCGCATCAGCAGGCACAGCGCGGCCTCGTCACTGGCCAGCAGCATGGCTTTTTCCATCTGCTGTGGCGCGCTCTGCGCCAGGGCGGCCAGTTCACCCGCGCTTTCACCCAGCTTTTCAGCGTAGGCGGCCGGGTCCTTGAGAATATCGGAGAGTTCTCCAATGCCATCCCACACCGCCTGGATCGCCGCCCAACTGCCGGCCAGCAGACCGTTGCCCGCTGCCGCCAGAGAGGCGGCGGCCGACTGCTGCGACCACTGTGGCTTGTAGCCTTGCCACTCGCTGCGCAGCCAGCCTTGCAACTGCGTCGCGAGGCCGTCATAGGCGCTGAACAGTTCGTCAATCTGCTGCGGCGTCACCTCGCTCTGCACATGAATGCGGTAGAACTTGCCGGGGATGCCCTGGAAGGTGCCCTTGCCGTGTTCATCCAGGGTAATCGGGGTCTTTTCACCGTCCTCCACGGCGATCACATCAACCTGGATGTTGCCCAGTGGAATGTCGTAAACCGATTCGAAGCGGCTCTCGATCTCAAGGATTCTGCTCTGGGGGCATTGCGCCACCGTGGAGAAAAACCGCTCATCGCTGCTGGTCACCGTGGTGGTGGTGTTGCCCAGCTTGATCAGCCGCTCCATGCCCATGAGCGACGGCATGTCGGTGGCCCGGCTGAGCCTGTCGCTGGTGCGAGCGAAAAAACCACGCAGTTGCTGGCGGTACACGCTCAGGGTGTCAGCGAAGCTGTCGAGCTCTTGCTCGATGCGGGCGACAGGCTCCATCAAGCCACCGCGATGCAGGCGATGGCATGAACAATCGGGTCAAACATGAGCAATCTCTCGCGTGAAAATAAGCACGCGAGACAATGCGCAGGTTCAACAAAGAAAGAAGTCAGGAAAGTAGGGAGCGGATGTAGGAAGGATCCCTAATTGCCGATTTTTCAGAAAACGCGGCAAAAGCAGAAAAGCTTCGCGAGCAAGCCCGCTCCCACAGGGGGAGATGTGAAGGAAATAGATCTATTGTGCGGTGTCGCGAGCGGCCAATTCGTTGAGTTTGATCTCGGCCAACGGGTGCCCTGCCTTGAGGGCCAGGTTCCAGAACCGTGCCGCTTCGACCGGATCAGGCGCCTTGCTCGCGCTTCCGGCCAGGCTGATCACGCCCACCTGATAGGCGGCCTTGCCATCCCCCGCCAGGGCTGCCAGGCGCAGTAACCGAATACCTTCTTCACGGGCGCCGATACCTACGCCGCGAAAGGTCAGGATGTGGCCGTAGAAGCTTTGCGCCGAGGTATTGCCCAGATTGGCCATGCGCGCGAACTGACTTTCCATCCAGCTCCAGATACGCGGCTGGCGCACGCACCAGGGCCAGTGAAAAAGCCGGCGCGCCAGCCAATAGCCGATCTGCGCCTTGAGTTTCAGTAACATTCAGGCCTCCGCCGATTCGGGGTATTCGTACTCGAACACACGCACCACTTCCGACGCATGCCAGGAGGCCGCCGCGACCCCGTCGGACGGCCCGGAGAAACGCCCCAGGCGCTCGACACACTCGAAAAAACCGGTGCGTGGCAGGCGGCTGGCGCCCTGGCTGATCACCAGCGAGCTGCGCAAAGGCTGCTCGGCCTTGGCGTCCAGTGCGGCCAGGTGTTCAAGCGCAGCCGTCAACGTTTGCATGGCCGGCGTCGGCAGTTGCAATCGCTCCAGCAACGCGCGGTAGGTCAGCAGGTGCCTCTGGCGGCGCGCCTGGTCCAGCTCGCCCAACAACCCGTCCCAATGTTGACGACTGATGCGTACGCTCACGATTCATCCCTCCACCCTGGCACCGTCAATTCCCAGGCCAGACTGCGGCGGATCGCAGCGTCGGGCAGACGCTCGCCACTTTCGATCATGGCCAGATAAGACGGGCTGATGCCTACCGTGCGGGCGAGCGCCTCGATGGCGATGCCCTTTGCTTCGCGTAAACTGCGTAGTTGATCCAGGCCCGGAAGAACCGGGTCGGGTGTTGCCGATGGACGCTGCGGGGCGTCCTGCGGCGCTGGCAGGTCCTGGCCTGCTGCTTTGAGTAAAGCCTGATACTGAGCCCACGGCAGAACCGCATACTCGGGCTCGCCTTCGCGTGTGATTATCTGAATATCCATGACTTCCCCGTAGGACAACGACACTAAGCGAGTCGGTGCTTTTCCTTGGAAGTGTAATCCTAACAGCGGCCAAGGTCGCGGGGTATGGATATAGGCACGATCCTGAGCAAAATCAGGCTTTTTTCGGCCCCTGGAGCTGAAGTTGCTCCGCGGTATCGGGCAGTCGTTCGACCACCACGAGTTTCTCCGGCACCTGGCGTTTGCGCCAGGCACGGAAAGCATTGAGTTCGTCATCGAGCACTTTCATCAGCCAGGCGAGCACGGCGATGTCATCCATCATGCCGAACAGCGGCAGGAAATCGGGGATGGCGTCCACGGGGCTGAGGAAATACATCAGGCCCGCCACCACCGACACCAGCGCCTTGGGGCTGATGGCCCGGTACTCACCGCGCCAGTAGGCCAGGCACAACGCCTGCAACAGGCGCAGGTCATCCTTGAGCTTGCCCAGGCGGTTACCCTGGCTGGCACTTTTGCTGGCCACGGCGAACAGCAGCGTTGGCAGCCGCCCACGGGCCAGCAGGCGCCCGGCCAGCGGCAGGAAGCGTGCGAAATTCCACGGTGTTTTCATCATTCCTCCCGCAGCAAGGTTATCCACACAAATTGTGGATAACCTTGTGAACAGACCCACATTTCACCGCGCAAAGCCCCGTTTCACAAGGGCCTCGCTCAGATCGGGCGTTTTTTACTCACATAAAAAAACCCAGAATTTCATTGACTTGGCAGCCCGTAGCGGCGTAGGCGACAGCCTCAATGGGTCTGACTGCGCACTGCCCCATCCGTTCGCTTTGTTTACCTTTGTCGGGCACCAGATGCAACAACGCCCCGCATGAGCGAGGCGTTGTCGGCAGCGAAGACGCGGATTACTTGGCGGCGTCGTCTTGCTTGGCTGGGTCCTTGATGGCCAGCAGTTCCAGGTCGAATACCAGCACCGAGTTGGCTGGAATCGCCGGGCTTGGGCTTTGCGCGCCGTAGGCCAGGTCACTTGGAATGTACAGCTTGTACTTCTCGCCCACGTGCATCAGTTGCAGGCCTTCGACCCAACCCGGGATCACGCCGCTGACCGGCAGGTCGATCGGGCTGCCACGCTCCACGGAGCTGTCGAACACAGTGCCGTTGGTCAGGGTGCCGGTGTAGTGCACGGTCACGACGTCAGTCGGCTTCGGCTGTGGGCCGTCGGCTTTCTTGACCACTTCGTATTGCAGGCCCGAAGCCGTGGTGGTGACACCGGCTTTCTTGGCGTTGTCTTCGAGGAATTTCTTGCCGGCAGCGGCCGACTCTTCGCTCATCTTGGCCATGCGCTCTTCAGCACGCTTTTGCAGCGCGGCGAAGGCTTCGACCAACTCTTCGTCCTTCAGCTTCTGCTCTTTCTTGCCGACGGCATCTTCGATGCCCTGGGCAACGGCTTTGGAGTCCAGGTCGTCCATGCCTTCCTGAGCCAGGCTCTTGCCCATGTTCAGGCCAATCCCGTAGGAAGCTTTTTGCGCCGGGGTTTTCAGCTCTACGCTGGTCTGCGAGTCACAACCCGCGAGTACCAGGCTAACCAGGGCCACCGCCGCCGCCAACCGATGCTGTTTCATGCTATTTCCTTGTTCATGCGCCAAAAGGGCAATCGAGTAAAGCCGCGAGCTTATCAGGCGGCCACGACCAATGGCTACCGGCATGAGAGCCGGATACGGCTGATAAGTTCAGGAGTTGTAACGCATTTAAGCAATCCGAAGATGAAGCTTCTGTCATCCAGGCCTCATCAACTTGACTGACCTGCATCACCCTTAGAGTAATGGCCACTTGCCGCAAGTTTGCAGCTCAGGCATAAGGGAGGGATAACTCGACAAGGATAGTTAACTTGCGCCTCTTTTACCGACTGCTGATTCTGATCGTGGCACTGCTGGGTATCGCCCTGGCGGTGGTCCTGTACTACGTCGCCAACCCCAGACTGCCGCAGTGGACGCCCGCGCAACAGGTGCACTACCTGGAGCAGTGGAGCGCGAGCGACCGCCAGACCTACTATTTCACCCCCCAGGGCACGCAAGTCAAAGGCCTGCGCTACGAGTGGTTCACCGCCCTCGAACTGCCCTTCTCGGAGCGACGATTCGCCGCGCCGGAGTACATGGCACGTTTCGGTTTCCTGATCGACCCCGGTCAGAAAGCCACGCCCGACAACCCCGGCAACCTGCCCGTGGGCTTCGCCCGGCATCAAAATCCCGGCAGTAAAGATGAGTTTCTGGATATTACCTGCTCGGCCTGCCACACCGGCGAGCTGCGCTTCAAGGACCAGGCCATCCGCATTGACGGCGGTACCGCGCAACATGTGTTGCCCTCCAGTGTTCCGACACTGCGCGGTGGCAGTTTCGGACAGGCCCTGGTGGCCAGTCTGGCGTCGACTTACTACAACCCGTGGAAGTTCGAACGGTTCGCCCGCAACGTGCTGGGCCAGGGCTACGACGCGCAACACCAACAACTGCGCAAGGACTTCAAGCAGTCCCTCGATACCTTCCTCAAGGTGGCCTGGAACGATACCCATCGGGGCCTCTACCCAACGCAGGAAGGCCCTGGCCGTACCGATGCGTTCGGGCGCATTGCCAACGCCAGTTTCGGCGACGCGATTTCCCCGGCCAACTACCGGGTGGCCAACGCACCGGTGGACTACCCGCAACTGTGGGACATGTGGACCTTCGATTGGGTGCAGTGGAATGGCTCGGCGCAGCAACCCATGGCGCGCAACATCGGCGAAGCCCTGGGTGTGGGGGCCACGCTGAATTTCTTCGACGACAACCGCCAGCCGCTCATGGGCGACGACCGCTACCCGTCCAGCGTGCGGGTGCGCGACCTGCATCTGATTGAAGAAACCCTGCAACGACTCAAGCCGCCGGCCTGGCCGGAGGAGCTGCTGGGCACCATCGACAAGCCATTGGCTGCCAAGGGCCGCGCGCTGTTTACCGAGAACTGCGCCGGATGCCACGTGCCGAAAGTGACCCAGGAAGGCGAGCGCTGGGTCCAGCATCTGCACATGCTGCCGGTCGAGGTCATTGGCACCGACCCTACCGCCGCGAACAACATCGCCAACCACCGTTTCGACCTGACCGCCCTGCAATGGGACCCGGCGGAGCTCAAGAAGCTGGACGTGAAACTGGACCCCGAGCCCAAGGAGCCGCTGGACTTGAGCCAACTGTCGGTGGCCAAGGGCCTGGCCTACGTCACCGCCTTCGTCGAGAACCGTGCCTATCGCGACGCCAACATCACCCCGGCCGAGAAGCCGCAGTTCGACGGTTTCGGCCTGCCCATCGGCGTGCGCGAAATGGTCGCCTACAAGGCCCGGCCGCTGGCGGGCGTGTGGGCCACACCGCCGTTTTTGCACAATGGTTCGGTGCCGAGCATCTATCAATTGCTCTCGCCCCAGGATGAACGCGCCACCACCTTCTACCGGGGCACCTTCGAGTACGACCCACGGCACCTGGGCTATCGCACGGAAGCCTTCGAAAATGGCTTCGTGTTCGATACGCGCATTACCGGCAACCGCAACAGCGGCCATGAATTCCGCGCCGGCGAACGCGGCAATGGCGTGATTGGCCGGTTGCTGCAACCCGAGGAGCGCTGGGCGCTGCTGGAATACCTGAAAGTGCTGGGCGGCCCGCTGGAGACACAACTGCCATGATCATGTCCACGTTCAAAAAGGAATTGCCGCTGCTGGCCCGACTCTGGCTGTGGCTGGGGCGGCTGCTCGGCAAGATTGTGCTGACGGTGCTGGTGCTCGGCCTGATCGGCTGGGCCTTGAGCAGCGCCTGGTTCGCCTGGCAACACCGAGGCCCGGTGCCTTCGCAAGAGCAGATCCCCGCCGGGGAAGCCGCGATGACCCAGGATGTAATCCAGACCGCTGTGCGTATCGTCGATCAACACCGCGAAAGCACCCGCTACCTGCGTGATGCCCACGCCAAGGCCCATGGCTGCGTGAAGGCCGAAGTGCAGGTGTTGCCGGAGCTGGCGCAGGAACTGCGGCGCGGCGTGTTCAGCGAACCGGGCAAACGGTGGCAAGCGACCCTGCGCCTGTCCAACGGCAACGCCTATCCGCAGTTCGACAGCATCCGCGATGCCCGGGGCATGGCGATCAAACTGCTGGACGTGCCGGGCAAGCAATTGCTCGCCAACCGCCAGGACCTGCACGAGCAGGACTTCGTGATGTTCAGCCACCCGAACTTCTTTGTCAGCGATGTCGCCGAATACCGTCAGAATGTGGCGGCGCAGGCGGACGGCAAGAAGGTCATGGCGTTCTTCCCTGGCTGGGACCCACGCACCTGGCAGATCCGCCACCTGTTCATCGCCCTGGCGACCCTCTCGCCACCGCCGGACAGCCCGACGCAGACCACCTATTTCTCCGTGTCGCCGTACAAGTTCGGCGAGGCCAATGCCAAGTTCAGGGTCGCGCCGGATCCGGATAACTGCCCGGCCTACGCCTTGCCCAAGCAGAATCACGACCTGCCGAACTTCCTGCGCAGCGCCTTGAACCAGCAACTGTCCACCGACCGCGTGCCGGCGTGTTTCGTCCTGCAGATCCAGCGTCAGGATGCGAACAAATACATGCCGATCGAAGACACCAGCATCGAGTGGCGCGAGGCGGATTCGCCCTACCAGACCGTGGCCCGCATCACCCTGCCCGCCCAGGATTTCGACACCCCGGCGCAGAACCTGCAATGCGACAACCTGTCGTTCAACCCGTGGTTCGGCCTGGAGGCACACCGCCCGATTGGCGGGATCAACCGGCTGCGCAAGGCGGTGTATGAGTCAGTCAGCGATTACCGCCACAGCCAGAACGCCAGACAGTAAAGCCCCACACAACCCCCTGTAGGAGCGAGCTTGCTCGCGATGCGGTGTGTCAGGTTTAGAGAAGGCACCTGACAGTCCGCCATCGCGAGCAGGCTCGCTCCCACAGAAGAGCCCATAGGTTGTTGTCACAGGTGGGAGTTACCACACCGCAATATGCGAATCCGCCCGCGGTTCGGTGCCCCCGCACAGCACGCCGCTGACCGGGTCGCGCAGGATGATCTGGCCACGCCCGTAATCGGTCAGGTCGCTGGCGATCTCTACCTGATGCCCGCGTCGGGCCAGGGCATTGGCCAGGTCTCGGGAAGCGCCCTGCTCGATGCCGACTTTCATTTCCCCCAGCCATTGCCAGCGCGGCGCATCCAGGGCTGCTTGCGGGTTGAGGCCGAAATCCACCAGGTTCATGACCATCTGCACATGCCCCTGGGGCTGCATGTAGCCGCCCATCACGCCGAACGGGCCGAGGGCCTCGCCGTCCTTGCTGAGGAAACCGGGGATGATGGTGTGGAAGGTCTTCTTGCCCGGTGCCAGGCAGTTCGAATGGCCCGGATCGAGGCTGAATTCCTGGCCGCGGTTCTGCAGGGCGATGCCGCTGTCGGGCAGGACCACGCCGGAGCCAAAGCCGTGGTAGTTGCTCTGGATGAACGAGATCATGTTGCCCTCGGCGTCGGCGCAGGCCAGGTACACCGTGCCGCTGGCATGGGGGTCGCCCGGCTTGGGCGGCTGCGCCTGCTCGCCGATCTGCGCGCGGCGACGGGCGCTGTAGTCATCGCTGAGCAGGTCGGCCACGGCCACGCGCATGTGCTCCGGGTCGGTGATGTAGTGCAGGCCGTCGCTGTAGGCCAGCTTCATCGCTTCCAACTGACGGTGCCAGGTCTGCTGGCTGTCGCGATGGTCGAAGTCGAAGCCTTCGAGGATCTTCAGCGTCATCAACGCCACCAGGCCCTGGCCGCTGGGCGGGATTTCCCAGACATCGACGCCGCGGTAGTTGATGTGGATCGGCTCGACCCACTGCGCCCGGTAGTCGGCCAGATCGGTGGCCCGCAGGTAACCGCCGGTGGCTTTGGAATGGGCATCCAGGCGCTGGGCCAGGGCGCCACGGTACAGGCTTTCACATTGCGTGGCGGCCAGCTCTTCCAGGGTCCGGGCCTGGGCCGGGTTGCGGAACAGCTCACCGGCCCGCGGCGCGCGGCCTTCGATCAGGAAAGTCTCGAACCACGGCTCGAGCAACGCATCGCGGTGGGGGCTGAACTCGTCCAGGGCGATCTGCCATTGATGGGCGACCACCGGCGACAGCGGAAAGCCGTCGCGCGCCAGGCTGATGGCCGGTTGCAGCAGGTCGGCGAACGGCAACTTGCCGAACCGCCGGGACAGCTCGGCCCAGGCCGACGGGCAACCGGGCACGGTGACCGGGGTCCAGCCGTACAACGGCATCTGTTCATGGCCAGCGGCCTTCACCGCCTCGATGCTCAGCGCCGCCGGCGCATGGCCGTTGGCGTTCAGGCCATGCAACTGGCCCTTGATCCAGACCAGCGCAAAGGCGTCACCGCCCAGGCCACACCCGGTGGGTTCGACCACAATCAGGGCCGCCGCCGTAGCGATCGCCGCATTGATGGCGTTGCCGCCCTGGCGCATGATTTCGATCCCCGCCTCCGCCGCCAGCGGCTGCGAGGCGGCCACCATGCCTCGCCGGGCGAACACGCTCTGGCGCTGCGAGGCATAGGGATACTCGTGTGCAGAGAAATTCAACATGGCAAACACTCGTCAATTCATTGGCCGGACTTGATCCGGTTCCACTCGCGGGTGATCAGCCGCTGGATCGCGTCCGGCAGGTCGGCGGACACGAAGGTGTGGGCGATCACGTCATCACCGGGGTAGATGCCCGGATCGCTGCTGACTTTCGGGTCCATCAGCGCGGTGGCGTCTTTGTTCGGGTTGGCGTAGCCCACGTAGTCGCTGACCGGGGCGATCACTTCGGGGCGCAGCAGGTAGTCGATCAGCTTGTGGGCACCGACGGTGTTGCCGGCATCCTTGGGAATGGCCAGCATGTCGAACCACAGGTTGACCCCTTCCTTGGGCAGCAGGTAGCGGATGTCCACGGTTTTCCCGGCTTCCTTGGCCCGGCTCTGGGCCTGCATCACGTCGCCGGAATAGCCGATGGCCACGCAGATATCACCGTTGGCGAGATCGGCGGTGTATTTCGACGAGTTGAAGTAGGTCACCGACGGTTTGAGTTTCATCAGCAGCGCCGAGGCCTTCTTGTAGTCGTCGGGCTTGGTGCTGTTGGGGTCCAGGCCCAGGTACAACAAGGCCTGGGGAATGATCTTCACCGGGGCATCAAGGAAGGCCACGCCGCAACTCTTGAGCTTGGCCAGGTTGGCCGGGTCGAAGACCATCCACCAGGAATTCGAGCACCACGGTCCTCGCCCAGTGCGGCGCGGACCTTTTCCTCGCTGGAAGCCGATGGCCACGGTGCCCCGACATGAAGGCACGGCGTACTTGTTGCCAGGATCGGCGGCTTCCAGGCGCTGCATCAGGCGCGGGTCGAGGTGTTTCCAGTTGCCCAGCAGGTTGCGCTGCAACGGCTGGTAGGCGCCGGCGCGGATCTGCTTGGAGAGAAACTGGCTCGACGGCACCACCAGGTCATACCCCGAATGCCCGGACAACATCTTGGCCTCGAGCATTTCGTTGGTGTCGAAGATGTCGTACTGGACCTTGATGCCGCTGTCCTGCTCGAAGTTCTTCAAGGTGTCGGGGGCAATGTAGTCGGACCAGTTGTAGAACTTCAGCTCCTGTTCGGCGGCCTGCACCTGGGGCAACACGGCGGCCATGCACAGGGCCGCAGCAAGACTGGATATACGCATCGTCAACTCCCTTGGAAGATTCACAGGGCTCAGGGCCCGTTTCTTGGTTTATTTGGCTGTTTGCAGAAAGCTGATCAATTCCGGAACGGTGCCTTCGATGTGCTCGCGCACCACCGCCTCGGCCTGCTGCGCGTCGCCTGCGCGAATCGCCTCGAGAATCACCGCGTGTTCCTGGCGCGCACTCAGGGGTTTGTCGACGTGTTGCAGCCACAGGCGCATGGGCGCCTCGATCAGCGCATACAGGGC